>NZ_LR131123.1:0-1442 GCF_900626215.1 Corynebacterium neomassiliense | reverse complement strand
GGTCAAGCCCCTGGTAGTGGTGTAACTCGTTTTTGATCCTTCGTTGGTGGTCAGGCGGGTAGTTGCATCAGTTCATCGGTGCTCACCTCCGTCGCCTGGCTGGTGTCGGTGTTGGTGGTCAGGGTGAGTCGGCAGCGGCTGAGGACTTCTAGTCCGAGGTAGCGGCGTCCTTCGGCCCATTCGTCGGTCTGCTCGGCCAGGACGGCGCCGATGAGGCGGACGATGGCATCACGGTTGGGGAAGATGCCCACGACGTCGGTGCGGCGGCGGATCTCGCGGTTGAGCCGTTCTGTGGGGTTGTTGGACCAGATCTGGCGCCATACGTCGTCGGGAAATGCGGTGAATGCGAGCAGGTCTTCGCGGGCGTCCCCGAGGTGGTCGGCGACCTCAGGCAGCCGGTGCTCGGTGTACTCCAGGAGCCGGTCGAATTGCGCGTTGACAGCCTCCGCGGTGGGCTGGTCGTAGACGCTGTGCAGCATCGCTTTGACGGCCGGCCACATGGACTTGGGGCAGGCGGCCATGAGGTTCGCGGCGTAGTGGGTGCGGCAGCGTTGCCACGCGGCTCCGGGCAGGTTCGCCGCGATCGCCTCTACCAGCCCGGCGTGGGCATCGGAGGTGACCAACCGCACGCCGCCCAGGCCGCGGGCGACCAGGTCGGCGAAGAAGGTGTTCCACGACGCGGTGGTCTCGCTGGTGGCCACCTGCGTGCCGAGGACTTCGCGGTGTCCGTCGCCGTTGACGCCGGTGGCCAGCAGCACCGAGGCTTTGACGACCTGCTTGTTCTCGCGGACCTTGATCGTCAGCGCGTCGGCGGTGACGAAGGTGAATGGTCCGGCCTCGTCCAGGCGCCGGTGGCGGAACGCGGCGACCTGCTCGTCGAGGTCTGCGGCCATGCGGGAGACCTGGGTTTTGGACAGTGAGTCGATGCCCAGGGTCTTGACCAGCTTGTCCATTCGGCGGGTGGAGACGCCGGCGAGGTAGCAGTCGGCGACGACGGTGATCAGTGCCGATTCGGCCCGCTTGCGGCGTTCGAGAAGCCATTCGGGGAAGTAGGACCCCTGACGCAGCTTCGGCACGGCGACGTCGACGGTGCCGACGCGGGTGTCAAGGGGTCGGTGGCGGTAGCCGTTTCGGTAGTTGGTGCGCTCGGCACGGCGGGTGTTCCATTCGGCGCCGCAGACGGCGTCGGCGTCGGCGGACAGCAGGGCGTTGATCATGGTCTGCAGCAGCTCGCGCATCAGATCCGGCGACGCGTCGGAGAGGGCTTGGCTAAGCAGGCCTGCAGGGTCGACAATATGGGGTGCGGTCATCGTGATGACTCCTCGAGGATTCTTTAGACGGTTGACTCGAAGGATCACACGGTGGCCGCTCTACATCCGTGCACAACACGGATTCGTAGAGGGGCTCGGCCACCGAGTTACACCACTCTATGGGGCACTACT
>NZ_LR131122.1:0-1499 GCF_900626215.1 Corynebacterium neomassiliense | reverse complement strand
TCCAGTTCCTCACCCACAGACCAGGTGGTGATGTTGTCACGGTCCGCATCGGTGAGCACATCCAAATCCCCGACACGCGTATCCGGAGCCGTGGCCATGGTGTCCAACACACCAACAAACACCGACAGGAAACGGTTGATCGTGCGGTGATCGAAAAGCTCTGTAGAATACGACACTGTGATGCTTAGCTGATTCGATCGCCCTGCAGCGCCAATCGTGTAAACATCAAGATCATTCTTGACTGAATTTATGCCGACATTAGAATATCTAGAGGCAAGCAATCCGCCCTTTCCTTCGGCGAAGCCCGCGCTTTCTAAGTACTCGGCATTTATTGCGTGGTGGGTGAGCATGACCTGGAACAATGGATTGCGGCCAGCTAGTCGGGGAGAATTAACAGTACGCGCTATCTGATCGAATGGTGCCACCTGGTGAGCGAAACCATCGAGAACCAGGTCCCTGGTGTTGTCTAGAACATCGGTGAGGAGAAATTCTGGGCTGAGTCGGTGACGGAGTGGAAGGGTGTTGACGAAGTAGCCGACGAGGTTTTCCAACCCGTCTTCGGTGCGTCCGCCGACTGGGGACCCGATGACCACATCATCACCGGCTCCCAGGGAACTGACAGTGATGGCCGTGGCTGCTTGAACGGCCATGAACATGGTGATATTCCGGTCATCTAAAACGTTGCGTAGCGTTGCTGTGGTTGATGCAGGCAGTGTTGTGGTCAGATCCTGCCCGGCGTATGTCGGCTGAACCGGTCGAGGACGGTCAGGGGTGATGGTGGACTCGTCCGGCACGGCGGATAACTGGTTTTTCCAGTAGTCCAGATGCTTAGCTAGGAGTGAATCCGGGTCATTCGGATCACCCAGGAACTGATGCTGCCAGGTAGCGTATTCAGCGTACTGAACTGGAAGATTATCCCAATTCGTGGTTTGGCCGTGTAGTCGTGCGGTGTAGGCGGTTGCCAGATCATCGGTCAGTGACGGCATAGACCATTCATCGACAGCGTGGTGATGGATGGCTAGTGCCAGAATCCAGGTATCGTCGCCGGTGTGCAGAAGTTCGCCGCGTATGGGGATGTCCCGGTCTAGAGCAAAACCGGCTTGGATGATCGTGTCGATATGTTCGATGACTTGTTGTTCTGAGCGGCCAGTCAATTCTACGACTGGCAGGGTCAGCATGTCTGGGATCTTGTTGGCGGGGATGATGTCCTGAATTAGGATGTCATCCTGTTCAATTAAACGGGTCCGCAGTGCTTCCTGACGGATAACAACATCACGCAGTGCTTGTTCGAATGTTTGTGGAACCAAGGTGCCGGTGAATTTGAGTATGAGGGGGACCACATACTGGCTTTTTGACTGGTTGGTTTGGTCGATGAGCCAGAGTGCTTGTTGTCCGTAGGATGCGGGGACGGTGTCGGGGCGGGTGATGTCGGCGACACGGGGCAGGGCGGAAGTAGTGTGGTCAGCGTCGGTGTTGCTGTCTGCCAGTGCTGCCAGTTC
>NZ_LR131121.1:0-1716 GCF_900626215.1 Corynebacterium neomassiliense | reverse complement strand
GGCGCATTCGGTGCCGGCGCCACCAGCGTCAGACCCCCCTCCCCCCCGGGCCCCCGTAAAGGCCGTTAATCCCCCCTGTCCCCAGGTTTGCCGCGGCCCCCCCCCCGCCATCATCCCCGCCACACTGCACTGAGAGGTTCTGCCATGTCCGCTCCCACCGCCACCCCACCCGTCTCCACCGGAGGTGACACCCTACGGGGAGGTACCCTGACCACCGCGTCGATCGTCTTCATGGTCATCGCCGCGGCAGCACCGTTGACCGTCATCGGCGGTGCCCTGCCTATCGGCATGTCCATCGGCAACGGCCCCGGCTACCCTGCCATGTACGCCGTCAGCGCCGTCATCCTTGTCCTGTTCTCCGTGGGTCTGACCACGATGGCGAAATTCATCGACGAACCCGGCGCCTTCTACTCTTACGTGGAGACGGCGTTCGGACGCCGCCTGGGGATGGGCACCGCCTACCTCGCCCTGCTGACCTACACCGCCATCCAGTTCGCCGTCTACGGATTCCTCGGCGAACAGCTCTCCATCCTCGTCGATCCGCTGGTGCACATCCCGTGGTGGGCCTTCGCCCTCGCCGTCACCGCCGTGGTCGGCTTCCTGGGCTACCGCAACATCGAGCTGAGCTCCCGCGCGCTCGGCGTCCTCCTTATCGCGGAGATCGCGATCGTCGTCCTCATCGACGTCTTCGTCGTCGGCAGGGGCGGCGCCGACGGGATCAACGCCGAGCCCTTCCTGCCGGAGAACATCTTCTCCGGGTCCCTCGGGGTCGGCCTGATGATGGCGATGGCCGGATTCATCGGTTTCGAGGCGACCACCGTGTTCCGGTCCGAGGCCAGGGACCCCGACAGGACCATCCCCCGGGCGACCTACATCGCCGTGGCCGTGATCGGCATCTTCTACACCGTCTCCGGGTGGGCGGTCGTGGAGGCCTGGGGCACCGACAGTGTCCTCGAGGAAGCGGTCAACGACCCTGACAACATGATCGCGAACACCGCGCGGAACTATGTCGGGCAGTGGGCCGGCCCGGTCGTTCAGGTCCTCCTGCTCACCAGCCTTTTCGCCTGTGTCCTGTCCTTCCACAACGTACTCACCCGTTACCAGCACGCCATCTCCCACAAGCGGGGGCTGCCGAAGGCACTGCGGGCTGTGCACCTGACCTACCAGTCCCCCAGCATGTCCTCGATCGTGCAGACAGTGACCATCGCAGTCCTGGTCGTGGTCTGTGCCCTGGCGGGGATGGACCCGGTCACCCAGATCTTCACCTGGTTCTCCGGGCTCGCGACGTTCACCATCGTCATCCTCATGCTTCTGGTCTCTGTCGCGGTGATCGCATGGTTCCACGCCAGGCCTTCCCTCCAGGTCTCCGCGTGGAAGCGGCTGATCGCACCGGTGCTCTCGCTCCTGGGACTCGGCACCGCCCTCTACTTCATCCTGACGAACTTCACGGTCCTGGTCGGCAGCACCACAGTGGCCGTGGTCATGGCGGTCTCCGCACCGGCGGTCTTCATCCTCGGCATGATCTTCGCCACCTTCGTCCCGGAGTTCGACGACAAGATCATCACCCGGAACATGGCGAAGCAGATGGGTGACCGGAGCTAGACGCCCCCGCCCGGCCCCGTCCCCCTGCCGGTCCCGCCTCTGTCTCCTATACACCACCGGCGCCGCCGACGCAGAGGAGAGTCTTGATCTCCGTGGGTGCCGTCGGCTGAGAAA
>NZ_LR131120.1:0-1786 GCF_900626215.1 Corynebacterium neomassiliense | reverse complement strand
TCCATATTTAACAAGCAGTCACCCACTTGCCGGGACCATCCGAACCGTCTGCATCATCTGCGACTTGTAAAAACTTGGTTCATCACACTATTGAGTTCTCAAACAACAACCGCACACCACGAACCACTCACCCTTGAGCAGGTGAGGCACGAAGTGGCTGTGAGCGATACTGTACAACACCCGGCACCTCAGAGGCAAACCATGGATGTCCGCCCGGTAAACGCTCTGTTTCCCGACGTTTCGTACTGCGCACACCGTGCCGCTCCTCAGCTGCGGTGACCACCCTCGGGAGAGGGCCGCCGACCGTAACGGACGGCACGCTGACCCGAACGAGGGTACCCCGTGCGCCGCCGGGAACGCAACGGTGTTCCCTCCTGCTCCCGACGCTTCTGCCTGCCGGTGTTCCATCCGGGCCGGCGCACCGGCCCCGGCGTCCTCCCCGTCGTCCCGACCCTCCCCGTTCCACAGTCGCCGAACACCACGTGCCTCACAGGCCCGTCCGGGAAGTCCCTGTTCACGCCCGCTTCTCCGCACGCAGGACCGCTCCTCCACCGTTTCCCCGCATGCTCTCGGCCCATCGTCGCGGCCGCTGCCGTGCGCATCTCCCGTGGCCCTTGGTGCACACTGGACCGTGAACATACTCCAATAACAGTTATCAAGGAACGGTCATCATGCTTGAGCGCACCCTCGTCTTCGTCGACACCTCCTACCTGCTCGCCAGCTTCTACAACTCGTGGGAGACCGGGGCGAGATCGCAGTTGGAGATCGACCTGCCGGAGGTGGTGAGAGAGATCCAACGCATGGCGGTCAACCAGCTCGACCAACCCGTGCACCGGCAGAACTGGTACGACGGTATCCCGGACTCCGGCCCGCACCGGTACCAACGTGCCCTGAGATCTGAACCGGGAGTCCAGCTGCGGGCTGGTCAGCTCATCGAATGGGGCGACCGGCGGACCCAGAAGGCGGTGGACACCCGTCTGGTCGCCGACATGGTCAAGGCGGCGCTGACCGGAATGTGCAGCGACATCATTCTCGTGTCCGGTGACGCCGACATGATCCCCGGTGTCGAGGAGGCGGTCGACGCCGGCGTCCGCGTGCACCTCTACGGCTTCGGATGGGACTCCATGTCCTCCAACCTCCGCTTTGCCTGCGACTCGACGACGATCCTCGACCCCCGCGAGGACTTCCGGGACTGCATGCGCCTGCAGGTCCTCGAGGGGCCCCTGCCCCCGGCGACACCGTGCTCTCCCGGGCACGAGACCCGCGGAACCACCACAGACACCGGCGATACTGTCGGCGCCACAGACACGGCAGGGTCTGCAGGTGCCGGGCACACGGTGGAGCACAGGGTGGAAACCACTGTCGTCGACGTGACGGTAGACCTCGGGGTGGACCAGACACCGGACAACCTGCCCGGGCAGGCCGGTCACGACGTTCCCCCGCAGAACGTTCCCCCGGAGAGCAGGGCCCGCTACAAGCCCATCGGGGACGCCGAACCCGTCGAGGATCTCAGCGGAACCTCGGTCATCCCGGGACTGAGGAAGGGACGCACCAGAACTCCGTCTCCGGCCGGGCAGACCTCCGACCGGGGCACCGCGGGAACAGCAGGAACAGCGGGAACAGCGGGAACAGCGGCAGAAGCCCGCACCGGAAACGACGGGAACGGTACAGAGAGCGGCGCCACGGATCGGGGGCGGGACGCCGTCACCGGGCCGGGCTCCGGACAGACCCCCTCTTCCCGGCGCGCCCCCTCCCCCGCCGATGTCATCGAGGCGATGTTCACCGC
>NZ_LR131119.1:0-2157 GCF_900626215.1 Corynebacterium neomassiliense | reverse complement strand
GTGGAGGGGCCGGGTGCGGTTGTGGTGCTGGTCGGTACGGCTGAGGGGGTGGGAAGATCGGATTCGGCGGCGACCGCCACGTAGTAGGAGTCGTTGAGGCTGCGTTTGGCGATGAATCCGCCGACGCCGACCACGGCGACGAGGAGTACGAGCACGGTCAGTGCGACCAGGACGCGACGCCGTGTCCGACGGGTACGGCCGTCCCCGTCGGAGGGGGCGTCGTCTGCTGCCCCGTCGTCGGCGGCGGGTACGGTCCGGCTGGTCCGGCGGGGATTCCGTCCGTTGTTTCCACGGGCAGCGGGGGTGGTTCCGCCGGTGGAGGGGGACGGCGCACTGCGGTTGACGATGTTGACCGCCATGGCCCGGCCTGCGGCGGTGTCGGGGCGGGGAAGTTCGGTGGCCTCCGAGTCGATGGCCCCGGCCAGGGCAACTTCGGTGGGCAGCTCGGGTGCGCTGTCGTCCCGGTCGGTGACGTCGACGACATCGGCGACGACGACCGTGACATTGTCCGGTCCTCCGCCGCGGAGTGCGAGGTTGATCAGCTGCTCCGCGGCTTCGGTGGGGGTCCCTTCGGCGAGGACGTCGCGAATCGTGTCCGCGCTGACGGGGTCGGACAGTCCGTCGGAGCAGAGCATGTACCGGTCGCCCGGCAGGGCGTCACGCAGCTGCAGGGTCGGTTCGACGGCGCGACCGGTCAGTGCCTTGAGGATGAGGGAGCGCTGGGGGTGGCTGGACACGTCGGCGGGGTCCAGTTTCCCTTCGTCGACAAGTGACTGGACGTAGGTGTCGTCTTTGGTGATCTGGGTGAGGACGCCGTCGCGCAGCAGGTAGCCGCGGGAGTCGCCGACGTGGCAGACCCCCAGTCTGCCGTCGTTGAACAGCAGGGCGCTGAGCGTGCAGCCCATCCCTTCGAGGGTGGGGTTCTCGTCGACGTGGGCGGCGATCGCCCGGTTGCCGTCCTCCATCGCCTCGACGAGCATGGCGGGCAGCCGGTCGGCGGGGACGGGATCTCCGCCGAACATGGTGTTCAGGGGGAAGAGTGCCTCGATCATCAGCTGGGAGGCGACTTCGCCGGCGGCGTGGCCGCCCATGCCGTCGGCGAGTGCGAGCAGGTGGGACGCCGCGACAGCGGAATCTTCGTTGTTGCCGCGCACCAGGCCCCGGTCTGACCGTGCGGCGTAGTCGAGTGCGAGTGTCATGCGTCCATCCTCACGCTGGTCTGGCCCACCCGGAATTCACTGCCGACGTGGAGCGGTTCCGGTTGGTCGATCCGTTGACCGTCGAGGAAGGTCCCGTTGCGCGAGTCGAGGTCCTCGAGGAACCAGTCAGGTCCCCGTCGTATGAGGCGGGCGTGTGTCCCGGAGGCGAAGTCGTCCTCGAGCACGAGGGTGCATCCGGATGACCGTCCGACGGTGATCTCGTCGTATCCGCTGAGCGCCAGGGTGGTGCCGGCGAGGGGACCGGTGGTGAGGATCAGGGACCGGGGGGCGGCTGAGCGTGAGAATGCGAGACCTCGTGCGGAGTGTGCCGAGGGGGCGGGACCGGTGCCGGGGCCTACGGGGGCGGCACCGGATGTCGCCCTGGCGACGTCCCGGTTCATCGCACGGACGGTGACCCAGATGAACAGCCACAGGACGACCAACAGGACGACCTTGACGAGCAGAACCAGGGTGGACTGCATGAAGGGTCAACTCCTCGGGGACGACGGGAACACGGGTTAAGACCGGGGACCGGCGGTGACCACTCTACGGCAGAGCCCCCGGCTGAACGACTGTCAGCTGAAGCGGACCTCGATGTCACTGTGGCCGACGGAGATGACGTCACCGTCGGCGAGGAGCCAGTTCTCGACCGGGATCTCGTTGACGGTGGTGCCGTTGGTGGAGTCAAGGTCGGTGAGGACGGCGTCAAAGCCGTCCCAGGTGATGTCGGCGTGACGACGTGACACGCCGGTGTCCGGGAGACGGAAGTCGACCTGGTTGCCACGACCGACGGTGTTGCTGCCCTGTTTCAGTTCGTAGGTGCGGTCGGAACCGTCCATGAGGTGCAGGGTGACGGTGCGTTGCACCGCCGCCTGGTATCCGCCGGAACCGGTGGACTGGAGGCCGTCGACGCCGTTGACCGGGTCGGCGGAGGGGCCGGGGACGACCTCGGTGGGGG
>NZ_LR131118.1:0-2170 GCF_900626215.1 Corynebacterium neomassiliense | reverse complement strand
TCGAACTGGATACGGCCCTGACCGTCATACAGGTTCAGCATCGCATTCAACGCATGGTAGTCCAGCTGGTCAGCCCGGTCCACCGGCTCCGCGACAGTCTTACCGAGATCAGTCGTCATCATGTCCCCTTGTAGATTCGCACCGACGATGGTGTGGCGCATATTGATTCATTACTACCGTGTGGCGCGCCGCGGCGCCACGTGTATTGGTCATCCGGTCACGGCAGCCTCCCATGTGCCGTCCGCCCGCGATGCTGCCTCGAACTCCTCCAGGCCCTCCTTCACCCGGACCACGTCCTCGTCCGTACCCATCAGCTCGAAGCGGTAGAGGTACGGTACCCCGCACTTCGCGGAGATCACGTCCCCCGCCCGCCCGAAGTCCCGTCCGAAGTTCAGGTTCCCGGAGGCGATCACCCCGCGGATCAGCGCGCGGTTGCGCACGTCGTTGAGGAATCTGATCACCTGCTTCGGCACGGGCCGGGAGAGGTCGCCTGTGATGGACGCTCCCCCGCCGTAGGTCGGACAGACCAGGACGTAGGGGGTCTCCACAACGAGGGGTTCCTCGTTACGGTGCAGCGGGATCCGCACGGCGGGCAGGCCCACCTTGTGCACGAACCGTAGGGTATTGCAGGTTGTGGAGGAAAAATACACGAGAAGCACTGTCAACTCCGTTCTGTGACGGTGAAGCGGGCAGGAATGTAGCGGAGGAAGGACGGGACTGCGGCGACCGCTGCGACAACTCCGAGGATGACGAGGACGCCACCCGCCGCCGTCGCGGGCCCGGCGCCGATGCGGGCGCCGGCCCATCCGTGCAGGATGTCGGCCAGGCGGGGTCCGCCGGCGACGACGACGAGGAAGACGCCCTGAAGGCGTCCCCGCATTCTGTCGTCGGCGGACTCCTGCAGCATGGCGTTGCGCTGCACGGTGGAGAACATGTCGGCGACTCCTCCCAGCAGGAAGGAGATGACGGCCACCCAGGCCCACACCCCGGCCCGGCCGTCGGCGGCCGTGACGGCGAGTCCCATCACGGTCACGGCCGCTCCCCAGCAGAGCACCGAGATGACAATGCCCAGTCCCTGACGCCGGGCCCGGGTGACTGCCCCGGAGAACACTCCGCCCAACACTGCTCCGGCGGGCATGGCGGCGTAGAGCAGTGCGTAGAAAAGCCCGCCCTCCCCCTGCTCACCGAAGTTGACCGCGGAGATCTCCGGTATCAGTGCCCGGGGCATCCCGAAGGTCATCGCGATGATGTCCAGCAGGAAGCTCATGAGAAGCAGTGGCATGGCAGCCAGGTAGACGAATCCCTCGATCACGGATCGGAACCCGGGGCGGCCGGCTTTCACGGATCCCTGGACGGAGTCCGCGGACGCCCCCGACGCCGCCGGCGACGCTGCTGACGTCGCCGTCAACGACGCTGTCGACGGAGGCAGGGCGGGCAGCTTCAGTACCGCCCAGAGAGTGGACAGGAGGCACACCGCGTCGATGAGGTAGAGCCAGGCGAATCCCGTGACCGGTATGAGCAGACCGCCGATGACGGGGCCGATGACGGCTCCTGCCTGGGTGACGGTCATGTTCAGGGATGTTGCTGCACCGATGCTGCCGACAGGGACGATCCGGGCGATGACTGCGGTTCGGTTCGGCTGGTTGACCGCGAAGAACGCCTGTTGGACGGCGAAGACTGTCAGCAGGAGCCAGACATTGTCGAGACCGGAGGCCGCCTGGGCCCAGAAGGCGACTGCGGTGAGGATCATGCCGGTGGTGGTGATCCGCAGGAGTTTCGTCCGGTCCATGTGGTCGGACAGTGCACCGCCGTAGAGACCGAAGACCACCAGCGGCACCAGTCCGAAAGCTCCTGCGAGGCCGACGTACGCGGAGCTTCCCGTGATCGCGTAGATCTGGGCGGGCACCACGATGATGTTGAGCTGGGCTCCGATCACCGTGACGATGTTGGCTGTCCAGAGGCGGCGGAAATGCGGGTGCTGCAGCGGGGTGGTGTCGGCGAGCAGGGAGCGGAGTGGACCGGGGGCCGGCATTGAGGGACCTCTCACTGGTTACCGGAGGTGCCGGTCGCCGTACGGATTTCCCGGCCGGGCCCGGAGGAGGGTCACGGGCAGGTCAGTGAACTCGACGGCGGGCCGGGCAGGGGTGGGGCCGGGGGACGGTATACCCAA
>NZ_LR131117.1:0-2178 GCF_900626215.1 Corynebacterium neomassiliense | reverse complement strand
ACGACGGCTGCACTCGTCGCTGGGGTATGTGCCGCCGGTGGAGTTCGAAATGAATCTGTTCAACAAACCTGCTGCTGAGGAACCTGAGGCAGCTTAGTTACCTGTCCACGATTTGCGGGCAAGGCCAAACCTGTGGCAGCTGCGGTGAGGGTACGTCCGCGGCGCTGAGCCGCCATAACATCACCGCTGCGTCACACCGCGTGACACCCTCGAGCCTGACCCGTCTCAGCAGGAAATGTGACTGATCAAACTTTCCACTGGCTCTCGACTCACCGAACACCCGGCTGCGAATATGGTGTCCGGTCATCAGGGCGGCACCCGAACCACGGACGACCGGACACAACCTGATGCAGACACCTGGAAACGGTGCCGCAGCCAGCGGCACCCTGACGAAGGGGAGTAGCTCACAGGTGGCGCGGTCAACAACGCGCCACCTGCCGGACTGTCGACACACTGGTCACCATTGGTGACCCGGCATCTGGGTCAGGACAGGGCAAGGGGCCGAACATTCCCCGCAGGCCGGCTGATGAGCGAGACCTTCGATTCCTCCAAAGATTAACCTGGAATCGGAGAACAAATCCATGCTCACCCGCCCTCTGGCGATATGCGGCACTGCCGCCGCTCCCGCCATCCTTCTGCGCCTCGGCGTTTTCGGCGACAACGTCCCGGACGTCGTACAAATGTTGATCTACGGCGCTGGCATCGTCGCCGCGTCCTTTATCCTGGCCTGGGCCGCTGAAGCCGCCCGCCGTGACATTTCCGGCCCGCTGGCTATCGCACTGCTCGCCCTGGTCGCCGTGCTGCCGGAGTATGCCGTGGATCTCTACTATGCCTACCAGTCGGGCTCCGACCCCAGCTACATCTCTTATGCCTCGGCCAACATGAACGGCTCCAATCGTCTGCTGCTCGGCCTGGGCTGGCCGCTGGTGGTGCTGATCGCCTTGTGGGCGGTGAAGCGGCGGCGTCGTTCCACCCAGATGCCCACCCCGAAGACACTCCTCCTTCCGCACGATTCGCGTCGGGACGTGCTGGTCCTCGGCGGGCTCGCCTTGGCAGGCTTCTTCATTCCACTGACCGGGTCGATTCCCGTATGGTTCGGCGTGGCGCTGATCGTCATCTTTATCGCTTACCTCGCCGTCGCCTCCAAGGCCGAGAGTAGTGAGGAAGCCGAGTACGTCTCTGTGTCGGCAGCAATCGTCGAGCTTCCCGACCGAGCTCGCAAGACCACGGTGACGACGATGTTCATCGCTGCGGCGGCGATCATACTGACGTCGGCTGAACCTTTCGCCGATGCACTGGTCGGCGCCGGGACCCAGTTGGGCGTCGACTCCTACTTGCTGGTCCAGTGGTTGGCCCCGCTCGCCTCGGAGTCTCCGGAGTTCATCGTGGCTGCGCTGTTCGCCCTGCGCGGAATGGGATCGGCCGCGATCGGCACGCTGATCGCCTCGAAGATCAACCAGTGGAGCCTGCTAGTCGGCTCCCTTCCAGTGGCGCACCTATTCGGCGGTGGTTCGGCGACGATGCAGCTGGACTCCCGGCAGGTCGAGGAGTTCACCCTAACCGCGACTCAGACGCTGCTTGGTGTGGCGATCCTTGTCACCCTGCGTTTCCACCGTTGGGCGGCGGTGCTGTTGGTGGGACTGTTCTCGCTGCAGTTCGTCATCACCGGTGTGGAGGGACGTTACGTTCTCTCGATCGTCCACGTCGTGCTGGCAATCGGCGTCACCGCATGGAACCTGTGGCATGTCCATCAGGCACATGCCGACCACCACACCGTCGGAGGCTCGGAGACCGGTGACACTCCTGCAACGGCAGTGACAGGCAGCCCCTGGCTGGTGAGGTGTGATCTTCACATGAACGTGAAGATCCCCCGAGGAGATGTGGAGTCGGCGAATTGACGGCGAAGATCAGCCAACACTGCCCTGGCGAGGTCTATAGACTAGGTCTGTACTCCACGTTTTGCTCCACCATTTGACTCGGAGTCGCCGGTTCCGGCTCAGTCGTCGGTGAGGTGGACATCTAATCGGCCACCAACACCGACAGATCCCCACTTGGCCCTACCCTCGTTGAGTGGACACCCGATTTAGCGGGATCCGTCCCGCACGAGAGGATGTCACCATGACCGACAACACCGCTGGCCGGCGACCACGGCGAAACTTCAGCCCGGAATACAAACAC
>NZ_LR131116.1:0-2459 GCF_900626215.1 Corynebacterium neomassiliense | reverse complement strand
AAAGAGGAGGGGGCATATGTTTTTGTTTACAAGCAGGGGGGGGCAGAGGAGTGGGGAGTCGGTCGGGTGGGCTGGGAGGTTTGAATAGGAGCGAGGTCCCCGCCTCACCAGATTCACCCCCTCCCTGACCCGTATCTGCTCCCTCACCTCTACAGGACGAACTGCCATGACGTCCGATCAGACGATCCGCTCCTCCACGCCCCCGTCGGCCGGTTCCGCCGACGGGGGCAGGCACCGTGCCGCCTCCGGCCGGAACATTCCCGTCGACACTCTCCGCGGACTGGCGTGCATACTGCTGGTCACCTTCCATGTCATCGGGGACACGGCCGCAGCGGGCATCCATGTCGCCGACGACAGTGCCTTCCGCTACTACTGTGACTCGGTCCAGTACCTCCGCATGCCGTTGTTCACCTTCCTCTCCGGACTCGTCTACGCGTGGCGTCCTCTGTCGGACATCCGGGCGTACCCGAAGTTCATGGGCAAGAAGGTCCGGCGGCTTCTCGTTCCCTACGTGATCTTCATCCCGGTGCTCGGGCTCACCCAGATGTACGCACCCGGTGTCAACGGCACCGTGGACCCGGACCCCCTGCTGTGGTGGATCAACTCCCTGAGCCCCTACTGGTTCCTGCTGTCCACCTTCTGGCTCTTCGCCCTGGTGGCGTTGCTCGATTCCCGGGGTCTTCTGCGTTCACCGTGGGCTTTCGGGGGACTGTTCGCGGCGTCCGTGCTGATCTCACTGCTCACCAGGCCCGAGACGGTGGAGACCCTCCAGCTCGGGACCGCGCTGTCCTTCCTTCCGTTCTTCCTCGCGGGTGTCGGGGCGTTCAGGTTCCGCCTCATCCCGCAGCGGACCATGACCGCTGTGCCGGTCACCCTCGTGCTGCTGGTACTGGTGGTGCTGGTGCAGCTGTCGCTCACCGGTCACCTCGAACGGTTCGAGACCCGCCACAGTCTGGTGGGCATTGCCCTGGGCGTGGTCTTCCCGGTCGCCTTCCTGGGATGGTCCCTGAAATCCCGGGTCCTGGCCTGGATCGGCGGATACTCGTCGGGGATCTACCTCCTCCACTCTTTCGCGGTGGGGGCGTTCCGCGCCGTCACCGGTGCCGTCGGACTGGACGCTGACCTCCCGCGGTTCATCATCCTGTCGGTGGGCGGCATCTTCGCCTCGATCTTCGGCGTCATCGTCCTGAGGCACGTGAGGATCGGGCCGGTCCAGATCGGACGGATCATGCTGGGCGAGAAGGTGAAGAAGTGAGCAACGGCGTACACCCGGTCATCGGGCTGGTCAGGAAGTTCCGGAGCTACGGGCTCTCCGGGATCGCCCAGGCGATGAACTTCGTGGCGATGCTGATACCCATCCTCGGACGCCAGATGGACCAGCTGACCTACCTGGTCGTTCCGTTGGCATTGTCCGGCCTCCTCTGCAGGGCGGTGACCTTCGCCTACCCCGGGCGTTACCTCGCCGTCCCGGGCAGTCTCGTGAGGACGGCGTCCTCGACCGCCTTCGCCGGGCTGTTGACCGGCACCGCTGTACTGCTGGTCGCCGCGGCCGCGCTCAGCGGACCCTCCGACTACTGGGCCGGTGTGGTGGCCTGGGGCGCACTGCTCACCTTCACCCACGGGATGTACTTCGCGGCCGTGGCGGTCGTGACCCGGGAACGCCGGATCGACGTCTATGCCCGGGCGCGGATCGTCTACGGCGTCATCAACATCACCGGGACGCTCATCGTCGTGTTCCTGGTTCCGTTCCGGGAGGGTCTTGTCGTGGTCGCCGGGACAATCACCCTGGTCGGCGCGACCGTCATGCTCGCCGGCACCACGGACCGGATCATCCCCGCCTTCGTCCGGGACGTCACCAGTCTCTTCGACAGGGGGCACCGGAGGTACCTGGCACTGTCACTGCGTGCCACCGGTGCACAGCTGCTCACCGACCTCGCCTTCCAGATCCAGGCCTTCGCCACCCCCTTCCTCGGCACATACCAGGAGATGTGGGCGGTGGCGCTGCGACTGACCGGCGGATTCTCAGGCCTCGCGCAGCAGGTCGTCGCACCGGGCTTCGAGATGAAGATCTCGGACGCCGTACGCCGGGGAGACCCGGGGACTGTCCGCAGATGGACTCTCCGGGGCCTCTGGTCCAGTGTCGTCCTGGCGTTCTTCTCCGCGGTCGTCGTCGTCGCTGCCGTGGTCTTCGCGGCAGACGGCCCGGATGTCACGGCCCGGACCCTCCTCTGCCTGGGCGTGTTCACTCTCGGTTCCCTGGTGACGTCGCTGGTGACGAAGGTCCCCTACATCACCGGCAGAGATTCGCTGTGCCTCGTCTGGTCGGTGATCCGGCCCACGATCCTCGGTGTCTCCCTGCTCACCCTGTCGGACGGTCCACTGCTCACCGCCATCGCGGTGGCGCAGCTTGTCAGTGCCGCGGCATTTGTCCCCCTTGTCCTCCTTCCCCCGGCGGACAC
>NZ_LR131115.1:0-2511 GCF_900626215.1 Corynebacterium neomassiliense | reverse complement strand
ATCCATATTTAACAAGCAGTCACCCACTTGCCGGGACCATCCGAACCGTCTGCATCATCTGCGACTTGTAAAAACTTGGTTCATCACACTATTGAGTTCTCAAACAACAACCGCACACCACGAACCGTACCGGAACACTGTCCCAGCCTCCCGTGGCAACCCCGACAAATCTACACACACTCGACACGACGGACAAGTCTGCAGGTCACCGGCCTACGGGCCCCGTCGTCCCCTCCCAACCCGCGGGCGTCACTCATCGGCGACCCGCTCCACCCTGGCGCCCAGACGGCACAGGTCCTCGACGAAACCGGGATACCCGCGGTCAATGTGGTGGACGTCATTGACCCTCGTCACCCCGTCCGCGCACAGGCCCGCGAGCACCAGCCCCGCACCCGCCCGGATGTCAGAGCTCCACACCGGCGCATAACTCAACTGCTCTCTGCCCCTGACGACGACGTGGTGTCCGTCAATGGTGGCGTCCGCCCCCAGTCGTGTCATCTCGTCGACGAAACGGAACCGTGACTCGAAGATGTTCTCCGTGATCACACTCATCCCTTCACTGACCGAGCACAGGGCTATCGCCATCGGCTGCAGGTCGGTGGGAAAACCGGGGAAGGGCAGGGTCTGGTAGTCCACGGCGGTCGCCCGGCGTTCCTGGGTGACCCGGAAACCTGTCGGGTAGGTCTCCACTCCGGCACCTGCCGACCGGAGTTTCTCCAGGACGAGGTGGAGGTGGGCAGGATCAATGCCACCGACAGTGACGTCACCGCGTGTCATGGCCGCGGCATAGGCCCATGTGCCGGCGACGATCCTGTCCCCGACCACCCGGTGCTCCACCGGATGCAGCTTCTTCACCCCGGTCACCGTGATGGTGCTGGAGCCCTCCCCCTCAATCTGTGCGCCCATCTCGCGCAGCATGTGGCACAGGTCGACGATCTCCGGCTCCCGGGCCGCATTGTCCAGGACGGTGGTCCCGTCGGCGAGGACCGCTGCGGTGAGGATGTTCTCTGTGGCACCCACGGAGGGAAAATCCAGGTTGATCTGGGCCCCGTGAAGTTCCTCGGCTTCGGCGACCACGCATCCGTGCTCTATGCGGGTCGCGGCACCCATCTTCTCCAGCCCTGACTGGTGCATGTCGAGAGGGCGGTTGCCGATGGCGTCACCGCCGGGCAGGGCGACCACGGCACGGTGGCACCGGGCGGTGAGGGGACCGAGGACGCAGACCGAGGCACGGAACTGCCGGACCGCGTCAATGTCCGCGTCCGGGGAGATGACCTCGGGGACGGTGATCTCCACACGCTCTCCGTCTGCGCGGGCGGTGCAGCCCAGACCTTCCAGGACCTTGACCATGTAGGTCACGTCCGAGATCTGCGGACAGTTGTGCAGGACCGTCGTCCCCTCCGCGAGCAGTGCCGCAGACATGAGCTTCAGGACGCTGTTCTTCGCCCCGACGACAGAGACCGATCCTTCAAGGCGTGCACCGCCGGTCACCAGGAAATGTTCTTTCACGCCCACCACCCTAGTGGTCCGGCCGGATCAGGGCAGGGCGCCTATCCTCCGTGCGGCGTTGACCGCCTCGTACCTGGTGTGGGCGCCGAGCTTGCGCATGACCGACCGCAGATAGCTCTTCACCGTCTCTGCCCCGATCCCCATCTCCTCCGCGGCCTCCACGTTGGTGTGCCCCAGGGCCACACAGGAGAGCACGTCGAGCTCCCGGGCGGAGAGCTTGGTGGTCTGCTTCACCCGCACCGGACTGACCATCTGGTCGCACAGCACCTCGAGGTCGCGGCGAATCTCCTCGTCCTCGACCCGGTTGGCGAGCATCCTCAGTCGGGAATGCGTGGCCCTGACCTGTTCCCATTCCGCCCCGGACATCGTGCGCACCGGTTTGCTGACAGGTTCCCGGGGGTTGGCGTCCGCCCGGCGCAGTGCGCCGTTGACGGCGAAGTCCTGTTCCAGTGTGCGGGCGGTCATGGTCACCTCTTCCAGCACCTTGTCCCCCATACGGACCGGGGAGTGCACTCCGGCGTAGAGGACGCCACGCATCTCGCGCCCCACGATCACGGGGACGGCGACGATGGAATGGAGACCTTCGTCCCGGATCGGCCGGTCGAACTCGTGCGAGATCGACTTCGCGCGGATGTAGTCGGAGACACCGACCGGGCGCCGGGTGGCCATCACCCGACCTCCCACACCCTGTCCGGCCTCGATGGAGAGATTGTTCAGTGCAGGGGTACGCAGGCCCACCCACTGGTTGATCACCATCCGGCCGTCGGACTGGCACGACCCGAACATCGTCACCGGGATTCCGGTGGAGTTCTTCAGGGACGACAGTGCCGACCGGATCGCATCCTCGTCATCGCGGTGCCGCTGCTGCTCCACGGTTCGCCTTTCTCCCGCACCTGATTCACGTCAGGTGGTCTAGGTCCCTACAACGGGGGCACTCTGTGTGCCCCCTGAGTATAGGCAACCCCGACCACTACCCCCAAATCTGGCCACTACTCCCCCACC
>NZ_LR131114.1:0-2613 GCF_900626215.1 Corynebacterium neomassiliense | reverse complement strand
CCCCTACCCCGCCCCGGCCAACTCGTCGGCCTGGTCGACGTGCGTAGCATGTACGTCTCCTGCGAACGGATCTTCAACCCCGCCCTCCGACACCGTCCGGTGATTGTCCTGTCCAATAACGACGGCTGCGCCATCGCCCGATCCGATGAGGCCAAAGCCCTGGGGATCAAGACCGGTGACCCGTGGTTCCAGCTGAAAAACAGGCCCGACATGTCCGAGGTCGTCGCCGTGTCGTCCAACTATGAGCTCTACGGTGACATCAGTTCCCGGATGATGCAGATCCTCGCCGACCATGCCGCCTGGGTCGCCCCCTACAGCATTGACGAAGCCTTCATCGTCGTCCCGGAAGTCGACGCCACCGCCACCGCCCGTGCCATCCAGCACGATCTTGCCCAGTGCCTCGGACTGCCCACCACCGCAGGGCTCGGACCGACGAAGACCCTGGCGAAGATTGCCTCCACCGGTGCCAAAGACCACCGACCGTTCGGTGGAGTGTGCAACCTCGCCGAATGGACCCCAGGTCAGGTCGACGCTGTCCTGGTCCGCCTGGGAGTTGAGGAGGTGTGGGGAATCGGCCGGAAGTTGTCGACCCGACTGCGCGCAGCAGGGATCACCACCGCCGGGGATCTGAAACGCGCTGATCCTGCCTGGCTGCGTCGCTTCCATGCCCTTCCCCTGGCACAGACCGCCATCGAACTGTCCGGTACGCCGGTGATCGACATCGACGACTCGCCGGCGCCGTCACAGCAGACAATGGTGTTCTCCCGGCTGATGGGCACGCGCGCCCGTGGCGCTGATGACGTCGCCGCCGCATTGACCACCGCAGCGCATCCCCTCGCCCGCCGCCTTCGTTCCAAAGGGGTGAAGGCTTCGGTGATCACCGCAGGTGTCGTCACCGGTCACCATGACGAGATCACCCCCCGTGCCATGGCAGTCACAGGGATGATGTCACCGACATCATCGACCCGGGACATCGCCGCAGCTGCGCGCAGCGCGGTGGCCCGCATCCGTGACGATGTGGCCTACTCGCGGGTAGAGATCCTGGCCAGCGGTCTGATCCCCGATGACGGACAGTTGGATATTTTCGCTGATGCCGGCGGTGACCGCGCATCCCTTGATGCGGTGCTGGACGCTCTGCCCACCGGCAGTGTCACGGTGGGCACCTCCGCTCTGGATCAGCGGTGGTCGGCTCGACGGCAGATGCTCTCGCCCCAGTGGTCAACCAGATGGGCGGACCTTCTCACAGTCCACTCCTGACCACACCCTGCCCGCACTACGCCAGCTCACACACTAGAGGGCAAGGTTGCGCGAAGCGCTACCGCGGCAGCATTCCGCCCCATCCCAGGGTCACGACCAACAGTGCCTGTAGGCGACCGTGATCATCTTCATGGAAGGGGTAGGGGAGAACCGACCGATTGAGCCTCGCGCTCATTCAGCATCTTCATGGGGACCGTCGCTAAGATCACTAGCATGACGTTAAACATATCCGACCAAAGCAATAACGATCTTGTCAGCCGCAACATCCGTGGAGCAGTTTCAGCTCTGGCAGAATATCTTGATCAGAAAGACATCCTCCGCGCATGGCTACGAGCCGAATTCAAACTTCCGAAAGATCTACGTGACATCACACTGCGCAACGCATGGTCATATGACCGATCTGTAATTCATGACACGATGTCAGCTTCCGTTAACTGGGCTGACCCAGCTGAAAGCACTGATGGACTTCGAGCACTTTCCACGATCACCATCCTAGCAGGAAGAAGTGGTCAAATCTTAAACACGGATGACGTGAGTTTGTTTATGGATTTCGAGGAAGTCAGACGAGCTTGCAGTGAGGATGGACTCAAACTCGACGAAAATGGGAATATTTCACAGGCAGATGTCGTCACTCTGGAAGATTTGGACGTCAGCGGAATTGGAACTATCGACGGAGTCTTGCGAGAAGTAAAGAAACTGAACCAGGCGATTACCCGAGACCAAGATCTGTCAGATGTCATCGGACACTCAAAGTCGCTGATAGAGGCGGTATCCGCAGCAATTATGGACGCTCATGGGATACCCGCACAGGAGTCAAGGAGTAAAAAGGTAATGGAAAGAGTCTCAGAGGTGCACAGATTGCTTGGCATCAAATCAGATGACTTATCAGCGGGCGGAGCTGCCGTTGCGCTTAATGACATAGCTAAAGGCCTAAATCGTCTCGTACAATCCGTGCAGTATCTCAGGAATCACAGCTCTGACGCTGGTCACGCTAACCATACGGTACCGCAGATCGATCCTGAAAGCGCTCAACTTTCGGTTGATTGCGCCCTGGCTTGGTGTCGGTATGTTCTATCACTTCAAGCACGCCGTGCATCTGAAGCGCCATTCTGAACCATTCATAACATAATAGAGTATAGACAGAATAGCGATATATACTTTTTTGACTGCCACCAGTAGATTTATTATTTTTCTGCCTTGTATGGGTCATGGCCACTAGTCTTCGGGCTGGGGCCCTTTTCTCGGGCCCACCTGCCCGTGCGTGCCCACCCTGACCCTCGTCACACACAAGAGGGCAAGGTTGCGCGTAGCGCTACCACGGCAGCACTTCTTTGCCCCTCCCCCACCGCCTACCGG
>NZ_LR131113.1:0-2889 GCF_900626215.1 Corynebacterium neomassiliense | reverse complement strand
CGGTCTGTCCCTGCCTGACCACGGCCCTGTCCCCTGCACTGTAGCCCCTGCACTGCCGGCCCCGCCCGCCGGCGTCTACGGGGGCGGGGCCGGCAGTGCAGGGGCTACAGTGCAGGGGACAGGGCCGTGGTCAGGCAGGGACAGACCGTGAGTGAGGTGGAGGACAATGCAGGACTCGGGAACGGAACTCCGGGACATCTGTGTCGTCGGCGCAGGTGTCCTCGGACTCTGCGCGGCACGGGAACTGGCGGTACGCGGACACCAGGTGACCCTCCTCGACGCCGAGGCCCCGTTCGCCGGGGCCAGTCACCGGTCCTTCGCCTGGATCAACGCCAACAACAAGCCCCCGCACGCCTACCACCGCCTCAACGTGGAGGGCATGGCCGAGCACGACCGCCTGCAGAAGGAGCTCCACGGAACCTGGTTCCACCGTTCCGGGGCGGTCCTCGCAGCTACGGAAGGCAGCCCCGGCCAGCGCGCCGACCTGCTCGGAAACCGTCTGGACCGGTTGCGCCGGGAACAGTACCCGGTGGAACCGGTGACCCTCGCCGACCTTGAGGACCTGGAGCCGGTCGTGCGCTGGCGCGATTTTCTACCCGAAGGCACCACCGCCCTCTACTTCCCCGGCGAAGGCTACCTGGACGCCGACCTCTTCGCCGCAGGGCTGCTCAATGACCTGGCCTCGCACGGGGTGACCGTCCAGCAGGGACGGGTCACCCACATTGATTCCACCCGGGACAACGCCAGGGTCATCCTCGACGACGGTACCGCACTGACCCCGGACGCGGTCGTGGTGGCGGCAGGTGCAGCTTCCCGGGGGTTCGGCCTGCCCGTCGCCGACCTCTCCGTCCCGGGAGAGAGGACCCACAGCTTCCTCGGCCTGACGGTGCCCACCGACGTTCCTCTGGGACGGGTGGTCATCAGCGACCGTGTCAATGTCCGCCCCCGGCATGACGGCCGGTTGTGGGTCCAGCTTCCCCCGGTGGAACACCGTGTCGCCGAGGCGTCGGACCCTGCCGCACTGCCGGCACTGCTCGACGAGATCCGTCACCTCATGGAGATCGAACTCGCCACGGTCTTCGGTACAGCCGTGCCGGTCGCCCGTGTGGAACTGTCGGCGCGCAGTCTGCCAGAGGACGGGCTTCCCCTGGTCGGGTTCACCGACCCCCACCGTCGCATCTACGCGCTTGTCACCCACTCGGGGATGACACTGTCCGCACTGCTGGGGCGCCTGGTCGCCGAAGAGGTCGCCGGAGAGCCCGGGGGCCGGGGTGCACAAGGGGACCGTGAGACTGCCGGGGACCTGCTCGGACCCTTCCGTCCCGGCCGTCCGGGAGGTGCGGACCCGGCACCGGCCACCCCCTTCATTGGGCGGCAGTAGACCGCCGGGTGCCCCCGGGGCGTGACGGACGCACTACGGGACACCACAATGGGACACATGGACACCACACCAGTCACCACCCCGGCGCCCGGGGCGTCCCCGGTACCACGCACGATGCGGGCCTGGCAGGTCACAACCCCGGGCCCCGTCGACGGCCCCGACGCACCCCTGGAACTCGTCGACAGGCCTGTACCGGATCCCGGCCCCGGTGAACTGCTCGTCCGGGTGCACACCTGCGGGGTGTGCCGGACCGACCTCCACGTCACCGAAGGCGACCTGGACGTCCACCGCCCGCACGTCACCCCGGGCCACGAGATCGTCGGCGATGTCGTCGCACTGGGAGCCGGGGTGGACAGTTCGTGGGCGGGTGCGCGGGTCGGCGCCGCCTGGCTGAGGTCGACCTGCGGTACCTGCCGGTGGTGCACCTCCGGCCGGGAGAACCTCTGCCCGTACTCGACCTACACGGGGTGGGACGCCGACGGCGGCTACGCCGGATACATGACCGTGGACGCCAGATTCGCCTACCTGCTCCCCGCCACCGCCACCGCCACCGACGACGGTGGCGAGGGCAGGGCGGCCGGTGGTGGCCCGGGCAGGGCCGGTGACGTCGCCATGTCCCCGATGCTGTGCGCGGGAATCATCGGATACCACGCCCTGCAGCGCGCCGGGTTGCCCGCTTCCACACCGGAGCACCCGGCCCGCCTGGGCCTCTACGGTTTCGGAGGCTCGGCGCACTTGTGCGCCCAGGTGGCCCTGGCCCAGGGTGCGCGGGTCCACGTCCTGACCCGGGACGCTGACGCGCAGAACCTGGCACTGTCTCTGGGGTGCGCCTCGGCGTCCGGGGCGTACGACATGCCCCCGGAGCCGTTGGACGCCGCGATCCTCTTCGCACCTGTCGGAGACATCGTCCCGGTCGCCATGCGGGCACTCGACAGGGGAGGGGTGCTGTCCATCGCGGGGATCCACCTGTCAGACACCCCACCGCTGAACTACGAGAACGAACTGTTCTACGAGAAGGAGATCCGGTCGGTCACCTCGAACACCCGGGCCCAGGGACGAGAGTTCCTCGACCTCGTCGACCGGTACCATGTGCGCGCCACGACCCACGAGTACCCGATGAGCAGGGCCCTTGACGCCCTCCGTGACCTGAAGGCCGGGCGTTTCGACGGGGCGGCGGTGCTCGTCAATGACTTCTGAACCGTCAGGGGACGCCGCGACGCTGGTCGGGGGCGTCGGCTGCGCCCACTGGCATTCAGCGCGGGACGTCGTCGCGGTGCGGTTCCGCTGCTGCGGACACACCTACCCCTGCCTGCTCTGCCACGCGGAGGCAGAAGACCATCCGGTGACGCCGTGGCCCACCGCCACCGACGTGCAGCGCCGGGAGTCCGCGGTGCTCTGCCGCTCCTGCGGAACCTGGCTGACGGTGGGGGAGTACCTCGCCGTCTACGGGGTGGACCACGGCGTCACCGGATGGTCTTCTGCCTCCGCGTGGCAGAGCAGGCAGGGGT
>NZ_LR131112.1:0-3158 GCF_900626215.1 Corynebacterium neomassiliense | reverse complement strand
ATCCGCAAAGCGGTCGGAAAACCGACCAGAGCCAGGCCCGCAGGGGCCTGTTCGTGCGCGATACTGGGATCGAACCAGTGACCTCTTCCGTGTCAGGGAAGCGCTCTCCCGCTGAGCTAAACGCGCGGGACCGGAATACTCGCCCACCCGGCAGAGACCGGGTCGGAGAGTGGAGCGGATGACGAGACTCGAACTCGCGACCCTAACCTTGGCAAGGTTATGCGCTACCAACTGCGCCACATCCGCAAAGCGGTCGGAAAACCGACCAGAGCCAGGCCCGCAGGGGCCTGTTCGTGCGCGATACTGGGATCGAACCAGTGACCTCTTCCGTGTCAGGGAAGCGCTCTCCCGCTGAGCTAAACGCGCGTGTTGCGAGGTGGAAACGGGAATCGAACCCGTGTACACGGTTTTGCAGACCGTTGCCTAAGCCACTCAGCCATTCCACCGTGGCGTTTCCGCCTCGTTCGGACACCGACCCTACCTCCCGGTAACCCGGCGGCAAAATCAGTAACCCTGAGCGGATGACGAGACTCGAACTCGCGACCCTAACCTTGGCAAGGTTATGCGCTACCAACTGCGCCACATCCGCACGCCCCGGCTGTCCGGTGCGGGTTTGAACTATAGCTGACCGGCCCACGGGCCACAAACATGCAGGTAACCATCCGACCAAGGGCAGCGCGTACGCCTGTCACGGCCGAAGTTCATCACATCAGTGTGATTCACGGGTCCGCACCCGGAGCAGTCCGACCGGACACCCTGCCCTGTCCCCTGCCCTGTCCCCTGCCCTGTCCTCTGTCGGGATCCCCGGATGACCCCCTGCCTGCCTCCCGCCGTATCCACCCTGGGACGGCATCGGGTCCCCCACAGGCCTGTGACAGGCCGATTTGTACTCCGCCCGGGGACGGGTGCTAGATTGGCACCCGTTCACGAGAGTCCCTTAGCTCAGTGGAAGAGCGTTCCGTTCACACCGGAGAGGTCGCTGGTTCGAACCCAGTAGGGACTACAGGTCGGTACGCCGCCCCCGAGGTATTCCGGGGGCGGCGTACTCGTATGTGACGGGGTCTTCCCCGCAGGGTTTCCCGGGGCACCTCTCAGGGGTTTCCTCTCCCGGAACACCGGTGCCCGCCTGCCTCCGTCAGTGCCCGTCTGTGCCGGTCACTGACCGGCGCCGCCACCCCCGGCAGGTGGTGTCATCACGCCTCCCCCCACCTCCGTGACGCTCCCGTGGCCTGAACCTGCGTCCTCCGCAGGTAGCATTCAGACCGTGACTGCCACGACGACTACCCACAGCCCTGCCCCAGGAGACCCCGCTCCGGAGTCCGGACCCGGGAGGTTCTCCAGGATCCTCACCCGAGCCGCCTGGCCACTGGCCGTCATGACGGTTCTCCACCGGGTCATCATCACACCGCACAACGAACACCCCACTGACGACTTCACCACCGTCTGGTCGGCACTGCACCGCTTCGTCACCGGAACCGCCGTCTACGTCGAGGACTACACCAACGACGACCCCCACTACCTCTACTCTCCCGGCGGCACGCTACTGCTCAGCCCGCTGGGCATGGTCCCCTCCGGAGTCGGCCGCAACGGGCTCATCCTCGCAGACGCCGTCGCAGTGGTCCTCGCCCTGGCCCTGCTGACTCTGCTGGTACGGCGCAGGCTCACCGGACCGGTCCTCCCCGTCGCCGTCCTGGTCTTCTTCGCTTCAGAGACGGTGACGAACACTCTGCAGTTCTCGAACGTCAACGGTCTCCTCTTCTTCCTCGAGGTCGTGTTCCTGTGGATGCTGCTCGTTGACCGTGGCCAGGCACCGGTGAACCTCCTGGCCATCACCGGACGGTCCGACCGTGGAACCGCAGCCGCCGCAGGTGCCCCGGACGCCCCGCCGCGGTGGGCCGGAATTCTCGGCGGGGTGGCACTGGGACTGGCGATCACCGTCAAGCCGCAGTTCGTGGTCCTGCTCTTCCTCCCCCTCGTACGCAGGCAGTGGAGGGTGCTCGCCTCCGGTGTCGGCGTCCCCGTCGTGATCACGGGGATCGGCTGGCTGGTCGTCCCGGACACGGACAACTACGTCAACGTCCTTCTGCCCTATCTCGGTGAAGTCAGGGACTACGCGAACTCCTCCCTCGCGGGCGTAGGCGCCCACTACGGCTGGTCCTCCCTGCCTGTGCTGGCGCTGCAGGCCGTCGCAGCCCTGTGCGTCCTCACCGCCGTCCTCGGACTGCTGTGGTGGCGCGACTCGGATCCGTTCATGTGGGCGGCCACGACGACTTCTGTCCTGCTCACCGGTGTCTTCCTGGTCAGCTCCCTGGGGCAGCTGTACTACACGATGATGCTGATCCCGGTGTTCTTCACCGTCCTGTGCCGTCGGTCGGTGATGCACGGGACGTTCATCTGGTTCGGCGTGTACCTCACCCTCACCCTCGACGACTGGTACTCCGACAGGTGGCCGGGCATCGGAGAGATACTCCACTACAGCCTCGGGACGGTGGGCTGGTCTATCCTGCTTGTCGCTTCCGCGGTCTGTGTGGCCCGGTGGCTGGCGGAACGTCGACGGTCAGGACAGGACACCGGCCCCGGTGCTCTCCTGAGGGATCTGCTCGCCGCGCCACGGCACGGTTCGGCGGAACGCGCTAGAACTGACGGGGACAGCCCGGAGAGTTCCGGGACCCCGATCCGACAGTGAGGCACCCGCGATGACCGATTTCCAGTTCGAGGATTTCTCAGCTCTCACCGACGACCAGTGGCGGGAGCGGCTTTCCCCCGACTCCTACCAGGTACTGCGCCATGCGGCGACAGAGAGACCGTTCACCAGTGAGTACACCGATGATGAGACGGAGGGGGTGTACGTCTGCCGTGGCTGCGGGACCGAACTGTTCCGGTCCACCGAGAAGTTCCACTCCCACTGCGGGTGGCCGTCCTTCTTCGACCCGGCGGATTCGGACGCCGTGATCGAGAAAGTCGATGATTCCCTGGGGATGCGCCGGACCGAGGTGATCTGTGCCACCTGCGGCGGTCACCTTGGCCATGTCTTCGCCGGTGAAGGATTCGACACTCCCACTGACCTGCGGTACTGCATCAACGGACTGGCCCTCGAGCTGCGACCGGCGCATCAGGACCGGTAGCCCGGCCCTCTTCCCCCTGCCCCCTCTTCTCCC
>NZ_LR131111.1:0-3190 GCF_900626215.1 Corynebacterium neomassiliense | reverse complement strand
GGTCGGGGACCGGCCGGGCGCCTGCCACGGACACGGAAAAGACCATCGCCGCGGTGTTCACCGATGTTCTGGCCCTCGACGACGACACGGAACTGTCCATCGACGACGACTTCTTCCACCTCGGCGGCGACAGCATCCTGTCGATCCAACTGGTCACCCGGGCACGTAAAATGGGTGTGGCCTTCACCGCCGCCGATGTCTTCGCCGCCCGCACCATCGCCGGGTTGGCGACCATTGCCGACACCGTCGATGACGACGCGTCTGCTACGGTACTCACACCAGTTCGTGATGCAGTTGTTCTGCCGATCGCCCAACGCAAAGTCGGCACACCGGGCTTCGACCACTTCACCCAGGGGTTCTGCTACGTCACCCCTGCCGGACTCAGCACCGGTCTCCTGTCCCAGGTACTGTCCCTGGTCATCAACCACCACCCGGTACTGACCGGGCGCCTGTACCAGGACACCAGCACACACCAGTGGCGGTTTGCCCTCGGTGGCGCCGATACCGGTGACAGTGGCACCGGCACCGGTGACCTCATCCCCACCGTCACCGACCGGATCACCACCGACCACACGAACCTGTCCTGGGACTCCGATCAGTGGCGGAATCTGATCAGGGACATCACCACCGAACTGTCGGCCACCATGGACCCCGCCAACGGTGATCTGTGGGCGGCCCGGTGGGTGACCTCTGATACTGAACCCGACGGCCGACTGGTCTTCGTGATCCACCACCTCGTCGTCGACGGCGTGTCCTGGCGTATCCTCGCCGACGATCTCACCCACGCCTGGGATCTGGCCACAGGCAGGACCGATGCTCCACTGCCGGACACGGGGACAACTGTCACCACCTGGTCTGATGCCTTGTCCCGTCGGGTCAACGACACCGGTGACAACACGATCACCGACCAGGCCGGCTACTGGACAGATGTTGTCACTGCCGATGATCCCCTGCTCGGTGCCAGGGCACTGGACCCTGCCCTCGACACCACCGGCACCACCGGGCATGCTCGAGTCAGCCTGGACAGTCCCACCACCAGGAAACTGTTGTCGACGTTACCGGGACTGCTGTCCGCCGACGTCAACGACATCCTGCTGGGGTCACTGACCACTGCACTGGGTGCCTGGCGGGCCGCCCGCGGTGACGCTCACCGTCGTACCCTGATCGGCCTGGAAGGCCACGGCCGTGAAGAAACCCTGGTCCCTGGGGCGGACCTGTCCCGGACCATAGGATGGTTCACCAGCTGGTACCCGGTGGCCCTCAGCACCGACGACATCGACCCCACCACCGCCGTTGACGATCCGGCAGCGGCTGCTGACGCGGTCCTGCGGGTCAAAGAGCACCTTGCCGCCGTCCCGGATCGGGGGATCGGCTACGGTCTGCTGCGCTACCTCAACCCCGACACCGCCAACCGCCTGGCCACCGGCCGCACCCCACAAATCGGATTCAACTACCTCGGCCAGTTCACCAGCGGCACCAACCCCACTGGCACCAACTGGTCGGGGGCCCCGGAATCCCCGGGGTTGACCGGCCACGCCGACAGCATCGCGGCCGCCCCGGCGGTCATCGACATCAACATGTCCGCCACCGGCACCAGCAGCACGGATCTGACATTGTCCGGCGGAGTGTCCTACGCCACCGGTATCCTGTCCGCCGATGACATCGACGACTTGATCTGTCTGTGGACCCGTGCATTGGTCACCCTGGCCGACTACGCCACCAACACAGATACTGTCCGGCGGTCGCCGTCCGACGTGCTGGCCGACACCGTCACCCAGGCTGATCTCGACACCTGGCAGCACATCTACGGTGCCCTGGCTGATGTCCAACCGCTCAGCCCGCTCCAGCAGGGACTGGTCTTCCACGCCGCACTCTCCGCCGACGATGCCGACAGCACCGACCTGTATGTGGTGCAGAATGTTCTGCGCCTGACCGGGACTGTGGATCCTGACCGGATGGACAACGCTCTGGTATCCACACTGCGCCGGTACCCGAACCTGACTGCGGCGATCACCACCGGGGCCACCGGTGACTACTACGCTGTCCTCCCTGTCGATGTACCACCCCGGTTCGACCATGTGGACCTCGCCGGTACCACAGACACCGCCGCTGCGGGCGTTACCGACCGGTGGCAGGATCTCGGTTTTGATGAGGTGGTCAACAGCATCGCCGATGACCAGCGCAGTCTGCCTTTTGACCTGACCGATCCGCCACTGCTGCGACTCGTCCTGGTCACCGACCACGACCGGGCAGCCGTGGTACTCACCAAACACCACACACTCACCGACGGATGGTCCTCACCACTGCTGGTGCGTTGCCTCCTCGACAGTTACGCCCATCCGGATCAGACAGTCCAACCGGACCAGACCTACACCCGGTTCCTCGAATGGCTGGGGGACAAGAACCCCCAGACATCCCTGGACACCTGGAGTGGGGTGCTCGCCACGGTGGATGATCCCACTCTCGTCGGTATCCCGGATGCTGATACCACCGGGTTCCCTGACGAACATCATCTGTCGCTGGACAGTGATAAAACCCGTTCTCTGTCAGATCTCGCACGGGTGACGGGCACCACCTTGGCCACCATCGTTCAGACTGCCTGGGGAGTTACCCTCAATAGTGTCACCGGCCAGGACACCGTCATTTTCGGTGCGGCTGTTTCCGGCCGTCCCGCTGACATCGACGGGATTGAGGATGCCGTCGGCCTGTTCATCAACACCATCGCCGTGCCTGTCGATGTGACCGGCAACCCCACGTTGACCGGTCTGATCACACGGACCCAGGCAACCAACACCGCCGTCCTCGACGACCACCACATTCCGCTGCCGGACATCCACCGGATCACCGGGCACAACCCCCTGTTCGACACACTGCTCGCCTACGAGAACTTCCCCTCCGCCAAGGGCGACAACGATGGTGTCGGTGACCTCAGCCTGGACCACGTCACCGGCCGGGACTCCACCCACTACCCGGTCAGCATTGCCGTCCTGCCCTCAGACACACTGGGATTCCGGTTCACCCACCACCCCGAAGCCCTTCCTGCTGGACTGTTCGACCAGCTGGTGTCGGTGTTTGTTGGTGTGTTGGACACCATGGCCACGGCTCCGGATACGCGTGTCGGGGATTTGGATGTGCTCACCGATGCGGACCGTGACAACATCACCACCTGGTCTGTGGGTGAGGAACTGGA
>NZ_LR131110.1:0-3283 GCF_900626215.1 Corynebacterium neomassiliense | reverse complement strand
CGTGGAGTCTCGTTGGCAGCGTCAGATGTGTATAATCGACGGGGAGTGATCAGTGGAGAGATTCATAATCCACTTGGCCGGCCGCGTCGGATGTGTATAAGCGCCAGGAGTCTGACAGGTCCATGACAGCAGCCACCGTCCCCGCGACAGTTCTCACCGTTGTTCTCGTGACAGCCCTCGCCGCCTGCGGAGCCGGCCCCGGGCAGGACGCCACGGACCGCCGGACCGTGGAAACCCTGCTCAGCAGGGTCCTGACTGTCCCCCGACGCACCCACGTCCTCGGCTACAGCCGGGACGAGTTCGGGGGATGGTCCACGCGTGTGTCCTCCGCCGGTCGACTGTGCACGACCCGCGACCTCGTTCTGTTCCGTACCTTCGGCAATCCCGCCGATCCGGCCACAGACTCACCGGTGCCGGACTGTCCGACCGCTCGCGGTGAGGCCACGGACGTGTACACCGGAGAACGTTTCACCCCCGTGGACACGGAGATCGACCACGTCGTGCCCCTGGCTGCGGCCTGGGACCACGGTGCACACACCTGGACCCGTGCCCGGCGGACCGCTTTCGCCAATGACATCGAGCTGAACCTCATCGCGGTGTCCACGCAGGCCAACCAGTCCAAGAGTGACGGGACGCCCTCAGAATGGCTGCCGTCGGCAGAGTGGCCGGCTGCCTGCGCATACTCTGCCAGATACCTCACCGTCGCCGTGGCCTACAGTCTGACGGTCAGTACCGGGGACGCCGACGCTGCCCGGGACTCCTGCCTACGGTGACACCTCAACGACACAACCGCACCCGTGGCACAGGCCACAGGTGCGGTCATTCATCGCAGTTACCGGAATTCCCGGTCACTCAGCTCAGGGTCAGCTGCGCTCCCGGCGTCCCCGGAAGCCGCCACGGTCCTCACGGTCACCCCGGTCGTAACGGTCGTTGCGGTTCCCACGCCAGCTGCTGCGCCCGCCGTGCTCGCGGCTACCGTGGTCGCGGTTACCCCGGTCACGGTCGAAACGTCCACGGTCTGACTGACGCTCACCGCGCCCACCCCGGTCGTCGCGGTCACGGCCACGACCACCACGCCGGTCGCCGCCCCTGTCACCGCCACGGTCGTCGCGGTCACGGCGACTGCTGCCCGGCCTACCGGCGGGAGCCCCCGGGTCCGGCTCGATGTTGATGAGCTTTCCGGAGATCCGGGTCTGGTCAAGCTGCTCGAACACCTCCCGGGGAAGGTCGGCGGGCAGCTCGACAAGGGAATGCTCAGAGAAGATGCTGATCCTGCCGAAGTCCCGCGAGTTCAGCCCGCCTTCGTTCGCCAGGGCGCCGACGATGGCACCCGGGCGGACGCGCTGACGGTGACCGACGCTGACCCGGTAGACGGCGAGGTCCTTACCGCTGCGGTCGGTGACCTTCGGCGCCTCACGGCTGAACCGCTCCGAGAACGGGCGGAAGACACCCGAGTTCTCCCTGCCGTGGTCCCCGTCCTCACGACCACGGCGCTCACGACGCTGGGGCTCGCGGATCTCCTGGGTGTAGAACGGTTCCTTACCCTGCAGCTTGGCTGCCAGAGCAGCGGCGACGTCCGTCATGGGAACGTCATTGTCCTGCGAATAGGAGGTCACCAGCTCGCGGAAGGTGTCCATCTGCCTGTCCTTGAGCGCGTCGGTGAGCGACGAGAAGAACTTCGCCTTACGGGCCTCGTTGACCTGGTCGACGCTCGGCAGATCGATCTCTCTGAGATGCGATTTCGTCGCACGCTCGATGTTCTTCAGCAGACGACGTTCCCGCGGGGTCACGAAGAGGATCGCCCGGCCGGTGCGACCGGCCCGGCCGGTACGGCCGATACGGTGCACATAGGATTCCGTGTCGCGGGGAATGTCGTAGTTGAACACATGGGTGATCCGGTCGACGTCGAGACCGCGGGCAGCCACGTCGGTGGCCACAAGAATGTCGAGACGACCGTCCTTGAGCTGGTCGACGGTACGCTCACGCTGATTCTGGGCGATGTCACCGTTGATCGCGGCGGCGTCGAAACCTCTCCCGCGCAGTTTCTCGGCGAGCTCCTCGGTGTCACTCTTGGTCCTCACGAAGAGGATCATCGCGTCGAACTCCGTGACCTCCAGGATCCGGGTCAGCGCATCAAGCTTGTTACGGTGCGACACCATCAGGAAGTCCTGCGAGATGTTGTCGTTGGTCCGCTGCTCGGACTTGACCGTGTATTCCTCGGCGTCATGCAGGTACTGCCGGGACAGCCTGCGGATGGCGGAGGGCATCGTCGCGGAGAACAACGCGACCTGACGTGAATCAGGCGTGTCGGAGAGAATGCGCTCGACATCCTCCTGGAAACCCATGTTCAGCATCTCGTCGGCCTCGTCCAGGACAAGGAACCGCAGCCGGGACAGGTCGAGGCTCCCCTTCTCGAGGTGGTCGATGATCCTGCCCGGAGTACCCACGATGATCTGGGCCCCGCGACGCAGACCGGACAGCTGGGCGCCGTAGGGTGCCCCGCCGTAGATCGGCAGGATGCTCATGTTGCCGAGATGCTCCGCAAAAGTCTCGAATGCGTCGGCGGACTGCAGTGCCAGCTCCCGGGTCGGCGCCAGGACGAGTACCTGGGGGTAGCGCTCGTCGAGGTCGAGACGGGACAGTGCGGGCAGTGCGAAAGCTGCGGTCTTGCCGGTGCCGGTCTGCGCCAGACCGACAACGTCCCGGCCTTTCATCAGCGCGGGGATCGTGGCGGCCTGGATCGGGGACGGGGTGACATACCCGACCTTCCTCACAGCCTCGAGAACACGGTCGGGCAGACCCAGTCCGGCGAAGCCCGACCCCTCGTCCTCTGTGTCGTCCTCGTCCGCAGGTTCTGCGTCCGTCGCACTTTTCGCGTCCGACGCGGCCCCGGCCGTTCCGGCGTCCTCGTCGGTGCCGCCGGCACTCCCGGCGTCACCGGTGGTGCCGGTAGATGCATCGTCGTCCACGGGCCGGTGCCCGTCGTCATGGTTGTCTTCTGCAGGATTCTCTTCGGTGACATCCCTGTCCGCGGTGTTCTCGGAATCATCTGCGCCCACAATGTCACCGACGCCCGGGGTGGTCTCCACCGGGGTCTCGAGCAGATTGTTCTGAGGAACCGTCGACTGGGAGGTGTCCGGCTGGTTTTCGTCGCCGGAGACGTTCTCAGTGTCAGTCATTGCCTTCACCATACGTGCCGGGGAGGACAAAAGCGATTCGAACAACCCTACACCGCTCCTGCTCCGCCATGGCGGCATGTGCCGGCCCCTCTCTGCCCCACCCC
>NZ_LR131109.1:0-3338 GCF_900626215.1 Corynebacterium neomassiliense | reverse complement strand
GACGGCTGCACTCGTCGCTGGGGTATGTGCCGCCGGTGGAGTTCGAAATGAATCTGTTCAACAAACCTGCTGCTGAGGAACCTGAGGCAGCTTAGTTACCTGTCCACGATTTGCGGGCAAGGCCACATCCGTAAGGTGCGCTGTCGCGTAGATGTTCCCCAGGCCGCCGAGGTTTTCCAGATCTACAGTCAGGCCACGTGGTACGCCGCTTCAAGGTGGCTTCTCTGTATGGTGTTTGCATGGAAGCTGCGCTGCCGCATGAAGTCCGCCGAGCAACCGGGCCGTATCTCGCCTCGGCCGATCGACTGCTACCTGGAGCGATCACGGGCGTCGCAGTCGCTGGTTCCGTCGCGCTGGGAGCGTATCGTCCGAAGGCCAGTGACATCGATCTGATCGCCACGGTTGACGACGACTGGAGAGGACACTCTGGTCTTATCCCACGCCTGCGAGCTCTGCACCTGTCACAATTCCCGCGGTTACTTGGGCGAGCCATCCGAGGTATGGGCGTCAGCGCGTGCTGCAACACCTCGTTCGTGTGGGACTCGGAGATCACGCGCCCTGTGACACAGATCGAACCCATCGCTTCCCACGTGGGCGAGATCTTCGACCCCAGGGGCGCGTTCGATGTGAATCCCGTGATCTGGCACGAGCTCCAGCACGGTGGCATCGCGCTACGGGGAGAGGACGTCTCGACCTGGGGTCTGGACCCGGAGCCCGACAAGCTCCGAGCATGGACCCTGAACAACCTGCTCGGGTACTGGAAGCCGCTGATGCGGCGCACCGAGAGGGGGCGTGGAGCCCTCGGAGCCGGAAGGGTCCAATGGCGGCTCCTCGGACCCGCGCGGATGCACGCGACGCTCACGACGGGTGAGGTCATCAGCAAGCAGGAGGCCGGAGCGCGTGCTCTCGGATTGTTCCCTCATCACGCACCGATCCTCGGCGTAGCACTCGCTCACCTCGGCGGAGAGAATGCTCCAAGCGCTCCACCGAAAAGCGAATGGCGACGGCTGACTGTCGCCTGCATGCGCGATATCATCTCCGAATCGGAGGTGCTTCCACGCTGAACTACCTCCGTCACCTCGACCATTTCGACATCTCGCAGACCTTCCCGCTCTTCACCAGGAGGCGGCCCAGCGGATGAATACGGAAAGCGGTGCATAGCGACACAGAGCTATCAGAAATCCGTGCCACATAGCGATCCCATTCACATCATAGGTACGTATCGGGACCTGGTTCTGCCCCGTGCTTGGCGGGGGTTCCGTTGACAACGTCAAACGCACGTCCCTGCCCCCACCGCTATCTCCGATCCTGAATGCCGCACAGGTCAATCAGCGTGCCTCTTCCAGTACACACGACAGAGACAGGCAGCTACGCTGCTGTCTAGGTTCTTCTGCTGAACTTTTTCCGCTCCATCACTCTGTGTATCTATGTAGCATGCATCACAGTAGTATCGAAATAAAAATATGGAATATCTATTAAAATCTGAATAAAACTAAACTCAGTAGTCCATGTTGGCTGCCCTATCATCCAAATACGATTGTATTTCTATTAGCTTTTTCACATTGCCGTAGTTCTCGATACTGTGGGAAACTTGCGAAATAAATTCCTCGTCGAATCGTACGTCTAACCCCGACTCGATCCACGCCATCGCATGAGGAAATGTCCTGACCAGGTAAGCGTCTATATCATCAAATAGTCCGAACACTTTAGAAAGATCAGTCTCTGAGAGAGGGAAAAAAGAGAACCGTGGGCTATCGAGAATACTGGACATGCCGACTGGAAGAGCTCCAAGACCTTCCATGTGCACGTAGACAGTAGCGCCGTACCCCTTCTCGAAACCGCCATGAGAGTAAGGATTTCTCCATTGCTCGACGACTTCCCCAAGACGTTCCCGAAGCCTCTTCGATTCCTTGTCAGAAACACCAATGACCCGCCTCCACTTGTCACCCCATCGGTCGCCAATAATCTGAGTCAGCTCATCCGAACTCGGATCAAAGTCGTGGAACGGGAGTATGAGCACAAAACAGTGTTCCAACACGCTCAAATACGCAGATATCGACGCCACCAGATCATGCGAGGCGTTGAGATCCATAACGCTCTTTCCGCAAACATGATGACTCCAACTTTTGACTATGCCGTCACCCTCCATCTGCTCATGGATATCCTCGACGAAGTCCGGATTGACGGCACGTTGCCGGAAGTAGTCGTAAGCACGACGTAGTCGCCTGTATTGGTTGGCCACAGTTACGTTTCCGGAGTTTATCGCATTGTGAGCCTTTTTAGAAAGCAGTTTTTCGACAGTCCTCCCGGCTGTGTTTAGCTTCTTCCGTATCTCCAAAAGGATTCTATCTGCTCGCTCCTTGGTAAGGTCACCACGGACGCGAAGGCGTAAGCCGAACTTCTCGTACGAGAGGCTACAGGAGTGCCCTTGATACTGGAATTCTACCCACCAAGCGACCTTCTCCCACGGACCATGGTGCGGTATGCCGATTAGATCTAACGCGTGCCGAAGCAACACAGGTAGTGGCGCTTCATGTGGCATGATTTTCAATACGTGTGTAGCGTATGTAGCGGCTTTGTCATCAGTCGGGACCGGCGGACCGAAGTCCCTGAGCGATGTCCTGGAAAGATGTTTTGCTGCGTTTTCGTCTGCTGTCGACATGGCATAATAGTGCCACACGGATCTACCTATACTGCTATGTGCTATCAAATAGGACCTGCTGGTTCGTAAGGGACTAGTTCACACTGTTGGAGATGACGGCGGGACAGGGCTCTTACCGATCACACCCCGATCACCACCGATCAAAGGGAAGACGTCACCCCCCTAGGCCCCTGCCGGCCTGCGGTATTGCACCCGCATACGAACACGTGTTCTATGTAGCTATGGATGCTCCACGGTCACTACACCCCGGCTCGGACATGCTGATTCCCTCAGCAGTGGAAACCGTCGCCGCGGGTTTCCCCTCCCCCGCCGAGGACTATGCAGACGCCGGCATCGACCTGTCACGCCAGCTCATCGACCATCCGGCCGCGACATTCCTCGTTCGTGTCGCCGGGGAGTCCATGACCGGCCGCGGTATCGACGACGGTGACGAACTCATCATCGACCGATCCCTGACCCCCAAGGACGACGACGTTGTCGTCGCCCTCGTTGACGGAGAATTCACCGTCAAGCAGTACCACCCCGGTCCGCCGGCACAACTGATCCCCGCCAACCACGACTTCACTGCCATCGACCTCGACGGCCGCGACGATGCGGAGATCTGGGGCATGGTCACCACCTGCCTGCATCACCTGCGCCCCCGGCGTCCCCAGTGACCGCGACACCCTCCCACCGG
>NZ_LR131108.1:0-3799 GCF_900626215.1 Corynebacterium neomassiliense | reverse complement strand
GGGCCGGGCTGAATGGGCCGTCGACCGTACGGGGGAGGGGCGTCCCGGTGACGGCATCTGCCCCGTGTACAGGCGGTAGCGTGGGTGCCATGGGCCACGAAGACACCACCCCGACCACCGTCACAGACTCCCCGGAAGACACTTCAGCAGACACCTCCACCGTGTTCACCGTCGACCAGATCCGGCGGTCCGAAGAACCCCTGCTCCATGACCAGGTCAGACCCGATGAACTCATGCAGTCCGCGGCATCCGCAGTCGCTGCCGCCGCCAGACTGATCATGCGACAGTGCCCACCGGTGAAGGACGCCGCACGTGTCCTGCTCGCAGTCGGCTCCGGAGGCAACGGAGGAGACGCCCTGTATGCGGGACGTGACCTCCTTGCAGGAGGACACCAGGTGGACGCCGTACTGCTCGGACGGGACCGACACACCGGGGATGTCCGCGTCCACGACCGGGCCCTCGAGGCGTTCATGGAGGCCGGCGGACACGTCATCGGCTACGCGGACCTGTGGACACGGCGTCCCTGCCCCTACCGCCTGCTCATCGACGGGGTCCTGGGGACTGGTGGGTCCGGGGGAGTGGATCCCCGGACCGCCACCGTCCTCGATTTCGCCGGTAGACGGTTGATTCCCCTGCTGTCCGTCGACGTCCCCTCGGGTACGGACGCGGACACCGGCGCTGACCCCGGGCCCGTCGAAGTCACCGATCCACTGGACGGGCATACCGACCGTGTTCCCGCCCATGCCGTCGCCGATGTCACCGTGACCTTCGGAGGCTGGCGCCGGGTCCACGCCGTCAACCCGCACTGTGGGCAGGTGCTGCTCGCAGACCCGTCACTGGATTCGGGACGGTCGATCGGCGGTGAACTGCAGAAGCTCGACGCCTGGTGGAGCGGAAAGCCGGGTGTCCACATCGGCTTCGCTGCCGTGGAGCCCGTGCCCGACCGTCGCGGGCCGACACCGGCCACCGGTGTGGGAGGCTACCTCGACACGCACGGTGACACGCACGGTGACGGGCACACCTCACCCCTGCTGTCACCCGGCCTGAAGGCGACAGGTCTCTCCGGGCCGACGGAACCGGGTCCGGACGACGACAAGTACACCGGCGGCGTCGTCGGGATCTGTGCAGGATCAGACAGATATCCGGGCGCTGCGGTCCTGGCGACGACCGGGGCTGTACGGGCGACCAGTGCCATGGTCCGCTACGTCGGGACCGGTGCCGCAGAAGTGCTCCGCGCCACTCCCGAGGTCATTGTCTCACCGACCGTGGAGGAGACCGGCCGGGTGCAGGCGTGGGTCGTCGGTCCCGGACGGGGAACCGGGGACGAGGCCGCCGCGGAGCTCGCGGAGCTGCTGGGACGGCAGGAACCCGTGCTCGTCGACGCTGACGCCCTCACACTGCTGGCCGCGCACCCGGACCTGCGTGAGGCACTGATCGCCAGGTCGCCCGGGGACTACTTCCGGGGAGGAACCGACCGCCAGACCCTGCTGACCCCCCACGCCGGGGAGTTCCGCAGACTGGCGGCAGCAGTCAACAGGTCTCTGCCCCGGGGGGTTGAGCCGGTACCTGACCCCTCCGAGGGGCGCATCGTGGCAGCAGTCGCCCTGTCACGGGTGATGCACTGTTCGCTGCTGCTCAAGGGCAGGAACACCGTGGTGGTCGACCGGGCGGTCCCCGCGTCGACCGGAGCGGCACCGTGCATCCGGGTGACATGTGTCGACGCCGGGACGTCGTGGGGGGCGACTCCGGGTTCCGGGGATGTGCTGTCCGGGATCACCGGGGCGCTGATGGCGGCCAGCGCCGCGCAGCTGCCCGGTGAGGTCTTCTCTGCCGGTGAGGCGGCGGCACTTCATGCCTCGGCCGCCGCGGTGGCCGCGGAGACTACCGAGGGTTACGCCCCGACGTCGGCGTCGAAGATCGCGGACGCCGTGCCGCGGGCCTGGGCGCGCAGTGGACCGCCGTCGAGGTCACGCCGACGGGTGAGGTGAAGTGAGAGCCGGTGAAGGGGGAACCGGTGAGGACAGCCCGTCGGGGGACGGTTCCGGTCAGTTCACACACATGGGGCCGTCGGTGCCGGCGGAGATGGGTGCCTGCCGGTCCGTCGTGCCGTCCGTGGTTCCGGGCGTTCCTACGGCGTCCTCCGAGCTGGTCGTTCCACCGGTGGTTCCCGTGGTACCGGGGCCGTCGGATCCGGACAGGGTCCGGGTGTCGTCTGCGGTGTCTCCGGGGCCGTCGTAGGTGCCGGACAGGGTGACGCTGATCTGACCGGGTGCCAGGCTGGCATCCTCCACGACCTCGAGGCCACCCAGTTTGCGAGCCAGGTCGCGGGCGGCGGGGTCCGAGGCGTCGGCGACGTTGACCTGGCTCTCGGAGACCCCGGTCTCGGTGTGGTTCCCGACTTCACCGACCGTGAACCCGGCGCCGGCGACCAGGTCACCGACGCGGGTCGCCAGACCGTCGACATTGCCCGCGTTGAGCACCGAGACCGTGGACTCGGCGGGATCGTAGTCAGGGATTTCCTCTTCCGGTGCGGCGGAGGTCTCCGTGGCACCGGACCCGTCGTCACCGAGGAGGGTACGGAAGAAGGCGTGGACCTGGTCGGGATTCACCGTCACCACCGATTCTCCGTAGTCGCCGGTTCCGTCGATGCTGGTGACAGGAATGGTCTGGAAGGTGACGTTGCCCCCGGAGAGGTTCTGCATCTGGGTTGCCAGCCCCATGATGTCCCAGCCTGAGTCGATGGTGACCGACCGTGACACCGCGTCGTTGAGTTTTCCCAGCTGACCGGGGTCGGACAGGGTCCGGGCGCTGAGGATCTTGTTCGCCAGGCTGGCCAGGTACGCCTGCTGGCGGGTGATCCGGTCCAGGTCCCCGCGGGGCAGGTCGTGGCGCTGCCTGACGAAACTCAGGGCGTCTCTGCCGTCAAGTGTCTGTCGTCCCGCCGGGAACTTGGCCCCTGACAGGGGTTCGTCGACAGGGTTGTTGAGACATACATCCACACCCCCGACTGCGTCGGTGAGCAGGACGAACCCCAGGAGACCGACCTCTGCGTAATGGTCCACACTGATTCCGGTGAGGTTGGCGATGGAGCTCACGAGGGCCTCCCTGCCGGCCTGCACCGCTTCCGAGCTGATCCGGGCCTCGTCGGGGGTCTCTCCGGCGGCCGCGGCCTTCTCCGTCAGTTCCTGCTCCCGGTAGAACTTCGTACTGCCGTAGACAGAGTTCAGTTTGACGTTGCCGAGTTCCTCGCCACCGTTGACGTAGGTGTCCCGGGGCAGGGAGACGGCGGTCGCGGAGGAACCGTCGTTGGGGATCCGGATGAGGATCATTGTGTCGGTGCTGGTGGTCTCCTCCTCACCTGCCCGCAGCATGTCAATCTCATCCTGTGACAGGGGGTTGCCCTTGGCGTCCGTGCGGGAGTCGATGCCGACGAGCAGGATGTCGGTGGCCCCGTCGGCCTGGTTCCCCAGGTCGAGCCCGCCGGTGGTCGCCAGGTTCCCCGAGAGTCTTCCCACCGCGGAGTACGCGTATCCGCCGCCGACGAGAAGGATCACGGCCAGGACGCTGAGGACGACCTTGACCGGTGTGGAACCGAGCTGACGGTGGTCGTGCGGACCGGAGGACCGCTTCGCCGTCCCGGCCGCCCGTCGCCGGGCGCGGCGGGGACGGTCCGCGGGGGAGGACGCTGCGGCGCCGACAGACGCGGGGACCGCTGCCCTGTCTCCTGTCCTGTCTCCCGCCCTGCGCGGGGTGCCGCGGCGGGAGCTGCGGGGAAGGCGTGGCGTGCCCGGGGTGCCGG
>NZ_LR131107.1:0-307999 GCF_900626215.1 Corynebacterium neomassiliense | reverse complement strand
CAACAACCGCACACCACGAACCACAACCCAGGAAAACAACCCCCAGCCGGCCGCAGCGACCCGACATAATCTACACACCCCACCACACCACCACAAACCCGCAGGTCAGATACCATGGACCGCGCCCCTCCAGGTAAGATCGGGGCCACCGACGAAAGGACTGACGTGACCTCCGAACTCTCCCCGACGACCGGGACCACCTCCTCCGACCCTGCATCCCGCCTGGCCGCACGGTACGGTACTCCGGCTGATTTCACCCCGCCGACGTGGAATCCGGTCCTCGACCTGCTTCTGCGTCACCACTCGGTGCGGCAGTGGCTTCCCGGTGAAATCGACGAACCGACCCTGCGGACCGTCATCGCCGCAGCGCAGTCGGCACCGAGTTCCTCGAACAAGCAGGTCGTCTCCGTCATCGCGGTGCGCGACCCGGAGTCGCGCCGGAGGCTGGCGGCGGTGGGCCGGCAGATGTCCTCCCACATCGTCGACGCCCCCGTCACCCTGGTCTGGTTGATCGACTACTCGCACGGCCGGTTCCTGGCGTCCAGGGCCAGGGGAACCGTCGATGCGACCTCCGGTGCCGACGCCGGATCACAGGGCCACGGGGTCGCCGGCACCCCTGACACGGACCTGGGGGCCCTGGACTATCTCGACGAGGCGATGGCCGCCGCCGCGGACATCGGTATCGCCGCCCAGAATGCAGCGGTCGCTGCGGAGTCTCTCGGACTGGGAACAGTGTTCCTGGGGTCGATCCGTAACGACCTTGACGAGGTCAGGGCAATTCTCGACGTTCCGGAGACCGTGGTCCCCTTCCTAGGTCTGGAGCTCGGCCACCCCGACCCGGAGGAGAATGCCGGGGTCAAGCCGAGACTGCCCATGGATCTGTTCCTCCACCATGACAGTTATGCCCGCACCGGAGACGACGGCGAGGACGACGGCGGGGACCGGGACGCCCGGAGGGCGGATCTTCTCACCGGTTATGATGCGACCCTGGCGTCCTACTATTCCCGGTACGGCAGTCACCCCCGCTGGTCCGCCCAGCTGCTCAACCGGCTGGGGCGTCGGGCGGTGGAGAGGACCGACCGCCGTTTCCTGCGCCGGATCATGGAGCGGGCGGGCTTCGGCCTGCACTGATCACCCTCAGGCAATTTAAAGTGACACGTCAACTATATTGGCGTAAGCTGACGCCCATGAGCACAGACAGCAGCACCCCGGCAGAGACCCGCCCGGACATCTCCTCCGTCACCTCCCTGACGCCGGACAATGACCCGAACCTGCCCCTGAAGAAGCTCGGCTTCCTCACCATCGGCACCTTCGACCCCGCCGACCCCGCCACCGGGATACACAACACCCTCGACATCATCCGGTTCGGCGAAGACCTCGGATTCGACAGTGCCTGGCTGCGGAACCGGCACATGCAGTACGGGATCACCTCGCCGATGACGGTCATCGCCGCGGCGTCCCAGATCACCTCGAAGATCAACCTCGGCACCGCCGTCACACCCCTGGGCCCGGAGAACCCCCTCCGCATCGCCGAGGACATGGCCACCGTCGACCTGCTCACCGGTGGACGGCTCAACCCCGGGGTCTCCGTGGGGACTCCGTTCCGGTACGACGGCTGGAAGGACGCCCTGTACCCGGACACCTATGACAGGGAGGACTTCTCCAAGCGCCGGGTCACCCGCCTCATCGAGAACCTCCGCGGCGACAGAGTCGGCAACTTCCCCGTCCTGGAGAACCAGGAGGAGTACTCCGAAACTGTGCAGCCCCACTCCCCCGGCCTCCTCAACAGGCTCTGGTACGGCGCAGGCTCCCGCGGCTCCACGCAGTGGACCGCCGAAAACGGACTGAACCTCCTGACCTCCTCGGTGATCTCCGCCGAGGTCAGCGACGACTTCGACGTCAACCAGCGTTCCCAGATCGACCTGTACAGACAGCACTACTCCAACGCCGCAGGTGGCACACCGAGGGTCTCCCAGGGACTCGTCGTGATCCCCACCGACCACGCGACCGCAGACCAGAAGGAACGCTACCGGGCCTACGTCGACCACCGTGCGGAGGTGGGCGTGGGCCGGCTCCAGCAGTTCGGACCGCGGAAGATGATCACCGCACCCGACCTCATCGGCAGTTCCGGGGAGATCGCCGAGAAGCTGGTCAGCCTCGCCGCGTTCCGCGCCGTCGAAGAAGTCGCCTTCGCCCTCCCGTTCACCTTCGAGGACGCCGACTACCGGCAGATCCTCAGCGACATCGCCGGTGAACTCGCCCCGAAACTCGGATGGTCGCCCGCAGCCTGAGGCCCCGCGGCAGTGCCCGGCGCGCCCCGGGGACCCTGTTGACCTCAGGGACACCGGCGAGGGCGATGGCGGGGACGACGAAGGGTGGCGTCCACCCTGCGTAAGCTCTGCGGCATGAGCACCGGGCACCGCAGTGAAGACAACCGGAGATACAACCCGCGGAGATACAACCCGGACCGGGACCGGGGCAGGAGACACGCCGGGGACCGTGGTCCACAAGGCCGCGCCCGAGGCGGGCTCAGGGAGCTTCTCGAGACCCTCGACGGCGCCGGGTACGGAAGCTACCGACAGCTCCGGGGCCGCGCTTTCCCGATCACCGGCACTTCCGGCGTCCCCGGTGGCGTCCCCCGCTGTGAAGCTCCGGTCCTGACGGTCGACCATGTCCAGGCGGACCCCTACGCCCCGCCGTCCGCCCTGCGGATCGACGTACCCCTGACCTTCACCGGCATCACCGGCGAGCTTCTCACCACCCCGGTACCGCTCCGGGACTGGCTGGGCCGCGCCGTCGCCGGTGCCCTGACCCGTCACAGTCCCCGGGGCGGCAGGGGCTCCGGCTCACTGCACATCGACATCCCGGGGCCCGAGATCCTCGACCGCAGCAGCGTCACCGTCGTGCCCGGACCTGACGGGGAGTTCCTCAGGGTGCGCATGCAGGCGGGCCTTCCCGCACACGGCAGGCGTGTCAACGGCACCGCCGCAGTCGAACTGCTGTGCGGCGTCCTCCCCCACGTCGTCCACGATGCACTGCACGACATCGACACCGGGGCGTCCTCCCCGCTACGACGGCACGTCACCTGCTGGCGCGACCAGGAGTACCTGCGGTCACAGCTTCCCGACCTCGGACTCGTCGGCTTCCTCGCCGACGGTGCCGCCCTGCCCCGCGCCGCCGGCAACTCCCAGGAACCGTTGGACGGCGCACTGCCCCTGACATCCCCCGCCTCCCTGCGTACCCGGATGACGCTCCCCTCCGGGCGCACCGTCACCGGTATGGGGGTTCCGTCCGGGGTCACCCTCATCGTCGGCGGCGGCTACCACGGCAAATCCACCGTGCTCAAAGCTCTGGAACGCGGAGTGTACGACCACGTTCCCGGTGACGGACGTGAACTGTGCGTCACCGTCGCGGACGCGACGACACTGCGGGCGGAGGACGGCCGCAGTGTCACCGGAACCGACATCTCCGCCTTCCTCCGCGACCTGCCTTCCGGCACGGACACGACCTTCTTCTCCACCACGAACGCCTCAGGATCAACTTCCCAGGCCGCCTCCCTCGTCGAAGCCTGCGAAGCCGGGGCGTCCTGCCTGCTCATCGACGAAGACACCTCCGCGACGAACTTCATGATCCGCGACGCCAGGATGCGCGCCCTTGTCCCCGCGGACAGGGAACCGGTCACCCCGCTCGTCGACCGGGTCCGTCCCCTCTTCGACGACCACGGAGTGTCCACCGTGCTCGTCGCCGGAGGCTCGGGGGCGTTCATCGACGTCGCGGACACCGTCATCATGCTCGACGCCTACCGCCCGGTCGATGTCACCGACCGGGCCGCGGAACTTGCCGGGCCCGTCCCCGCCGGCGCCGCATTCCCGCTGCCCGGGGGCAGGACGCCCGCCGCAGGCCCCGCGTCCACGGCAGCGCAGGGCGGCAATCGTGACAGGGGACGGCGTTCCCGACCGCCACGTGCCCGGGACCTGGACACGATACAGGTCGGGGACGACGAGATCGACCTCTCCGCCTGCTCCCAACTCGTCGACGCCTCCCAGACCAGGGCGGTCGCCGCACTCCTCCCGCTCATCGCCGCGGAGCCCGGGCCACTCAGCTCACGGGCCCGGCGCGTACACGACCGGATCACCACCGACGGCTGGGACAGGCTGCCCCGGGTGACCGGGACGTTGGCCCTGCCGAGGGTCCACGAGATCACCGCCGCGGTCAACCGGTGGCGGGGACTGCGGATACAGCGTCCCGGACTCTCTCAGGCCACCGGATCAGTGGACAGCCCTGCCCTCCGTGACCCGCAGCAGCACCATCGTCACGATCCCGGCCACCAGAGCCCAGAAAGCCGCGCCGACGCCGAAGAACGTCGTCCCTGACGCCGCCACCAGGAAAGTGACCACGGCCGGAAGGCGGAGGCGGGGGTCAGACCAGGCTCCTTCGACCGCGCCCCCGAAAGCTCCGAGCAGTGCCACCCCCGCCACAGCGGCGAGCAGCCCCTGCGGCGCCGTGGAGGCCAGCACCACGATCGCGGACGCCGAGACCGCGAGCACCAGGTAGGTTCCCCCCGACCAGACGGCGTTACGCCAGCGTCGGTCCTTGTCCACACCCGTCTCCGGTGAGGCGGCCAGGGCGGCGGAGATGGCTGCCAGGTTCACCGGGGATCCCCCGGCAGGGGCGGCGAGCAGACTGCCGATCCCCGTGGTCACCAGGGAGTCACGCCAGGGCGTGCGGTAGCCGTAGCTCTTGAGCACCGCCACCCCCGGCAGATTCTGGGACGCCATGGTCACCACGTACAGCGGCAGTGCGATCCCTGCCAACGCCCCCGGACTGAACGACGGGGAGGTGAACTCGAGTGACGGCAGCATCTCCGCGGTGTCCAGCGACACGGAACTGTCGGTGAGGACATGGACAGCGATGACCACCCCGGCGGCGAGGAAGGTCAGTGGTACCGCCCACCGTGGCAGCAGCATGGTACCGACGAGCCACACCACCAGCACCGGGGCGACCGCCACGGGGGAGTCCCCGAGACCGGTCACCGCCTTCATGCACAGCGGCATCAGGACACCGGCGAGCATCGCCTGGGCCAGTGGGGCGGGGATGGAGGACGCCACGCGCCCGAGGGCAGGCCAGAGCCCCGACAGTATGAGCAGGAGGGCGCAGACGATGAAGGCGCCGACAGCGTCTCCGAAGCCGTCGGCAGAGGCACCCGCGGTGCCGAGAATCGCACCACCGGGGGTTGACCAGGCCGTGGTCACCGGGATCCGGTGACGCAGGGCGAGCCACAAGGTGGTGGCTCCGACGACGACGCACAGCACCAGCAGTCCGCTGGCCGCCTGGGCGTCAGAGGCGCCGACGGCGCGGAGGCCGGTGAGGATCACCACGAATGAACTGGTGAACCCGACCAGTGCCGTCACCGTGCCGGCGGAGGCTGAGGCTGCGGCAGATGCGGGGGTTGAACCGGTAGTTGACACAGTTTCCGCATACTAGTCGGACGGACCGTACCCGGAACAGTGTCGCGGACTGCGCCGCCCGGCGGGGTCAGCTGAGATTGTCACCGGACGGGGAGACGAGAATCTTCACGGCCGTCTCATTGCGGTTGATCAGCGTGTCGAATCCTTCGTCGACCAGACCTTCCAGCCCGATCTTTCCGGTGATGAACGGCTTCAGGTCGATCTTCCCGGACTCGACCAGCCGGATCGTCGCCGGGTGGGAGTTGACGTAGCCGATGGTGCCGCGCAGGTCGATCTCCTTCATGACCAGTTCATGCATGTTGAAGTCCGACCGGTGGCCCCAGATCGAGACCACGACGATCACCCCGGTGGGGCGTACGGCCGCCATGAGGGTGTCGAGCACCACCTGGACGGAGGTGCACTCGAAGGCGACGTCCGCTCCCCTGCCTTCGGTGAGCTTCTTCACCTCTTCGACGACGTCAACCTCGGCGGGGTTCAGCGCCACCGCGGCGACACCGGAGTCCAGGGCCTTCTGACGGCGCAGCGGGGACAGCTCCGACATGACGACCTTCACACCCATGGCGTTGAGCACTGCGGCGGTGAGCAGTCCGATCGGACCGGCGCCGCCGATGAGCGCGACCTTGCCCGCCCCGTTGTCCTCGGTGATGCCGGAGCGCTTCACGGCGTGGTAGCCGACGGAGAGCGGCTCGATGAGCGCGGCCTCGTCGAGAGGCAGGGAGGGGTCGATCTTGTGCACCCAGCGACGGCGCACGACAATGTTCTCGGCCAGTCCACCGCCACGGCCGGCGAGCCCGATGAAGTTCATGTCCTCGGACAGGTGGTAGGTGTCGTTGTTCTCGGACGTGTCCACGTCATCACGGATGATGTACGGCTCGACCACCACGTGGTCACCGACCTCCAGGTCGTCTACCCCGTCCCCGACCTCGGAGATGACACCGGAGAACTCGTGTCCCAGGGTGACCGGGGCGGTCTCCCCGGAGATCGGGTGGGGGGTGTCCGCGGTGGGGCAGAAAATCGGACCGTCCAGGTACTCGTGGAGATCGGTGCCGCAGATCCCGCACCATGCGACATCGATGCGCACGGTGCCCGGTTCCAGGGGCTGGGGGTCGATGTCCTCGATACGGATGTCGTGGTTGCCGTAGTAACGGGCTGCCTTCACGGGATTCACCTTTCAGCGATGGTGTCAGTTTCCCCGCCAATGGTATGTCCGTCCCCGCCCCCGTGTCCCTGAGCGGGGGTACCCGTCCAGCACCGTCGGACCGGACACATAAGATCCTGCGATGGGTGGAGCCGGTCCCACGCCTGCTCACACCCTGTCGAGCATCTCCACCAGCAGGTCGGCGTACCCGGGGGCGGTGTCCTGCACCACCCGCACCGTCGCCCCCTCGACATCGCCCCGGACACGGCGTTGACTGCGCAGGTCGCAGACCGTCTGGCCACGGCACGGGCCCCGGGTGCAGTCAACCTCCACCGGCACCCGCGGCGCTGTGACGGTCCGGTGTTCGCCGAGCATCACCGCCGCCGCCAGCGGATCATGCAGTGCCGCGGCACGGCGACCCAGCACCACCCGTTCATAGAAGTCGAGGTAGGTGTCGAGCATCTGCCCGCAGGCCCGGGCGAAGGCTGATCCGGAGGCGCACAGCCGGAGCCGTCGGCTTTCGTCGAGGGTCTGCTGCATCGTCGCGTCCAGGGGAACCAGGGTCAGCGGCCAGGACGCCGTGACCGTGATCTGCGCGGCCTCCGGATCGTGGACGATGTTCGCCTCCGCGACGGCGGTGGCGTTGCCGGGCACCAGTGCCGCACCACCCATCACCGTCACACCCGCCACCCTGGTGACCAGTGAGGGATCCCGCTGCAGGGCCAGTGCCAGGTTGGTCAGCGGTCCGACCGCCAGGATCTGCAGTTCCCGGGGGTGGCGGTGGGACAGGCGAAGCAGCATGTCCGCGGCGTCCTCCACCACCGGCCCGCAGGCAGGCCGTGGAAGGGAACCGCGCAGACCTCCGATCCCGTCTGTCCCGTGGACCGCGACCGCGCCGCCGGCGAAGTCCCCGACCAACGGTGACGCCGCACCGACGGCGACCGGGACATCGGACCTACCTGCCAGGGTGAGCAGGCGCAGAGTGTTCTCCGCCGCGCCTGCGGCGTCGGTGTTGCCGTGGACGGTACCGATGCCGACGAGGTCGGCCCGTGAGGACGCCAGCAGGTGACCGAGGGCAAGAGCGTCATCGACTCCGGTGTCGCAGTCCAGGTACACGGGCACGGTCACAGGGGTTCCTTTCGGGCGGTGTTCTTCTCAGGCGATGTTCTTCTCAGGCGATGTTCTTCGCCAGTTCCTTCTGTCGTGCGGCGGCTTTCATCCGGATCTCCCCGGTGTCGACGGTGACCACCTCACCGTCCTTGACCACGGTGGCACCGTCGACCAGCACCCGGTCGACATCCCTGCCCGAGGCGCACTCGAACAGGAACGCCTCCGGTGAACTGTAGGCCCAGGCGTCCGGACTGTCGGTGCGTAACAGTACGACGTCGGCCCGCTTGCCGCTCTCCAGGGTGCCGGTGTAGCTGTCTGCGGCCATCGCCCGGGCACCTCCGAGCACCCCCATGCGCAACGGCTCCTCCAGGCCGATCCCGTCACGGTTGTGGACGGTCATCCCCTCGACATGCTCCTGTCCCACCCTGGCTATGGCGGCGACCCGGAAGAGGTCGAGGGTTCCGGCGTTGGCGACCCCGTCGGTTCCCAGGCCGATGTTCACCCCACGCCGCCACATGCGTACCGCCGGCGGGGTTCCTATGGCGTAGTTGCCTTTCGCGCAGTGGCAGGCGGAGACGCCGTGGACCACATACTTCGTGATGTCCTCGTCGCCGGCGAGGATCGAGTGGGCACCGTGCAGGGTGTCGTCGAAAACTCCGAGATCGAGGAGGTAGTCGACCGGCCTCTTCCCGAAGTTCTCCAGGGCGTAGTCGATCTCGTAGGTTCCCTCCACCAGATGTGTGTGGACCTTCACCCCGTGGCTCCTGGCCTCCCTGTGGATGCCCTGCACCAGTTCCGGGGTGCAGGTGATGATCTGGCGCAGTGACATGCAGGCGGTGACGCGGGTCGACCCGTCCGGATCCTTCGGCCACCGTTCGACAAGCTCGACATTGCGCTGCAGCGCCTCGTCGGTGGTCATCGTCATGGAACCGGGAATCCGGTTCCCCCCGTCCATGGTCGACAGGGAGACCGCCCCGCGGATCCCGGTGGTGACCGCGGCCTCCGCCATCTGGTCGGGGTGCGGTCCCCCTGCCTCGAAGAATGAGGTTGTGCCGCTGGTGAGCATGGCACTGTAGGCGAGTTCGCCGGACAGGCGGACGTCGTCGGGGGTGAGCCCGTTCTCGAAGGGGACGAGGTACTCCTGCCAGGTCGGTGAGCGCAACGGCCGAGTCATCCCGAGGGTGGGCAGCAGTCCGCGCATGAGGGTCTGGGCGGTATGGAGGTGCGCGTCCGTCAGCCCCGGCATCGCGATCCTGCCGGAGGCGAAGATCCGTTCGGCGGGACTGTACCTCCCCCTCAGATCGGAAGTCGTCCCCACCTCGACGATCTTTCCTCCGTGCACGGCCAGTGCGCCGTCCGGGATGACCGTTCCCCTGTCGTCGAAGGTGACGACATAGGCGTTCTGGATGAGTGTGTCGATCTCCTGTGGTTGCTGAATCATTGTCTTCCTTCTGTTACCAGTTACCGGGCGCCGAGTCGGCGCATGAGGATTCGGTCGATGACTCCGAGAACACCGCTGAGGATGAGAGCCACGGCCGCGAGAAGAATGCCTGCGGTCCACAGCAGGCTGTAGTCGGCATTCGTGGCAGCCAGGGTGAGCATGTATCCCAGTCCGTTTCCGGTGGACAGCCACTCGGCCAGGGTGGCGCCGGCGAGAGCACCGGGAACCGCGACCTTTGCCGCGGTGACCATCGCCGGGACCGCGTAGACGGACTTCACCCTGAGGATCGCCTGCCAGGTGCTGCCGCCCGAGACCTTGACGACGTCCACGGCACCCGAGGGTGTCGCCTGCAGTCCCTGCAGGACGGTGACGAGCGTGGGGAAGAATGTCACGAGTGTGACGATGATCGTCACGCCCACCAGTCCCCGTCCGAACAGGACGACCATCAGGGGTATCAGGGCAGCGACAGGAACTGAACGGAGTATGACCGCCAGGGGCATGACCGCTGTCCGGACACGGGGAAACGCGTCCAGGGCGACGGCCGCAGCCACCGCGACGACGAAGCCGACGATGAAGCCGATCCCGGCGTCGACGAGTGTCTGCCCCAGAGCACGGCCGAACTCCGACCAGAACGCTGACGCGGGGGCCCCGGTCATCGGGTGGCCGGAGGTCATCATCTGCCACACATCGGCGGGACTCTTGGTGAAGAACGCCTCGAAACCGAAGACGCTGCGCAGCGACTGCCAGCCGCCCAGCAGCACCGCCGCCGTGATGACGGCTGTGGCAGCCATGGTGCGGCCGGACTGCCTGTAGTCGTCCGCGCCCGCCATGGCCGTACCGACGGTCGATTCGCCGGCCGCCCACGGGACCAGCAGTTTTCCTGCCAGGGCAACAACGGCGTAGCCGAGGGTGGCGACGAGCCCCACCACCACGGCGACAGCCCAGGTGCGGTTGATCTCGAAACTCTGCTGGGCATTGACCAGCACCACCCCGAGTCCCCGGTGGGCTCCGAAGAATTCGCTGATCAACGAGCCGAGGACTGAGGCAGGTACGGCGATCTGGAGAGCAGAGACGAATGCCGGCGCCGCAGACGCGATTCTCACACGCAGCAGGGACTGCCAGGCACCGCCGCCGGCCACGTGGACGACGTCGAGGGCACTGCGGTCCGCCTGCCGCAAACCGAAGAGAATGCCGACCAGGGCCGGATAGTAGACCTGCAGGGCCGTGATGACGACCCGGCCGGTGTCATTGGACAGGGAGACCACGAGGATCGGGGCGATCGCCACGGTGGGCACGACATGGATCACCACGGCCACCCGCATGATCACCGACTCCGCCGGGCGGACCAGCAGGCCGAGGACCGCCAACGGGATGACGGCACCGACACCCAGGACAAGTCCTTTGGCTGCGGTGGTCAGGGTGACTTCGCCGTTGTCTGTCAGCAGGGTGGCGTCACCGATGATCTGTGAGACCAGTTCCCAGGGGTAGGGCACCAACCGGGAGGACCGGAGGACGGTGGCCAGGAGGAGCCAGAGGACAAGTACCCCTGCCAGGACCACCAGCCCCGATGCTGCGGCAGCGCGGTACCGCCGGACCCGTGGGAGGATCCGGGTGCCGGAGCGGAGGGGACCGGAACCGTCGATGTCCGGGGGAGTCTCTGACCCGGCGCCGGCCGTACTGCGCAACGGTGTGGTTGACGGTGTGGTTGAGGTACCGGTTGTGCTCATGATGACGTTCCTGTGAGGGGTGCAGAGTCCTGCCCGACCGGTCCGGCCGGTCGGGCAGCGAACAACTGCTCGCTGAGCAGATCCTGGTAGGCGTGGAACTCCGGGGTGCGCTGCATGTCCGGGTGACGGGGCCGGGGCAGGTCGATGTCGATCTCCCGGACGAGGCGTCCCGGGTGGGCGGCGAGCACGAGCACGCGGTCGCTGAGGAACACCGCCTCCTCCAGGGAGTGGGTGACCAGCAGGGTGGTTGTCGGACGCTCCGACCAGATCCGCTGCAGCTCGACCTTCATGTGTTCGCGGGTCATGTCGTCGAGGGCGCCGAAAGGCTCGTCGAGAAGCAGGACCTCAGGTTCCAGGACAAGTGCCCTGGCGATCGCGACGCGCTGGCGCATGCCGCCGGACAGTTGGGCGGGGCGGGCCTTCTCGAACCCCGTCAATCCGGTGAGGGAGATCAGGTCCGTGATCGCCCTGCGGTCCACCGGCCTGCCGGCGACCTGGAGGGGCAGGGCGATGTTCGCCTCGACGGAGCGCCAGGGAAGGAGTGCGGAGTCCTGGAAGGCGACCCCGATCCTGTGTGAGGAGCGGACCTCCTGCGGGTTCCGTCCGAAGATGCTCACGCTTCCCGAACTGGGTTCGTCGAGGTCCGCGAACTGCCGGAGCAGAGTGGACTTGCCGCACCCGGAGGGACCGATCAGTGAGGTGAAGGAGCCTTCGTCGGTGGAGAAGGTGACGTCCTCGAGCGCACGGACCCGGCTCCTGCCGGAGCCGAACCATCTGCTGACGTGGTCCGCACTCAGCCCCACCGCGGTGCGGGTGTCATTCATCGCCGAAGGCCTCCCTGCTCGCGGCCACGTCGTAGAGCTGCGAGGCGGTCCCTTTGATCCCGGTCTTGTCGAAGAACTCCTGCTGGGATGCCACGCCGGCGTCGTCGATTTCGGCGATGTGCGTGGTCCGGTTGTTCGCCGAGGTTGCGAGGTCCGCCCAGATCTTCGCCCCTTCCTTCTGGGATTCAATGCTCAGCCCGAGGTCTCTGGCATAGGCGTCGTAGACCACGGTCGCCGCGTCGTCCGGGTCGGCCACCGCGGTCTCCAGTCCCTTCTCGATGGCGCGGGCCATCGCCAGCACTTTCTGCCGCTGGGCGTCATCGGCCAGGTCGGAGCTGCGGACTGTCAGTGCTCCGGACCACCGGTTGAACCCGTAGTCCGCCAGGGGGATCTCCTTGGTGACGACTCCCTGCTGACGCAGGACGACCGGCTGGTTGGCTGCCACGGCAGACATGGCGTCCACCTCTCCCGACACCAGGGACGCCGGGTCTGCGCCGGTGTCAACCATGTCGATCTTTGACAGGTCGACGCCCTCTGAGGTGAAGAAGGGCTCGTAGACCCGGTGGTCGGTCTTCGAGATGCCGAACTTCTTTCCCTCGAGGTCCTTGGGGGTGTTGATGCCGGATCCGTCGGTCGTGAGAATGACGGAGGGGGATTTCTGGTAGACGGCTCCGACGGCCACCAGCGGGGCACCGTTGGCCACCGCATTGGCCAGCGACTCGCTGGTGAGAATGGCCATGTCGGCGTTTCCGGAGACGACCTGGGCATCGGCGGCGACTTCGGGGCCGCCGGGAAGGATCTCGACGTCCAGCCCCTCGTCGCGGAAGTAGCCCTTCTGCTCCGCGACGATGGCGGCCATGTTCTCGACGTTCGGGGTCCAGCCGAACTGGAGGGCGACTTGGGTCGGATTGTCGGCGTCCGGGGCGCCCTCATCATCTCCGCCGGAGCAGGACGCCAGGGCCACCGCGGTGGTCAGACCGAGGACGCCGGCGAGGATGCGGCGTCCGGGGCTCCGGGACAGGAATCTGCGGGCTGGTGTGGTGAGAGTTGTGTTCGTCACGGTGATCCTCCGGATCCGTCAGCGGGTGTTCCTACAGTTGGTGCAGCGGTCATTCACCGGATCGTGTCCTGGTGACCGTTCATTGATCGCTAAATCGATTTAGCACCTTTGAGGACGCCACTGTCCACTCCGGTCCGGAACTTTTTACAGCAGGGAAATCAGAGGTGACCCCGGCGACACGATCCGCCCCCGCCGGCACGCCTCCGGCCCGGACCACGAAACATCCCCGACATATGCGCCCCGGTCACCGCCTGTCCCGCCTGCCCCGTCTGTCCTGTCAGACCTCCGGCCGACCGTCCCCCGTCACGCGCCGGGGTTCAGCTCCCCCGTCGATTCCCGGGGTACCAGCCGGGGAGGACGGACCTCCATGTAGCCCCGGTGCCCGTCAGACGATTCCCCACATCTGACGACCATCGTCGCCGCAGCGTCCGCAAGCGCAGAAAAATCGAGTTCCAGGGAGGTGAGCGGCGGCTCGGCGTTCTGTGACCGCGGCCCGTTGAAGTTGGTGCACACCAGCAGATCCTCCGGAACACGGCGTCCCGCCTCACGGGCCGCCCGAAGCACCCCCACCGCGACCGCGTCCGTGGGTGCGTAGACCGCGTCAACCTCACGGTCAGACCGGAAGAGCTCCCGGCCCACCCTGAGGCCTCCGGACTCCCCCTCCCCCACCGGGGCATCCAGGACAACCAGCCCGACACCGTCCGGCAGCAGCGGCTCCCGCACACACCGTCCGACATACTGCCGGACACTGCTCGACACCGAGTTCTCCTCCGACGAGACCACGACAGCGATCTTCCGTGCGCCACGGTCCACCAGGTGACCCAGGGCCACGTCCGCACCGGAAGCACCCCGGGACACCACCCCGTCAACCTCCAGATCGGGCACCTCCCCCACCGTGACCACGACAACCCCCCTGGAACGCAGTGCCTCACACACCGGGTCCACCCGGAGCGGATCGACGACAACCACCCCGTCGACATCGATGTCGTCGAGCACCCGCTGACGGTCATCGGCGTCCAGAGGAGGGATCAGCAGCATCGAGTACCCCTGTTCCAGCAGACGCCGGGACAGTGGGAGAGCCAGTTCCAGAAGGAAGCTGAGGTGGGAGTCACCGCCGACCACGGCGTCCGGGAGAGTTGTCATCAGCGCCACAGAATGGGACCGCCCCCCACGAAGACGCCGGGCACGCACATTAGGACGGTAGTTCAGGCTGGCGGCAACCCGGCGTACCCGCTCCCGGGTCTCCTCGCTCACCCTGCCCTTGCCGTTGAGCGCCAGGGACACTGTCCCCTTCGACACGCCGGCAGCCTCGGCGACGTCAGCAATGGTGGGCGGTCTCTTCACCCCGTCGATGCTAGCGCGCGCACCCCGTGATCACGTGACGCAGTCCACTCAGGGGGTAGCGGGGAGACGACCCCTCCACGACATCGCCGACGGTCCCGGCACTGCCGGGTGCCCCGGCTACCCCACGAACCTGTGGACCAACGACCGGTACGCCTCCAGGGTGAGCCGGAGATCATCCAGGAAAAGGTGCTCGTCATGGGCATGGAGCTGGGCATTGACGTCGGCGAGACTGCGGGACCTGGTGTTGAGGGCGAAACCGTAGCCCACCCCGCCCAACCTCCGGGCGAACCTCAGGTCGGTGCCCCCTGCCGAGAGAACCGGCACAACCGTGGCGTCCGGGAAGAATTCCCCCACCGTCTCCCCGATCGCCCGGTACAACGCGGAGTCGACGGGACTGACCTCCGCAGGCTCGCAGATCAGGCGCTCGAACCTGACCTCGTCGGCCAGGTCACCGAGAGCACGCCGCAGCTCGGCGTCCACGTCATCGTCGGTCTGCCCGGGCAGGGTACGGATGTCCAGTTCCAGGTAGGCGGAACTGGGCAGCACATTGATCGCCCCACCCGCCGAGAGCACCGTCGGAGCGACCGTGAGATGTGACACGGCGTGGGCGTAGCGGGCCAGCTCGCCGAAAGCACGGTAGTCGTCCTCCTCCGGGGAGGTGAGAAGGGCAGCCTCAATCTCCGGGGAGAACCGGAACGCGCTCACGAACCCCGACCACAGCGGGTCCCGGGAAACCTCCGGGGTGAACTCGACGATCCGTCGCGCCACCTCCGCGATCTTCGCCACGGCCAGTTCCCTGCCCCAGGGCTGGGAACCGTGCCCCGGTTCAGCTGTGACATGCAGCCGGCGCTGCGCCGCTCCCTTCTCCCCCACGGTCACCACCACCGCATCTGTGCCGTCGGACACCGGAAGATGGGAACCACCTGTCTCGGACACACAGTTCCGCCAGTCCAGGGCGTCAGGATGTTCCTGTGCCAGCCATTTCGCGCCGAGCCCGCCCCTGGCCTCCTCGTCGGCGACCCCGACGAAGGTCAGCGTGCCGCGGGGAGGACGCCCGGACACCGCCTCCCTGGCGACCTCCCTGGTCACCGCGGCCATCGGGGCGGTGAGACCGAGCATGTCGACGGTGCCCCGGCCGTAGATCCGGGCGTCCTCCCCGGTTCCCTCGGTCACGGCACCGAAAGGGTCACGGGTCCAGTGCTCCGCGTCGACAGGAACCACGTCGGTGTGACCGAGGAAGGTCAGGGGGTCGGCGTCCGGATCGTGTCCGCGGACGGTGATGATGATGCTGGTGCGGCCGGGGCGGGGTTCAAGCCTCTGCACGGTCACGGCCCCGGAGTCGCGTCCGGCGGCGATCTCGGCGGCGAAGAAGTCCTCCAGGGCGTCGGCGTTGCGGACCTCCCCACCGGAGTCAGGGGTGAGGTCATTGACGCAGGCGTTGCGCACCAGGGTCCGGAGCAGACCCAGAGTCTCGTCGAACAGGGTCATGCGGCGTCACCGGACGCCACAGTCGACGTCGTCTCCCCTGCCTGACCGGACTGCCCCGCGGCAGCGCCCTCCCGCTCCGGCACGAACCAGTAGTTGTCCGCATTGTGCCCGGCCATGTACTCGGCGAAACGGTCGGAGTTGTACGCGGCGACACCCGCCTTCGCCCAGTCCGAACCCCCCTTGCCCGATGTCGTCACCGCCACAAGAATCAGCGCCGGCAGGAGTTGCTCCTGCAGAACCTGCAGCTTCGGATCCGTACCGGCGGCATAGGACCGCGCACCGGGGATGACCGCCCAGTCGACGTCGTCGAGACTGCGGGGGATGATCGACGAATCCACCGTACTGATCTTCAGGTTGTGCGGATTCTCGGCGATATCTGAGGCGGTGATCTTCGTGTCATCCGTCCCCGGCTTCAGGGTCAGCCACCCCGCCTGCACCAGAATGCGGTAGGCCCGGGAAGTGTTGGAGGTGTCGTCCGGGATGGAGACCGTCTGACCGTCGGCGACCTGGTCGACGGACGTGTGCCGGGAGGAGAACAGCCCTGCCGGCACAGTGGGGATCTTCGTCAGGGCAGCCAGGTCAGCACCCGAATCACTGTTGAACGCCTCCATGTATGCGGTGTGCTGGTCGACATTGAGGTCCGCGCTGCCCTCCTGCAGGGCTATGTCCGCCTGCTGCAGTTCACTGAAGTCCTGGAACTCCACGGTGTAGCCCTCGTCCTCGAGGATCGGCGCCACCCCGTCACGGAACAGTTCGGTGTACGGCCCCGGAGACGCCGCAACCCGTACGGTGTGCCCGTCGGTACCGCCGTTCTGGTCATCCGCGCAGGCCGTGGCTCCGGCGAGAAGCCCCGCGGTGAGCAGTGCCGCGGTGACGACCCGGCCCCTGTGACGGTGTCCGGTGCGGTGTGTGCGGTTGCGGTGGAGCGGAAAAAGCGGTGTGGACATGGTGTGCCTTCCTCGGGGAACGTCTTGCAGTTTCCCAGACTAGACCACTCTGTCTGTACCGGTTCCCTCCGGGGTTGCTCCACCCCCACCCTGATCACCCTGACGCGGAAACGCGATATGGCGACCGAAGGTCCATGCCCTGTCCGTGAGCATCCGGGCGACCACCAGCCCGGCGCCGATCGCCACGATGATGAGACTGGCGGTGGCGGCCGTACCGAGGGCACTGTCGATGTCCCCGCTGTTGAGGTAGTACACGGTCCGGTAGATCAACGGGCCGGGAACCATGATCACTGAAGCGGGGACGGTCAAGGTGATCCGGGGCAGGCGTGTCGGTCCGGTCAGCACCGCACCGAGGAGGCCGACAACCAGCGCCCCCAGAAAAGCCGCGAGATGGGCCTGCATACCGGCGTCCACGAAAACCAGCCGGAGGACATTGCCTACGGTACCGATCAACGCCGCGACCAGCGCCATACGGCGGGAGGAGTTGAACAGTACGGCGAAACCTCCGATACCTGCCGCCGTGGCCACCGCCGCGGCGAGGTACCACACCGGATCCGGCACGGCAGGGTCCGGCGGCAGAGGCTGGAGTCCGGTGACCAGCGACACGACCGCCACCGACATCGTGGCGGTGAAGATCACCGTGGTCGCGTAGGCCAGACGGGACAGGCCGGCCGTGAGGTCGAAACGGCTCAGGTCCAGCAGGGAGGAGAACAGCGGGAAGCCCGGTATGAGGAAGAGGACGGAGGCCACGTAACCGATGGTGAAGTCCGGTGACCCGATGGCCCCCACCGCGATGAGCAGTTTCGACACCGCCAGGTAGACCAGGCACGCGGTCACGGCGGCGATGGCGGTGGTGCCGAGCTGGTTGAGCCGGTGCCGGGCACAGTAGTGCCGCGCCGTCTGACCGACCGCGGCCGCCAGCGCCACCAGCACGCACTCCGCCGGCGCGTAGTGGTTCAGCACCGCAAATCCGGCGCAGGCCAGGCCGGCGGCGAGCGCCTGGACCCACACCGGCCACCTTTTGCCGACCAGCTGCTCCACCCGGTCGAGTTCGGTGTTGAGTTCCGCGGCGGTGAGGTGGCCGTCCAGGGTGCGGCTCAGGTTCTCCAGAGCCTCGATGCGCGAGGCGTCCACCGCAGGGTTGTCGTGGTTGACGACGACGGTGCGGAAACGCCCGGCGCGGTGGAAGGTGCAGGTGATGTCGTTGACCGAGACCACGGCGTCCACCCGGTCGAATCCGAGTGCACGGGCGGCGCGTTTCATCGCCCGGATGACCCGGTATCCGCCGGTGCCTGCTGCCATGAGCATGGCTCCGAGGCGCAGGACGGCGTCCGCCTCCTCCCCCATCTTCCGTTGGTCCTCGACCATGTCCAGCAGGGCACGCGTGTGCGGGTCAGGGGTGTGCGGGTCAGGGGTGTTCTCGGGGGTATCCGCCATGGGGCACAATCTACTGCCGCGGTGGGCACGGCGGGCGGTGAGGGTCCGGGCTCAGCTACGGGGGTCGCGTGACAGGGCGTGGACCCGCAGGGCGAGCTGGAGGTCGAGCTTGCGCGGCATCCGGTTCCAGTCCTCACCGAGCAGCTCGGCGATGCGTTCGAGGCGTTGGCGGACGGTGTTGCGGTGTACCCCGAGCAGGGTCGCTGTCCTGGCGACACTGCCGTCGGCGGCGAAGTACACGTCGGCAGTGTGCAGGAGGTCACCGCGGTGGGCGGCGTCATGCTCCACCAGGGGGGTGAGATCGGCGACGAGGGAGGGGGGGAGTTCGCCCCGCGCAGCGAGGTGGAACACCGCGGCGAGAATGCCGAGCCCGGAACCGTCGGACAGTCCGTCCCGGTCCAGGTGGACCTGGGAGGACAGGGCCAGCTGAGCTCTGCGGTGTGCGGCGGCCAGGCCGTCGGGTCCCGCAGGGGCCCCGTCGACCCAGCTGAATCCGCCGCGCAGACGCCAGCCCCGGTGGGCGAACAGCACGGACAGTCCCTCGACCCAGCGGCCGTCACCGCTGATCACGCAGATGTGCCCGTCGTGGGGTGCGACGAGGACCGGGGAGGTGGAGGAGGCTGACAGGGCACGTACCACCCTGTCGACCACCGGTTCGGGTGTCTCCAGTGCGATCACGCACCACCGGTCGGTGTGGTGCAGCCACCACTCCTCCATCACTGTGCGCACTCCGTCGGCGTCGAGCTTTCCGCTGACGAGTGCGGTGACGGCTTCTGTCCCGTCGCGCAGCTCCACGGCCTCCCTGGCCCGGGTGAGCATCATCCACAGCGCCACGTGGAGGCTGACGCGTTCGAGCATGGTCTGTTCCGCCTCCCCCAGTGCACGGTCGGTGAGCAGCTGGCCGAACTGCTGTCCGGCGGCGGTGACGGTGAGGAATGTTCCGGAGGAACGCTCCGGGGCGGGACCGTCGGTGGAGGACGCCACGGCGCGTTGCCCTGACGGATCCGTGAGCCACAGGTCACAACCCAGCGCCTGTGCCCCGATGGCCAGAAGGGAGGACGCCGTGAGTTCGGAGGCGACCGCCTCGACGAGCCGGCGGTCCAGGTCGAGCCCGCGGGAGAGCTCGGCGATGTCGGATTCACTGCGGCGTTGTTCACCGCCTGACTGTTCGACCAGGGCCATGAGCTGTTCGTGCCGTTGTGCGTTGTCGATCGCCACAGCGGACTGTTCTGCGAGGGACTCGAGCTGCCTGACGTCGGCGTCGGTGAAATCCCGACGGGTCCGGTAGGCGATGAGAAGTGCTCCGATGACACGTCCTGCGACCGACAGCGGGGCTCCGAGGAGTGCCCGGACCCCCTCCCCCCGGACGATCTCGTCGATCTGCCCCATGTGGTGGAGTTTCTCGTCCACGACATAGTCGGAGGTCCAGTACGGGGCGTGTCCGATGGCGACCCGCCCCAAGACGCCGGTGCCGAGGGGCTGCCGGATGCTGGCGTACTCCCCGGTCCGCACTCCGTCCGTCTTGCGTATGACTGTCTCGTTGCTGTCGAAGTTGGTGAAGCTGACGTAGGCCATGTCCGCCTTCATGAGCCCTCGTGTGTGCCTCACGACCAGTTGAAGTGTGGTTTCAGTGTCCCGTAGCTCTGTCAGCTTTGTCGCCGACTGGAGCCTGAGCAGAAGCCACTCCTCCGATATGTCACCCATGCACTGATATTGACAGAACGGTGGACAATCTGCCACTTCCGATAGAAGGAAGGTGATCCTACTGTGATTCAGCGTACAAAAATCCGTCAACGTCAGAGAGGCGACAACCATGAAGATCACCGGAGCAGTGCTCGAGGAGATCGGACGACAGCGGCCCTACGCCGAGACCACCCCGATCACCGTGAGCGAGCTCGACCTCACCGCACCAGGACCCACGGAGGTCCTCGTCCGCGTCGAGGCGGCAGGGCTGTGCCACTCCGACCTCTCGGTCGTCGACGGCAACCGGCCCCGCCCGGTTCCCATGCTGCTGGGCCACGAGGCCGCAGGACTTGTCGTGGAAACCGGCTCCGAGGTCACCGACCTCACCGAAGGAGAGCGGGTCACGATGGCCTTCCTCCCCCGCTGCGGTGAGTGCGACGGGTGCCGGACCGACGGTCGTCTTCCCTGCGAGCGGGGCACGGCGTCCAACACCGCCGGAACCCTGCTCCACGGCACCCGTCACCTCACCCGCGACGGAGAGACCGTCCAGCACCACCTCGGAGTCTCCGGCTTCGCCACCTACGCCGTCGTCGACCGTGCCTCCCTGGTCAAGATCGGCAACGACGTCCCGCCGGCCATCGCCGCCGTGCTCGGGTGTGCGGTCCTCACCGGCGGTGGGGCCCTGCTCAACGCCGTGCAGCGCCAGCCCGGCGAATCCGTCATGATCGTGGGACTCGGCGGAGTCGGTATCTCCGCGCTCATCTCCGCGGTCGCGGAATCCGCCGACGGGCAGGGCGGCGACGTCATCGCCGTCGACGCACTCCCCGAGAAGCTGGAGCTCGCCCGGTCGCTCGGCGCGACCGCAGCCTACACGCCGGCCGAGGTCGCCGAGAAGGGCATCCGCACCACCCACACCCTGGAGTGCGCCGGACACCCCAGGGCCTTCGAGACCGCCTTCGCCGCGACCCGCCCGGGAGGGAGGACCGTCACCGTCGGCCTGCCGCACCCGGACGCCAAGGCCGAGATCGCCCCCGCCGTCGTGACCGGCGAGGCGCGCACCATCATCGGCAGCTACCTGGGCTCCGCCGTCCCCCAGCGCGACATCCCGAAGTTCGCCGACTGGTGGCGCTCCGGCAAGCTCCCCATCGAGAAGCTCATCTCCCGGACCATCCGGCTCGACCAGATCAACGAGGCCATGGACGAACTCGCTGACGGCAGGGCCGTCCGCCAGGTCATCCTCTTCGATTAAGGACCCCGATGTCACGTAACTTCGCAAGGCCCTGGAAGGTCGGGCCCTTCTCCGTCAACCTTCCCGGTGTCCACTACCGCTTCGAGTGGCAGGACTACACCCAGGGTCTCATCATGTGCGCTGTCGACCTCAGCGCCATCCCGCTGATGACCGAACTGCTCGGCATGCCTTTCGAGGCAGCCCTGTCGATCGTCGTCCTCAACGGACTGCTCTACCTGCTCCACCATCTGCTCGGCGACCCCGTCGTCCCCGGCTGGATCACCCCGGCGATCCCCCTGCTGATGCTCTACCTGCAGGACTACGACATGGACGACCGTGTCCACGCGCTCGTGGCCTTCCAGATAGTGCTGGGCGTGTTCTGTCTGTTCCTCGGTGCCACCGGACTGGCCGCGAAGGTGGTCCGGGTCGTACCGAACGCGATGCGTGCCGGCATCGTCGTCGGAGCCGGACTTGCGGCGATCCAGGGACTGTTCACGGAAGGCGGCAGGTTCGAGCAGTTCCCGTGGGCCATCACCATCTGTGTCGGTTTCGCGTTCTTCCTGCTGTACTCGAAAATGTTCCAGCGCTGGCAGCTGCACTACCGGTGGGCCCGGTTCGTGGGCAACCTGGGAATTCTCCCGGCGATGCTGTCCGCGGTGATCGTCGCCCCCCTGTTCGGTGAGGCGTCCTGGCCCAGCATCGAATGGGGCTTCAGCACCCCCGACTTCGCCACCCTGTACAGCGAGTACACCGTCTTCGGTGTGGGCTTCCCGCCCGCCTCCATGTTCCTCACCGCCGTTCCGACCGCCCTGGCGACCTACATCGTCGTCTTCGGCGAGGTGATCCAGGCCCGGGCCATCCTCGACGAGGCCAATGAGGTGCGCACCGACCGGAAGATCGAGTACAGCGAGAACCGCTCGCACCTCATCGTCGGTTTCCGCAACACCTTCATGAGCATCTTCGGTCCGGACACCGCCATGTGCGGCCCGTTGTGGGCGGCGATGACCGTGACCACCGTCGAGAGGTACAAGAAGGGCCGGAAGTCGATGCAGTCGATCTTCAGCGGTGTCGGATCCTTCCGCTGGGGGACGAACACCGGACTGTGGCTGCTGCCGATCGTCTCGCTCATGCAGCCGGTCCTCGGTGTCGCCCTCGCACTGACCCTGCTCATCCAGGGCTTCGTGTCCATCCGGGTCGGTCTTCTCGAGGCCAGGTCCCGCACCGAGCTGGGGATCGCCGGTGTGATCGCCGCGGTCCTCGCCACCAAGGGTGCCAGCTGGGGATTCGTCGCCGGCATCCTGCTGTGCCTCATATTCTTCGCCCGGGATTTCTTCCGCGGCGAGAACGACGGTGTTTTCACCGAGGCACCGGCCGGCAAAGCGTCCCCGGAGGACACGATCGGGTGGGCGGAGAAGGACGGTTTCGACGCCCCCGGTGTCTCCCCCGTCGCCGCCGCTGCGCCTACTGTTGAGGCCGGGAAGCAGACCGTCCAGGTCCACTCCACGACCCCGAACTCCGCGACATCGGACTCCGGTGGTCCGGAAAGTTCACAGAGTTCCATCTATCCCACAGATTTCACAGATAAGGACAAGCAATGACAGACATCTCCGCCGTCCTCGCCAAGGTCCCCACCGGCCTGCTCATCAACGGCCGGTGGCGTGACTCCTCCGACGGCGCGACCTTCGACGTCGAGAACCCCGCCACCGAGGAGAAGCTCGCCACCCTCGCCTCCGCCACAGGTGAGGACGCCGTGGCCGCCCTCGACGCCGCGGTCGCCGCCCAGGAGGAGTGGGCACGGACCTCCCCGAGGTTCCGCTCCGAGATCCTGCGCAGGGCCTTCGAACTGGTCACCGAGCGTGCCGAGACTTTCGCCACGCTGATGACCCTGGAGATGGGCAAGCCCCTGGCGGAGGCCCGGGGCGAGGTGACCTACGGTGCGGAGTACCTCCGCTGGTTCGCCGAGGAGACTGTCCGCCACTACGGACGCCACACCGTGGTTCCGGAGGGCACCCTGCAGATGACCACCCGCCACAAGCCGGTCGGCCCCTGCCTGCTGATCACCCCCTGGAACTTCCCGCTGGCGATGGCGACCCGCAAGGTCGCCCCCGCCGTCGCCGCAGGCTGCACCATGGTCCTCAAGCCGGCGAAGCTCACCCCCCTGACTGCGCAGTACTTCGCCCAGACCATGCTGGACGCCGGCCTGCCCGCAGGTGTCCTCAACATCGTGTCCTCGAAGTCCGCCTCCGGGATCTCCACCCCGCTCATGGCGGACCACCGGCTGCGCAAGGTCTCCTTCACCGGTTCGACCGCCGTCGGTGTCACCCTGCTGAAGGCTGCCGCCGACAATGTGCTGCGGACCTCCATGGAGCTCGGCGGCAATGCCCCGGTCATCGTCTTCGACGACGCCGACATCGACGTCGCTGTCGAGGGTGCCCTGGCCGCGAAGATGCGCAACGGTGGAGAGGCCTGCACCGCCGGCAACCGTATCCTCGTGCAGGAGGGCATCGCGGAGGAGTTCACCGCGAAGTTCGCGGAGAAGATCGCCGCCCTGAAGATCGGCAACGGTCTCGACGACGGTGTGAACGTGGGACCGATGGTCGAGGCCAAGGCCGTGGCCAACCTCGAGTCTCTCGTCACCGACGCCGTGGACAGGGGTGGCCGGGCCATCGTGGGCGGCACTCCGGTCGAGGGCGCGGGGCACTTCTTCGCCCCGACGGTCATTGTCGACGCCCCGAAGGACGCCCGCGTCTTCCGCGAGGAGATCTTCGGTCCGATCGCCCCGGTGTTCACCTTCAGTGACGAGGCCGAGGCGATCGCCCTGGGCAATGACACCGAGTACGGTCTGGCGTCCTACGTGTTCACCGGCGACGCCGCCCGGATGTACCGCATGGCGGACGGCCTCGAGTTCGGTCTCATGGGATACAACTCCGGTGTCATCTCCAATGCGGCCGCACCGTTCGGCGGTGTCAAGCAGTCCGGTCTGGGCCGCGAGGGCGCTGCCGAGGGCATCGAGGAGTACTCGACCGTCCAGTACATCGGTCAGCGCGACCCCTACGCCGTCTGACCGAAATGACCGGGCCGGGCGTTACCCGCCCGGCCTCCGCCCCCACAGATCCCTGACCCGGGCCGTGACCTGCTCTGCGAGCAGCTCATTGGTCCTCGTGGTCAGATGGACTCCCCCGGCGAAGATGTAGCTCTGGTCGGCGTGGGGTGCGACCAGTGAACCGCTGTCGCAGGAGGACGCCCCGGGTACCGCGCAGGCGTCGACGCTTCCGCCGTGGGCGAAACCGTGGGCCCCCGGTGCACCGACGAACCCGTCGACGAGGGCCCGGGTGTCGAAGACCCCCACCCTCGGATCACCCGGGAACTGTTCCTCCAGCCCGTGCAGCAGTCTGTCGTTGTAGGCGGAGACCAGCGCCCTGACTTTCTCCTGCCCGGCAGTGCCGGCACCACCGAACAGCGGCGTGTAGGCGAGGTCGAACACCGTGAACACGAGGACGTGTTCCGCCCCCGCCCCGAGAATTCGGGAGACCTGTCCGACTTCGGCGTCCGCTGCGGCGGAAACGGCCGCGTCGGCAGCGGCGGTGTCCACCCCGGCGGTGTTTCCCGCAGTGTTTCCGGCGAGGACGTCATTTGTGCCGATGAACAGGGTGACCAGCTGGTCCGGGGAGAATGACCTGTGCTCCGACAGGTACCGGTCAAGCTGCCCGGCGACCGGGAGGGGGCCTCCGTCAGTGGACGCGGTGACCCGGGCACCGCCCTCGGCGTAGTTGGGTCCACCGTCGACCGCCGGCGCGGTGGACAGCCCCAGGTCCCGGGCCAGGATCTGGGACCACACCAGTCCCGGCATTGTCGTGAACCGGGTACCGGAGGTGCCGGCGTCGGTGAGACTGTCGCCGAAGAAGACTGCGTCAGAGACGACATCCGCGATGCTTCCCACCTCTGACTGTGCACCGGCCCCGTCAGAGACCACCGCGCCACCGGTCCCGGAATCCTGGGACCGGTCCGCCGGCCCGCAGGAGGTGACGGTGGCGGCGGCCAGTCCGGCGGCCACCAGTCCGGCCCACCACCGGTCTGCCCACCACCGGTCGGCCCTGCTACGCCTGGTCAGCGACCCAGTCCTCGACCTCGTCGGTCACCGGTGCGACGGGACCGTCCCAGTTGTTCTTTCTGATCCATCCGGCGACATAGGAGCAGACCGGCACCACCCGGAGTCCCCGGTCCCGGGCCTCATCGAGGGCTCTGGAGACGAGGACACCGGCAAGTCCCCTGCCGCCGAATTCTTCACCGACCACTGTGTGGTGGAACACTCTTTCGGCGACTCCGTCGGCACCGGTGCGGTCGAGGAAGTGCGCCCGGCCGACGGGTTCACTGTCACCGGGGAAGAACAGACCGTAGGTCTCGCCGTCAGGAAGCAGGCGAACCTCGACCGGGGCCCCGGTACGGTCGGTGAGCTGTCCGTTCCCGGAACCCGTGCCGTCGCTGCTGTTCATCTCGCTCATGGTGGCGTCCTCATCCTGTTCTGTGCTGTCGGTCCCTGCCTGACCGGATGCATTCCTCAAAGAACACTCACTGTCACTGTAGTCCGTGCGCGTACCGGCCGGGCACCCGTTCCCACGATCATGGAACGGTCACTCCACAAAACCCCTTCTGCCGCGGTCTCCGCAACCCCCGGGCACCACCACGCCCCCGCAGCCTCCCCCACGAGATCTCCGGTCCCGATGCTAAGTGCCTGCAACTGCGGAAGCGGACTCACCGGACGTACGGGGTAAGAATCATCTGACAGTGCAGTACGTAATCATCTGACTACATCTGGAGTTCCCCGATGGCCTGGACACCCCACGATCTCCCCCACCTCGTCAGCCGCTTCGGAGCGGCCACCGCAGCACGCACCCGTCTCATGCAGCAGGCGTTCACCACCGGACATGCGGGCAGGACGCTTACCCTCCCACCACCGTCGTTCCACCAGGCGGGGGTGAGAGAGTCGATGATCACGGGGCTCGTCACCGGCTGCCCCCTGTACTGGATGGACGCCGAGGTCTGCGCACTTCTGCGCACCACCGCCCCCGGACTACCGGCATGGTCACCCGAGGAGCTGCTACCGGCGCCCCACGGCATCATCGCCTTCGAGAATGAGGTTGTGACCTACCCGGATCCGGACGGAGGCAGGGTCCGCGAACTCACCGTCGACGCCGTCGGCTGGCAGATCCACGACGGGCAGGTCACCGTCCACGCACTGTCACTGCGTCGCGGCGCCCGGACCCCGCATGACGCGGCACTCTACGACTCTCTCGCCGGAGCCCTGCGCAGGTACGCCCCGCATGTCACCGTGCCACCCGAACAGGAACTGTCGTCACCACTCACCGACGTCCTCAACTTCACCGTCGGAGTACCGGACACCGTCAACGCCGACGGCTCCGTGTCCGTCCCACCCGGGAGCCTGGGCTGGTCACGGAAGTCCACGGGACCGGAGGCCCTGGAGGCCCTGGAGGCCACCGCCCTGACCGTGCACTGCGACCTTCACGCCCGCCTGCTCCGCGTCCTCGGCGCCACCTGGGCGCTGCTGCGGCAGAGGGACGTCCTGGCCCCCGGAGAGCCGGTCCACACCCACGTCCGCGTCCCGGTCGGCACCTCCGCAGCAGAACCGGCAGAACGTGCAGAACGTGCGATGCAGACAGAGTCCCGCCACCGACCCCGCCGGTCCGCCACCACCCGGCAGCAGGTCCAGGTCAGGGTCTACAGGCTTTCCCCGTCGCTGCGGGAGTACTCCGGGGGTCCCGGTCACGGCCCTGCCGTGCGACGGTGGTGGGTACGCGGCCACTGGCGTCGGCAACCCTGGGGACGCAGGCAGAGCCGCCGGAAACTCGTGTACATCCTTCCCCACACCGCCGGAGCACGGGGAGTACAGGTCGACGGCGACGGGCCGGACGACAGGCCGTCAGTCACCGTGGTGAAGTTGTGACCGGAAAAATCCCGAAACCCCCCGGACTGTTCCATGACCCGACTGGTCACCGACCTCTACGGGTGGGGCACCGACCTGTTCGGCATGCAGACGGTCAGCTGGCTGGAGGCGCAGCTGGACGAGCGGTGACCTCCTCCCCGTTCTTCCCGGTGGGGTGACAGCGTCACCTGGGGAGCACTTTCATTCGCACAGAATCGTTCATTTCATCACCGCAGACAGCTCTGTCTACAGTGAGCATCCTTATGAACGCACGTTCTCCACGGTCCCCGGTCACCCGGGCACCGTCCCCCACAGTTGTCCGCGACGACGCGGACCATCTCGAGATCATCACCGGAGTGCTCGTCATCGGCGGCGGACCCGCAGCCACCTGGGCGGCACTCAACGCCGCACGCACCTCCGCCGGCGAAGGCCTGGGCGTCACCCTCGTCGACAAGGGATACTGCGGTGCGAGCGGGGTCGCGGCGACGTCAGGGGTAGGTCACTGGCTGACTCCCCCCGGTTCTCCGCTGCGGGACGAGACCTTCCGGATCAAGAACGCCACCGGCGGTGGACAGTCTGACCGTGTCTGGGTGGACGCCGTGCTCGACGAGACCTGGGCACAGATCAGCACCCTCCCCGCGATGGGCTGGGACCGGGTGGACCGGAACCGGCGCCAACCGAGCCTCGACCTCACCACGGACAACCCCTCCGGGGCACCCTACTTCCGGGGCCCCGCACCCGACTACCTGCGATTTCTCCGTGGTCAGGTGAAGAAGGCCGGCGTGACGGTCCTCGACCACAGCCCCGCGGTGGAACTGCTCGTCACCGACAACCGTGACGCCGTGGTCGGCGCCAGGGGCCTGCAGGTCCGCGCCGGCAGGAACTGGACCGTGCACGCCCACGCGGTGGTGCTCGCCACCGGTGGAACGACATGGCGCAGCCACTCCCTCGGCGGTGACACGAACACCGGGGACGGTCAGCTCATGGCCGCCGAGGCGGGCGCCGACCTGGCGGCGATGGAGTACTCGAACTTCCAGGGCATGGTGCCCTTCGGTACCTCGATGGACAAGAACGGCTACTTCATCAAGGCGGAGTACTGGACCGGGGACGGCACCCCGATCCACTACGATGACCTGCACTATTCGCGGGTCCCCCTGCTCGAGCACAGCGTGAAGGGCACCGTCTACGCCAGGTTCTCCCAGTTCGCCCCCGCACAGCGTGCGACCGCGCGGGAGAACATGCCGAATTTCTTCGCGGTCGTCGACAAGCTCGGGATCAACCCTTTCACCGAGCGTTTCCCCATCGACTGGGTTCACGAGGGCACGGTCCGGGGCACCGGCGGTGTCCGCGTCGACGACACCACCTGTGCGGTGGGTCTCCCCGGTCTCTATGCTGCCGGGGATGTGGCCGCCCGGGACCGTATCACCGGCGCCGCCACCGGGGCCGGCGGCCCGAACCTCTCCTGGGCCGTGGCCTCGGGGTCCTGGGCGGGCACACACGCCGCCAGGTTCGCCGCCTCGCGGTCCGGTTCCCCGCTGACCGGCCGGCCGGGCACGGCGTCCTCCGCGAGTTCACCCCGCGGGATCCGCCGGCACGCGGCCGGTCTCGGCAGTATCGCCACCACGTCCGTCGGACACGATGACGGCAGGACGCCGGACTGGCGCGAACTCACCGGGAGAATCCGGGCCCAGATGCTGCCCCTGACCAACGCTGTCTTCCGCTCCGAGGACCGTCTGGCGTCCATGCTCGGGGAACTGGACCGTGTCTGGGACCTGCTGCGGGACGCCTCGCCGCGGTCCCCCGTCGACGAGTACCGGCTACGGGAGGTGGCGGGAATGGCCGCGATGGGCCGTTGGGCGACCCTGTCCGCCCTGGAGCGGCGGGAGTCCCGGGCCATGCACTTCCGGGTCGACCATCCGCAGACCGACCCGGAGGCGACCTACAGACTGCTGGTCTCAGGGGTGCACCGGCCCCGGGTCCACCGACAGCCGTCCGGTAAGACCAGGGTGGGGGTGCCGGCATGATCGAAGTCATCGACCCGGACCGCTGCACCAGCTGCGGCCTGTGCGCCCAGATCTGTCCGATGAACGTGTTCACCCTCCGCCCGGACGGATTCCCGGTCATCGCGGACAAGGACCAGTGCCAGACCTGCTTCCAGTGCGAGGCCTACTGCCCCGCGGACGCCATGTTCGTCGACCCTTCGCGCACCGCTGACCGGCTGGTTCCCGGCGACGGAGGGGAGGATGACCTGGAACACCTGCGCAGTGAGGGTTTCCTCGGCCTGCACCGCAGGGCCGTCGGTTGGAGCCGCGCCTCCGGCGGACCGCCCCGGCAGGGCCGGGGCACCGGCACCACGTCACGTTCGCCGTCACGTTCGGCGTCACAGGCGACCGCACGCTCCACCGCCGGCCCCTCCACACACACGACTGCACTCTGACGAGAGAAGAGATACCCGTGAGATCAACTGTTTCAACCACCTTCCGCCGGCTCACCGGCGTCCTGGCCGGACTCACCCTGATCGCAGGCGTCACCGCCTGCGGAGGTGCCGACGCCGACGACGACAGCACCGGGCTCACCCCGGTCACCGTCGGCTTCCCGTGGAACGGCGGCGCAGGGTCCACACCCCGTGACACCGGCCCCTTCGGGTACGCCGAGTCCCTGGGACTGGCCGAACCGATCCTCGAGAAGCACGGCTTCGAGTTCGAACGCTACGTCGGGTTCAACAACGGCCCGCCCGTGGTCCAGGCACTGCAGAGCGGGGACGTCACTGTCGGTTCCATCGGCGACGTTCCTGCGGTCCAGGCCCGCGGCAACGGGCAGACGATCAGTCCGGTGCTGGTCAAGAAGCCGGCGTCCGGGATCTGGTTCCTCACCAACGATCCGGCCCTCGACAGCATCGACAAGCTGAAGGGGAAGAAGGTGGGCCTGCAGTTCGGCTCCAACTTCGACCGATACGGTCGCGCCGCCCTGGACCGTCACGGCGCCCTGGACGAGAACAACCTGGTCAACCTTCTCTTCGCTGACGCCCTGCCCGCCCTGCAGAAGGGAAGCATCAGCGCTGTGGCGGTCCCTGCGAACGTGGCGGCCGTCTGGCTGGAGAACAACGACTTCACGGTGGCGTCGAAGGCGGAGGTCGACGATCCTGACCTGCTGTCCACCAATGTCGCCGTGACCACCGACGACTTCCGCCGGGACCACCCGGAGATCACCGAGGCGTACTGGGAGGTCGAGAAGGCGGGCATCGCGGAGATCCGGAAGGACCTGGACAAATATGTGGCGTGGGCCGCAGATGCACAGAAGGTGTCCGTCGAGTCCGTCCGGGTCTCCAGCACCTGGCAGTACAGCGACGAGAGAATCGATCCGGACGGTGTGCGCACCCTGGAGAGTTCCCTGGCGTTCCTGCTGGACCAGGGCATCGTGAAGAACGGCTTCGACGTCAATGAATGGGTGAACTCATGAGTGTCTCACTGCAGGGGCACCGGGACGCCACCGGCACCGGTGGCGGAGAAGCCACTACGGCAGCCGGCACGTCCCTGCCCCCGTCTGACGGTGGAGACAGGACAGGGACCGGACTTGTCCCGCCCACGGTACGTACCAGACGCCGACAGCCGTGGTGGCTGAACCTGGTGCTCCGGGCCAGCGGCCCCGTGGTGCTCGTGATCCTGTGGGTCGCGGCGTCCGCGAGCGGAGCGGTCACCTCCCAGCAGTTCCCTGCTCCCTGGGAGGTGGGGCATGCATTCGCCGAACTGGCCCGGACGGGGGAACTGTGGGAGAACATGTCGGTGTCGTTGAGGCGTGTCGCGGTGGGACTTGTCACGGGCATCTCAGTGGGCCTGGTCCTCGGAATCGTCTCGGGACTGTTCCGCCTCGGTGACCAGCTCATCGATCCGACCGTGCAGATTGTCCGCACGATCCCTGTCCTGGCGATCACTCCGCTGCTGATCATCTGGTTCGGCATCGATGAACTGCCCAAGATCATCATCATCTCCCTGGCGTCCGGTATCCCGACGTACATCAACACACACCTCGGGGTCCGGCACGTGGACTCCCGCCTCATCGAGGCCGGCCGCGCCTACGGGCTGGGCCACCGGCAGCTGGTGTGGACGGTGGTCATCCCCGAGGCGCTGCCGCAGATTCTTCTCGGGTTCCGGATCGCCATGACGGCTGCGCTCGGGGCACTGGTCGTCGCGGAACTGTCCAACACCCAGACCGGGCTCGGTTTCCTCATGACTTCGGCCCAGCAGTACTTCCAGACTGACATCGTGGTCGCCTGCATCGTCATCTACGCCGCCGCGGGCCTGCTCGCGGACACTGTGGTGCGGGTGCTCGAGCGTGTGACCATGCCCTACAAGTTCTCCCGGGAGCCACGCAGATGAGCACTGTGACACAGACGGCGGCGGAGACGCGCACCTCCGTCATCGTTGACGGGGTCACCCGGAGTTTCGGGGGACGCCGCATTCTCGACGGAGTCTCGTTCACGGTGGAGCAGGGCGAGTTCGTCGCCCTGCTGGGCCGTTCCGGCGGCGGGAAGTCGACGATTCTCCGCATCCTCGCCGGGCTGGAGACCGCGGACTCCGGCACTGTGCTGACCAGGCCGAACAGGACGATCGTGTTCCAGGAACCACGACTGGTCAGAGGACGGAAGGTGTGGGACAACATCACCGTCGGCATTCCGGGCGGGCGCCGGGAGCGTCGCAGACAGGCGTCCGCCATCCTCTCGGAGGTGGGACTGGAAGGGTTCGGGGACGCCTGGCCGACATCGCTGTCCGGTGGCGAGGCTCAGCGTGTGGCCCTGGCGAGGGCCCTGATCCGGTCCCCTGAACTGCTCCTGCTCGATGAGCCTTTCGGGGCGCTGGACGCACTGACCAGACTGAAGATCCAGTCCCTCGTCGCGGCTCTGCACGGCAGGCACAATCCGTCGGTGCTGCTGGTCACACATGACGTCGATGAGGCGATCCTTCTGGCCGACCGGATTCTGGTCCTGCGTGACGGTGGGATCGGTGCGGAGTACCGGGTTCCTTTCGGACGCCGACGGTCCCGCTCCCTCCCCGGCTTCAGTGAACTCCGGGGCAGCCTGCTCGGTGAGCTGGGGGTGAGCGAGGAGATCGGGGTGGACGCCGGGGACGGACGCTGAGGCGGGTCCCCACCTTATTTCGTTTCCGAACCTTGACGGCACCCGGAATGTGACGTAGGCTACATCGTCAAACCTGTAGTGACCGCTACAGAAAGCCGCCGACGGCGGCACCCACCGACGATGGAGAAAGCCGTGTTCCAGCAGAGACACCCCGAACTCTGGGCCAACCGGACCCTCACGGTCCGGCAGGCCCGCCGCCTCATCGACGACCTGGACCCGGAGCAGGACTGCGCCGAGATCACCCACATCTCCCTCGAGGTGATGACTCCCCCGTTGTTCTCCCACATGGCCTACGCCTCAGGATTCGCACGGGGCACCACACACCCGGCGGAAGCCAGGGCGGTACACCGGGGCGCCGGCTACCTCCACGCCCCCGTCAACAGGGACAGGGACACGATGACCTTCTTCGGCCTGCTCCACCGCTACGGCCCGCACAGTCCGGAACTCCAGGAACTCGCCGACCGGATCCAGCAGATCCACCACGACGTCCGCGGTGTCGGCAACCAGCTCCAGCTCCACATCCTCGGGCTGATGATGTACGAGCCCGAACGGTGGGCCAGGGACCTGGGGCTCCCCGACTACTTCACCGACCGGGAACACCAGGCCCGCTACCACCTCTGGAAAGCCATCGGCACCAGGATGGGCATCCGCGGGATATGGGACAGCTACGGGGAGGTCGAACCCTGGATCCTCGCCTTCGAGGAGAAGCACGGGGCGCGCAGCAGCGAGGGAGTCGAGATCTACCGGGGACAGATCCGGGGCTTCGAAAAGTACTTCCCCCGACCGCTCCGCTTCCTCGCGGGCCCGGTCCTCACCGCCGGCCTGCCGGTCAGCGCACGCGACCATCTCGACGCACCCCGGGTCCCTGTGCTGGTCGACAAGGCCATGAGAGCCGTCGCCACGGTCGTGCGGTTGACCGAACCGGTCCGACCGGTGAACCTCTCCTCCACCTGGGTCAGGGACTTCAGCCGGATGGGCGACGATCCTGACATCTCCAGGATGGGTTACCAGCACGACACCTCCTCCGACCCCCGCTACGCGAAAGTCGCCGCGGCAGGCGAAGGCCACAGGTTCACCGTCGCCGAAGGCCTGCAGCCGGGGCGGGGCTGCCCCATGCACGGTGCCGGCATGTGACCTGCCGCAAGCACCAGGGAGCCGACAAATGGGGCTACCGGGGTCAGAGGGTCTTTTTCGCCATCAGAGACAGGACGTCATAGACCACCGTCGCTCCTGCCAGTGAGGTCACGTCAGCGTGGTCGTAGGCGGGTGCGACCTCGACCAGGTCCGCGGCGACGATGTTGAGTGAGCCGAGCATCCGCAGCATCAGCAGGAGTTCCCTGCTTGTCAGACCACCGACTTCCGGGGTGCCGGTGCCCGGCGCGAAAGCGGGGTCGAGAACGTCGATGTCGACCGACAGGTACACCGGCAGGTCCCCCACTCTCTCGAGCACCTGCTGTGCGGCCGCTTCCGCACCGATACGGTCGATGTCACTGCAGCGGATGACCTTGAATCCGAAGTCGGCGTCGTCCCGGAGGTCGATACTGTCGTAGATGGGCCCCCTCGTTCCCACGTGGATGGAATGGTCTTCGATGAGCAGCCCTTCCTCGAACGCCCGGCGGAAGATGGTGCCGTGGGTGACCGGCGCGTTGAAGTAGGTGTCCCAGGTGTCCAGGTGGGCGTCGAAGTGGACCAGTGCGACCGGGCCGTGCTTCGACACCGCGGTGCGCAGCAACGGCAGAGCGATGGTGTGGTCCCCGCCCACACTGATGAGGCGGCGTCCTTCCTTCTCCCCCAGCACCTCGGTGGCGTGCTGCTGGATCTGGTCCATGGCCGCAGGGATGTCGTAGGGGGTGCAGGGCACGTCGCCGGCGTCGACGATCTGCAGCTGTCGGAACGGCGCCACATCGAGTTCGACATGGAAGGCCGGACGGATCAGCCGGGACGCGCCCCGAACTCCGATCGGAGCGAAACGGGCACCCGGCCGGTAGGACGTACCGGTGTCGAAGGGGACGCCGAGGACGGCGATGTCGTAGTCGGGTACCGCAGTAATCTCCGGCATCCGGAAGAAGGTGGAGGCACCGGCGTAGCGGGGCATGGTCGTGGCGTCGACGGGGCCGACGGGATCCGGCACAGGGGTGAAGGATCGTGACGTGGACGGTTCTGACATTGGTTCTTGCCTTTCGGTCTGCAGGATGTGTGGGTTCTGTCGGGTGGATGTGACTGTCGTGCAGGTGACTGCCGCGACCTGTGCAGGGGTGGATCAGGCGGCGGCCGGGGTGCCTGCCTGGTTCGCCACGGCACTGAGGCTCTGCCCCTTCGTCTCCTCTCCCCAGGCGAGAGTGGCCGCAAGCCCTACGACGGAGATCGCGGCGCCGACGAGCAGTACCCACGAGATTCCCGCGTCAAGGGCAAAGGGCATGGCATAGGTGGCGACCGCGGCGCCGATACGGCTCACCGCGGTTTTCACTCCCACTGCGGTGGCTCTCACCTCGGTGGGGAAAAGCTCGTTGGGGTAGACGATCTGGAGGAAGTTGGCGGCGCCGTTGAAGAAGGCGAAGGCACAGATGGCGGCGAAGACGAGGGCCACAGGGCTGTCCTGGAACAGTCCCACACCTCCCCAGATCACCGCGACGATTGCGAATGTCCAGGTAAGAAGAGGTTTACGGCCTATGCGGTCGACGAGAAGGAGTCCGGGGACGCCACCGACGACGAAAAGCACGGCCAGGAAGATCTCGGCACCGTTGCCGGTCAGTCCGACCTCGGCGAGGATGTCGTAGGAGAAGGAGTAGATCGACAGCATGGGGATCACCTGGCACATCCAGAACACGGAGACGAACAGGGTCCGCCGCAGGTACCTGCCCTGGAAGAGCGAGCGCAGCGACGCCTTGCGTTCAGGTGCAGGTTCCCCCAGGTCGGCTACCCCGTAGCCGGGTCCGAAGGCCCTCCGGATCGAATCCTCCGCCTCCTCGGTGCGCCCCTGACTGACCAGCCATCTGGGTGATTCCGGGGTCCCCAGGCGCAGGCCGAGGGTCAGCACCGCGAAGAGCGCGGGACTGGCGAGCATCCACCGCCAGGCGTCGTCGCCCGCAAGTGACGTGCAGATCATTCCCACGACCGGCGCCACGGCGGCACCGATCGCCCAGACGACGAACGTCGCGCCGAGCATCCGTCCCCGGTACCTGGCAGGCAGGTACTCGGCGAGAAGTGACGTGGCGATGGGGTAGTCGGCTCCGATGGCCATACCGACCAGGAATCTCAGCAGGATGAGCTGCCAGACGTCTGTGGCGAAGAAGCTGACCACCGACAGCACCGCCAGAGCCAGGAGGTCGGCGATGTACATGATGTGACGGCCGATCTTGTCGGTGAGCCATCCGAAGACCAGCCCGCCGATGAAGATGCCGACCATGATCGCGGCAGCGATGAGGCCCTTGTCCGAGTTGGTGACCTCCATCGAGGTTCCCATTGACGCCCAGGTGAAGCCGATGATCGATATGACATAGCCGTCAATGAACGGGCCACCCGAGGAGAACAAGGTGAGCTTTCTGTGGAACGGTGTGAGGGGCGAATCGTCGATGAATCCGGAGAGTTTCGTGGTGGTGGGGCTGTGCCCGACGGCTGACATGGGTGCTCCTTGAAAAATGCGGAGGGACACCCCGGCGGACCCGTCCTGCGTCCCCGGGGCGTCCCGGGCGGTGTGCGCGGGTTGCCGGAGCCGCGTCCTCGGTCCCCTGACGGGAGCTCTGACGCGACTGTGACGGGGCCAGTGAAGGCGACGGTCGCCGGTACCGACGGTGCGTCGGCGTCAACAGGGACGCCGAGGGACCGTGGTCAGCAGGTTCGTGGCCGGAAAGTGACGGGTGAACTGACCCCGGTAGGGGTCACGGGACCGTTCGAGCCTGTACGTCCGATGTTTCCGGCACCACGACGCACGGTGAGGTTGGGCTGCAGGCGGACCAGTGGTGCGCAGTGCATGATCTCCAACTCCTTCCGGTGGGTGCACGGATCTGGGGGAGCCTGACTTCGACTCCGTTTCCAGAACGTACGGAAGGCAGGTTACCGCCGTGTTTCCGTCCGGGAACCGGTGAGCAACCGGACTGCTGCCCGGCTCGTTTCTTCGTTTCCCCGTACCCGGATCCGGAATGGCGAAGTCCCGGCGCCGGAGGCACTGAGGGACAGGGGCTCCGCAGGTGTGCGGCCGTACACAGTGACATGCGGGATCATCCCGTTACCGGGGCGACACTGACCTGCAACACGGTGAAACCCGGAGAATCTAGGGTTCCGGGACATGAGTCCAGAAAATGACAACGGAAAGATTCCGCTCGCACCAACGGAGACCTCCCGCCCCGTACCGCAGCGTATCGGGACGACAGGGCCGGGACGCCTCCGTCTCGCATTCAGACATCCCGCGGTACTCATCGGCCTGGCCGCGGTCCTGGGGGTCGTCGCCGGTCTGGTCCTCGGCGACTGGGCCGCGAACCTGAAGTTCATCGGCGACATGTTCATCAGGCTCATCCAGATGTCGATCGTTCCCCTGGTCATGGCGTCCGTCATTGTCGCCACCGGGTCGATGACAGGTACCGGGACCGGGCGACTCGCTGCGCGTACCTTCGGCTGGATGCTCGGGTTCTCCGCGGTCGCCGCCGTTCTCGCGTGGGCGCTGGCAGGGGTTTTCCGTCCCGGCCAGGGCATGGTCTTCGACGGCGATCTGGACCCCTCGCTCAGGCAGGAGGCGGACCAGGCCGGCGGCTGGCAGGAGACCCTCCTGAACTTCGTGTCCACCAACATCGTCGAGGCGATGGCTAACGCGGACATGCTGCCCGTCATCGTGTTCTCCCTCCTGTTCGGTATCGCACTGAACTCCTGGATGTCGGCGACCGGCAACAGGACACTTCTCGGGCTGTTCGAGGGGATCCAGAACGTGGTCCTGGTGATGATCCGGTACGTCATGTACACCGCACCGGTCGGAGTGTTCTGTCTGCTGGCGTCCCTCACCGGTGAGCAGGGACTGTCGGTGGTCACGTCCGCTCTGTCCTACCTGGGGGTCACTGCTCTCGGCGTCCTCATTCTCCTGGCCCTGTTCCTGCTGGTCGTGTGGGCACGGACCCGTCTCAACGTGCTGAAGTTGTGCGGCAAGCTCGCCGAGCAGACGGTCATCGCGGTGACGACGACAAGTTCCGCGGTGACCTTCCCCACCGTGCTGCGGAACACGGTGGAGAAGGTCGGGGTGAGCCGTCGCGTCGCCAACTTCACCCTCTCCATCGGTCTGACGATGGGCTCCTACGGGGCGGTGCTCAACTACATGATCGTTGTCATGTTCCTGGCCCAGGCGGGAAATGTGCAGCTCAGTGCAGGACAGATCGTGCTCGGCGTATTCCTGTCCATCATGCTCAACATGGGCACCATCACCGTTCCGGGCGGTTTCCCCGTCGTGGCGATGTTCCTCGCCGCCTCACTCGACCTTCCGGTCGAGGCAGTGGGACTGCTCATCGCGGTGGACTGGTTCACCGGGATCCTGAGGACTTTCCTCAACGTCAACGGTGACACCTTCGTGGCGATGCTGGTCGCACGGTCCGACAACGAGATCGACCACGACGTGTTCTACGGCCGCAGGGCCGTCACGGAGGAACCGGCAGACCGGTGAAGCATGATAGCGTGCACCCATGGCAGCTGAACTGGACGTAATCACCTCCTGGCTTTTTCAGTCGGAGGTTCCTATTCCTGACGACATCGGCCCGCTCCTGGTACCCGGGGAGCAGCCCGTGGCCGCGTACAAGACTTTCCGGGATTCCGCCGTCTTCACCGACCGGCGCCTGATCGTGCGTGACGCCCAGGGGATCCGTGGGAAGAAAGTCGAGATGTACTCACTTCCGTACTCGGCGATCAACATGTGGTCGACCGAGAACGCGGGAACACTGGACTTCACCGCAGAACTCGAACTGTGGACCCGTGCGGGGAAGATCAAGATCAGTCTCGGCAAGCAGGTCGACGTCAGGCGGATAGACAATCTCATCGCGCAGATCCTTCTGACCGACCGCTGACCCGTTCCGACCGGGGTTTTCTTCTTCAGGGCGGGGTCAGGGCAGAGATGCTCCGGAGGACGAGGTGGCCGGCGGGGGCCGACCGGGCCGGCGGGGGCCGACCTGGCACACCGACCGGGCTACGCCCCGGGCAGGTGCGGGCGGGTGAGGTAAACGGGGTGGGCCGCCGGCAGAACCCGTCAGAAGTCCGTCATTTCCTCCCGGTTAACTTTCCGTCTTCGGTCTGTCAGCCGGAGGACCTACCGTCTAGCATCATTCGTGTTCCGCGCAGAACACCATAAGTAGTCTCCTGAACAACTTATGCGGCGACGGCCGCCTCTTCCCCACCACCCCTGATCCTGCCTTTCACCGGGCAGGAGTCCCCGCCGACCTCTGAAGGAACACCATGTCCTCCCCCGAGCCCGGTGTGGTGCTCAACGCCGCACCGAAGACCACGAAAATTGAGACCCACGGTATCGCCACCATCCCCCACGAGGACCGCACTTCCGGATGGTTCGACCTGATGCGGATGCAGTTCGGCGGTGCCAACACCTTCGCCACCGCCCTGTTCGGCAGCGTCGCCGTATCCCTGGGCCTGTCATTCTGGCAGGCGGTTGCTGCAGTCGTCCTGGGTGTGGCCGTCGGCACCGCAGTGCTGGCGCCCATGGGCCTCTACGGTCCACGGACCGGCACCAACAACGCAGTGTCATCCGGGGCGATTCTGGGTGTGAAAGGACGCATCGCAGGATCACTGCTGTCCTTCCTCACCGCCGTCGCGTTCTACTCGATATCCGTGTGGGTCGGCGGTGACGCCATCGTCGGCGCCCTGACCCGGATCACGGACGTCAGTGACTCCACCGGACTGCGCACGGCGATCTACGCTGCCATCGGCTTCACCGTCATTGTCGTGGTGACCTACGGCTACCAGTTCATGCTGATGGTGAACAAGATCGCGGTCATCACGAACACCGTCCTCATGCTCCTCGCCTTCGTCGCTTTCGCGGGATCCTTCGACCCCTCCTACAGCCCGGGGCCGGACGCCTACGCCCTGGGATCCTTCTGGCCGACTTTCGTCGCCGCCGCTCTTGTCGCGATGAGCAACCCGATCTCTTTCGGCGCCTTTCTCGGCGACTGGTCCCGTTACATCCCTGCCGACACCCCGCAGAGAAAGATCATCGGGGCGACGTTCCTGGCCCAGGGGCTCACACTCGTCCCCTTCCTCTTCGGTGTCGCTACGGCAACCCTCGTCTTCGGCGAGGAAGACTACGTCGTCGCGCTCATCCAGGTTTCTCCGGGCTGGTATGCCGCACTTCTCATCGTCGTCGCCTTCATCGGCGGAATGTCCACCGGCACCACCGCGCTCTACGGCACCGGGCTGGACTTCTCCTCGGTGTTCCCCCGGTTCAGCAGGGTCCAGTCCACCATCGGCCTCGGTGCGGTGGCCTTCCTCTTCATCGTCACCGGACGCCTGTTCTTCGACCTCCTCGAGGTCGTCAACGCTTTCGTCGGGGCGATCCTGGTGACGACGACTCCCTGGATCGTGATCATGACCCTGGGTTATGTGTTCCGCCGCGGCTTCATCGACGCCGATGCCGTCCAGGTGTTCAACCAGAGGAAGAAGGGTGGCAGATACTGGTTCCGTGACGGTGTCAACTGGCGGGCAATGTGCGCCTGGCTGCTCGCATCCGTTCTCGGCCTGCTGTTCGCCAGCTTCCCGCCGATCATCGTCGGCCCTTTCGCCGACCTCGGCGGGGGGATGGACCTCAGTCTCGTCGTCGCGGTGGTCAGCGCTGTCATTCTCTACACCGGCCTTCTCTTCCTCTTCCCGGAGCCGGACTACGCGTACAGCGACCGCGGATCCTTCCTCGTTCCGACCCGGAGCGAACCTGTGCCGGCAGTCATCGACGAATAGGCACTACAGCTTTCCCCGGACCCGGTTACCGGTGCCGACGCACATCTTCACGTACCCGGCGATCCAGGTACCGGCCAGCGGGGCCACCGGCAGGTCCGCGGGAAGGGCGAGGGTGAGAGGAACCGCGGCGTCCACCACCGTCCGGTACCAGTCCACCCCGGTCAGACTGTTGGTCACCCGCTCACTGGAGAGCACCTCTCCACTGACGAGTGCGCAGGGTTCGGCGTCCTCCGGATCCCCGGTGCTGTGCACCCGGAACAGGGAAGGGCACACCAGTCCCACCGGCACCTCGCCGGCCTCCCGCGCCGCCGCCCGGAAGGACGCCTCGTCCACGAAAACGTTGGTGTCCACCGACACGGCGGTCACAGAAGCCTGCGGAACACTGATCTCCCCGTAGAGGTCCAGCCTCCCGTCCACGGTCCTCGCCTCCGGGACCGAGCGGGCGTCATCACAGGTGGCGAAGAAACGCGCCACGACATCACCCTCATCGGTGTACAGGTCAACGTGCGTGACCTCACCGTGGACACGGACCAGCCTGGCGGGCAGCAGCGGGGCACCCTCGGCGGGGTACAGCCCCGCGACCGTCGCGGTGGTCCTGCCTCCCGCGGAACCGGGCTCCGCCGGTCTGTCCCACATCAGCAGCCTCGCCCCGGAGGGATCGTCGTAGCAGCGGTATGACGCGGGTACTCCGGACGCCGGAACTGCCACGGACCCGGAGCCGCCGGATGCACGGTCGCGTGCACGGTCACGCGGGACCCCCGCACCCCCGGAGGGGCCACCGGTGGCGCCGGCGCTGCGGACAAATTCGGTCGCTGAGAGGACGAGGGACTCCCGGTCGGTGGCGTCGAAGCCGAGAGAGTGCAGGTCAGGGGTGATGATTGTCATGATGCGAACTGTAGCCCGGGGGCGGGACAGGTTACCCCCGACCGGTGAGCGACTGTTCGAAAGCCGGTGATGATCGGCAGCAGGCCGGACGAAGGCCAGACCAGGTCAGGACCGGTACGCCAGTGCCGCGACGACAAGATCCTCCCAGCCCATGCCGACTGTCTTGTAGAGGGCCGGGCCTCTCCGTCCGTCAACCGGGCGCGCCGGACCGTCGAGCACCAATGAACGCAGAGTCCGCAGATCATCGGCAGTCACCCCACCCTCCCCGAGGGCCATGACGATATCGCCGGCCTCACGCAGGGCCGTGTCCACGTCCTCGACATAGACGGTACTGCGCTCGACCAGGGCCGTGTCCACCTCCCTGACATCCGGCTCGTGTGACCCCATGGCGACGACCACGGCGTCGTCGCGGACAGTCCCTCCCCGGAACAACGGCCGGGCGGCGCTGGTGCAGCACAGCACCAGGTCGGCGTCAGGAACAGACTCGGAAGAGGTGGACGCGTAGGCGTCAAAACCAACTCCTACCAGTCGGGAAGCCATTTCATCAGACTTCTCCGGCGTCCGTCCCACGACCGCAACGCGCCCGATCTCACGCACCGACGCGACTGCGGCCATGTGCCCGAACGCCTGTGGCCCGGTGCCGAACAGTGTGACCCGCAACGGGGCGTCCTCCCGGGCCAGGTACTTCACACCGAGAGCGGACAGGGCCGGGGTCCTGATCTCGGTCAGCGCCGCACCGTCCAGGACAGCCAGAGGCTCCAGAGTCGCTGCGGACATCAGCAGGTACGTCCCCTGGATCTTCGGCAGACCTGCCGCCGGGTTGTCCGGGGCGACAGAGGCGATCTTCACCCCCACGAAACGCCCTGCCTCCGCCGGCATGAGCAGCAGTGAACCGTGCGTCAACGGCACGTTTGAGCGGGCCGGCGACGTCGCCGGGTCGAAACCCGTCTGCAGGGCTGCGTCCAGCGCCTCGACAGCATCTTTCACGGACACTCTGGCGCGAATCTGGTCGGCGGTGACAGACGGGAGAGACATGTACTCCATCTGTACCGGAAAAGCCCGGCCAGAGACACCGTTCACACCAGGTTCCGCACACCGGCGTCCCCCGGTTCTGCAGTACCCGGCGCCGCGGCGCGTACACGCTCCACCGCCCAGAACAGTTCTTCCGGTGTGGAGGGAAGTGCCAGGGCAACGCGGGGACGCCGGGGGGTCGGACATGTGGGTCCGGGCGTCGGCGTCCCGAAGGCTGCCACTGCCTCGCGCAGTGCCTCACGTACCGCCAGCGCGAGTGTGAACGGCGGCTCCCCGACTGCCTTCGATCCGTAGACAGCGCTCTGCCCCTCCCCTCCGACACCCTCCCGGTCAGGCTCCTGTTCAAGGAAGCGGACGTTGATCTGTTCCGGCATCTCCGACAGGCTCGGGATCTTGTAGGTTCCCGCGGAGCTGGTCAGCAGTCTCCCCCTCCCCGGCCCGTCCGAGCAGTCCCAGCGCAGGTCCTCGAGGGTGAGCCAGCCTGTTCCCTGCACGAAACCCCCTTCGATCTGACCCCGGTCGACAGTCGGTGCCAGGGACTGTCCGACATCGTGCACGATGTCCACCCGACGTACCGTGCAGGAGCCGTCGAACCTGCTGATCTCGACTTCGGCCGCCGCCGCCCCGTAGACGAAGTAGCGGAACGGTGTCCCGGTGACACTCCCGGCGTCCCAACTGATCCCGGGGGTACGGAAGAAGCCGGACGCCGACAGCTGCACGCGTCGCAGGTACGCGGCCTGCACGACCTCCTCCCAGGTCAGGGTGTGTGCGGCATCGGTCGGCGCGCCGTCGGCGCGGACGCGGCCGTCACCGAAGCGCACCTCGTCGACGCCGCAACCCAGCAGGTCCGCCGCGACGCCCCGGAGCCGGTCGATGATCTCGTCGCAGGCCGCCGTGACGGCACCTCCGTTGAGGTCCGCCCCTGAACTGGCCGCCGTCGCCGAGGTGTTGGGGACCTTGTCCGTCCGGGTCGGTGCCATGCGCACCAGTGACCGCGGGACACCGAGCGCAGTCGCCGCGACCTGCAGCATCTTCGTGTGCAGTCCCTGTCCCATCTCTGTGCCACCATGGTTGACCAGGACCGATCCGTCCTTGTAGACGAGGACAAGGGCGCCGGCCTGGTTCAACGGCATGTATGTGAATGAGATGCCGTACTTGACGGGGACGACCGCCAGTCCCCGCCGACGGTCCGGATGGGAGGCATTGAAGGCGGCGGTCTCCGCCTGCCGTCGTTTCAGGTCGGCGTCCCTGTTCACCTGGTCCCATGCGGCGCGCAGCCGGTTCACCTGGGTCACCTTCTGACCGTAGGGGGTGGTCTGCCCCGGCCGGTAGAAGTTGCGTTGCCTGACAACCCCCGGGTCCAGGCCGAGTACGGCGGACGCCTGACCCATGATCTCCTCGATGAGTACCATGCCCTGCGGGGCTCCGAACCCCCGGAACGCGGTCTGGGAGGTTTTGTGACATTTCGCGATGCGGCCGTGTACCCGCACATGGGGCAGGTGGTAGGCATTGTCGACCGAGCACAGTGACCGTTCCAGCACCGCCTCCGACAAATCCAGGCACCATCCCCCGTCGGAGGTCATGGTCGCGTCGAGTGCGGTGATCCGGCCGTCGTCGGTGAACCCTGCCTTCCAGGTGAACAGGTAGCCGTGCCGTTTTCCTGTCATCACGATGTCGAGTGCCCGGGGCAGGCGCACCCGTACCGGCCGTCCGGTGCGTACGGCTCCGATCGCCGCGACGGCCGCGAACCCGTGGTGCTGCATTTCCTTGCCGCCGAAACCGCCTCCCATGCGCAGGCACTGCACGGTCACCGCATGGGCGGGGACGCCGAGGACATGGGCGACGATGTCCTGCATTTCGCTGGGGTGCTGGATGCTGGCATGGATGAACACCTGCCCGCTCTCGTCGACCAGGGCGATGCAGGTCTGGGTCTCCAGGTAGAAGTGCTCCTGCCCGCCGATCTCGAACTCCCCGTCGATGATGTGGTCCGCGGCGGCGAACCCTGTGTCCACGTCCCCGCGGCGCAGTACCGGCTGCACGCCGTGGAAACTGCCCGCCTTGACCGCGTCGGTGATGCTGACCAGGGACGGCAACGGCCGGTAGTCCACCTCGACCGCCGCGGCAGCGATCCTGGCCTGTTCGAGGGTTTCTGCGAGCACCCAGGCGACCGGTTGACTGTGGAACATGACCTCCACGTCTCCCCCGGGAAACAGGGGCTGGTCGTGGCGGGTTCCGGCGTCGTTGACCCCCGGTACGTCGGCGGCGGTGAGCACCAGCACAACCCCGGGCATGGAGGACGCCGCGGCCGTGTCGATCCCGAGTATCCGGGCGTGGGTGTGGGGGGAGGTCACCGGCCACGCCTGGAGGACGCCACGGAGACGTCCCTGCAGGTCATCGGTGTACAGAGCGGTTGCGGTGACATGACCGACCGCGCTTTCGTGGACGTCCGCGGAACCGAGGGTCACAGTGACACGCCCGGGTCGAGGAACCGGTTGGTGTACAGGTCATCCGTGGTCAGTCCTTCCTTCACGGGTGTGCCCTGGCCGGCGAAGACGGGGGTGAGCTGGTCGATGAGCCGGGACGAGCGGCCGGAGTCGAATGATCCGAGAGTGCCGTCGGTGCCGTTGCCGACGAGTTTCTCGTCCCGCATCATCGTGACCGCGTAGTCTGCCATGCCTGAGCTGTAGATCCATCCGGCGTTGAACTTCCCGACGGTGTCGACGATGAAACTGTTGGTCGCCTCCGGTGAAGTCATGTAGTTCTTCTGCGCGCGCTGGATCACCGGTACCAGTTTCTCCAGGCAGGCTGACTGCGCGTCGAGCTGATCGGTCTTCACCGCCAGTGTGGACTTGTAGGTCTGGAAGCCGGTCTCGTGGACAAGCTGGTAGTCGACCGGTCTGTCCCATCCCTCGACCTCGTGCTCGTACTGGTAGGGCTCACTGGAGGAGAAGCCCTGCTGCGCCTTCTTCCCGCCCGCGGCGACGAAATTCGACGGTGAGCCGTCGTAGCTGGAGTCGGTCTGCGATTCATCGAGGATTCCGGCACCGGTGAGGTATTTCATGTACGTCTCGTCAGAGAAGTAGAGGACATCGGCCCCGGCGTCCTTCAGGTCGGCAATGGAATGCACCTGCGGATAGGTCTGCGGATCCCACATGATCATCAGCGGGCTGATGTCCAGGGTGGAGAAGACCGAGGTCGTGGGCATGTCCGCGGAGTGCTGCACAGCGGAGTCCATGTTGACGTAGCCGAGCATGATGTCCGGATCCTGGTACATCAGCGAGGTCACCGCCTGGTTGCCGATGGCGGGTCCACCGGAGCGGATCTCGACGTTCACCCCGGTGTAGCCGAGGTCACCGTCGACGAGCGGGCCGGTGACTTTCTTGGCGTCCGTGTCGACGGTGATGGCGTCGCTGCTCTCCCCCGACGGGTCGAGCAGTTCGTAGAGCAGGCCCTCCTCAGCACCCGGGAACCAGTCTGCCTGGACTGTGACGGTCGACGGGCACACCGCGGACAGGTCGGTGGCGCCGATCTGCCCGTCATAGGCGGGTGCTGCACTGTCCCCGTCACTGCAGGCGCCGAGGCTGACGGCGGTAGATGCGGCGAGGCTGACGGCGGTGATGGTGCGGAAGTTCTTCACGGGGATCTCTTCTCGTTGGTCGCAGGGGCTGGTCGGGGGTTGAACAGCTGGGGTGGGCGTCAGGATCGCCAGAAACCGGTGTGCGGTTCAGCGGCCTCGTCCTCGAGCAGCGGTCCGATGATCTCGATACGGCGCTGTCCGCGGGCGGCGACCTCCCGGCACGGCAGATCCATGGTGGGGTTCTCCGGGTCGGCACCGGTCAGGGTGGCGAGACGTTTCTCCGACAGGCCGTAGACGATCCGTCCGATGCCCGTCCAGTAGACGGCCCCCGTGCACATCGCACAGGGTTCCGCGCTGGTGTAGAGAGTGGCGTCCGCAAGATCCTCGGCAGGTCGCGACCTGGCGGCCGCGGCAGCGGCGGTGAGCTCCGCATGCTGGGTGGGGTCACCTTCCGGAGGCATGGAATTGTTCCCCCTCCGGGAGATGACCTGGCCGTCACGGTCCACGACAAGTGCGGCGAACGGGTGCCTGCCCCGGTCCTTCGAAGCGGCGGACAGTGCTATAGCTTCCCGGAGGAAGCGCAGGTCGGTGGTTGTGGGCAGGGAGTCACCCTCGTCAGTTGCGGTCGTCATGGTCCGGCACAGTATGGCGGCTGCGGCGATAGGGGAAGTGAGGAACCATCGACCGTTCCGATGGATGACCACTGCGACGGCCGGCCTGCGGCCCCCGGTGACACGATGTACGTTGCCGGTATGCGACTGACTCTGGAACAGGTCGAGGCCTTCGTCCTCGCGGCACGCCACGGCTCATTCTCCGCCGCGGCGCGGTCCATGGGTCGCAGCCAGTCCACGGTCAGCACCGCGATCGCCAACCTGGAGATCGCCCTGGACACGGAACTGTTCGACCGGTCGTCACGGTTCCCCCGGCTGACCGCCGCGGGGGCGGCGCTGCTGCAGGAGGCGGAGGCACTCTACAACCGGGGGATCGAGTTCGAACGACACGGGGACGCGCTGGCCTCCGGGCAACCGACCAGGATCACGGTGGCGGTCGGCGTCCCCCACCGCCAGGTGACGCCCGTGTTCGCCCGGTTCGCCGGAAAGTACCCGCACGTGGACCTGACGATCCAGAATCCCGCCAACGGCGACGTCGCCTCACTGGTCATGCAGGACGAGGCACTGCTCGGAGTGACATTCGCCATCCCCCGGTACCCGGAGGAGATCGCGTTCCGACAGATGGGGCGGCTGGTCATCGCCCACGTGGTCCACCGGTCGCACCCCCTCGCCGCAATCCCCCGGCCGTCCTTCGAGGACATGAGGGACTTCCGTCACCTCGCGTACACGGCCCACGCCCAGACCCTGCCGACGACCGAGTACCTGCAGTCGACCCAGACCTGGTTCTCAGACTCCTACCAGTCGCTGATCCACCTCGCACTGGCCGGCGTGGGATGGGCGACCGTACCGCGGCAACTGGTGCTCGACGAGATCGCGTCCGGCGAGCTCGTGGAGTTGGAAATGGGTGCCTACCCGTTCACCGACTGGTCGGTGAACGTCGACGTCCTGTGGCGACGGGGACGCCGCTTCCCGCCGGTCGAGGAGTGGTTACGGCTCCAGCTGTGCCGGCACCGGGTGCATGAGGTGGGGCGGTTCAGCTGAGGGGCTGTCGTCCTCCGCGTCTTCCAGCGGAAGGGTGAGCATGTGGTAGCTCAGGGTCTTGCCGTGGCCGTCGAGCACCGGTGATCCTGTCACCCCTCCTCCGAGCACTCCCCTCAGTTCGGCGACGAAGGCTTTCACCGCGGGTATCTCCCGCAGTGTCACGGTCGCCACGTCGCACCGGAAGTGCCGGGCGACCGCCGTCGCTGTCAGTCGGGTGCGCAGGTGGTGGTAGTCGACGGTGGTCCGGGGCAGCACCGCGACGATGAGGGTGTCCCCCTTGTCACCGGCCCTGGCGTCGGCGTAGTCGTCAAGTCTCTTCATCACCGTTCTCCTTCCGGTCGTGTGTCCGGGTCAGTCTCTCCCGGGATTGTCCGGGGGGCGCCGGCGGATGTCACGGTGGCCACAGCCGGTTCCACCAGGTGTCTCGGCAGGAGTGTCGACCGGACGGCGAGGACCTCACCACGGCCCTTGCGCGCCCCTCCACCTCCTGCGGGTCCTGAGCAGTACAGTGCCTCCATTTCCCAGCCGATCGCTTCCGCCTGCGTCTCTGTCGGTACCCTGCCTGCCACCCGGAGACGGACCTCCGGCGGATCCGCGGGTACCGGTGCCATCCCCCGGAAGGCGGCGCCGGTACCGATGAACTCGGCGTTGAGTGCGGCCGGGTCCACCCCGTGGATTCTCACCAGCCGGTCGGAGACGACTGACCAGGCAAGCTCGGCGCGTTGCCTGGCCCGGGGGCCCGCATAGGTGATCTGCCCTTCCCCCGTCCAACCGCTGCGGAACCCGAGGGTGACTTTGAGGGTTCCGGTGCGGGGGCGGCCTGTCGCCCCCGATACACGGACGGAGTCGGGGCCCAGGGTGGTGATGCTGATTCCGGTGAAGTCGGCGACGACGTCGGGGGTGAGGTGGGGGGGGGGGTCGGCGTCCTCGTAGAGCGGTTGTTCCCTGACTGTCTGCGGGGTGATTTCCCCGCCGGTACCGGCGAGTTTTCCGAGGACCGCGGTGCCGTCCTCACTGATGTCGGCGAAGGGGAATCCGAGGTCCGCCATGCCCTCCACCGGTTTGGTGACAGGGTCGGCGAAGTAGCCGCCGGTGAGCTGTCCGGCGCATTCCAGCAGGTGGCCGACCATGGTCCCGGCGCCGAGCCTGTGCCAGTCGTCGAGCTGCCACCCGAATTCGTGGACCATGGGTGTGAGGAAGAGGGAGGGGTCGGCGAGTCGTCCGGTCACGATCACGTCGGCACCCAGGGCGAAGGCGGGGAGGGCCTGTTCGACGCCCAGGTAGGCGTGGGCGGAGACGAGTCCGTCGTTGTCGGCGGACAGGGGCCGACCGGTCTCCCATATCTGCGGGTCTGTGTCGGTGACCTGGGTGAGCACACCGTCGCCGGTGAGGACGGCGACTGTCACCTGTCGGTCCGGGAGGATCTCGGAGGCGATGCGTGCGATGAGGCGTGCGGCTGCTTCGGGGTTCGCTGCCCCGGAGTTGGTGACCACGGTGGTTCCGTGGGCGACGGTGTGCGGCAGCACCGCCCGCATGCGTGTCTCCAGCAGGGGGTCGTATCCGGTGTCCGGGTCGTTGAGTCGTCGCAGCTGGCCTGCAGCGACGGTGCGTTCGCCGAGGCATTCGAAGATGAGGTAGTCCAGGTTCCCGTCTTCGGCCAGTTTCACGGCGGGGTCGAGGCGGTCCCCGGCGAAGCCTGCGCCGGATCCTATTCTGATGGTCTTCATGACGTGTCCCTTCGTGGTTGTCAGAGGTCCGGAGGTGGCGTCAAATGCTCAGTGCGCCGGTGACCAGCGCGGTGAGTGTGATGACGACTGTTGTGCCCCAGGCCCAGAGGAAGGTGAACTTCTGGTGGTCCCCGAGTTCGACCTTGGCCATGCCGATGAGGATGAAGGTGGAGGCGGTGAGGGGGCTGAGCGGGAAGCCGGTGGTCATCTGGCCGGCGATGGCGGCGTGGGCGATCATCGCCGGGTCCACTCCCATGGCCCCTGCGGTTTCGGCGAACACGGGGAGGACGCCGAAATAGAAGGCGTCCGGGGTGAACACCAGGCTCAGCGGCATGGATATCACCGAGAGCGTCACCGGCAGGGCGTCGGCCATTCCCTGGGGGATGAGGTCGGCCAGTGCCCGCGCCATCTCCTGGATCATGCCTGTTCCGCCGAGAACACCGGTGAAAACTCCGGCGGCGAAGACCATGGAGGTCACGAGGACCACACTGGACCCGTGTTTCTGCATCAGTTCCTGCTGGTCCTTCCAGCTGGGGATGTTGATGCACAGGGCGATGACGAAGGCGACGAGGAAGCAGATCTCCATCGGGATGCTGTGGGTGAGCATGACCACGATGAGAACCACTGTGAGCAGGGCATTGGTGATCATTCGCCAGCGTGGGACGTCGGTGTCGTTCCACTGGTGGGCCGCTGCGTGGTCGAAGTCGGGGTGGTCTCCGCTGACGGTGCCGGTGGTGGTGACGGTGCCGGTGGTGCCGGTGGCGTCACTGCTCGTCGCGTCGGTGCCGGTAGCGTCACTGCTGCCGGTGTCGCCGGTGGCGGCTCCCACCGTGACTTTCTCGCGGGCGTCGAGGGTGATTCTGCCGAGCCTTCGCCGTTCGCCGCGGCCGAGGAGGTAGCTGGCGACCAGTACCCACACTCCCCCGGCGATCATCGGGATGATCATCGGTGTGAAGATCTCTGAGGACGGCAGGTCCAGGGCGGCCATGGCGCGAAGTGTCGGCCCGCCCCAGGGCAGCAGGTTCATCAGGCCTGCGCCGAGTGCGACGACGGCGGTGAGCACGAGTGGCCGCATACCGATGCGGCGGTAGATCGGAAGGAATGCCGACAGGGTGATCAGGAAGGTGGCGGCACCGTCGCCGTCGAGGGAGACGCACATGGTGACGAGTGCTGTTCCGACGGTGATTTTGACCGGGTCGCCTTTCGCCCAGCGCACGATGGTGCGGATCAGCGGGTCGAACAGTCCCTGTTCCATCATCAGGCTGAAGTAGAGGACGGCGAAGGTCATCATCACGGCGACCGGGGCGACCTTGAGGACGCCGTCAGCCATGTAGCTTCCGAGGTCGGGGCCTTCACCGGCGAGGACGGCGAAGACGACCGGTACCAGGACGAGTCCGACGAGGACAGATGTGCGCGTGAACAGTGTGAGTGCGAGGAACACCCCCACGGTGAGAAAGCCGAACAACGCAAGCATCGTGGGCTCTCCTCTCATAGGTACTGCGGCGGCCGTAGGGCACCAGGATGTGATGCAGACGACACGCCGCGTGGACGGAGTTGAGTATGAGCCACGCCACTTAGTTGTGTCCAACAACAATGTAGCATAGATTAATGATCCATGCGCATGAATGAGATCACCGTCGATCACATGCGGACCGTCATCTGCATCGCCGACCAGGGTGGATTCACCGCGGCTGCCGACACTCTCGGGCAGTCCCAGTCCTCGCTCAGCAGGATTGTCGCCCTGGTGGAGCGGACGGTCGGCACCCGCCTGTTCGACCGGACGACACGGAAAGTGGTCCTCACCGACACCGGTGAGGAGTTCGTCCGGACCGCCCGACTCATCGTCGGAACCTACGACCGTTCGGTCAACAACTTCGTCAGCTACCTCAACGGCCCGAACGGGAACCTGAGAATAGCGACCCTCCCCTCCCTCGCCGCCACCTTGCTGCCGCCGTTCATCCACCGGTTCCACCACGCGTTCCCCCATGCGACGATCGACCTCCTCGACCTCAAGGCGGCCGACATCCTCGGCCTATGCAGGGAGGGTTCCGTCGACCTGGCCGTCACCGCGGAGGACGCCGAACTGTTCCACCCGCTCCCGGACCATTTCCGGTTCACCCCCGTCGCCGAGGACGAATTCGTCTGTATCCTGCCGTCCTCCCACCCCCTCGCCGCGCAGGAGTCGGTCTCGTGGACCGATCTCGCCGGTCAACCTTTCGTCTCCTTCACCGGAGCCAGTTCCGTCCGGAGGATGACCGACCGGATCCTCGGCGGTGCCGGTATCGTACCGTCCCGGACCGTCTCCGCCGGGACAATCTCCGCGGTCGCCGGACTGTGCGCCGCCGGCCTGGGCATCTCGGCCGTCCCCGGGTTCGTGGTACCCATGACCAGGGTGGCGGGGGTGACGATCCGCCCGCTGGTACCGCTGGACACATCGGTGCCGGTGACCCGGCGCGTCGGTATCCTCCGGGACTCGACCCGCCCCCGCACCCCTGAGGTCACCGAGTTCCTGGCTCTGCTGTTGTCCTCCACCGCCGGAGAGAACAGGTTGCCCGAGTTCACCCACTGGGTCCGTGGAGCGGGGGAAGCCGCAGGATCCCCTCAAATCGTCACTTCCCGGCCGGGATCTCCCGTACTCCGGCCAGCCACTCACGGATGATCGCCGCAACCTGGTCACCGTGGGATTCCAGGAGGAAGTGCCCGCCGTCAAGCAGTTCGATGCGGGCGTGCGGGGCGTCCCTGCGGAACGCTTCAGCTCCTGCACTGCCGAAGATCTCGTCGTTTCGGCCCCACACGGCGAGAACAGGAACCTGTGACGTGCGGAGCCATGCGTGGACCCGCGGGTACAGGGGCAGGTTGGAGCTGTAGTCGCCGAAGAGTGCGAGCTGGATGCTGTCGTTTCCGGGCCGGGCGAGCAGTGCGAGGTCGTGCTCCCACGCGTCCGGGTCCACCGTGTCCGGTTCCGGGACGCCGTGCAGGTACTGCCACTCGACAGCCTCCCTCCCGAGTGCCGGGCGCAGGGCCTGTTCGTTGGCGGGGGTGGGATCCTGGCCGTAGGCCCAGATCGGGTCCCAGAACTCCGGGACGAACCCTTCCTCATAGGCGTTGCCGTTCTGGGAGATGACGCCCTCCACCGCTGCCGGGTCGGCGAGTGCGAGACGCCAGGCGACGGGAGCGCCGTAGTCCTGGACGTACACGGTGTACCTCCTGACCCCCAGAGCCCGGAGGAATCCACGTGTGACGTCGGCGAGTGCGTCGAAGGTGTAGGTGAATTCCTCCACCGCGGGGGCGGACGACCGGCCGAAGCCGACATGGTCTGGTGCGATCACGTGGTAGTCCTCGCCGAGGACGGGGATCAGGTGGCGGAACATGTGGGAACTGCTGGGATATCCGTGCAGCAGGAGCAGGACCGGGGCGTCCTGTGGTCCGGCTTCCCGGTAGAAGATGTCGAGCCCGTGGACCGTGACCGTGCGGTGGCGCACAACAGACATCACTAACCTCCAAAACGTTGCTTACTGGTTATCCGTACCGTAGCATAGGCACCGATGGGAGGTCGATGCATGATCGACGAGGAAGAACTGCTGCTGGGCGTCCTGAACACCGCACCACTGAACGGAGGACACCCCGAAGAACACCTGACAGGTGAGCGCGGTGCGGACCTGGCCAGGACTCTCGGAGGTACCGGTTCCCCGGAGGAACTGGAACAGCTCAGGAGGGTCCGCGACGCACTCCAGTCACTGATCCGCGGCCGAACGGAAACCCTCGGCGCCCTGCAGCAGGTCATGGACGAGGTCCACATGGTGGGCACGGTCACCCCGGGAGGACTCAGCTGGAGCCTCGCCGCACCGGACGACGTCCGACTTGCCGCGCAGGTCATCCAGGCCTGGTCGGCGGTCAGTCAACGCCTGCCGGGACGGCTCAGGGCGTGCGCGAACGAAGAATGCAACCTCTACCTCATCGATCACACCCGTCCAGGAACGGCAAAGTGGTGCTCCATGTCCACCTGCGGCAACCGCATGAAAGCACGGGCCCACGCCGCGCGCCGTCGCTCCCGGTCCCGCTGACTCCCACGACCCAGGTTAGGAACCCAGATGCCCCGCCACACACCCCACGAGACAGTCCCCGAAACAGCCCACGAGGCATCCACTGCCGCCCCAGGTGTCCCCCGCCGTGCTGTGCTCCCCGAAGAGATGACCGCTGTCAAGGCACTTGTCTTCGACGTCTTCGGAACAGTGGTCGACTGGCGCGGAGGTGTGGCCCGGCAGTCCGCGCCGTTCCTCCGCCGCCACGCCCCCGCCGTCGACCCGTACGACTTCGCCGACCGGTGGCGCGCCGAATACCAACCGGCCATGGAACGCGTCCGCAGCGGCGAACGCCCGTTCGTCCGCCTCGACGAACTCCACAGGGAGAATCTTGACCGTGTACTTGCCGGCCTCGGCACCGACCCGGACGCCGTCGCCGTCGCTGAGCGGGACGAGCTCAACCTCGTCTGGCACAGGCTGGACCCCTGGCCCGATGTGATCGCCGGTCTCCGCTCACTTCGCGAGCGGTACATCATCGCCCCCATGTCCAACGCCAACGTGCGCCTCGCACTCGACATGGCCAAACGGGCCGGACTGCCCTGGGACGCGATCCTCGGCGCCGAGGTGGTGCAGTCCTACAAGCCGGCTCCGGAGACCTACCTGCGCACCGTGGACATCCTGGGGCTGGAACCGTCCCAGGTCGCCATGGTCGCCGCGCACAATGACGATCTTGCCGCTGCCCGGGCCTGCGGACTGCGGACGGTCTTCGTACCCCGCCGGACCGAGAACGGACCCCGGCAGGTCACCGACCTTGAGGCGGAAAGTGACTGGGACATCGTCGCCGAGGGTTTCGGGGAACTCGCCCGAACACTGGGTGCGGGTGGTTCCGGAATCTGAGGCAGGCCGGGCCCAGATCGAGGTCCGGGACACGCACCGGTGCCCGGACACTGCCCGTCCAGTACACGGCCGATCATGGCAGCAGGTGACGAGAAAGCCTGTTCTCCGATGACCAAAGACAGTGTGATTCTGTCACCTGGCCCACCTGCCCCGCATTGTCCTCCGGGGTCAGCTCGACGACGGGGTGGATGGGGAGAATGGGTGCATACCGTGGCTCTCTCACGCTGCAATATCGGTAGGAGAACCTCCGGGCCGGCAGCTGCACCGCTACCTCGGCTCGGCGAAATCGACTGACACCTGGGGTGGCTTCTCCCCGAGCCGTGACAACCGCTTGCTGGGCCGGTGACGGCGGGGTGGAAGGGCCGGGGCAAGCCACACCGGCAGGATCGTCAGTGGGCGACGGCGTGGAGTCCGGAGCAAATCTCTCACCGGCTTGAGATCGATTTCCCTGATGATGAGTCCATGCGTATCAGTCACGAAGCGATCTACCAGTCGTTGTTCATCGAGGGTCGTGGCGCGCTCAAGCGGGAGCTGGTGACCTGTCTTCGCGCCGGGCGGGCACTGCGCCAGCCTCGGGCACGAGCACGGAACAAGCCGCAGGGGCATGTCACCGCGGAGGTGGTCCTCAGCAAGCTGCCCGCCGAGGCCGCTGACCACGCGGTTCCTGACCACGGGGAGGGCGACCTGATCATCGGTACGGCCCGGTCCGCGCTCGGCACGGTCATTGAACGCTCCAGCCTGGCGACGCTGCTGGTGCACCTACTGAGACTCCAGGGGTGGGGCACGACACCTCCCACGAACAGCGGTCCATCGCTGAGCGCGTACGGTGCCGAGGCGATGAACACTGCGCTGACGGCGTTGATAACCCGCCTGTCCGAACAGCTTCGCAAGACCCTTGCCTGGGACCGCGGCAAAGAGCTCTCCGGGCACGCGCGGTTCACCCTCGACACCGGCACGAAGGTGTTCTTCGCCGACCCACACTCGCACTGGCAACCACCCGCGAACGAGAACTCCAACGGGATGCTGCGTCAGTACTTCCCGAAGATTACGGACCTATCGATATGGTCGGCTGAGGACCTTGAAATCGTTGCCCTCTCACTCAACAACAGGCCCCGAAAAGTCCTCGGCTGGCGCACTCCGGCCGAAGCTCTCAGAGAGCAGCTACACTCACTCCAACAGACCAGTTTTACATCAACCGGTTGAACCCGCCTACTCGACACTGTTTTCCTACCGAAGGGTCACACAGGAGAAATTGCATTTCCGCCAATTCCAAGTGGCGATAGCGCATGAAATTGAAACATCCTCCAATACTACCGCCACCCTCTTGCTCCCATTCATAAATCCAGTCAGTTTATTACAGAACTAATAATTAGTCAATCAGCGGCAAGACCCCGAAAGATCCTTTCCAAATATCCTCTACCTTGTTCGAGAATAGTTCGCACCAGCACGAAATGAAGGCCCCCTCGACAGCCGAAGTAGCCATAAAGTCTAGATACTCGGCAACTTGCGAAAATAACAAATGAGGATCTGTATTAGTCAAGCGAATCTCCCCGCAAACTCTACGCACTCGCTCTTGGTCGCTTGTATCCAACGAAAGACGCAGAGTTAGACGACCAAGCGCATTCTTCTTTCCCCCTTCGTCGAATGAATCAACGATGTCCTCGAAAATAGCGATTTCAGGATCTCCTTCGCCCGGACCAAAAACCAAGTCCCTGAAAGGGCTTCGAGCTATCGGATGCTGAATCAATTCGGAATTTATGCTCCGAACTGCCTTCATGTCACCGTCCAAGAATCCCACCACAGGGAAAGTGATCGTAGGATCTGAGTTATGATGCTTAGCATGAACCCTCACTTGCCCCTCACCCCCTAATGCATGTATATCAATGCATGACAGGTCCACTTTTTTCTCGCCACCGTGGTCAGGAACTCGCATGGTGCGAAGGGATTGTTCGGCTAACGCAGAAGAGAACTTATCTTCAGTGAAGATTGCACATTTTGTGTCGATTTCCCCCGTTAACGCGCGGAGCGATGCGACATCAAGTTTTCCTTGATAGAGTTTTCCCGCACTTACCGACCAAACCGCATCTCCGGGGAGCACTGATAGTGCATCATTTGAATGTGTCGTGAATATTACTTGAACTGACTTCTCCTTTGCGACTTTGATCAGGTATTCCACTAGCCTTTTTGTCGCAACCGGGTGGAGACCGTTTTCAATCTCTTCAATTAGAATGAGTGCCTGCTCTCCCGCATTCTCAACTTCGTCGACAATTGATATAATAGATGCTTCGCCTGCGCCAAAGTGAAATTCTGAATAGCTCGCCTGCATCTGCCCATCACCAGCGGATGCATAGATCGCCTTGCCGGATGTGTGGGCATTCACATCCGCAGCTTCATTGCCAACTCGAATGTATGAATCTGCAGGCTTTCCGAGGATGCTCTCAACGGCCGATCGAGTTCTTCCGTCTAGCGAAGATTCAAACTCTGCAGAAAAGCTTCCACCGATAAACTTACTGAGGTTTTTTCTTTCCGCCGCTGGAATTGTTCTCGATATACCGATATACTTTACAGGCCGCTTGATGGCATCGCGATTCCACTTTGACTGTCTATAACTAGCAGTCATCCTAGACTCATTGCCAATCTTCTTCGACCTCGTCGGGGCGTAAAATTTATACTCTACTTTCCATCCTCTCATAGATTCATCATACTTTCCAGCTCGGGCGAAGAAGATTCTCGGAGTGAGATCCTTGCATATCAGACCAGCTGCCCCAAGAACTGACGATTTTCCCGATCCGTTAGGTCCGATAATCGCAGTGACTGGAAAGTCGAACCTTATCTCCGTGTCGGTTAGTCCTCGAAGGTTTTCGATCTCAATCTTCCGTAGATAGTGCTCATATTTCTCCCCGCTTACTCGCTTTCTGAGGTTTTGTATTTCACTATCTCTAACTTGTGACCGAGCGTCGGTTCCCATTTAGATCTCCTTGGTAGATAGTGCATGCTAGTTCGTGCGAGTATATTTCCATTCAGAATCTGCAGACGAAAATCGGTGCGGCCAGCAAGTTCTTCTGCGAGAGAAAAGCTAACCCTCATCCGTCGACAGAGCAGCAACAAACGCCTCCTGCGGCACGGACACCGACCCGATGGCCTTCATGCGCTTCTTGCCTTCCTTCTGCTTCTCCAGCAGCTTCTTCTTGCGCGAGATGTCACCACCATAACATTTACTCAGCACATCCTTACGCAACGCACGGATGTTCGTACGCGAGATGATCTTCGACCCGATGGCCGCCTGCACCGGCACCTCGAACTGCTGGCGGGGGATCAGCTCCTTGAGCTTCTTCGTCATCTTGTTGCCGTAGTGCAGCGCATTGTCACGGTGCACAATCGCGGCGAAGGCGTCCACCGGCTCCCCCTGCAGCAGGATGTCCACCTTCACCAGGTCGGCCAGCTGCTCCCCGTCCTCCTCATAGTTCAGCGAGGCATAGCCCTTCGTCCGCGACTTCAGCATGTCGAAGAAGTCGAAGATGATCTCCCCCATCGGGATGTAGTAGCGCAGCTCCACCCGGTCAGTGGACAGGAAGTCCATGTTCTTCATCTGCCCGCGCTTTTCCTGGCACAGGGTCATCACCCCGCCCAGGAACTCCTCCGGCACGATGATGGTCATGTTGACCATCGGCTCGTAGACTTCCTTGATCTTGCCCTCCGGCCAGTCCGACGGGTTCTGCACGTGCATCACATCGCCGTTCTCCGCGACGATCTTGTACACCACGCTCGGCGCAGTCGAGATCAGGTCCAGGTCGAACTCCCGCTCCAGACGGTCCCTCGTGATCTCCATGTGCAGCAGTCCCAGGAAACCACAGCGGAACCCGAACCCCAGGGCGGTGGACGTCTCCGGCTCGAACGTGAGCGAGGCGTCATTGAGCTGCAGTTTCTCGATGGCTTCGCGCAGGTCCGGGTACTGGTCGGCGGATACCGGGAACAGGCCCGAGTACACCATCGGCGTCGGCTCGGCGTAGCCCTTCAGTGGCTCGGTGGCGCCGTTCTTCTCCGTGGTGACCGTGTCACCCACCTTCGACTGGCGCACATCCTTGACCCCGGTGATGATGTAGCCCACCTCCCCCACTCCCAGACCCTTCGCCTTCGTCGGCTGCGGGGAGACCACACCGATCTCCAGTGCCTCGTGCGTGGAGCCGGTGGACATCATCGTGATCTTCTGGCGGGGCTCCAGTTTTCCGTCCACGACCCTGATGTAGGTCACCACTCCGCGGAAGATGTCGTACACGGAATCGAAGATCAGTGCCCGGGCCGGGGCGTCCTCATCCCCACCCGGGGCGGGGACCAGCTCACAGACCTTGTCCAGCAGCGCCGGGATCCCCTCCCCTGTCTTCGCGGAGATCCGCAGCACATCCTCAGGCTCACAGCCGATGATGTTCGCGATCTCCAGGGAGTACTTGTCCGGGTCCGCGGCGGGCAGGTCGATCTTGTTGAGGACCGGGATGATCTCCAGGTCCTTGTCCATGGCCAGGTACAGGTTCGCCAGTGTCTGCGCCTCGATGCCTTGTGCGGCGTCCACCAGCAGGATCGCACCTTCACACGCCTCGAGGGCGCGGGAGACCTCGTAGGTGAAGTCCACATGGCCGGGAGTGTCGATGAGGTGCATCACCAGCTGCTCGCCCTTGTGCGGGCCCGAGCGCGGGACCCAGGGCAGGCGCAGATTCTGCGCCTTGATGGTGATACCGCGTTCACGTTCGATGTCCATGTTGTCGAGGTACTGGTCGCGCATGTCACGTTCCTCGATCACCCCGGAGAGCTGCAGGATCCGGTCAGCCAGAGTCGATTTCCCGTGGTCAATGTGGGCGATGATGCAGAAGTTGCGGATACGGCTCGGCTCGGTGAACGTCTCCAGTGCGTAGTTCTGCTGCTTCGGCGCCATGCGGGTCCTCCTGGGTGATGCGCTGCCCCCGCTCCGGCCTCTGACCGCACCGGCGGGGCGTGTCCCGTCCGACGGGCTCTGCCGGACGGGTGGATATCAGGTTGAGCCTACCAACCCGCCGCCCACCGCTCCTCCCCGGATGCGCGCGCATCCCTGCCGCTCCGAGCGCAGCACAGACCACAGCACACAGCACCACACAGACCACAGCCACGACCGCCGGGTAACGGCAGGACAGACGGCAACGGTGTGACTACCATGAACCCCATGCCGGAGTCCTCCACCACCTACACCAACCCGGTCCGCCTCTTCAGCCGCTTCCTGGACCGGCACTTCCACCACCGCGGCCACCTTGACGAAGGCATAGACGAACTCCACGCCAACCTGGGGCTTTCCGACCGCGCACCTCTGGACCGTGAGGACAACCAGATCACCGTGACCGTACCGACCAGCTCGATGAACCGTCCGGTGATCTACGCACCGGACATGGACGGCCAGGTCGACCCCGGAGAGGTGGTGTGGTTCCGGGTGGTGAAGGGCAGGGACGCCGAACCCGAACTCAGGGCATGTCTCATCGTCGGCAGGAATGAGCACCACACCCTGCTCGGCATGCTCATCAGCTCCAACCCCGAACACCGTGCGGAGAGCAACTGGGTGCCCATCGGAACAGGACTGTGGGACCCGAAGGGCAACAAGTGCTGGGTGAGGGTCGACAAGATCGTCGAGATCCCCGAAGCCAGGATCCAGCGGCGGGGAGTGTTCATGCCGGAACGTCGTTACGACCGGATCGCCGCCGAACTGCGTAACCGGCACGGGTGGTCCTGACCGGTGACGTCACGCCACTTCCCGGAACCCCTGTTCGAACTGCCGGAGCCTCCCAGGCAGCCGGTTGAGCTTCCCGCCGGCGCGGTCCTGCTGCCCGGGTGGCTGACCGTCCACCAGCAGCAGTGGATCGCCGGGCAGTACCGTCGGTGGGCCGCCGGGCCCGTACCTCCGCGGCGTCCCCGCTACGGGTCGGGCCAGATGAGTGTGGAGATGCTCTCCCTGGGCTGGCACTGGGCCGGCGGCGGTTTCTCCAGGAGGGCCACCGACGTCAACAACGCCCCCGTTCTCCCCGTCCCGGACTGGGCCGTGACGGTGGGACGCCAGGTCACCGGCGACGCCTCGTACACGCCGGACACCCTGCTGGCCAACCTCTACGGCCCGGGGGCGACAATGGGCATGCACCGGGACTCAGACGAAACCTCTCCTGCCCCGGTCGTCTCCCTGTCGATCGGTGACACCTGCAGGTTCCGTTTCGGCAACGCCGACTCCCGGTCCAGGCCCTACACGGATGTGGAACTGCGGTCCGGAGACGTCTTCATCTTCGGTGGTCCTGCCAGGTGGAACTTCCACGGCGTCCCGAAGGTGTTCGACGGCACCGCTCCGCAGGGGTGCGGTGTCACCGGTCGCCTCAACATCACGCTGCGGGAGACGGGACTGGCCCGTGCCTGACAGTGGGCCCGGCTCCGACCTCGTCACCGGGGCTGACGGACGCGCCCGCCCCACCTGGGCGTCCTCGGACCCGCTGCTGCGTGACTACTACGACACCGAATGGGGCATGCCCGTGACCTCCGAACAGGGCATGTTCGAGCGGCTGAGCCTCGAAGCGTTCCAGTCCGGGCTGAGCTGGGCGACGATACTGCGCAAACGCCCGGCGTTCCGCGCGGCGTTCGCGGACTTCGCCCCGGACCGCGTCGCCGCGTTCACCGACGCCGACGTGGAACGGCTCATGGAGGACGCCACGATCGTGCGCAACAGGCGCAAGATCCTCGCCACGGTGGGAAACGCCCGCGCCACCGTCGCCATGAGGGACGGTGACAGCGCCGACGGCAGCGATCTCGCGTCCCTGGTCTGGTCCTTCCGGCCGGCGACGACACCGGCCCCCGTGACACTGGCGGAGATCCCCACCTCCTCGCCGGAGTCCGTCGCGCTCGCCCGGGAGCTCAAGAGACGCGGATTCACGTTTGTGGGACCGACGACAATGTTCGCCCTCATGGAGGCGGTGGGGATCGTCGACACCCACCTGGTCGGCTCCTGGCGGCGGGGGTGCTCGGGGGTGTGGTCGTGAGATCGGTCGTCTCCGGTTCGACCCGTTGGATCGGTTAGGTAGCGGCGTCCCCGACGTGTAAGATCTCCCAGGTTGACCCGCGACCGTGCGTGGCGCAGTCACCGCACCCGGCAGGACCTTGGGCCGGATGTCAGAGACCGTGACTGCGGTTGGCCCGCACGGAAGTGGCGAACGATTCCGCATTTCCACCGTTCAGGAAGAGGTATTCCCCGTGGCAAACATCAAGCAGCAGAAGAAGCGCGTCCTCACCAACGAGATCGCCCGCCGTCGTAACCAGGCAGTCCGTTCACGCCTGCACACCGAGACCCGCAAGTTCCACGCTCTCGTCGAGGCCGGTGACGTCGAAGGTGCCGAGAAGCAGCTGCGTGTCGCCACGCGTCTCTTCGACAAGGCGGCGACCAAGAAGGTCATCCACAAGAACAACGCCGCGAACAAGAAGTCCGGCCTGGCCGCCACCTTCAACAAGCTGGCCGCCAAGTAGGTTTCCGGCACCGGGACGCGACAGCGTCCACCGCCCGGCCCGCCTCCCCCGACACCGGGGAAGGCGGGCTGACCTGTATGTGTGCAATATCACCGGGCGCGAATGCCACAGGTGGACCTAACCTCGGACAGTGACAAGAGCTCCCGAGCGAAAGGACCGCAGAAGTGGCCTACGCAACCACCAATCCCTACACCGGTGAGGTCGTCAAGACCTTCGACACCGCCACCGCCGAGGACATCGACGCGGCGATCACCACCGCCGACGCGACCTTCCACACCTGGTCGACGACCCCGGTCGAACAACGCGCCGCCGTGCTCGCCAAAGCCGCCCAGATCCTGCGCGACAACAAGCACGACTACGCCGAAACCCTGACCCTGGAAATGGGCAAGCTCATCGGCGAAGCCGAAGCCGAGGTCGAACTGTCCGCCGGGATCCTGGAGTACTACTCCCGCTACGGCGCCTCCCACCTCGCCCCCCGCTACCTGCCGGCCGAAGGCTTCGGCGACCAGGACGTCGCCCTGGTCAACGACCCCCTCGGCGTGCTCTACGCGGTGGAGCCCTGGAACTTCCCCTACTACCAGGTCGTGCGCATCTCCGCGCCGCAGACCCTGGCCGGCAACACCGTCATCCTCAAGCACGCCTCCAACGTCCCCCAGTCCGCCCTGCGGATGGTCGACCTGTTCCGGCAGGCCGGGGCCCCGGAAGGAGTTCTGACCAACGTCTTCGCCGCCCACGACGCCACCGACCAGATCCTGTCGGACCCGCGGGTCCGCGGTGTGGCCCTGACCGGGTCGGAGGGTGCGGGGGCTGCGGTGGCCGCCACCGCGGCGAAGTACCTGAAGAAGTCCACCCTGGAACTCGGCGGTGCCGACGCGTTCGTCGTCCTCGACGACGCCGAGGTCGACAAGGCTGCCCGGTGGGCCGCGTTCGGCCGGCACTGGAACGCCGGTCAGGTGTGCGTGTCGTCGAAGCGTCTGATCGTCGTCGACGCGGTGTACGACCAGTTCCTCGCCGAGTACAAGAAGCACGTCGCCGCCCTGGTCGCCGGTGATCCGACGGATCCGGCGACGACGCTGGCACCGTTGTCGTCGCAGAAGGCCGCCGATGATGTGCTGGCCCAGATCGAGGCTGCCCGGGCCGAGGGTGCGACGGTGGAGACCATCGGTGCGCCGGTGCCTGAGCAGGGTGCGTTCGTCCGCCCGGTGCTGATCACCGACATTGCGGAGGGGTCGGTGACCTCGCAGACGGAGTTCTTCGGTCCGGTGACCCAGCTCTACCGTGCCGCTGACACTGATGATGCGGTGCGTATCGCCAATGACACTCCGTTCGGTCTGGGTGGGTCGGTGTTCTCCACTGATATTGAGCGGGCGCGTAAGGTCGCCCGTCGTATCGACACGGGCATGGTGTACATCAACCAGCCCACGGGTGTGAAGGCGGATATCCCGTTCGGTGGTGTCAAGCACTCCGGTTACGGTCATGAGTTGATTGACCTGGGTATCAAGGAGTTCGTGAACCAGAAGGTCGTTGTCGTCACGGACATTGACGGTTCGTTCTGACCCGGTTGACGTGAACCGGTTGATGTGACCGCCCCGGTGGGGGCGGGCACCCCGGCCCCGTGCCCTGTCCGCAGGGACACGGGGCCGACCCGTACCCTGACCTGCACGCGCGGGGGCGGCGGAGTGCCTGTACCGAGGACCATATGCACAGGGGACGGGGACAGGACCACCGGACGCAGGTACTGTTCAGCCCATGGCACGTTGTTCCACATGCTTCCCGGTGCTGCTCTCCACCTTGTTGTCCACGGTCCTCCTGGTCTCCTGCGGGTACGGTGACGTTTCCGGGTCAGGTTCCTCTTCAGGGGCCACAGGCGCTCCTGAGTCTGCGGGAGCTGCAGGTTCGACGGGTTCTAGCGTGCCGGGGGATCCGTCGGGGGTCGGACCCCGTCCCACTGCGGAGGTGTTTTCGGAGGCTGTGGTGTCCACGGAGTTACCGGCCGGGGAGTCCCGTGACTCCGGTTTCACCGAGCATGTTGTCTATCCGGTGCGGGGCGGTGTGGCTGATCCTTCCCAGAACTGGGCGGATTTCTATCTTCCCCCGGGAAGGCATGACGAGGATTCGGTTCCTCTTGTGGTGTTCATTCACGGTGGTGCCTGGCGTTCGGGGGCGACGGGGGCCCGCAGGATTGCCCGGGACCTTACTTCGCGGGGCGTTGCGGTTCTGAATGTCGAGTACCGTGCGGTGGACCGTGGTGGCGGGTGGCCTGTGACGTTCTCGGATGTCGCTGACGCCCTGGATTATGTTCCTGAGCTGGACAGGCGTCATCCTGAGATCACTGTTGACGATGAGACTGTCGTGGGCCACAGTGCCGGTGCACAGTTGGCTGCCTGGGCGGGGACCCGGGGTGACCTGGAGAGGGGTGAGATCGGTGCGGACCCGAGGTTCACGCCGACCAGGGTGGTCTCCTTGTCCGGCCCCCTGGATATGCGGTGGTCTGCAGAGCATGGTGATGACAATGTGGTGAGGGTTCTGGGCGGTTCTCCCTCGCAGGTCCCTGACCGTTATGCCGCGGTGGATCCGATCCAGAACATCAATCCTCGTATTCCGGTGGTTGCTGTCCACGGAACAGATGACAGTGTGGTGCCGGTGGATGATTCTCGGCGGTATGTGTCCCGGTTGTCTGCTGAGGGGGGCCGGGCAAAGCTCGTCCTGTTGACCGGGGAGGACCATGTGTCTTATCTGAAGCGGTCATCGCCCAGGTATGACCGGGTACTGGACATCATCCACGGGGTGTCCACCTTGTCGCCGGAGGATCTGGGCAGGCGGTTGGACGGGGGCACCGCCCACGTCGCGCAGGGGTCAGCCTCGGTGACCGCCTCTCCCGGGGCGTAACTTGTGTGGGATTCAGCGGATAACCGGCTTGACTGTTCCGGTGTCCCTGCCGAGGAACTGCTTCAGGAAGTAGGTTCTCACCGGGTCTCTTCTGTTCCTTCCTTTTCTCCCTGATGTTCTCCCCGTTGCGGTGAACGGGGACGTGGAGGGCCGTCGACCGGCCCTGGTGCCGGTCACCGGTGTTCCTGTTCCGACGGCACCCGGTCCGCCGGCTGACCCCGGTTGCCGGTTGCCGGATGTCCCGGGTGCCCCGGGAACTCCGGGGGCAGGGGCAGTCCCGTGTCCGGCTGCAGCGTGGGGCGGAGTGCCGGGTGTCGGTGTGCCCGGTGCTGACACGGCGGTACCGGGTGTGCCGGAGACGGGGCCTCTTGCTGTCGACAGTGCGCCTGCTCCGACGGGATTGTTTCGCGGCGCACTGCCGTTTCCTGGTGTGGTCGTCGTACCACCGTTGACTGGCGCTGTGTGACCGGCGCCGGCGAGTGCCCGGGGCAGGAGTGGTTGGGTGACACGGTTCATTCCATTATTGGTGCCGGTGGTGGAAGGACTGTTGCCGCGTTGGCCTGGTACCACTCCGGGGTTGTACTGTCCGGCTCCGCCGGGGCTGCCTGTCGCAGGCGTTACCGGGGTCGTGGTGGTTCCCGCTGTGCCCCGGGTTCCGGCCGTTGCCGTGTTCACTGTGGTGGCGGGGGCCGTGGTCCGGTCCAGCGGGGCGGGTGGAGTGGTCGGACGTGTTCCTGAGGGTACGACTGTGCTGCGTCCGTCCTGTCCGGTTGTTTGCGGGGAAACTGCTGGCGGGCTGAGATGACCTCCCGGTGTTCCTGTGGTCCCGTTGCCGTTGACGGGGGTGGTTCCCCGTGGTTCGAGGTTTCCGGTGTGGGCTCCTGCTGTCATTGTGCCGGGATTACCGGCCTGTGGGACGTCCCGGGTGTACGGCATTACGGTAGCGGTGTGACCGTCGGCAGCCACTCCGGCGGATACGGTGGTGGGCATGGCGGAGAGATTTGTGCTTTCCGGGGTTCCGGTACCCAGCATTCCACCGCCGTGGTGTCCGACGGGTTCGGTGCCGAGGTTCGTCACCGGTGGGCGTGCGGTGTCGAGAGCGGGCTGGAGGAATCCGGTGACGAATGCTGTGACATCGGCTCTAGTTGCCGCTTCCGCTGCTGCTCTACCTGCTACAGCGGCTGCCGGGTCCAGTGCTGCAGTGGCGGCCACTGCTGCTGTGCGTGCCTCTGCCTCAGCCTCGAGTGACAGCAGGCGGGTCAGGGCAGCTATCCTGATCGGGGGCAGTTCGGCCATGGCTCTGCCCATGGCGACGGCATTCGCAGCTATGACGGTACCGCGCGCCACGGTGGATTCGATCGATGCCGTGGCATTTTCGAAAGCGGAGCCGCGGGTGGTTGCCGCGAGGATTGCTGCTGCGCGTTGCAGTGATTCCACGGCTGCTGTGATTCTGGCGCCTGTCGACATCCAGTGTCCCGAAGCTGCGAGGATACTGCTGTCGTCTCCGACGAACATTGCCGTCAACGCTTTGAGCTGGCTTGCTGCTTCTGCAGCTGCCACCGGGGGAATGTAGCCGAGGTCTGTGACCGGAACGTCATTTCTTGTCGACATGGTGAAGACTCTGCATTCGGCAGGCCCTTGGGTGACGCGGGTCGTGCGGTCGAAAGCTTCGGCGGAGTTCTCCTCCTGGCACCGTAGCGCGTCGGTGAGACTGCCGAGTGTGGAATGAAGGAAGTCGATTTCCGCCATCAGTGATGCCGTCGCCGTAGCCAGCGATCCCGGGTGACCTGTGAGATAGGACGCGTACTGCGAGGCCACCGTGGCCAGCGCCGGCGAACTCGTGAAACCCCCGACGCCAAGCGCGGGAAGTGATTCACTATTGATTCTATATGAGGCACCAGAAATAAGATCAGATATCTCTGACATAGAAAGCCAGTCAAACGAAATCATTGTTTCCCCCCATGGAATTACTTAATGACTGAATAATCCTGCCTGAATCTTCACACGATTCGAAACGTGAAACTGTTCCAAAATAGGCGAACACGACATAATCGTCCGATTTATGACGATCAAGTGCGACACATCCGAACTGCGAAGCGAGTTTTCCTTCCTCCAGAAACTCGTACCCCCATTCGTCAGGTCCTGCTGTCACATTCCCCTGCGACATCGTGTCTAGGGAAGCATGTGACCCCCAGAAGAACCCGATGCCCCCGGTTGCCTCATTGGCGGCAGGACCAAACACTGAACACTGGACATAATCTGCACCCACATCGCGTTCGGAGCCCACCCGGAAACCCAGGTCAACCATCCGCTGAACGACTTCGGGCGCGCACACATCCGGCAGGTGTGCCCCCTCAGGAGACCCGGCGTCCGCCCCCAGCTGCCGCACCGGGACCGGTGATCCCACATAGCGTTGGGACTCCCACACCAGATGGTCCAGCGGATCCTCCGGCTCGGTCTCGAACCACAGTCCGGAATGCCCCGCAGGCTGCAGCATCCGACCGTCGTCGCTGACCTCCGGCCGTCCCACAGCACCCGGGCCGCCGGAAGTCCCGACCTCGGCAGCCGACGAACTGCCCGCGGCGGGCGACGCCACTTCCCCACCCCCCGCTGCGCCCGTCGTACCTCCTCCTGCACAACCGACAGCCGTGATCAACAGTGCGACGAGCACCGGAACAAGTGGCACCCCCGTCGCTCCCCGACCCGCCCGCGACCTGTGCGCCTGCCGTACACGCCCCGGCTCTGTACCGGTGGACGCCATATTCTGACCCCCTCGAACCACTCCCCCGGACGACGCCTCAAGGCGTCCTTCCCCTCTGAACTGTGTAGCTCAGCCTCCAAAACCATAGCTCGGCCGACGTCCGCACACAAGCCCCCGTACCGACCTCCCCCTGCCCGAAACCGGAACCACCTCCACAGCCGCGACAGCCGCATCACAGCCACAGAAAGACCCCACTCCCAGGGTGCGGGAGCAGGGCCTCAGCTCTCCCGCGGAGTGTGGGTGCGGTCGAGTTCGTGGTCCACTATATGTCTTCTACCAGCAGAATCCCAGAATAGCCCACTTCGGGGGTGTAGATGTCCCATTCCGTGGGAATCTCACTGTTTTCCGCCGGCCTTCCCGAGGACAGGCAGCCGTCGCCTCCCCGGTCAGCCGTTGATCACCTGCGGAACCGACACCGCCTTCAGCCCCTCCACCCCGAACTCGAGCCCATACCCGGACCCCTTCACCCCGCCGAACGGGATCCGCGGATCCACTGCCCCGTGGGCGTTGATCCACACCGTCCCCGCCTCCAGCCGGGACGCCACCTCCCGCGCCCCCTCTGGACGGGAAGACCACACCGAAGCCCCCAGCCCCGCCTCCGACCTGTTCGCCTCCGACACCGCCCACTCCAGGTCGGAATACCTGACCACCGGCAGAACCGGACCGAACTGCTCCTCCTCCACCAGCCGGGCATCCGGGGCGATGTCGGCGACCAGGGTCGCCGGGTAGAAGAATCCCGGCGCGTTTCGCACCGGGTTGCCGCCGCACAGGATCCGCGCACCCGATGCCCTCGCGTCCTCCACCAGTCCGTCGACGATGTCGAACTGGCTCCGGTTCTGCAGCGGCCCCAGCAGGTTCCCCTCCTCAAGCCCCAGACCCATCGGCACCTGCCGGGCAACCTCAGCCAGTCCGGAGCAGACCTCGTCGTAGACGGAGTCCGGGACATACAACCGCTTCAGGGCTGCGCAGGTCTGACCGGTGTTGATGAACGCACCCCAGAACATGTCCTCGACAACGGACCTGCGGCGGTCGGCGTCCGCCCCGTCGAAAATGTCCTCCAGGACGATTCCCGCGTCATTGCCGCCCAGTTCCAGGGTGAGCCGTTTGAGGTTGCCCGCACTGGCCTCGACAATCCGGCGCCCGGTCGACGTGGACCCGGTGAACAGGACCTTCCTGATCGCAGGGTGCCCGGCGATCACCGCCCCCACCTCACGCTCACCGGGGACCACCGTGAGGACACCCGGGGGAAGAACCTCATTGAGAACCGCGCACAGGGCAAGTACCGACAGAGTCGTGTTCTCCGACGGTTTCACGATCACCGCATTACCCATCCGCAGCGCCGAGGCGGTCTGCCACACGGTGATCATCATCGGCCAGTTCCACGGCCCGATCGCGCCGACAATGCCCACCGGGCGCCACCTCAGGGTAGCCCGGGTGCCACCGTCGTCGACCACGGTCTCCACCGGGACCTCGAGGGACGCCGCGGTACGCAGCCAGCTGACGCACGCCCCGACCTCGAACCTGGCGTTCGGCCCGTTGAGCGGCTTGCCGGTCTCCCTGCTCAGCAGCTCCGCAAGAGGTTCGGCGACCTGTTCGACGGCGTCCGCCGCCTTCTCCAGCAGATCGGCCCGCTCCCCGGAGCTCCAGGACGCCCAGTCCGGCTGAATGTCCCGGGCCGCCTCGACAGCTTCATCGACCTCCTCGGCGCCGTGGACAGGGGCAAGCCCGATGACCTCGCCGGTCGCCGGGTCATGGACGGGGCGGGAGGCGACGACATCGCCGTCCGGGCGACGCTCCAGTGGGACAGTGACCAGCGACAGCAGTTCGCGGTACGTGGCAGGAAGTGATTTCGGTGCAGACATGACCCCAGCCTACGTATTCCCCCCGGAAAACGAACCGGAAAACGCCCCGGAGTGCGACCCGGTGAGCGCCTCCGGACAGCTACCTCCTGTGGTGGGACTCCGCCGGAGCGTACACGGGGGTGTCCAGCCCTTCATGACGTGCAGCGAGCTGAAGGGAAAGGTACCGGGAATAGTGCCGTCCCTGGTGGAGGTTCCCGCCCATGAACCACAGGTTCTCCTGCCGGGTGGGCTTCCACATGTTACGCAGTTCACCCTCCCACGGACCCGGGTCCTTGGTGGTGTCGGACCCCAGCCCCCAGCACTTGCCGACCTTGTCGGCGACTTCCGGGCTGATGAGTCGCTCCGCCCATCCGTTCATCGATCCGAACCCTGTGGCCAGGACAACCACGTCCGCCTCAATCTCGGTACCGTCGGTGAGGACGACACCGTCCTCGGTGTAGTGGTCGATCCCCACACCGGAGTGCAGTTCGATGGAACCGTCGATGACCAGCTGGGACGCGCCGACGTTGATGTAGTAGCCGGAACCGCGGCGCAGGTACTTCAGGAACAGGCCGGTCTCGTCGTCACCATAGTCGAGCATGAATCCGGCCTTCTCGAGATCGGCGTAGAACGCGGCGTCCTCCCTCCTGATCGCGTCAGAGCCAGGCTTCTGGGCCAGGGGGAGCAGTCGGTAGGGCCAGGAGGCGAACATCAGGTCCGCGGTGTCGGTGTCGATCCCGGCGTCCAGGGCGTCCTCGGAGTAGAGCGGGCTGGTGACATGTCTGATGAACATGTCCGAGTTCACGATGTACGTCGACGACCGTTGGATCATCACCGGGTGGGCACCGTTCTCGTAGAGGTCGGCGCAGATGTCGTGTGCGGAGTTGTTCGCTCCGAGGACAACCACCCGGCGTCCCCGGTCCACCGCGCCGCCCGGGTGCTCCGAGGAGTGCCGGATTTCACCGCGGAACTTCTCCTGGCCGGGGAAGGTCGGCTTGTTGGGTACCCCGGACATGCCGGTGGCCAGGACCAGCTGGGTGGGGCGGAGGACCACCTGCTCGCCGTCACGGTCGACGACGACCTCCCAGGTACCCGATGCCTCGTCGTAGGAGGCACGCTCGCAGGTGGTGTTGTTCCAGTAGTCGAGATCCATGATGCCGGTGTAGTGCTCCAGCCAGTCACCCATCTTGTCTTTGGGGGTGAACACGGGCCAGTCATCGGGGAACGGCAGGTAGGGCAGGTGGTCGTACCACACGGGATCGTGCAGGCACAGGGAGTGGTACCGGCCACGCCACTGGTCACCCGGCCGGGCGGACTTCTCGACGACAAGTGTGGGGACGCCGAGACGCTTGAGCCGGGAAGCCAGCGCGATACCTCCCTGACCTCCTCCGACGATGAGGACATAGGGCTGTTCCGTGTAGCCGAGGGTCTCACGGCGTTCAGCCCGCCTGTCCGCCCAGTTGCGCCGGTCGGTGTGGACGCCGTGCTCGGCACCGGTGACACGGTGGCGTCCCTTCTTCTCGGGCCGGGCCTTGAGCTCACGGGCGGAAGTGAGGAGGGTCCAGCACCGGTCCACCGGAGCTTCCGGAGTTCCTTCGTTCTTCAACCGGATCAGGGCCCGGGAGGTCACCACGGGGGTCTCGAAGGTGACGAAGGCGAAGATGTCGGTGCCGGAGCCGTCCACGGCGTCCTCGACCACGGCGTCACGGTCGATCGCGATGTCACTGATGACGAGGTTGCCGGTGCCGTGGGTTCCCCGCACCAGGTCCGCGACGGCATCGCGGTGTTCGGCGGTGTGCAGGTTCCAGGTGAAGGTGGTCAGGTCCCGCCAGTAGCCTTCCTCGACGAAGAGGTCGGCGGTGGCGGTGGCAGCAGTCTCGACGTCGGGTTCCGCCAGTGCCTCGGCGAATTTCCTGAACCAGGCCAGGACCCGGTGGTTGAGGGACGCCACGGTCGGGTCGGACGCAGTTTCCGGTGCCGTTCCTGTGGTGACTGGGGTTCCTGGGGCTTCTGGGGTGCCGCTGGTGGACTGGTCGATCGTGGGAGCAGACAAGGAGATTCCTCTCGGTCGGGCCGCGGGGGCACACCGGACATCTCGGGCCCGGATAGGGTTCTTCATCGGCACGTCACGGCAATGGGCTCTACATCACATCCATATATGTATGTGGTGTGCATCACAACCATGACGACCCTCCCCACGCTAACCGCCCACCCCGGCCCCGACCACCGTGATAAGTACATACATGTGACAAAACACTTTTACTGCGAACGTATATCGAGGTGACAGCTACTGGACATCGCCGGAACTGTCCGGCCGACGGGGGTGATTTACCACCCCCGTTGCCACCTCAACCCCGACTCACCTCAACCCCGAGCTCACCTCAACCCCGAGCTCACCTCAACGCATCAACCGTCTGTCCGTGGCGCCGGGGGCTCCCGCATGTCAGTTCTGTGTTCCGGCGAGAACCGCGATCCTGCGCACCGCATCCTCCACCGCGTACTCGGGATCAGCTGCCCATCCCTTGACCCCGGCATCCAGCTCCGCGACGACCTGGACGGCCGCCGCCACCCCCGCGGCGGACCAGGATCGTGCCAGTCGTACGGTCTTCTCCAGCTTCCACGGGGGCATCCCGAACTCCGCGGCCTGGGACCGTGCATTGATCCGACCGACCCCGTGCACTTTGGCGATGTCTCCCACCATCCCGGACAACGCGGAGGCAAGCAGCACGTGGGGGACGCCGAGCTGCAGCGCCCGGCGGGCGGAACCGACCGCCCGGTCGACCCGGCCGGTGACCGCGTACTCGGCCACATCGAATCCCGACACTTCGGCGGTGCCCTGGTAGTAGCTGTGGACTGCGGCGACCGTGACCTGACCACCGGTGTCGGAGACGAGCTGGCTCACCGCGGCCGCCAGCTCCCGGAGGTCTGTACCCACTGACTCGATGAGTGCCTCGGTGACATCCGGGCTGACTCTCGCCCCTGCTGCCCGGAACTCGGATTCGACGAACGCCGTTCTTTCCCTGCCGCGGAGCTCTTCGGCGGAGAGGACCCGGAGTGCACCCCTGGGGGCTTTCCCGGGAAGACTGCTGACCAGCGACTTCTGACGACCTTTGCCGGTGTGCTGCAGGATCAGGACGATCCCGGGCACGGGCTCCGCGACGGCCTCTTCGATCAGCTTCACAGTCTCCTTCGACGCCTCCGCCAGCCCGGTGACCACGACGATGCGGTCCTCGGCGAACAGTGACGGGCTGAGCAGTTCCGCCAGTTCACCGGCATCGATTTCACTGGTTCTTCGGATTTCCACGGGCAGGTCAGGATCCCCGACGGATCTGCGGACACGGTCGACGACTTCCTGTCTGCGCCTCTCTGCGAGGAACTCATCCCCACCGACGATGAGATTGACCTGCGCCGTGTCCAGTTCTGCCATGCCGACAATCCTAGACCGGCGACAGGACCTCTCGGCGCCGTCTCCGCGAGCTGTGACCGGGCACCTTGACCGGGCACCTTGACCGGACCACCCCCCGACTACCCTGGTCCGCCCGCGTGCAGTCCGTCGGGGGCCAGCAGCACCGTACCGTCCCGGCACGGGTACGCCACCGGGACGCCTTCCGGGGTCCTGCTCGGCATACCCCGTGAACGTCCGCAACCTGTGACCACGTACAGGTCAGGTCGTTGCGGTGACGGTCGTGCCGGAGCACCTCCGGAACCGGAGGCAGTGTCCGATCTCAGTGACCTCTCGTGTACCAGGACACCGGCATCATCCGGGAAGACGGCAACCCGTGGATCCCGGCTTCCCGCCTGGCGCTGTTCCGGGGCCACCAGGAGTTCCGGTGGCCCTCCTCCACCGGAGCCGGCAGGTTTCACCCCCACCGTCCATCCGCGGATTCTCCGGTACCCGCTGTCCTGCCCACCCAGATCCTCCCACCACTGTCTGTCGAAGGACGCGCCGAATCTTCCCCCCGGGACTGCCCCGGGATACGGTCCAACCTCCAGTACACCGGCGCGCGCCGCCGAGCACCCGGCTGCCACTGCCGTGACCAGAACTGTCACGGCCACCCCTCGCCACCTTCCGGACACCACCGCCACAACCGTTGCGCCCCCCACAGGTAGTGTCGCCGCAGCGGTCACCCATCCGGCAGCCATGATCAGTACAGGCACCCCGGACAACGTCTGTGCCACCCAGGTGATCCACAACGCGCACGGTGCGCACACCCACAGCACCGCCGTCCCCGCCGGCACTGAGACTCCTGCGACCAGTGCCCCCAGCATCCCGGTCACGGTGACGACCGGCACCACCGGACCGACCAGCACATTGGCCAGCACCGCAGTCGGTGAGACAACTCCGGTCATGTGGGCGATCACGGGTACCGTCACCACGTCCGCCGCCAGACTCACCCCTGCGAGCCTGCACAACGCGGCCTGCCAACCGGTGATTCTCGACCCTCCGCGACGTTCACGGGCCCTGCTCCACATCTGGATCAACCGCCTCGACACCAGCGGAGCCAGCGCAACTAGTCCCACCGTGGCGACAACGGACAGAATGAAAGAGTAGTCCACCGCAAGTCCCGGATCAACGGCCAGCAGCAGCAGGACAGCGGCAGAGCACGCGGCGAAACCGTGCGTACGCCGGGAGCTCAGCACCGCGACCAACCCCACCAGACCGGTCACCGCCGCGCGCAGCACACTGGGTTCAGTTCCGACGACAATGACGAAAGCGACCAGACTCAGCGCCGCAGAAACCACCCTGACCTTCACGGATGCCCCGAGAGCACCACAGACGACAAGAACTGTCGCGCTGATGATGCTCAGGTTCGCCCCGCTGACGGCGCTGAGGTGACTGAGCCCGGTCGCCAGGAACTCACCGCGGAACACGGGATCCTGACCACTGACGTCACCGACGACCATCCCGGGAACGAGCTCTGCGGCCCCCTCCGGCAGTCGGGACGCCGCCTCCGCCAGACCGTCACGGAGGTGACCGGTCACCGCCCGGAATCCTTCCGGGTCCCTGACGGCCTCAGGCACATCTGACGCGGACAGCACGACCGGTACAAGTCCGGGACGGTCCGAGGGCTGCACCGTCGCCGAGATCTCCAGTGCTGTTCCCGGTTGCAGGTCGAGCAGCGCAGCCACAGGGTCACCGGAGCCTCCGCCGGCTACCTGCCGACCGTCACCCGCAGAGTCGGCACCTGCAGAGTCGGCACCTGCCGCATACGGTTCAGAGACGAACAGGGGCAGCCGCCCCAACCCGGGAACCTCCACCGGCAGGTTCACCCCACCGTCGACGAGTTGCCGTGGCGTACCTGCAATTTCGAGGACGCCCCGCCATACCCGAGTGTTCCCGGCAGACCAGGGGTGGGCGTCCACCCGGCGAACGGCCAGTCCCGCACGGGCAGCCCAGACGAAGGCACAGGCCGATGACACCGCCACCACCCGGGCCACCGTGACTGTCGACCAGGCGTCACCGGCAGCGACCCCGGCGTCGAGGTCATGCACGACGCGGACGTCCCGACCACCCCGACCACCCCGGGCGACAGTCACGGCGACGACTGTACAGACCGCAGCACAGACGAGAACCGGCCACCAGGACCTGGTGACCAGGACGAACGCCACCGCACACCAGGTTGCGGACGCCACCGGAACGAGCCGGAGGTCCGGTCCCCTGCGCCGCCGCAGCACCACCGGGCTGTGGAGGTCACGGTCCGGCACAGTCCAACCCCGGCCGGAACCCGGCGCGGGGGTGAGATCCGGGTCAGGATGACCACCCTCCGGTGCGCGGTCAGACACCCACCATCTCCTTCATCGCCTCGAACTTCGCCGGTCCTATCCCCTTGACCTCCATGAGCTGCTCAGGGCTGGTGAACGGACCGTTGTCCTGTCTCCACGCGACGATCGACTGCGCGGTCTTCTCCCCCACTCCCGGCAGTGCGGTCAACCCCGCGGCATCCGCGGTGTTGATGTTGACCTTTCCCGCCCCTGCCGTTCCCGCCCCCGCGGCACCCGGGGCCGGGGCTGCTGTCTGACCTGCAGCCCCTGCCGCGGCACCCGCCGGTACAGCTCCACCTGTGCCACCTACCGGACCACCACCGGGGTAGCTGACCCTCGACCCGCCGGGATCGACGACGATCTGCATGCCGTCGACCACTTTCTCTGCGAGGTTGATTCCCTCCAGGCTGGCCTCTGCCCGGACCCCGCCAACCAGGTCAAGAACCTCACCGACCCTCGTTCCCGCGTCCACGGTCCGCAGCCCTGGCGCGTCCACAAGTCCCTGTACTGCGACGACCGCCACCTCCGTCCCTTCCTGCTGCCCCGGGGATCCGGGAGAGCCGGAAGCGCCCTGCACCTCCCCCACCTCCGGCGCCTGCTCCGATGAGGTGGAGGCCGCCCCCGCCGCGGGCAACTGGACTCCGGTGGGCGACAGCCCTGCCACCGCAACCGCGGGATCCCCGCTGTCCCCTCCTCCGATATCCCTGATGAGCATCCACCCTCCCGCTACGACCGCCAGTACCGCGACGACCGTCAGCAGTGCACGTGCCGGCCGCGGACCCATGGTGGTGCGGCGGTGGAACCTGATGTCGGCGAGTTCATGTCCGGGTACCGGCCCGGCCAGCGCCTCGACCCTGTCCTTCACTGAACCGACGGCCCGTCGGGTACTGTTCCGGAGCTTTCCCCCGTCTGCTGCTTCTCCACCCATGGCGGCCAGCAAACCACGGACAGGGAAGGCCGGAGCCGTCCGAGACACCGGAAGCCGAGGAGTCTGTGGACAACCTGCCCCCTGGGGACAACCCGGGGTCAGCTTTCCCGGGCAGCCCCAGACCGGTCAGCCCAGACCGCTCAGCCGTGGACCAGAGTGATTCCGACGGCTTCTGGACCGGTGTGGACCTGCAGAGCAGGCGAGAGATCGACCACGGATATGACCACGCACTCCGGAAGGCTCCTGCGCAGGGTGTCCCGAAGTTCCTCGGCGATCTCCGGGTATCCGGCCTGGTGGATGTCCAGGTGCATCGGCACCTTCGGGAGGTTCCGCAGCGGAACCGGTTCCTCACGCCGCTTGAGCAGGCGGAATTCGTGGTCACCACCGAAGGTGAACACGCGAGGTCGTTCTGCCCCTGCATCTGCCTGCGTCGGGTCGGAATCCTTCCCCGCATCCGAGGCTGACCCTTCGCCGGCCCCTTCGCCGGCCCCTTCGCCTGCCCTTTCGCCGGCTCCGGGATCTTCCGGGGCACTGCCGTCCCCCGGACCGGACACCGTGTCAGTTTCCGTGACCTCTTCCACGGTTCCGGCGTCGGCGTCCGCACTGCCCCGTCGACCACCGTCAGCCGTCCCGGAAGCCTGCAGTCCACCGGCAGGCCCGTCGTCCACGCCAGCGGCGGCACGCCTGCCGGAATCCCGGCCACCGGGACCCTCAGCGTCGGCACCGCCTTCACCGGTTGACTGACCGGTGCCGTCCGCCACCTCCGCCGCATCCGTCGCTGCCTGTGAGGCCGCCTCACGGTAGGCGTCCTCGGCGAAGGAGACCAGCCGGGCCATGGCTTTCGCCTGGGTCCGGGTCTTCGCCGCAAGTTCGATCTTTCCGCCGCTCAGGCGCAGGATCGGCCGGATGGCCAGGGCAGTCGACAGCAGCCTCTGGGCGGTGGACAGGCGACCGCCACGTGCCAGGGCGTCGAGCCGGTGGACGTAGAGCCAGACATTCGCACCGTCGAGTACTCGCCTGGCGGCCGCCGTGCACTCCTGCAGGTCTGCACCGTCGGCGGCGCGACGGGCGGCGGCGACTGCGGCCTGTCCCAGAACCATCCCCGCCGAGCGGGTGTCGAGGACCTCGACAAGTCCGTCGAAGACGGCAGCTGCCTGTACCGCCGCGGACCAGGTCGAGGAAAGCTCACGCGACAGGTGCAGGGCCACCACACCGTCGTCACCGCCACGCTCGAGCAGTCGGGCGTATGCGGCAGTGAGTTCCAGCGGTCCCAGCCCGGCCGTGGTGGGTTCCTCGTCCCCGCGTTCCCCGGCACCGTCCGGGGGGCTGTCAGTTCCACCGCCGGCGGCCGGGGCACCGGCGCCTGCGCCCTTGCCCCCGGTCTCCCCCCCCGCCGTCGTTGCAGCGGGGACGCCCTGCTCACCTCCCGCCGGTCCGTCCGTGGGTTCCGCATCCTCACCAGCTTCGCCGTCGACACCGGACCCACTGCTGTCCGCCGCAGCCCGGCCGGTGCCGGCACCGTGCTGGTCGCGCGCCTGGTCGGTGTCGTCGACGGTACCGTTGCCGTCCACCGGGGACACGGAATGGGAAACCGAAGTCGCCGGAGAGGAGGCCGGGGACGCCGACCCCGCAGCTTCCGGGGAACGGAGCTTCCCCCGGGTGTGGATGTCAAGGACCGTGATCCCGTACTCCGCGGCGAGCGCCGCCGGCAGACAGGCCGTCGAATCTGTCACGACGTGGACCGTCATGCGGCACCACCCGAGACTTCCGCCGGATCCGGTTCACCGTCGGTGTCCGTCCCCTCGTCCGCGTTCACCACCGCCACCGGGGACGGGGCGGTCACCCCGACATTCCAGCCTTCGAGGAACCACCGTGGACCGGACCACCACGGTGTTCCGGAGTTCGGCGTCCACATGTCACTGGGGCGCGCGACCAGCTGGCACCAGCGGGTGTTCCCCAGGCCCCCGAACATGGGGTAATGCTCAATCGGTATACCCAGAAGTCTGCACGTCAGAGCAGAGATCGTCCCGCCGTGCGCCACGATCAGCACTGCGCCGGACGCCCAGGCGTCCCCCGCCATCAGTTCGTCGACGACCGCGCCCGCGCGCGCGGAGACCTCCAGCCGGTTCTCACCGCCCGGCGGCGCCCAGCGCGGGTGGAGACGCCAGTGGGCCCGTGCGCCCGGGAACGCCTCGTCGACCTCCTCATGTCCCCTCCCCGACCACTCACCCAGGTCAGTCTCCCGGAGTCTCGGGTCTGTCGTGACGTCCAGGGATGAGGCATCGGCGATGGCCCGGGCGGTGTCCGCCGCGCGTTGCAGGTCGGAGGACACGACCGTCCCGATGGGCCAGTCGGCCAGGCCCCTGGCGACCTGTGCCGCCTGGGCGCGGCCGACCTCACTGAGCGGGGTGTCAAGCTGCCCCTGCATCCTGCCGACCAGGTTGTACTCGGTCTGGCCGTGACGGACCAGGAGGAGCCGCCGCTCCGGACGCCCACCACCGCCCACTGCCGTCACTTCCGCCATGTCGGGTTTCCTCCGCCCTAGATTTCGTCGGCGTCCGGGCCGGGACCCGCCAGGGGAAGGTCCTCGATGCTCTGCGCCTGCAGGGGATCGAGCCGGTCGATGTCGCCGAGCTCGGTGACGTCCAGGCCCTCCGCCCAGGAACCCCGGTCAGGCTGTTCGACGCCTTCCACCGGCACTGCGGGGCAGTCCCGGTAGAGCCTGTCCAGACCGTAGAACTCTCGTTCCTCCCGGCGCTGAACGTGACAGATGATGGTGCCGTAGTCCAGCAGAACCCACCGGCCGTCCCGGTGCCCTTCACGCATGCGGGGCTTCACCCCGGCCTTCTCAGCAAGCTCCGCCTCGATCTCGTCGACGATGGAGGCGACCATGCGCTCATTGTCCCCGGTGACGATCACGAAGCAGTCGGCCAGGGGCATACGCCCGGTGACGTCGAGCACGCTGATGTCCTCACCGAGCTTCTCGGCGGCGGCACGTGCGGCAATGCCCGCGTGGTTGATGGCTTCGGCGCTGGCTGTCACTGTGGGTAAGTTCCTTAATGCCGGCTGACGTCGGCTGATGTCTGCAGATGGGCGTAGGTGTCGGCAGGTATGCCGCTACCGGCGGTGCCGGCAGATGACGGCAGTTCCCGGCGACCGGGACAGTGCACGGTGGCACGCATGAATGTCCGCCACGTAATTCTACCTGCAGAACACCTGTGGACAGAACTGAACCGGACGCCGGCGGGTCAGAACCAGCCCGGAGGGAACCTCGGTTCCCTCCAGTCCACGTCGGGTTCGGCGTCCGGATTGCCGTCGCGACCGCCGCGACCACCACCGGACCCGGCGGCGGAGCTCCCGTCGTCCCCGCCCGCCGGTCCGGTCGCCGACAGTCCGGGTGCCGGCGGACCGTCGGGACGCCTGCAACGGATGTCCGAGTACATTCCCGTCTTGGCGATGTACTGCACCACTCCGTCGGGCACCAGGTACCAGACCGGACGCCCGTCGGCCGCCCTCTCCCGGATGTCGGTGGAGGAGATCGCCATGGCGGGGATATTCACCAGGGACAACCGGTCGGCGTCGACCTGAGCCCTCAGTTGTTCCCCGGCGTCCGCCAGGTCATATCCGGGACGGGTCACCCCCACACAGTGGGCGAGCTCGAACACCGCCTCCCAGTCACGCCAGGTGACGATGCGGTCCAGGGCGTCCGCGCCGGTGATGAAGAAGAGCTCGGCGTCCGGGTGGTGGGCCTGGATGTCCTTGAGTGTGTCCACCGTGTAGGTTGCCCCGGGACGGTCGATGTCCACCCGGGACACCGTGAACCGGGGATTCGACGCCGTGGCGATGACGGTCATCAGGTACCGGTCCTCCGCCTCCGAGACGTACCTGTCCTTCTTCTGCCAGGGCATGCCGGTGGGCACGAAAACCACCATGTCCAGGTCGAAAAGGTCGGCTACCTCACTGCCCGCAACCAGGTGGCCGTTGTGGATCGGGTCGAAGGTTCCGCCCATCACGCCGATGCGCCGGGCGCATCCGGACCTGGCCCCGGGTGCAGTGGGTGTGTTCACGACGTCACATCATAGACGTCCCACGGCCGGTGACGACTAACCTGGGTGAGTATGGCGTCGCGATCCTCACGAGGCAGTTCCCGGTACTGGAAGCCCGACCAGCACGGGGCGTGGCCGATGATCTTCTCACCGGTGCTGGTCGGACTGGCGTGGGCGGTCTCGTTGACCTCACTGATCGGATCCGCCGGCTCAGGCGACCGTGGACCGGGCGGCGCGGACATGCTCCGCATGTCACTGACCACTGCGGCGGTGACAGTCGCCTGGGTCGCCGGCTACCTCACTTTCTTCACCGTCGGTAAGTGGCTTCCCGCCAGGCGGTCCGGCAACCGGCGCATACTCCGGGCGGCCGGCGTTCCTCTGGCCTGCTACGGGTCCGTCACGGCGGTGGCGGTGGTGTGCGCGGTACTGCTTCAGCCGCACCTGCTCTGGTGGGCGGTCGTCTTCGCACCGCTGACAGTGGTGTCCGTCTACGAGATCTGGCGGGGGACGCCACGGTCCCTCATCGCGGGGGCGGCGGAGACCGTGACCTCGGCTCTCGTCATCGCGGCCCTGGCCACCACCGGACCCGGCTCCACCTCCGCCGTGACCGGTGGCATCACCCTGACCCGCAACGTCTTCTCCTCGGAGGTTGTCGCCTCCCTGCCCCCGGAACTGTGGGTGACCGTGATCTGGCTGGCCCTCTACCAGGTGGGAACGGTGCTCTACGTGAAGACGATGATCCGTGAACGGGGTTCGCGTCCGTGGTGGAGGGGCTCTGTCGCCTTCCACGTCGTCGCCCTGGCGGTCACCACGGCCACGGTGTTCTCCGGGGACCTGGCGGTGGTGCCGTGGCTCATCGCTGAAGCTGTCATGGTCCGGGCACTGTGGCGTTCCTGGTCAGTTCCCCGCCAAGAGGTGTTCTCCCGACGGACGGAGGAGGCCACCGGGACCGGCGGCAGCAGGAAGCCGACCTGGACGCCCCGGAAGGTCGGCCTCGCCGAAGTTCCCCTGGTCGTGGCGGTGACCGTGGCGGGTATTCTCACCGCGGTACTGTTCAACGGGCCGATCCTGCTCTACATCGGCTAGAACCGGGTCAGTCGCTCAGCCATTCTGCGAGAGTGTCGACCGACTTCTTCTCCAGGGCTGTGGGGCGACCTGCGAGTGCCTGCCTGAAGTACTCCGTGTGGGCGCCGAGTTCATACGGTGCTTCGAGTGCTTCGCCGAGAGATTCCATGTCATGGGCACAGATCACGTCGTAGGTCGCGCAGATGTTCATCGACGGCACGCCGTCGGGGGCTTCGGCCACCGTGCCCACGGTGCCGGGTTCCCCGCCGAAGGGACTGCCCACGGAGATGACGCCGCGTAGACGCCCCCGGTCGGACGCCCACTGCTGTACCGCCATCACGGGCAGCACCCCCTGGGAGTATCCGACTGTCACATAGTCGGGACGGCATCCGGACTCCTCCTCCCAGGACTTAACCTGTTCCAGACCCCCGGGGACCCCCTTGACGACCGAATCCACGAACAGTGCCACGTCCTGTGCGATGGTCACTGCGTTGAACTCGGCGAGTTCCCGTGGCACGGGCAGTCGGGCCGGATAGTGGTCGGCATCCACCCCTGCCGCCGCTACCCGCCCACCGGAGACCGCCTCCGGATGCGCGGTGGCCAGGTAGGAGATGAACCTGCGGATCGTGTCGCCTTCCCAGCCGTTGGAGGGAAGGTCCGTCCCCTCGTAGCGGGCAGGGGTGGTCGAAGTCTCCTCGCTGCCGCGGGCAGCGACGATGACAGTTGCCGGGCATGAACCGCCCCGGTTCCCGGGTGTCCCGGCACCTGAGGGGACGCCGGCGGAGGCCGCCGGAACGGAGACGATGAGCGAGCTGACAGCCACTGCAGCGCCGACAAGAACAGAAATATATTTATGCACAGCCTTAACATAACATAAGGCTCACATTTACTGAACTTCTCTCAGCGTCTGAACATGTTGCCGCTCAGGGTCTGGTCTGTCCCTCTCCGGTGACGATCCACTTGGTACTGGTCAGCTCCGGCAGGCCCATAGGGCCGCGGGCATGCAGCTTCTGGGTGGAGATGCCGATCTCCGCCCCGAAACCGAACATCTCCCCGTCAGTCCACGCGGTGGAGGTGTTGACCATGACCGCCGCAGCATCCACGTTGTCCGTGAAGTACCGGGTGACCCGGATATCCGTCGCACCGATCGCCTCGGTGTGCCCGGTGGTGTACCTCATGATGTGACGGACAGCCTCCCCGACACCGTCGACGATCTTCACGGCAATGTCGAGAGACCCGTACTCCTCCGCCCAGTCCGCCTCCGTGGCCGCGACAACATCACCGAGACCGAGGTCACCGATCTCCCCCGGGTCGGCGTGGAGGGTGACCCCGGCGTCCTGGAGCGCGGTGAGCACCTTCATCTTCGCCTCCGCGGGAAGAGCGGAGTCCAGCAGGACCGTCTCGGTCGCGTTGCACACCGAGCAGCGCCGTGTCTTCCCGTTGACCACCAGGGCCGTGGCCTCCTCCACGTCGGCGGAGGCGTCCACGTAGAAGTGGCAGTTACCCGTCCCCGTCTCGATGGTGGGCACTGTCGCCCCGGTGACGACGGCGTTGATCAGGCCGGCGCCGCCACGCGGGATGACGATGTCCACCAGCCCGCGGGCGGTGATCAGGTCACGCACGGATTCCCTGGTCGAACACGGCAGCAGCTGCACAGTTTCGCGGGGCAGCCCCTGTGCCCCGAGGACGTCCTGGAGGACACCCACCAGGGCCGTGTTGGAGTGGAATGCCGACTTCGAACCGCGGAGGAGGGGCACATTGCCGGATTTGAGGGCCAGGCCGAATGCGTCGACGGTGACGTTCGGACGGGCCTCGTAGACCATCCCCATCACTCCGAGCGGGACCCTGACCTGGCGCATCTCAAGCCCGTTGGGACGCCGGTAGCCGCGCACCACGTCCCCGACAGGGTCAGGAAGGTCGGCAACCTGGCGCAGGCCGCCGGCGATGCCCTCCACCCTGTCCGCGGTGAGGCGGAGCCTGTCGATGAGTGCCTCGTCCATGCCACGCTCACGGCCGGCGACGATGTCCCGGTCGTTGGCGGTGAGGATCTCCGCCGTACGTTCCACCAGGGCATCCGCCGCCGCCAGCAGCACCCGGTTCTTCTCCGTCGTGGACAGTGGTGGTCGGCGGGAGATCTCCCTGGCCGTGGTGGCCTTGGCGAGAACCTCCGAGCGCTCGGCACTGCGCTCGGCGGTCAGTCCGGTCGAATCGGGGGTGATCGTGGTGGAGGTCGTCATGGTTGTCCACACTACGCGAGGGACAGTACGCCGTCCGACGGAGAGGGCGTGTTGTTCAACAACTCCCCGGGGGTGCGTGCGGGCCGTCAGTGCCGGTGAAGTCAGCGCGTGGCACCGTACGCCCGCGACAGGCGGTTGGCGGAGGTCGGCAGATTGTCCACGTGGATCGCGGGGCGCTGTGCGAAGGCCGGAAGCTCCGTCGTCGACTTCCCGATCATCCCCTGCAGAGTCGCGGCGTCGTAGTTCACTTCACCACGCCCGACGAGATGCCCGCCCGGCCCGACGATGTCCACCACGGCGCGGGAGTTGAAGTCCCCGACGATCCTGGTGATACCCACGGGAAGCAGGGAATTGTGGTGCTCCATGGCCTGGGCGGCTCCGCCGTCGATGTGCACCGCCCCCTCCGACTCTGCCGCATAGAGGATCCAGAACTTCCAGGCGGACAACCTGTCGTCCCGCGGCCAGAAGCAGGTGCCGACCATAGCCTGGTCGAGTGCCGCCCCGATGTTCTCCGTGGACGTCAGCAGCACCGGGACACCGCCCTGGGACGCCAACCTGGCGGCCGACACCTTCGCCCCCATTCCCCCTGTGCCGAGGCGTCCCCCGTCACCGGCGACGACACCGCGCAGGTCACCGTGATTACGAACCTCGGCGATGAACCTGGCGCCGGGTTCGGCGGGGTTACGGTCATAGAGTCCGGCAACGTCTGAGAGGAGGACCAGGGCGTCCGCATAGGCGAGGTGGCTGACGAGGGCGGCGAGACGGTCATTGTCACCGAAGGTCGCACCGGCGGTGGTGACGGTGTCGTTCTCGTTGATGATCGGAACCACCCCGAGCTGACGGAGCCGGTCGATGGTCCGCTGGGAGTTCCGGGCACGGTCCCGTCGCGCCGCATCGGAGACCGTGAGGAGAACCTGCCCGATAGAGCGGCCGTACCGGGCGAAACTACGGGCCCATTCCTGGGCGAGCAGAACCTGCCCGGCTGCCGCGGCCGCCTGTTTGGTCGCCAGGTCGGTCGGCCGCTGGGTCAGCCCCAGCGGCCCCATACCGCAGGCGATCGATCCGGAGGAGACGACGATGATGTCCGTCCCCCGGTCCATCCGCGCCTCGAGGGCGTCCGCGATGAGGTCGATACGGTCCGGGCTGACATGCCCGGTCTCGTCGGTGAGACTGGAGGAGCCGATCTTCACGACCACCCGCTTGGCGTCACGGACGGCCCGGCGGGCTTCGGACCGGTGGCCGTACTCCGGGTCGTCGAGGGTGACCTCAGGTTCCGGGAACTCCTTGGCGGTGGCCGGGACTACCGGGCCAGGCTGGTGGATGTTTCCGCTACCGAACACCGGGTTGGCGAAAAGGGGGTCTGAGGGGTCAGGCTGCACGGAAGTGTCAGACATGCCCCCCGATGTTACCGCTAGCCCTCCCAGCGGTCGCGGGAGGCCTCCTCACCGTCCCCGAAATCGAATTCGTCGATGAGCCCGCGGCGTGCCTGGGAGGCCCGCTTGCGCTCGGCGGCACTCGCCCTCTCCGTGCGCTCCAGGCGCTTGTCGGTGCCACGCCCGGACGGCAGCAGGTCCACACCTGCCGCTGTCTGCGGTTCCCAGCTGAATGTCACCCAGCCGATGGTGACGTCATCTCCTGCGACGGCGCCGGCCTTGTAGAGGGCCTCCTCCACGCCTGCCTTGGCGAGACGGTCCGCCAGGTAGCCGACGGCTTCGTCGTTGTCGAAGTCCGTCTGCCGGATCCACCGTTCCAGGTCGCTGCTGTCGACGATCCATGCCCCTCCCCCTGGGCCCGCCTCCGGGTCTGCGGAGACGGTGAAGGTGATCTTCGAGGTGCCCTTCCTCCGCTGGTTCTTCGGGGCGATGACCTGCGGAGCGGCAACCTCGACAGGGTGCTGCCGGCGGTACTCCTCGACGATGTCCATGAGAGCGTAGGTCAGCCGGTCAAGCCCGGTGTGCGCGACGGTGGAAATCTCGAACACGGGCCATCCGAACTCTCTTTCGAGGTCGGGGCGGATGATCTCGGCCATTTCCCGGGCGTCCGGGACGTCCATCTTGTTCAGGACGATGACGCGTGGCCGGTCACGGAGATCACCGAGTCCGACGTCCTCGGAGAGTTCCGACCGGTAGTTGTCCAGTTCCGCTTCGAGGGCACGGATGTCGTCGACGGGGTTGCGGTCGGATTCCAGTGAGGCGCAGTCGACGACGTGGACCAGCACGGCGGTGCGTTCAATGTGGCGGAGGAAGTCCAGTCCCAGTCCCTTGCCCTGGGAGGCCCCGGGGATGAGCCCGGGGACATCGGCGATGGTGAACACCCGGTGACCGACATTGACGACACCGAGATTGGGCTGGAGCGTGGTGAACGGGTAGTCGGCGATCTTGGGCTTCGCCGCACTCAGGACACTGACCAGTGAGGACTTACCCGCCGACGGGAATCCGACCAGACCGACGTCGGCCATGGACTTCAGTTCGACGGTGATGTCCTTCGTCTCACCGGGCTCACCGAGCAGCGCGAAACCGGGGGCCTTGCGGGCACGGGAAACCAGGGCGGCATTCCCCAGTCCGCCGTGGCCACCTGCGGCGACGATCACCCGTTGACCGCGGGCGGTCATGTCGGCGATGATCTCCTCGTCCTCGTCGAGGATGACGGTGCCGGCGGGGACCTTGAGGACGAGGTCTTCGCCCCGGGCACCGTTGCGGTGGTCACCGGCGCCGTTGGTTCCGCGCCCGGCCCTGAGGTGGGGATGGAAGTGGAAGTCGAGAAGGGTGTGGACCTGGGGATCGACCTCGAAGATGATGTCGCCCCCGTGTCCGCCGTTTCCGCCGTCCGGGCCGCCGAGAGGGATGAATTTCTCGCGGTAGACCGAGGAACAGCCGTTTCCGCCGTCGCCGGCCTGCAGATGCAGGACGACACGGTCGACGAAGCGGGTAGACATGGGTGGGGGTCCCCTCCGGTTGGAAATCACGTACCGGCAGAGTCTACCCCGTGACCGTCAGCTGCCCTACTCCCCAATGATCCGCTTCAGGTCGTCGAGCACGCGTTCCGCCGCCACGAGAGATGCGTTGAGGAACCAGGGGTCGATGTCGACCTGGTGTGCGTCTCCGCGGCTGACGACGGACAGTGTCTTCCAGGACGCCGAGTCCACCACCTGCTCTGCTCCACCTTCGAAGGCGTAGAAGAGGTGGTCTGCCTCCAGCTGGTCGGTGTTCTCCAGGGAGAGGTCGTGGTTCGCGGTGTCGGTGAAGTCCTGGCCTGCGGGACGGGTGAATCCGGCGTCAGCGACGACACTTCCGGCCAGGGAGAGGGGACCTGTCAGGACGTACTCTGTGTTGCGTCCCCTGACCAGGGAGACACTGGGACTGTCGCCCCGGGAGGACGCCCAGGTGCGGGCCTGTTCCTCGTAGTCGGCGAGGAGCTGGTCCGACTTCTCGCGCAGTCCCAGAGCGTCGCCGACGATGCCGAGATCGTCCTTCCACTGTTCTGCGCCGCCGTTGGTGGTCACGACGGTGGCGATTCCCCTGAGCTGGTCGAGCTGCGCCTTCTCGGACCTGTTGTTGGAGAGGATCAGGTCGGGGTGGAGCTGGGCGATCTTCTCCAGGTCCGGGGACTGTCGTACCCCGACGATCTCGATGGAACTGAGGTCGAGGCTGTCACCGAACCGTTCGGTGATGTAGTCGGGGATGCCCCGGACATCGGTGCCCGTGGACTTTGCCACGGCGAGTCCGACGGGGACGATTCCGAGGACGAGGAGGTGGTCGAGGTGTCCGGTGGACAGTGCGACGACCCGTTGCGGCCTGGACGGGTCCCCGGTGGCAGGGGCTCCGGACGGGCCGGTGGAGGGGTGGTTTCCGTGGTGCTCGTAGTGTTGTCGGAGCCTGAACTGGTGCAGGCCGCGAGGGTGGCTGCGGCGAGGCCGACAGCTCCTCCCAGGAAGGCTCGTCTGGTCAGAGGTCGGTGACGGGTCGAGGGGGTCATGGGGGTGAAAGATACCATTGGCTTACCTCACCCGTTTCGGGGTGGGTGCGCAAACCCCCCGCCGGTCGGAACCGGCGGGGGTCTGGTCTGCTGCAGCGGTGACCGGGCGAGCCCGGTCAGACCTCGGCGGTCTCACTGTCGGCAGGAGCGTTCTCGACGATGTTCACCAGTCGACGGTTACGGCGGGTGCTGAACTTCACCGCACCTGCCTTGAGCGCGAACAGGGTGTCGTCGCCACCGCGGCCGACGTTCTCACCCGGGTGGAACGAGGTTCCGCGCTGACGGATCAGGATCTCGCCGGCCTTGACCTGCTGACCACCGAACCGCTTGACACCGAGCCGCTTGGACTCGGAATCGCGACCGTTGCTGGAGCTAGCAGCACCCTTCTTGTGTGCCATGTCTTTTCCCTCCTCGGAAAAGTTGTCCGCCGCGGCGTCGTCGCAGCGATCGGTGAATTACTTGATGCCCGTGACCTTGAGAACGGTCAGCTGCTGGCGGTGACCGAACCGGCGCTTGTAACCGGTCTTGTTCCGGAAGTGCATGCCGTTGATCTTCGGGCCCTTGGTCTGCTCGACGATCTCGGCGTTGACGGTCTTGCCCGCAAGGGCGTCACCGGAGGTGACGTCCGCGCCATCGACGAGGAGAACCGGGGTGAGAGCCACGGCAGCACCGGACTCACCCTCGATCTTCTCGACCTTGACGAGGTCACCTTCGGCAACCTTGTACTGCTTGCCGCCGGTCTTGACGATCGCGTACATGGAAGGGCTACCCCTTTGTTTCTCTACTCGGCTCAGGCTGCTCCCCCACCTCACCGGCAGGACCGGGGAGCTTCCGAGGAAACGGACTGACTGGACTTACTTGCTTTCACTGCGTCCGATGTCGTGCAGCGTCCACCGGTACCGGCGGAGCCGTGGACCGGAAGGTCATGCGCACCACAGAAGGCACACATGAACGACGTTCGAACAGCGACCGCTCAAGACTACCTGCCCGGACGGGGAAGGACAAAATCCTTTCGGTCCTCCCCGCCCGGGCGGGGGTCAGCGCCTGCCGGTGCGGACGACTCGCCGGCGTCCGCGGCGCGGGGCCCCGGAAGACACGGTGGAGGGCACGGCGGACGACGCCGTAGAAGTCACCGTGGCCGTGGACGAGGTTCCGGCCCCGGTGTTCTCTGTCGCCGTGTCCGCCGGCCCCGCCGGTCCCGCCGGTGCGGCAGAGCCCCCGACGAAGTCGGACTCGACCGGCGGAACATCGGACCGGGAGCGTCCCCGGGTCCGGCGCCTGCGCCTCGGGGAGGATTCGTACTCCGCCCGTGCCTCCTCATAGGTGCGGGTACCGCCGGCGGACGTACCTTCCGCCACCGGAGCTGCCGTGATCTGCGGTTCCGTGACTGCGGCAACCCGCTCGCGCGGTGACCTTGTCGCTGTCTGCGTGACGTTCCGTCCGGCAGCCGGACGGACCACGCGACGGACGCGACGGCGTCCACGACGGTCGGTACCGAGGCGAACCTCACCACCGTGGTGCTGTCCACCGTCTTCCGTGCCGTGTGCGTCAGTCGCCTTCCCAGTCACCGTGGCGGTCACCTGGTCGGACACGTAGTCTGCCCCGCTGGGTTCGTCCGGGTCCTCGGCACCTGCACGGGCGACCGCCTGCGCGGCGATCTCCGCCACCGACTGATCGGACCGGGCCGAGGCACCGGAGACGCGACGGTGAGGACGGTCGTCCTGGCCGGAGCGGTCCGCGCGCCGACGGTCGGAAGAACCACCACGGCCGTCACGAACGTCACCGCTGTCACGGACCGCTGCGCTGTCACGGATATCACGGTCGCCACGGATCACACGACGCACCACGCGGCGGCGTCCCCGGCGCGGGCTGTCGTCCCGGACCGGTGCACCGTCGGTGACAGCGTCACGTCCGGAGTCAGCGGAACCCTCAGGTGCCCTGTCACGGTCCCTGTGGTCCCGGTCCCTGTCACTGTGGTCGCGTGCCCCGGAGGTGGTCCCGGCGTCCCCGGAACGGTCGTTCTCAGCTTTCCGATGTCCGCCGGACTTCTTCTCCGGGTGCGACTGCCTGCGCTCTGACCTGTCCTGCCTGTGCTTCTCCTGCGAGTGCCTCTCCCTGCCGCGCCCTCCGGACCTGTCGCCGTCAGTGCCGTCAGCGGTGTCGCTGGAGTCACCGGAATCTACGGTGTCCCGGACCTCGGCCTGCTGTGCGCGGTCCTTCTCGTGCCGGCGGCGGACCTCCTGCAGTTCACGGGCCTGACGCTTCTCGGAACGGTGCCCGTGGTCACGTCGGTCCCCGTGGTTGTCCTCGTCCTCCGGGTTGTGCTCGACCGGGTCGGCGTGGATGATCACGCCGCGTCCCCCGCAGGTCGGGCACTCGGTGGAGAAAGTCTCCAGCAGACCGGTCCCCAGACGCTTGCGGGTCATCTGCACCAGGCCCAGACTGGTGACCTCGGACACCTTGTGCCGGGTCCTGTCGCGACCCAGGTATTCGGTGAGCCGACGCAACATGAGGTCACGGTTCTCCGGGAGGACCATGTCGATGAAGTCGACGACGATCATCCCTCCCATGTCCCGCAGACGCATCTGACGGACAATCTCCTCGGCCGCCTCAAGGTTCGTCAGCGTCACCGTCTCCTCGAGGTTCCCGCCGGAACCGACGAAACTGCCGGTGTTCACGTCGATGACGGTCATCGCCTCGGTGCGGTCGATGATCAGGTACCCGCCGGACGGCAGCCACACCTTCCGGCTCAGGGCCTTGGCGAGCTGTTCGTCGAGCTGACGGTCTTCGAAGACGTCACGGCCACCGTGGTCCTCAGGCCGGTAGCGCACGAGACGGGACTCGAGATCCGGCGCCATGCGGTGGACGTAGTCCCGGACGATCTCCCAGGACTTCTCACCGTCGACCACGAGTTCGTTGAAGTCCTCGTTGAATATGTCCCTGATGACCTTGACGAGCATATTCGGCTCTTCGTACATGGTCACCGGGTGTGATCCCTTACGCCCGCGGGCCTTCTCCTCGGCTTCACAGATGTCCAGCCAACGCTGGTGGAGCCGGTGGACGTCCTCAGCGATGAGTTCCTCGGACACTCCCTCGGCGGCGGTCCTGATGATGGTGCCGCCGTCGTCGGGGACGACGCGGTTGAGGATCCCCTTCAGCCGCTTACGCTCCGCTTCCGGAAGCTTGCGGGAGATCCCGTGGGTCCTGCCTCCCGGAATGTAGACCAGGTAGCGTCCCGCGAAGCTGAGTCGGTTGGTCAGCCGGGCACCTTTGTGCCCGAGCGGGTCCTTGATCACCTGGACGAGGATCTGGTCTCCGGCCCGCAGCGCCGCCTCGATGCGACGGGTGCGGGCGTGCAGGTGACTGGAACGCCAGTCAACTTCGCCGGCGTAGAGGACCGCGTTGCGCCCGGTTCCGATGTCGATGAACGCCGCCTCCATGCTGGACAGCACGTTCTGCACTCTGCCCAGGTAGATGTTCCCGATGATCGAGGACTGCGTTTCGCTGGTGACGACATGTTCGACGAGGATCCCGTCCTCGGTGATGCCGACCTGGGTGGTTGTGCCCGGGTGGTCACTGCGCTCGGAATCCCTGACGACCATGGCCCGGTCGACATTCTCCCGGCGGGCGAGGAACTCCGCCCTGGTGACGATCTTGTTCTTCTCGTGACCCTGTTCCTGCCGCCACCGACGCTTCGATTCGAGGCGGGTTGAGCCCTTGAGCTTCACCGGCTCGTCGATGAACTCCGATCCCTCGGTGAGGACCGGAAGACCGTCGGGGACGCCGGAGCGCTCCGTCACATCGGTGCGGTGTTCCGACGCCTGTGGACCGCCGGTTCCGGCGCTCTCCCGGTTCTCCCGGTGTTCGTTCTCCCGGTGTTCCCGGTTCTCACTGCTCTCCCTGACCTCGTGGCGGTCCTGGTCGCCACGACCGCGGCCACGACCACGGCGGCCACGACGACGGCTACGGCCGCCCGGCTGCTCGTCAGCGTGACCGCCGACGGCACCGGGGCCGTCTCCTTTGCCGGAGGGCGTGCCGTCCGAGGTGGCGGAGGCCTCCGCCCTGCCGGTGCTGCCCGCGTCTGCGGAGACAGCGTCGGACCGTTGGGCTGCTTTTCTGGCCCTGAGCAGTTCGGCGTCGGACGCCGCGGAGCGGGAGCCGACCCTGCGGACGATCCTGCGACGGACTCTACGGGGTGTGCCGGTCAGGGCGTCCCCGGATTCCGTCACCGGTTCCTGGGTGGCCGACTTCTCCGGTGCCCGGACGGACTCGGCGATCCGGTCGATGAGTGCGTCGACCGTGGCGTCACTGCCGCTGTCACCCTGCTGAGGTACCGCGTCGACCTGTCCTGCGGTCGGTTCCGTCGCCGGTTGTGCCGCCCCGGCCGGCGCAGTGGCGGAGGCTGATCCGGCGGAAGCAGTCCGTGACCTGCGGGAACGTCCGCTTCCCCGTCGGGACTTACTGTCTGTCGTCGGGGCGTCAACGGACTCCGCGGCGTCATCCGGCGTGGTGGTCCCCTCGCCGGAAGGTGTGCCCTGCTCTGCAGCGGACTTCCCGGAGGGATCTTTTCTGGTGGCAGCTTTTCTGGCGGGTGACTTCTTGGCGGACGGCTTTCCCGCGGACGCCCCGGCCGCACCCTTCTTCGTCAGCTTCCCATCCACCGGCTGGTCGTCGGCGACCTTGTCCACGGTCACGACGTCGCCGGACGTCGTCCCGGGAGTCCCGGCGGTCTCTGAGGTGTCGGTGGTCGCGGCGACATCCCCGGTGGACTGTGCCGTGTCGGCCTTCGACGCCGCAGTCTTCCTGGCGGTGGTCTTCTTGGCGGCCGCCTTCTTCGCGGTGGTCGCCTTCTTCGCGGTGGTCTTCTTTGCCGGAGACTTCTTCTTCGTCTCCGCCTTCTTCTGCGGCTCCGGCGGTGCTCCGTCCGCTGTGAGCCGCTCCAGCACCTCCGTCACCTGCGCCCTGGGCAGAGTGGAGGTCGCGCGCTTGCCCTCGATCCCCTGGGTGGCGAGTATCTGCACCATTTCGGCGCTGGGGACGCCGAGTGCCCTGGCCAGCGCGTGTACGCGGACCTTCTCCCCCATGTCTTCTGTTGTCGTCGCCGCGGCTGCTGCCGCGAGTTCCTGGCTGGTTTTAGCCACTGTTCTCCTTGTTCGGATGCGGTCACACCGCCGGCGGGCGCATCTCGCTGCCTCTCACCGGATACCGGCCCTCTGTGGGCCGTGGTGCCGCTCACTGTTGTTGAAAGATCTTCGAAGATATGCGCACAACGGGCCCGGGTTCTCTGTTTCATCACCCGGCCGGTGCAGCACGTCCGTGCTCATTGTGTCACATGAGGCCCGCCTGTGTCCCCGACGGCCACTGTGCGGGTTCCGGCGTGGGCCCATCATGACGGGCCGGGAATGCCCCGTCAGCCGTCGACGGACCGGTCACCGTGCGTACGCGGCGGGGCCCTGCAGGTGTCTCTCCGACGCAGCCCGCCCCGGGGCGTCCTCCACGGTGCCACCGCCCTGCGGTGCCCTTCGGGACCGGCGGCCACTGACCGGCGACTGGGTCCAGTCAGGGTCCACTGCCTGCACAAAGGCCACGTCACCGTCCGTCTGACCGTGGTCGTGACGGGCGGTGGCGTGGCACACCGCGGCAGGTCCGGTTCCGGCTACTTCGCGAGCTCGGGGAACCAGATGGCGATTTCGCGCTCGGCGGATTCCACGGAGTCCGAACCGTGGACGACGTTCTCACCGACGGAGAGAGCAAAATCACCGCGGATTGTGCCGGGGGTGGCCGCCGACACGGGGTCGGTCGCGCCGGCGATCTGACGCCATGCTTCGATGGCACGCTCGCCTTCGACGACGCCGGCGATCAGCGGCGACGCGGTGACAAATTCGACGAGTCCTTCGTAGAAGGGCTTGCCGACGTGCTCGGCGTAGTGCTTCTCGGCGGTGGCCCGGTCGGCCAGCCGCAGGGCGAGGGCGGCCAGGGGGAGGCCTTTCCGCTCGATCCGGGAGACGATCTCGCCGACGAGCCCGCGCTGGACCCCGTCGGGCTTGATGAGAATGAGAGTGCGTTCAGTCATGCCGGTCAGGGTACCGGACGGCATGACGGGGCCGGCACGCGGCGCCACCCAAACCGGACCAGGGCCGCGGAGATCAGAGTCCGGAGTCAGAGTTGTCCGGCTCCGTGTAATGCTGGGCGGGGAGGAGCCCCAGGTCCATTCTCTTCTTCAGACGGCCGCGGAGGTAGTAGGTGTACCACCAGGCTGCGATGAACAGGACTGCGACGATGAAGACGACGGGGTGCACCACCACCCCTCCGATGACGAGCAGGACCTGGAGCACGATGTTCATGCCGTCGGCCCAGGGCCGGAACTGGAGGAACGCGGCCACGGTCATGAGAACCGCGAGGATCCCGATGTATCCGAGGTTGAAGGCGGTGGCGTATTTTCCGTCCCACATCTTCCCGATGACGGGCAGGATGAGCATCACCGCCAGGGCCTCCATGATCATGATGCCGGCCATCATGCCCTTGAGCCCTTTGAAGGGGTCGGTCTGTGGTTTGTGCCCTTTTCCCAGCGGGCTGACTCCGGGGTTGTTGTTCCTGTCGCTCATGTCAGCTCCACTTTGCCGCAGCAGGGGTCCACACATCCAGTGCGGTCGGGATCATCTCCGGGTCGTTGACCCGGATGAGGTGGTCGCGGTGCACCGCGGAAAGGAACCCCCGGGACACCATGTGGTCGATCATGTCTGTCAGCGGCTGCCAGTAGTTGTCGACGTCGACGAGTGCGACGGGCCTGGAGTGGATGCCGAGGACCTGGGCGACCCACACCTCGAAGAATTCTTCGAGGGTCCCGATTCCTCCGGGCAGGACGATGTAGGCGTCCGCGATTTCAGCCATCCGCTCTTTGCGCCTGGTCATGGTGTCCACCACCTCAAGGTCGGTGAGCCCGGGGTGGCCGGTCTCCCCGTCCATCAGGTGTCGGGTGATCACACCGTGGACCGGCATGCCGGCGGCGAGGGCGGTGTCGGCGGCGACACCCATGAGCCCGACGGAGCCTCCGCCGTAGACGAGTTCGCAGCCGGCGTCGGCGAGAACCTCGACGGTGCGCACCGTGGTTTCACGGTAGGCCGGGGAATCGCCGGTGGCTGACCCCAGGTACAGGGCAACTCTTCTCACGGGTGCTGCGGCTGTCATGCGGGCTCCTTTCCGAACAGTGTGCGTGCCTCTCCTGCGGTGACGACTGAGCCGGTGACCAGGACTCCGGCGCCGGACACGGTTCCGCTGTCGAATCCGCCGTCGTCTTCGGCGAGCTGGACCGCCAGTTCCACTGCACCGGGCAGAGAGCCGGCGACGTGGACGCGTTCTTCCCCGAAGGCGTCACGGGCGTATTCGGCGAGGGTTTCCGCGTCGAGTGCCCGTGGCGAACTGTTGTGGGTGACCACCACTTCGTCGAGGACCGGTTCGAGTGCGGCGAGGATACCCCGGGCGTCCTTGTCGCCGAGAACGGCGAGGACGCCGATGAGCCGACGGAAGGCGAAGTCACGGTCCACGGCCTCCGCCAGTGCCTTCGCACCGTGGGGGTTGTGGGTGGCGTCGATGAAGATGCTGGGTGCGGAACGGACTCTTTCGAGACGTCCCGGCGACGTGACCTGTGCGAATCCGCGTCTGACGGTGTCGATGTCGAGACTGCGTCCGGCGCCGGCACCGAAGAACGCCTCTACCGCGGCGAGAGCCACGGAGGCGTTGCGCGCCTGGTAGGCACCGGAGAGGGGCAGGAAGATGTTGTCGTACACTCCGCCGAGGCCACGGATGGTCAGGGTCTGTCCGCCGACGGCGACACCGGATTCGACGACGCCGAACTCCAGTCCTTCGCGGGCGACGGAGGAGTCCACGGACACGGCCCTGTCGAGGATGACCTTCATCGCCTCCGGTTCCTGTTCGGCGACGATGGTGACATTGTCGGGTGGGCTGAGCAGGTCGTCGGCATTCCAGCGTGACTTGATGATCCCGGCTTTCTCGCCGGCGATCTCCGCGACAGTGTCGCCGAGGTAGTCGGTGTGGTCGAGGCCGACGGGGGTGATCACCGCGACGTCGGCGTCAATGACGTTGGTGGCGTCCCAGCGTCCTCCCATCCCCACTTCGACGACGGCGACGTCGACGGGGGCGTCCGCGAAAGCAGCGTAGGCCATGGCGACGAGGACCTCGAACTTGCTCATCCGGGGTCCTCCCCCGGCCTCGCTGGCGGCGTCGACCATGTCGACGTAGGGTTCGATCTCCCGCCATATGCGTACGTAGTCGGCCGGGTGCAGGGGCATGCCGTCGACGGCGATTCTTTCGGTGGCGATCTGCAGGTGCGGGCTGGTCGTCCGGCCTGTTCTGCGGTGGAAGGCGCGCAGGAGTGACTCGATCATCCTCACTGTGGAGGTTTTCCCGTTTGTCCCGGCGACGTGGATCGACTGGTAGTTCCGTTGCGGATTGCCGAGCAGGTCCATGAGCTGCCGGATCCGGTCGAGGGTGGGGTCGATGTGGGTTTCGTTCCACCTGTCGTTGAGTTCGGCCTCGACTTCGGCGAGTGCCTCCAGATCCTCCGGGGTGACCGGTCGGGTGACCGGTGCCTCGTCCTGCTGCGGCTGATTGAGGTCGATGGGCAGGTCCAGTCCGGTTTCGCTGATGTTCACCTCGCCGAATCCGCGTGCCTGCCCGGTGTCCCCGGTCCCGGTACCGTCAGCACCGTCGGTGGTGCTCCTGTCGTCCCTGCTCACTGCTTCTCCGGAAGTTCTGCGAGGCGGGCGGTGATCCGGTCGACTTCTTCGACGGCGATCTGCCGTCGTTCCCGGATCTTGGCGACGACCTGCTCGGGCGCCTTGGCGAGGAAGCCGTCGTTCCCGAGTTTCCTGTCTGCGCGGTCGAGCTCCTTGTGCGCTTCCGCCAGGTCTTTCTCCAGTCGTTTGCGCTCAGCGGCGACGTCCACCGTTCCTGAGGTGTCGAGTTCCACGGTCAGGGTGCTCTGTGACAGGCGCAGTTCCACTGAGGCGGTGGGGGTGAAGGTCTCGTCGGGGACGGTAACCTTGGCGATGGAACGCACAGCGTCCTCAAGTCCGGTGAGGTCCACGGCCGCCGCATCGAAGCGTGCCGGCACCTTCTGGGACGGTTTGACGCCCTGGTCCGCCCGGAACCTGCGGATCTCGGTGACGAGCTTGTCGACGTCGGCGATGCGGCGGGCGGCGTCGGTGTCTGCGGCCGCGCCCCCGTTGGTGTCCTGCGCCGTCGGCCAGGACGCCACGACCAGGCTCTCCGGGTAGCCCTCAGTTCCGCCGGTCAGTGCCTTCCACAGGGTCTCGGTGACGAAGGGCATTGCCGGGTGCAACAGCCGCAGGACCGTGTCCAGCACCCGTCCGAGGACCAGCCGGGTGTTCTCCCCGCGGATGTTCTCCTCCCCGGTGGCGGCGTCAGCGTCCCGTGGGATCTGCACCTTCGCGATCTCGAGGTACCAGTCGCAGAACTCGTTCCAGACGAAACGGTAGAGGGCCTCGTTGGCGACGGCGAACTCGTAGCGGTCGAGGCGGGTGTCGACGAGGACGCGCAGATCCTCCAGCTGGTCGAGGATCCACCGGTCGGCGTCCGTGAGATCTTCCCGGGCGGGGAACGTGTCCTCCTCACCGGTACCGAGGACGCGGGCACCGTTCATCAGCGCAAACTTCGTGGCGTTGAACAGCTTCGTGGCGAAGTTCCTGGAGGACTGTGCCGAATCCTCGCCGATGGGCAGGTCGGTGCCGGGGTTGGCGCCGCGGGCGAGGGTGAAACGCAGGGCGTCCGCACCGTAGTCGCGCACCCAGTCCATCGGGTCGATGCCGTTGCCCAGGGACTTCGACATCTTCCGGCCGTGTTCGTCACGGACGAGGCCGTGGAGGAAGACGTCCGTGAACGGCACCTGCGGACGGCCGTCCCGCTGCCCGGCGGTGGTGCCGGCCTCTCCCTCTCCCAGAGTGGACCCTGCGATGGTGTCCGCGAACGTGGCGAACATCATCATCCGTGCCACCCAGAAGAAGAGGATGTCGTAGCCGGTGACGAGGACGGATGTCGGGTAGAACTTCCGGAGTTCGGGTGTGTCATCCGGCCAGCCCATCGTGGAGAAGGGCCAGAGGGCCGAGCTGAACCAGGTGTCCAGCACGTCCTCCTCCCGGTGCCAGCCCTCACCGGTCGGCTTCGGGTCGTCGGGGCCGCAGCACACGATCTCACCGTCCGGCCCGTACCAGATCGGGATACGGTGACCCCACCACAACTGACGGGAGATACACCAGTCGTGCATGTCGTCGACCCAGTCGAACCAGCGCGGCTCCTGGCTGGCGGGGTGGATCACCGTGTCACCCTCACGCACGGCGTCCCCGGCCTTCTTCGCCAGTTCGTCGACCTTGACCCACCATTGTTCGGACAGGCGGGGTTCGATCGGTTCCTTCGAACGCTCGGAATGACCGACAGAGTGGACGTAGGGGTGGATGCGCTTGAGCACCCGGCCCTGCTCCTCCAGGGCGAGCCGGATCTGTTCGCGGGCCTCGAACCGGTCCATCCCGTCGAAGCGGGTGCCCGTGTTCGCGATGTGGCCGGTCTCGTCGATCACCTCGGGCATGTCGAGGTTGTGCCGCTGGCCCATGGCGAAGTCGTTCGGGTCGTGGGCGGGGGTGATCTTCACCATGCCGGTACCGAACTCCGGGTCGACGTAGTCGTCGGCGATGACGACCATCTGACGGTCCGGGAGGAACGGGTGGGGCAGGGTGGTACCGACGAGATCCCTGTACCGCCCGTCGTCGGGGTGGACGGCGACGGCGACGTCACCGAGCATCGTCTCGACACGGGTCGTCGCCACGTCGGCGTGCGGGCCCTCCCCGGTGACGTCACCGTAGCGCAGGGTCACCAGTTCACCGTCGTCGTCGGAGTAGACCACCTCGATGTCGGAGATCGCGGTGCGCAGCACCGGCGACCAGTTGACCATCCGCTTCGCCCGGTAGATCAGACCGCGGTCGAAAAGCTCCTTGAAGATCGTCTGGACCGCACGGGACAGGCCGTCGTCCAGGGTGAACCGTTCCCGGTCCCAGTCCACCGAGTCTCCGATGGCGCGCATCTGGTTCTGGATGACCCCGCCGTACCTCTTCTTCCACTCCCAGACCCGGTCGACGAACTCCTCACGGCCGTAGTCGAAACGGTCCCTGCCCTCGGTCTCCCTGAGCATCGCCTCCACCTTGGTCTGGGTGGCGATGCCGGCATGGTCTGACCCCGGCAGCCACAGGACCTCGTAGCCCTGCATGCGCTTACGGCGAGCCATGGCGTCCATCAGGGTGTGGTCGAGCGCGTGACCCATGTGCAGCTGGCCGGTGACGTTCGGCGGCGGCAGCACGATGGAGAACGGCTTCCTGTCACTGGTGGCGTCCGCGTGGAAGTAGCCGGCGTCAACCCACCCCTGGTAGAGGTCAGCTTCGACGTCGGCGGGGTTCCATTTCTTCGGCAGGCGGTCGGCGCGGTTCGCGGAGGAGCTCTGATCAGTCACGGTGAGACAGTCTAGTGCAGGCACGGACGCGGAAAGGTGACAGGTGGCAGGGCCTGCCACGGGGCCTGCCACAGGGCCGGTCACAGGGTCCGTCACAGGGCCGGTCACTGGGCCGGTCGCTGGGTCAGCCGGCGGGACCGTGGATGACGTGACCGGACATGTCACGTACAAAGGAGACATGAGTACCTTCCGCCTGAACAACCCGTCCACCGGATCCTCCGAAGACACGTTCACCAGGATCGACGACTCCGACCGTGACGCGATTCTCGACCGCGCCACCGACGCCTACCACCACTGGCGCACCACCACAGTTGACGAACGCGCGGGTGTTCTCGCCCGCACGGCAGACCTCTACGAGCAGCAGTCCGATGAACTCGCGTCCCACATCGGACGCGAGATGGGCAAACTGACCGCATGGGCACAGGCCGAGATCGGCATCGTCGTCGACATCTACCGGTACTACGCCGAACACGCCCATGAACTTCTCGCCGACCGTGAACTTCCCGCCCAGGGTGCCCTGCACACCTATGTACGTAAGGACCCGGTCGGCCCTCTGCTCGGCGTCATGCCGTGGAACTTCCCCTACTACCAGGTTGCCCGTTGGGCCGCACCGAACCTTCTGCTCGGCAACTCCCTGGTCCTCAAGCACGCCTCGATCTGTCCACTGTCCTCCCGGGCCTGCCAGGACCTGCTGAAGGAGGCGGGCCTGCCGGACGGCGTGTTCCAGAACATCTACGCCTCCGGCTCACAGGTTGACGCCTTCGTCGCCGACCCCCGCATCGCCGGGGTCTCCCTCACCGGTTCGGAACGGGCCGGAGCAGCGGTGGCGAGCACCGCCGGAGAGAACTACAAGAAGTCACTGCTGGAACTCGGCGGCAATGACCCGTTCATCATCCTGGGCGGACTGTCGGACAGGGACATGGACCGTGTCCTCGACCGGTACGTGAGCCTGCGGATGTACAACACCGGCCAGGCCTGCAATGCGCCGAAGCGGTTGATCGTCCTCGACGACGACTACGACCGTGTCGTGTCCGGACTGGAACAGCGAATCGGTGCGCTGCGACCCGGCGCCTGGGACGACCCGGACGCCGACGTGGGCCCGTTGTCCTCCGTCGGCGCACGGGACGAGATCGTGGAACGGCTGGAGAAGGCGTCCTCGGACGGGACCGCGACGGTGCGTGTCGGCGGCCACGCCCTGGACCGACCCGGCGCGTTCATGGAACCGACGCTGCTCACCGACGTCGATCCTTCTGCCGACGCCGGCTGCAACGAAATCTTCGGGCCGGTCGCCATCGTCTACCGTGCCGACGATGTCGAGGACGCCGTGCGGACAGCCAACAACTCCGACTACGGACTGTCCGGGTCGGTGTGGGGCACAGACCTGGAGCTGGCGGAGCAGACTGCCGCCCGACTGGAGGTCGGCATGTCCTTCGTCAACGAGGCGTCCGTCACCGCGGCGGGCCTGCCCTTCGGTGGTGTGGGACGCTCCGGTTACGGTCGTGAGCTGGCCGAATGGGGCGTCGGCGAGTTCTGCAACGACCACCTGGTGAGGGTCCGGTCCCTGTAGGGTTCCGCAGGGTCTCCGCAAGGGGGCGATTTCGGGAGGCCCACAGGGGGCGCGATGTCCGTGGGGGACGCGGCCGGTCGTCACAACCGACGTCAAGCCCCTGCCGTGTCCGGGAGAACCGGCGCTGTTTCTGACCGACCGTACCGCACAGTGCGGTAAGTCAGGATTCGGAAGAGACGAAACTGCTGCGACACCGGGTGACCGGGGTATACCCCCACTCCACCTCAGCGGCGATCGTATCGAGGTCGCCCGGATGCGTCGCGGACTGTCGAAAACCGAAGTTTCCCGACAGCCCGGAATCACCGCGCACACCTGGTCGCGGTAGGTGTCGGACGGCGCTCCTGGCCGCGTCGCCGTAGACCTGGGGACGGTTCTGCAGGTGCCCACCGGATTCTTCTCGGACACCCCACTTCCGAATCTCTCGGTGGATGACGTCAAATTCCGGGCAGGTCGGCGTGCCTCTGCAGTTCACCGACATGCCGCCGTCGCCGCGGAGAACGCCGAGTTCGAGGGACCGGTCAGTTTCGACCGCCTTGTCACGCTGACCGTCCGGCCCTTCGCCATAACCCGCTGCGGGGTGAGAAAGAAGCGGCAGATCGCCCGGCACCCGCGCCGATGCTGAAGCCACCCGCGCAGAAACCGAGGAGAGCACTTCCGCGCCCTGAACAGCACCCGGGACAGCCGATGACAGCTCGTCGATCGCCCGACTGTTGTCACCCCCGGAACCGCACCGCCTGCGTCACCAGTTCCTCCAGTTTCTCCGGGGACACCGGGGCCAGCCCCGTCACTTCAAGACTGAGGTTCACGTGTTTACGGGTCACCGGCACCGGGGAGTGCGTGTGCCCGTGGACAGTGCAGTCGAACCCTTCGCGCCCCGCCCACCGGGCCAGATCCGGGGTCTGGTGCGGGTCGGGCACCGAGTCCTTCCCCGAGGCCCGGGGGATGTGCGTCAACAGCACGGACCACCGCCCGATGCGGACCTGCAGGTCCGGGGCGATGACGTCGAAGACTTTCCGGTAGCGCGGCGTCCACTCTGCCACTGAATCCCACCCGAACATCGGGTGGACCCGGTCGTGGTTGCCGGGCACCAGCCACAGCGTGAGGTCCTTCTCCGCCTTCAGCGCGGAGAGCCGGTCGAGCGCGTAGGAGTCCTTCCGCACCGAGATGTCCCCCAGACAGACGAGGGTCGCTCCTGAAGGGACTGCCCGGAGATTATCGAGAATCACCCGGTCGTGGTCGTCCGTGTCAGCGAAGTCACGCAACCCGGCGACCAGCCGGTGGCCGAGGTGCAGGTCGGAGACGGTCCAGAAGGGATCAGTCATGACGCACAGCGTAGCCGGACGCCGGACGCACCTACTTCCGCGCCGGCGGCCAGTGGATCACACGGCCCAGCGCATCGAGCACGGACTCGTGCATCGCCTCCGACACCGTCGGGTGCGGGAAGATCACCTCCGCCAGGTCCTCAGCCGTGGCATGCAGCGAATGCGCGATGCCGAAGCCCTGCACCATCTCCGTGACATCGGGGCCCACCAGATGGGCTCCGAGCAGCTCGCCGCTCGTGGCGTCGAAGACGGTCTTGACGAAACCGGCCGGTTCGCCCAGCGCCAGCGCCTTACCGTTGCCCGCGAGACTGAACTTTCCGACGCGGACGCCACCCGCACCGACCCGTTCCCGGGCCTGCTTCTCCGTCAGCCCCACGCTGGCTACCTGCGGCCGACTGTAGGTGCAGCCGGGCACGAAGTCCCGGTCGAGCGGGGTCACACCGGACTCGCCCACGATGTGGTCGACGCACAGTACCGCCTCATGGCTCGCCTTGTGCGCCAGACACGGTCCACCGGCAAGGTCACCGATGGCGTACAGCCCGGCGACACCTGTGCGGCACCACTGGTCGGTGACCACGAACCCGCGGTCCAGGCGGGCGCCCAGATCCTCCAGGCCGAGGCCCGCGGAATTCGGTGTCACCCCGGTGGCGACCAGCACCCGCTCGGTGACGGCCGTGTGCTCCGTACCGTCGGACGCCGTGTACACGGTGGTCACCGCATCCGCGGACGCCCCGACCGACTTCACCGACACCGACGTCTGCACGTCGATGCCACGCGCGCGGAACTGCTTCGCCACGAAGTCGGAGACGTCGGCGTCCTCGGCGGGAAGGATCCCGGGCAGTGCCTCCAGCAGGGTCACCTCGGTGCCGAGGTCACGGTAGAGGCTGGCGAACTCCGCGCCGATCGCACCGGAACCGATGATCAGCAGGGACGCCGGGAGTGCCTCCGGGCGCAGTGCGTCCGTGGACGTCCACACCCGGTCACCGTCGGGTTCGACCCCCGGTATGGAGCGGGGACGCGCCCCGGTGGCGAGGATGATGTGGTCGGCGTGCAGCACCCGGGACGGGCCCTGCGGGTCACCGTTGCCGGTGGTGACGGCGACGCGCCCCTTGTCGGGCACGGTGGCCTCACCGACGACGATCTCCACACCGTTGGCGTCCAGCAGTCCGCGGATACCGCCGGTGAGCTGGCCGACGACCTGTCTGCTGTAGTCGACCAGGGTGGAGATGTCGAAGGACACTGCACCGACACTGAAACCCAGTGCCCCTGCCGTCGCGATCTCGTGGGCCACGTCGGCGCCGTGGAGCATGGCCTTGGTGGGGATACAGCCCCAGTTCGAGCACACACCACCGAGGTCACCGCGCTCGACCACCGCCACTTTCAGCCCGTGCTGAGCTGCGCGGATCGCGGCGACGTAGCCGCCCGGGCCCGCGCCGACGACGATGATGTCGAACTGGTCGGCCTGCTGCTGACGAGGAGTTCTCCTGTCCATCATCTCCCCCTCAGACCAGCATCTGTGCCGGCTGCTCGAGGATGCCCTTGAGCTCGCCGATAAAGGTCGCGGCCAGGGCACCGTCGATGACCCGGTGGTCGGCCGCCAGGCTCAGGGTCAGCACCGTGCGGGGCTCCACGGACCCGTCGTCGAGCACCACAGGCCTGCGCACCCCGGCACCGACGGCGAGGATCGCGGCCTGCGGCGGGTTGATGACGGCGTCGAACGAGGACACTCCGAACATGCCCAAGTTCGAGACGGTGAACGTGCCCCCCTGGAACTCGTCGGGCAGGAGGTTGCCGGCCTTCGCCCGGATCGCGAGGTCACGGATGTCCTCGGAGATCTGGGAGAGGGTCTTCCGGTCCGCTGCCCGGACGATGGGGGTGATCAGCCCGTCCGGGACGGACACGGCGACGGAGACGTCCGCGGACGGGAACCTGAGCACCGTCTGCGTCGCCTCGTCGAACTGCACGTTGACCTCGGGGACACGCAGCAGTGTCGTGGCGACGGCCTTGACGATGAGGTCGTTGACGGAGACCTTCACCGCCGGCACTGTCGCATTGATCTGCCTGCGCAGTGCCAGCAGCTCGTCGATCTGCACCTCCTGGTTGACCCGGAAGTGCGGTGATGTCTGGGCGGACTGCTGCAGCCTCGTGGCGATCGCCCGGCGCATGCCGGTGAACGGCACGGCCTCGGGAGTGTTCGCGACATCGCCCGTCAGGACCGCAGCTGCTCCGCCGGTGGTGCCCGGGGACGCCGCGGATCCGACCTGGGTGTCGGGCCGGTCGAGTCCGAAGCGGCGGGCCGCCTCCTCGACATCGGGCACGCACACCCGCCCGTTGCGGCCGGTCGCGCGGCAGTCGTGGAGGTTGACGCCGAGCTCTGCCGCCAGTCTGCGGGCCACCGGTGTGGCCTCCACCGCAGAATCGTCGGCGGTGGAACGCAGCGGCTTGGTGGACCGGGGTGCGGCGGTCTTCTCCGGGACGGCGCCACCGGCGGAGGTCACCGCGGTTTCGACGTCGGCGAGGCTGATGCGCCCGCCGCGGCCGGTGCCGGTGACCTTCCCCAGGTCGATACCGTGCTCGCGGGCGAACCCGAGGGCGTGGGGTGTGGCGAAGATGTCGTCGCCGGTGTCTCCGCGCAGCGACGCCGGGACGGACTGTGCGGCCGCCTGTGCTGCAGGCGGGGTCGCCGGCGCTGCCGGGGCAGACTCTGCGGCCGGCGTGGACGTGGCGTCCTCCCCGTCCGTGTCAGCGGAACCGTCGGCGTCCCCGGAACCTCCGGTGCGCTCGGCGATGTACGCGTCGATCTCGGAATCGTCGACGGAGGGGTCCGCGGCGACCCCGATGAGGGAGCCGACCGGCAGGACGTCGCCGCTGTGGGCGACGATGCGTCGCAGGACGCCGTCGAAGTTCGCCGCAAGGTCGTTCATGACCTTCGTGGACTCGATGCTGCACAGCAGGTCGCCCTCGGAGAAGGAGTCTCCCTCGGCGAGATACCACTCGTCGATGGTGCCCTCGTCCATCGTCATGCCCCATTTCGGGACCTCGATGGGTCTGATGGAGCTCATGTCACACCTCCATGACTTTGCGCACGGCATCCTCGATACGTCCGGCGCTGGGGACCCAGGCCTGTTCCAGCGGGGTGGAGAACGGGACCGGGGAATGCGGCGGGACGATCAGCTGCACCGGGGCCTTGAGGGAGTCGAAGGCCCGGGTCGCGATCAGGGCGGTGACGTCGTGGCCGAAGCCGCACCGTGCCGCGGACTCGTCGACGACGACGGCCCTGCCGGTGGAGGCCACGGACTCGAGAATGCCCTCCTCGTCCAGCGGGCTGGTGGTGCGGGGGTCGACCACCTCGACGGAGATGCCCTCCCCGGCGAGCTTGTCGGCGACAGTGTTGGCGGTGTTGACGAGGTTGCCGAGGGCGACGACGGTCACGTCCGTGCCCTGACGGGTGTAGTTCGCCACACCCAGGGGGATCGTGTACGGATCGTCCGGTACCTCGGTCTTCAGGTCGTACATCGCCTTGTGCTCACAGAAGATCACCGGATCGTCGTCCCGGATGGACTGCAGCAGCAGTCCCCGGGCGTCATAGGCGTTGGAGGGCACGACGACCTTCACACCGGGGGTCGAGGTGAACAGGTGGTAGGGCGAGTTCGAGTGCTGGGCCGCTGCGCCGACGCCCGCACCGATGATGCCCCTGACCACCAGCGGGGTCGTGGCCTTGCCGCCGAACATGTAGCGGAACTTGGCGGCCTGGTTGTAGATCATGTCGTAGGCCACGCCGAAGAAGTCCATGAACATCAGCTCGGCGACCGGGCGCAGCCCGGTGGTCGCGGCACCGGCCGCCATGCCGAGGATCGCGGATTCGGTGATCGGGGTGTCGATCACCCGGTCATCACCGAATTCGGTCCACAGTCCTCTTGTCACTCCGAAGACACCGCCGAAAGCTTCGACGGTGGTGTCCGGGTTCGTACCGCCCTTGCCACCCCGCAGATCCTCGCCGATGAGGACGACATGGTCGTCCTCGCGCATCGCGTCTGCCATCGCCATACGGATGGCGTCGCGGAAACTTTTCTTGCTCATCGCTGTTCTTCCTCAGGTTCTCTGATCGGGGGGCGGTCAGTACGACAGGTAGACGTCACGGTCCACGTCGGCGGGGTCCGGCCAGGCGGCGGCACGGGCGTAGGCCACGGCCTCGTCGACCTCCTTGACGGACGCGGCGTCGATGGCGTCCAGTTCAGCCGGGTCGATCTGTCCGGCGGTGTTCTCCCTGAACCTCAGCAGCGGATCAAGGGATGCGCGGTACTCCTTGAGCTGTTCCGGGGTGCGGTAGAGCGCCGGGTCTCCCTCGAAGTGCCCGTAGAAGCGTTTCGCGGACGCCTCGATCACGGAGGGGCCTCCTCCGGAGCGGGCACGTCCGACAGCTTCGGCAGCTGCCTCGCGCACGGCGAAGTAGTCGGTACCGTCGACCTTCACGGCCGGCATGCCGAAAGCCTTCGCACGGCCGGCGATGTCATGGGATCCGACGGCGAAGTCGGCTCCGGTCGCCTCACCCATGCCGTTGTTCTCGAAGACGAAGACCACGGGAAGCTGGAGGACGACGGCCATGTTCATGGCCTCGAAGACCAGTCCCTGGTTCGAACCTCCGTCGCCGGTGAACGGGACGGCGACTCCGCCGTTGCCGAGGGTCTTGGCGGTCAGTGCGGCACCGGTGGCCAGGGGCGGGCCACCGCCGACGATGCCGTTTGCGCCGAGCATGCCGACCGACAGGTTCGCGATGTGCATGGATCCGCCCTTGCCGTGGCAGAGGCCTTCGGCACGGCCGAAGATCTCGCACATCATCTCGCGGATCCCGCAGCCCTTGGCCAGGCAGTGGCCGTGGCCCCGGTGGGTGGAGGCGATGTAGTCGGTGGACCGGAGTTCGTCACAGACTCCGACCGCGATGGCCTCCTGTCCTGCGTAGAGGTGGATGAACCCGGGGATGTCCCCGGTCTCGTTCTCGACGTGCAGGCGCTCCTCGAAGGCGCGGATGTCACTCATCCGACGGTAAGCGCCGAGCAGCTCCTCGTCTGACAGTGACAGCGTGCCACGCTTCTTGGCTTTGCTCCGCCCCTTCGGGGCGCTGGTGGTCGGGCTCATGGTGTCCGATGTCCCTTCGCGTTGCGGTTCGCACCCGGACCTCTCCCGGGGGCTCACCTCCGACGCTAGCCACCTGCCGCCCACAGACAGGGGTGTCTTTCCCCGGCAAACACACAAAACCGGACATACGCTGCACGGTCCGTACCCCTGCAACGTTGTGCAACCACCCCTGTACGGAGGTGACCTTCCGCCACTGCTGGTAACTATCGGTGACGAAGGTAACATCAGGACCATGCGATCCTTCGAGGCAGCATTCGACGGTGGAGACAGCTCACCGGAGTACCTGTCGTTGCTCGAGTCGATCCACGCCGACTTCACCGCGGGTCGACGGCCGGTCGCACGTCCCCGCCGCGTCATCGAGGATTCCTGGCAGCGGAGCCTGAGGTCAGGCCTGCACCCTGACATCGATGAACTTCCCTCCCCCTGGCCCTCACCGACCGGGGACACCGACCACGGTCCCACCGCGGAGGCGGCGACACTGATGTCCCTGCTACCGCTCCTTCAACGTCAGCTCGACACACTGCTCGCCGACGACCACACACTCCTGGTGCTGGCGGACGCCTCCGCCCGCGTCGTGTGGAGAGGAGGCAGCCGGTCCATGCGCCGGCTGGCGGACAGTCTGCACTTCGCCCCCGGCAGTGACTGGTCCGAGAAGACGGTCGGCACCAACGGCATCGGCACCACCCTGACCTCGTCCACCCCGGTCCATGTGCACGGTCCCGAACACTTCTGCCTCAACCAGCACCCCTGGAGCTGCGCGGGAGCGCCCGTCACCGACCCACGGAGCAGGCGCGTCATCGGCGTCATCGACCTGTCCTACCGCACCGCGGACGCGCACTCCAGTGCCATCGTCGTGGCCACCAGCCTGGCCCGGCAGGCCGAACTGGAGCTGCGCGAGATACACCGGCAGAGTCTCGCCGACCTCGCGGCCACGGCAGCGGCACGTTCCGTCACCTCCGGAGCGTGGGTCGCCGTCGACCGGTGGGGATGGGTTGCGGCGGCGAAGGGGTTCACCCTGCCCCACAGGATCACACTGCCGGAGAAGATCAACGGACCGTTGGTCATCGACCGGGTCGGTGCGGTGGAACCTGTGCCGGTCACCGGAGGATGGCTGCTCGTGCCCTGCACCGGAAGCTCCGCGGGCAGGTCCGAGGTCGAGGTGACACTGCGCGGATCCCGGTGCGAGGTCCTCGTGGGGGTCCCCGACGGAACCTGGTCGCACACCCTGACCGGACGCCGTGCCGCCGTCATCTCCGCGCTCGCCGGGCGACCCGACGGGCTCAGCGCCCGCGAACTCGCCCTGGAGGTCTACGGGGACGAGGGCAGCAGGATCGCCGTACGCACCGTGGTGCACCGGATCCGGCAGGAGATCTCCGGGCTCGTCGACACCCGCCCGTACCGCCTCGCCGACACCGTCACGGTCCGTCGGTGAGCGGCGCCGGCGTCACCTGCGTGCGAGGCTCTGAAGATCCACCCCACGCAACCGGGCGAACTCCGCGGTCCGCCCCACCACCAGCACACCGGCACGCCCGAGATCGGTGACAGTCCCCGCCCCGAGCAGCGTCATCAGGGTCCGGACCTGAGACTTCCACGCCTCGATCTCGGTGACCAGGGCGTCCAGCCCGGAGCTCACCAGCACGTGGAGGAAATGCCCGGACACCCCCACCGCCGACGCACCCAGCGCCAGTGCCCTCACCACGTCCAGCGGCGTGGACACCCCGCCGGACGCCAGCAGCCGGACCGGATCTCCGGGTGATCCGGCAGCCACGTCCGAGGCCTTCAGGTCCAGCAGACACTCCGCCGCCGTCTGCCCCCACCCCGACAGATAGGCGTACTCCTGCTTCTTCCGACGCCGGTTCTCGATGTCGATGAAGTTCGTGCCTCCCCTGCCGCTGACGTCCACGGTCGTGACTCCCCGCGCCACGACCTGTTCCACCGCCTCGGTGCCCAGCCCGAAACCGACCTCCTTGACCACGACAGGTACACCGGCACCGGCGGCGATCTCCTCCACCCGGTCCAGCCAGCCGCGGAAATCCCGGTCACCCTCGGGCATGACCAGTTCCTGCGCCGGGTTGACGTGGATCTGAAGGGCGTCGGCGTCCAGCAGGGCGACCGCGTCGCGGGCCTGCTGCACAGTCATCTCGGGGCTGACGTTGGCGAAGAGGAAGGCGTCCGGCGCATTCTCGCGAACCACCCGGAACGAATGTGCCAGCGACGGGTCCTTCAGTGCCGGGCTGGCCGACCCCGTCGCCATCGCCACGCCGGTGGCCGCCGCAGCCCGGGCGAGGTCGGCGTTGATCAGTGCCGTCTTCTCCGACCCCCCGGTCATCGCGTTGATGTAGAAGGGTGTTCCCCAGGTCCGGCCACACACCGTCGTCTCCGTCGACACCTCGTCGAAGGCCACTGACGGGAAGGACCGGTGCAGGAAACGGATGTCGTCCCACACACCGTCACCGGGGGCCGCCCCGGGCCGGGAACGCAGTTCCTCGGCCAGGCGGACGTGCTCGTCCTTCCGGTTGGCCGCACCGGCAGCAGGGCCCGCGACGGCGGGGACTGGCCCGGGGCCACGGTCGTGTTCGGTTCCCATCAGTCATCCTCTCCGTCAGGCAGATGCTGGTGCAGACTCAGCAGACGGATGTCCGCCCTCTCCCACACCGCCAACAGTCCGTCAATGTCGGCGTCCCTGCTGATCAGCACAATTCCGCAGTCCCCGCCGCCGGCACCTGAGGTCTTCGCCGCCCCGCCGTGGGCCTCGGCGGACTCTATGAGCCGTCGCAGTGTCGGTGTCTCGATGGTCGTCCCGGTGTGCTCACCCAGGGAACGCAGCAGCGCCCGGTTACGCCTGATCCCGGCGAAGACCCCGGCGGTGTCGTCCGCGTCGAGTGCGGCGACGAAGTCCCCGACACATTCACGGGATTCCGCGAGGAATGTCGAGTAGTCCCACGCGGCGTCCACCGCCTTGTTGGACTGTACGTCACCGACCAGCCGCGACGTCGAGGCCGGGGAACCGGTCCATCCGACCAGCAGCCGGAGGTGCTCCGGGGGTGACACCCGGCGCACCGACAGTCCCGGCCACTGCGCCTTCACCAGTTCCAGCAGAGGACGCCGACCCCGCTGCTGCCGGGTCCATTCCCTGTCGAAGGAGGTGTAGGCGATCCACCCGCCGAACATGCTCGCGGCGACGTCACCACCCGACCCGGAACGCTGCACCTCGGTGCTGGCGAGCAGGGCGAGTTTCAGCTGCTCCATCCTGGACAGCTTCAGCCCGTAGTGCGCGCACAGGGCACGCACGGTCGCCACGGTCACCGCGGCGGAGGACCCCAGGCCGAACTTCCTGCCCGAATCATCGTCGAGTTCACTGGTGATGTCGAGGTCGAACACCTGCAGCGGCACCCCGGACGCCACCGCCGCCTCCTCGACGGTGCGCACCGCCGCCAGGACGAAACTGAACTGGTCCTGGTCAGGTTCGATGAGCATGTCACTGCCCTGCCGGTACCACTCCAGCCGGCTGCCGGCGTTCTGGTCCGTGGTGATGTGACCGGTGTCGGAGACCGCGGGGGTGACCCTGACCGTGATGTACCGGTCGACGGCGACGAGGACCGCCGGATACCCGGGTTCCACCACCGCGTACTCGCCGGCGATATACAGCTTCCCCGGCGCCTTCACCTCGGTCACCGACGACGGTGCCACGGCATCCATCAGGCGTCCTCCTCTGTCGTCACTCTGCTGATCTCCAGCCCCGGACCCGACCGTGCCACCACCGTACGCAGGCCGGGGACATCCCGGGCGAGCAGTTCACGCAGCCGGGCATCCACCTCCCCCGCACGGTCGGCACTGGTGAGCACCTTCACATTCGGCCCGGCGTCCATCGTCGCCCACGCCGGCAGTCCCTCCCGGCGCGCGGTTCGTACCGCGGCGAGGGCCGCCCGGCTCTGGCCGGTGACGTACTCCACCGGCGGGACCGCCGCGCGCATGGTCCCGTGCATCCCCGCGGCGTTCTCCTCCGCGACCGCACCCAGCATGCCGAGGTCGCCCGCCTCGACCGCTGCGAGAGCGGTCGCCAGATGGCCGGCGTGGGCCTCCACCCACGGCCGGTACTCCGGGGAGGTCTGCACGGTCCGCAGCATCCCCTCCCTGCTGGAGACGGTCTTCGGCCCGGACTCGAGGACCAGCACGACCATCGCGAGACGGTCGGCGAGGCCGGTCGGGTCCGGGACAGGTTCGGCGTAGGAACTCTCGTCGTCGGTACCGGCGTGCCACATCGCCAGTCCGCCGAACACGGACCGGGACGCCGACCCCGATCCCCGACGGGACAGCCGGGACAGTTCCCGGGCGGACAGGTCCAGGCCGGCCGCGGCCGGGGCAGCCCCCGCCAGGGCGGCGAAACCTGAGGCGGAACTGGCCAGCCCCGCCGCGGTGGGCACCGTGTTCGTCGAGGTCACCTCCGCGAACATGTCGGTACCGGCTCGGCTGCGGACCAGGTCGAGCAGTGTCACGATGCGGTCCAGGGCCTTTCCGGTCACCTCCTCGCCGTCGAGGGTCGCGGTGTCGGCGCCGGCGCGTGTCACCGAGCGGGTGCCGAAACGTACCGTCGTCGTGGTGTAGAGGGAGTCGAGGGTCAGGGACAGGCTCGAGGTGACGGGGATGATGAGGTCGTCGTCAGCCTTGCCCCAGTACTTGATCAGGGCGATGTTCGCGTGTGCGGTCGCGGTGGCGGCGTGTCCCGTCGGAAACGGCACCGGGGGCTCTCCGGCGGGGGCGTCAGTCACCGGGCGACCTCCCCCGCCATCTGGCCCGGTTCCGGGGCGTGGACCCATGTGGCCGACGCGCCGGCGCCGCGCATGGCCTCCTCGATACGCACGGCGTCCTTCTGGGAGGACGCCAGTGCGATGACGCATCCTCCGCGCCCGCCGCCGGTGAGTTTCGCACCCAGGGCCCCGGCGCGCACAGCGGCGGCGACAAGGGTGTCGAGCTGTTCATTGCTCACACCGAGTCCGGCGAGGAGCCGGTGGGCCTCCGTGGCGCGGCGTCCCACCGCCGCGGCGTCGCGGGCGCGCAGCGCGGTGACGACCTCACCGGTGATCTCGCCGAGGCGGTCGAGGGCCGCGGGGGGCGCCGCACGGTCGGGGTCGTACCGGGGGCGCACGTGGGCGACAGTTTCGCGGGTGCTGCCCTCGACACCGGAGTCGGCGATGATGATCCAGGCGTCCGGGACCACGTCGAGGGCGGTGACGACGCCCGCCTGGAAGTGCACCGGGGCGTCCGCCGAGGTCGCCACCGCGTCAAGACCCGAGGGGCGGCCGTGGGCGACTGTCTCGGCCTCCTGGGTGAGGGAGAAGATCTCCTCCCTGGTGGCGGGGGTGTCGAAGGCGTCGAGGACGGCGCGGATGACCGCCCCGGCGGCCGCGGCGGAGGAACCGAGGCCCCTCTCGGGCGGGAACTCGGCGTCGGTGGAGATGTTGAGACCGGCGTCCGGGTGGCCGGCGAAGGACGCCGCGACCGAAGCCGCTCTGGCGATGCTGGCGAACCGGGCGGGTGCCTGCGCCAGCGGGCCTGACCATCCCAGCCCGGTCAGTGTGCTCGGCCCGTCCGTGGGCACGGCCCGGGCCGTCATCCGCAGTGTCGGCAGCGGCATGGCGATGGCGGGATGCCCGTACACCACGGAGTGCTCCCCGAACAGGATGATCTTGGCCACAGTCTGGCCGACTCCGACATGAGGTTCCACGGAAGCCTTTCTACAGCAGGTTCTGGACTATCCAGGGCGAAGCGTACAACGTCATGAACTGCACGCCGTAGCCGACGCCCAGCTTGTTCAGGGTGCCACAGGCGACACCCACAAGTAGAACTCCGAAGATATTCGCCACTCCGGCGTCCAGGTAGGCGAGCAGGAGAATAAACGCTATGAACAGGCCCAACACCGCTTCGTGCGCGATGTACCTCATCACAAGGTAGGTGATCCGGTACGAGTACCGCACGGCGATGAAGTACGTGAGCACCAGTGCCAGGACCGCTCCGACAACAACCGCGACCATGAACGAGGCCGTACTCAGAGTGTGGTGCAGGTTACTGTCCAGGTCATATGCCGGCGGAGCGTTGAACAGTGCCTGTGCCGGTCCGATCGCCACCGGGGACAACGGGATGCCGACCGCCAGCAGCGGAATGATCGTACCCGAGAGATAGCTGGCGTGCGCGATACCGCTCATGGCCGCCATCGCCCGGTCCGCCCGTGTGGTGCGGTCCCCTTTCCTGCCCGCGGCGAGCTCGCCGAGCAGGAAGGTCAGGCCCACCGGACTGAGGAAGAACAGGGGGGTGGTGACAAGGGACCAGAATCCGGTACGGACAGTCTCGTCGGTGGTGAGGATCTTCGTCGGATTGAGCGCAGAGTGGTCGGTTCCACTGGTGGCGAGATCGACCTTCACCGCGCGCCTGCGGGGCATGGCGTCCCTGACGGTCCTGTTGAGCATCCCGAGCACCGAGACGAGCAAGGGTCCGATGGTGATGCCGAGGAAGAAGGAGACGGAGATGTTGCCGTCCTCCGGGATGACGCCACTGTCCCGGTACAGCGAGAGCAGACCCTGGAACAGCAGGGACATCGGGATGATCGCCAGGAGGTTGAGCAGCCGGTTCCGGCCCAGCAGTGCGAGCACGACCGCACCACCGACGAAGAGGAGACTGCCGTGCTGCCGCAGTGTGTCGGCGAAGGGTGCGATCGCCGAGGCGATGGCGAAACTCACGGGGACGGCGATGACGGTACCGACGGCACTGCCCGCCGCCATCTTGCGGATGGTCTCGGCTGAGCGTCCCTGTTGCCGGAGGTAGAGCGAATGCTCCATCATCGGGGCGGACAGGACGCCACCCGGCAGTCCCACCAGTGCCGTGGGTATCGCGTTGGCGAGGTTCAGTGTGACGATCGCGGCGATGAAGAAGGTGAGCAGCACCATGGGGTCCACCCCGGCGAGGGCGAGCGCCAGTGACACCGGTACGAGGACACTGGTCTCGTCGGTGCCGGGGATGAACCCGATGAAGGTGTAGAGCAGGACCGCCGCGACCGCGGCGAGGAGCATCTGCAGCATGAGGGCGGGATCCATCAGGCGGCCTGCCCTGTTCCGGCCTGCCCTGTAATCCGCACCTCACGCTTCGGGGTGAAGACCACGGCGCTGACGACGAACCCCAGTACCGCTCCCCCGAGCCCCCAGAAGAACTCCTGCACATGCAGCACCGTGGCGATGCCCAGTGCCAGCGCTGTGGTGGCGGCACAGATGACGATCGACCAGGTCAGGTCACGGGGTGACACAAGGTCATTCCACACCTCGACGTACCGGGCCTCCGGGTCCGCCGTCGGGGTCCCCGACGCCGTCACCTCCGCCGGAATCTCTGTTTCGGACATCCCGCAGATTCTAGTACGCCCGGCCGTGACACCGAATCGGGCACCTGACCTGCCGGCCGGCCGCGGCATCCCCGGGTCCTCCGTGCCTGACCGTCCTGCACCGGGACTACGCTGTTGCGGTACCCAGGTCCGGTCATCGTCCGCCGCGGAGACCCCGCACAGGACGTGCCGCCGGCCGGACCACCGCCGCCCGTCCGGCCCCGGCCGGCCCCACCCTGAAAGTGTCCGCATGAGCACGTCCACCAGACCCCGGGGCACGACCCCGGTGCACCCTGTCGACCAGGTCCCGCCCGCCGGAAAACTGGCGGTCCTCAGTGTCCAGCATCTCCTCGCGTTCTACGCGGGGGCCGTGGTTGTCCCCCTCCTCATCGCCGGGCAGCTGAACCTGGACGCCGAAACCACCATCCACCTGATCAACGCCGATCTGTTCACCTGCGGTATCGCCACCCTGATCCAGTCGGTGGGCTTCTGGCGCGTCGGTGTCCGTCTGCCGGTCATCCAGGGTGTCACGACCACCGCGGTCGCCCCGATCGTCGCCATCGGACTGGCGGTGGACGACCGCGGCGGTACGGCCACACTGCCGGCGATCTACGGCTCGGTGATTGTCGCCGGTGTCTTCACCTTCCTCGCGGCCCCCTACTTCGCGAAGTTCATCAGGTTCTTCCCCCCGGTTGTCATCGGAACCGTCCTGACGACCATGGGTATCACACTGTTGTCCGTCGCCGCGAACGACTTCACCAACCACGCCGAGGGCGTGCCTGCGACGAAGGACCTCGCCTACGCCGGGCTCACGCTGGCGGTCATCATCGTCGTCCAACGGTTCTTCCGGGGGTTCCTCGGAACTCTCGCCGTGCTCGCCGGCCTGGTGGCGGGCACCGCGGTGGCGTTCATGGCCGGGGACGCCGGTTTCAATGACCTCGGATCCTCACCGTGGATCGGATTCACCACCCCGTTCTACTTCGGTACGCCGGAGTTCGTGTTCACCGGTGCGGTGTCGATGATCATCGTCATGCTCGTGACGATGGTGGAGTCCACCGGGGACGTCTTCGCCGCCGGGGAGATCGTCGGACGTCGCACCACGAAGGAGGACATCTCCCGGGCCCTGCGCGCGGACGGTCTGTCCACCACGCTCGGTGGTGTACTGAACTCCTTCCCCTACACCTGTTTCGCCCAGAACGTCGGCCTGGTGCGCATGACCCGGGTGCGGTCACGGTGGGTGGTGGCGGCTGCGGGCGTCCTCATGATCGTCATCGGCCTGGTACCCAAGGCCGGGGCCGTTGTCGCGGCGATCCCCTCCCCGGTACTCGGAGCGGCGAGCATGGTCCTGTTCGCCAATGTCGCACTGGTCGGCATCCAGACTCTCGCCAAGGTCGACCTGACCGACACCCGTAACGCGACAATTCTCACGGTCTCGGTGGGCCTGGGCATGCTGGTGACGTTCCGCCCGGGGATCGCGGAGGTCTTCCCCGACTGGGCGCGGGTGTTCTTCGCCTCGGGTGTGACCACGGGGTCTGTCTCCGCGATCATCCTCAACCTGCTCTTCTTCCATGTGGGACGCCGCACTTCCCCGGACGTCACCCGCGACCGGGCGGGCCGTATGCTCACCCTCGACGATGTCAACGCCATGGACACGGGCACGTTCGTGACCACGTTCTCCTCCCTGTTCAACGACGCCACCTGGCCGTTGGAACGCGCCCACGCCGCAGCCCCGTTCGGCTCCGTCCCCGAGCTGCGTGAGGCGATCCAGAACGCCGTCCTCACCGCACCCCGGGAGCAGCAGGACGCCCTGATCCGCGCATATCCTTCGACGGCGGACCTGCTCCTCGACCCGGATTCCGGGGAGCGGGAGTCCGGTTTCGCAGGTTCCCTGGCGCTGGGCAGCTTCGACGATGTGGAGCAGCGTCAGCTCCGTGAGCTGTGCGACCGCTACTCCGCACGGTTCGGAATGCCCTTCGTCGCCTGCCTGGGCCGGATGGACTCCCGGGAGCAGATTGTCAGGGAGGGGCTGCGTAGGCTCGGAAATTCTCCGGCGCAGGAGCGTGTCCAGCTGCTCGGCGAGGTGGTGGAGATCTCCAATGACCGGTTCAACAACCTCATCGCCGACGCCAATCCTGTGGCCGCTGCGTGGGAGTCGAAGTTCGAGCATCTCGACTGACCTGACCGACCGGCACCGATGGCTCCCTGCCTGGCTCAGACCAGCCCGAGGCGTCTGACGGTGTCCCATTCCTCGGCGATCTCCGCGACCGAGGCGTCCAGGCGGGACCGCTGGGCCGGCGAGAGTTCCAGCCCCTGCACGATCTGCCAGCGACCGTCGACACTCCGGCAGGGGAAACTGCAGACCAGGCCTTCCGGGACACCGTAGGAGCCGTCGGAGGGCAGTGCGACGGACACCCAGTCGTCGACCGGGGTACCGAACACCCAGTCCCTCATGTGGTCCACCGCCGCACTCGCCGCGGACGCCGCCGAGGACGATCCGCGCACACTGATGATCTCCGCACCCCGGTCAGCGACCTTCGGGATGAACTCCTCCGTGCTCCACTGCCCGTCGGCGCCACCGAGAGCCTCCGCCAGGCCTCTCCCGTCGGCGTCCACCAGCTCTGTGATGTCCGGGAACTGGGTGGAGGAGTGGTTGCCCCACACCGTCATCCTGCGCAGACCATCGACCGGAACGCCGGTCTTCGCAGCCACCTGCGCCAGGGCACGGTTGTGGTCGAGCCGGGTCATGGCGGTGATCTGGTGGGGCTGCAGGGACCCGGCGGCCGCGGCGATGGCGGCGTTCGTGTTCGCGGGGTTACCGACGACGAGGACGCGCAACCCCTCTTTCGCTCCCGCCGCCAGGGCCCTGCCCTGTGGGCCGAAGATCGCCCCGTTGTCGGCCAGCAGGTCGGAGCGCTGCGCCCCTTTCCCCCGGGGTTTCGCCCCGATGAGGAACGCGGCGTCCACCCCGTCGAAGGCGGTCTCCGCGTCGGCGGTCACGGTCACCTCCCCCAGGAGGGGGAAGGCGGAGTCCTCCAGTTCCATGGCCACCCCCCTGGCGGCGTCCGTGGCCGCGGGAATCTCGAGCAGCCTGAGGTTGACCCGGGAGTGCGGGCCGTAGACTTCACCGGCGGCCAGCCGGAACAGCAGTGAGTAGGATATCTGGCCGGCAGCTCCGGTGACTGCGACGGTGACGGGTGCCGGTTCGACGGCGGGAATGTCGTTCGGGGTCATGACGGTGACTCCTTCGCTGAGCTTCAACGGGCGGCACAGGTGCGCGGCGCAGTCGGACTGTTTTCCCGACAGACGGTTCCCGACTGACGCCACATCCTGCACTCCCTGGACGGGTTCCGGTCCGGTGGCACGCACAGGTCGCCGACAGGCATGTCCGGGGACGTGTCCGGCCCGGCCGGAACTTTCCCGATCCAGTGTAGGTGAGCTCGCGTTTCACCCCCTGTCGGGTGGACACGGGTGCGGGTGTGAACGGGGACCGGAACAGACCTACTAGTCTGGGTTCCATCAGAAAGCACCGCGGGGTCAACTGTCGGGGGGTGAAACCCACTGCACCCGTCACCCCCGATCGCCGGCACCGCTCTCACCCCCGGAAGGACAGGCAGGCATGACGTCGCACCACGTGACTCCGGTCACCAGCCACGAGACCGACTGGAACCACGTCGCAGCCCGGCTCGAGGTCCTTCCCGAGACTTTCCGCCGCTACGGCTGCTCCATCGACGAATACCGGCTCATCCTCGACACCGCCCTGCCCGAACTGGTCCGCTCAGGTCTGGACGCCAACGTCAGCGACATCGCCGTCGGCGCCGGCGTACCGGTCGACCACCCCCTGCTCTCCGACGTGGAGGTCCTCTACGACGAGGCCCTGCGGTACTCCTTCCGCCTGCTGTGGCCACGGCCCTCGGACATGGACGTGGAGGACTTCACGCCGGCCGAGGCCGTACGGGTGCTGGTGCGCACCGCCTACCGGCGCCACCGTGCCCACCCGGACGCCGTACGTCTGATCCTCACCGAGAACATCCAGGGCCACGCCCACGTCACAGGCCGTCCGGAGATCCTCGAAGCCTCCCCCGTGGTCCTCCAGATCGACCGGGTCCTCATGCGCGGCCAGGACTTCGGGGCGTTCCGCCCCGGCATCTCCGCGGAAGACGTCTTCGTGCTCATCACCTCACTGTGCACGTTCCCGGCGGCACAGGGGGCGACATTCCACGCCCACTACGCCACCGACGTCGACTACGGTCCGACCGTCGAAGGGCTGGAACAGCTCGCCTGTGACGCGGTGCTCGCCTTCCTCACGACCTCCATGCCGACGTCGCAAGGCAGTTCCTACACGCACGCCTCCCCGACGACCTCAGCCCCCTCATCTGTCTCGGCGTCCCTCTACTCCGCCGGGGACGGTGACAGTTCCGCCGGCCGCCCCGGCCCCGGTGGCTCCGGTGGAGACCACACCGGAGAATTCGACGGTGACCTCGGCCCCGTCCGGAGCGGAGACACCGCCGGGGACGCCGACACCCCCGTCACCGGCAACCCCACCACCGTCGCCCCCTGGAGCGGGGTGGCCGTCGGCACTGAGCCGGGTTTCCTCGACTACCTCGACTACCGGGACGACGACGAGAACACCGCCGACGACGGCCTCGGGTCACTCTACGAGGACTGACACCACAGTCACCCGGCACACCCGCCCCGTCCGGATCAGGCCGACCGGCGCTCCCGCTCGGCCACCTGCTCATGGGTGAGCAGCCGGGGCTCAGCCCCCTCCCGCACGCTCTCACCGGTGATGATCACCTCACCGGTGTCCTTGTCATCCGGGATGGAGAACATCACCGGCAGGAGGACATCCTCCACGATCGAGCGGAGACCACGTGCCCCTGTCTCCCGTTCCAGGGCCTTAGCCGCCACGGCGCGCAGGGCGTCGTCCTCGAAGGTGAGACGGACCCCGTCCATCTCGAACAACCTCTGGTACTGGCGTACCAGGGAGTTCTTCGGTTCAGTGAGGATACGGACCAGGGCGTCCTCGTCCAGATGGCCGACATGGGTGACGACGGGGAGACGGCCGATGAGCTCGGGGATCAGACCGAATCTCACCAGATCCTCCGGTTCGACGAACCTGAACGGATCCTTCTCCTCCTCCGCCTTGCCCCGGATCTCCGACCCGAAACCGACACCCTTGCGACCACGACGGTCAGCGATGACCTTCTCCAGCCCGGAGAAGGCACCGGACACGATGAACAGGACATTCTTCGTGTCGAACTGGATGAACTCCTGGTTGGGGTGCTTGCGACCACCCTGCGGCGGCACCGCGGCGACCGTGCCCTCCAGGATCTTCAGCAGAGCCTGCTGCACGCCCTCACCGGAGACGTCCCGCGTGATCGACGGATTCTCCGACTTCCGGGAGATCTTGTCCACCTCGTCGATGTAGATGATGCCCTGCTGCGCCTTGGCGACATCGAAGTCCGCCGACTGCAGCAGCTTCAGGAGAATGTTCTCCACATCTTCACCGACGTAGCCGGCCTCGGTGAGGCTGGTGGCGTCCGCGATGGCGAAGGGAACGTCCAGCATCCTGGCCAGTGACTGGGCCAGGTAGGTCTTCCCGGACCCTGTCGGGCCGAGCATGAGAATGTTCGACTTCGACAGTTCGACCTCGTCGTCACTGCGCCGGGCACCGGCGTCCGCTGACTCCGCCCGGATGCGCTTGTAGTGGTTGTACACCGCGACGGCGAGCGTGCGTTTGGCCGCGTCCTGCCCGATGACGTACTCGTCGAGGAACCGGGTGATCTCCGCGGGGTGCGGGAGATCGGAGGTCTCGACATCCCCCGGACCGCCGGCGGCGAGCTCCTCGTCGATGATCTCGTTGCACAGTTCGATGCACTCGTCGCAGATGTACACACCGGGGCCCGCAATGAGCTTCCGGACCTGCTTCTGGCTCTTACCGCAGAAGGAGCACTTGAGCAGCTCTCCGCTTTCCTGCATCGTCGCCATGGGGTTGGGCCACTCCTGTGATCTCTTCTGTGATCTCTTCTTCGATCTCTTTTTCGATCTCTTCGTACCCGTGAGATCTGACTCGTCGACGCCGCCGGGCCACCGGCCCGCCAGCTCCGGCCCATTGTACCCGCACCCCTGCCGTCATATCCGTAGGCTGGACACCATGACCATGCTGCATGCCCGCACCACCGGATCCGGCCACCGCGTCGCCGTGCTCCTCGGTGCCCTGGGGTCCTCCGCAGACATGTGGGCGCCACTACAGGACGCCCTCAGCGGAACCGGGGACGCCGACCTCCCCCGCCTCACCGCCCTGGAACTGCGGGGGCACGGCGCCTCACCGATGCCACCGGTGCCACCGAGATCCGCCGGCCACCGTGACAGCTCCCCCACCACCGTCAGTGACCTCGCCGGTGACGTGCTCACCACCCTCGACGGGCTCGGCATCGACCACGCCGACATCGTCGGACTGTCCATCGGAGGCGCCGTGGCACAGTACCTCGCCGCCCGCCACAGTGACCGGGTCACCACCCTGACACTGATGTGCACCGCACCGGTGTTCGGGGAGCCCTCCGACTGGACGACCCGGGCCACGGCCGTGCGCGCCCGGGGTACCGACACTCTCAGAGAACTCGCCGAAACCACGGTGCAGCGCTGGCTCACCGGGGAATTCCGCCGGACCCGGCCCGGCACCGCGCTGTCCGTCGAGGAGATGATCAGCAGGACCACCCCCTCGGGCTACGCGGCCTGCTGCGACGCCCTGTCCACCTTCGACGGGCGGGACCTGCTCGGCGACATCACGGCACCGACACTCACCCTCGCCGCCACGTGGGACAGAACCTGCCCGCCCTCGGTACTGGAGCAGATGAACGCCGCAGTGGGGAACCCGGTCCGCCACGTGGAGCTGCCCGCCGCGCACCTGCTGCCCGTGGAACTGCCCGGTCAGGTCGCCGACGTACTCCGTGACTTCTGGGCCGGCGCCTGAGAGACCCCTCACCTGACCCGGTCACGGTGGTGCGGCCACAGGACAGTACGCTGAATCTCCGATCCCAGACACGCCCTGCAAAGGAGACCCAGTGACCGCGTCCGGTCTGACCATCCCCGCCCTCGTCGACCAGGCATGCCTCATCGTGCACGGCCCGGACCAACCGGGCATCGTCTCCCACGTCTCCGCGGTGATCACCCGGAACCAGGGCAACATCACCGCACTCGACCAGTACTCCACCGACCCCCACGGCGGAGACTTCTTCCAGCGCATCGTCTTCCACCGCGACAACCTCGGCGGAGCGATGGAGGACATCCAGGCCGACCTCGCCGAAACCCTCGCCCCCTACGGCATGTCCTGGTCGATCAACGACCGCTCGCAGCCCAAGCGGATGGCGGTACTCGCGTCGAAGGAGGACCACTGCCTGCTCGACCTGCTGTGGAGGCACCGGCGCGGGGAACTGCCGGTGACCATCTCAATGGTCATCTCCAACCACACCACCACCGCAGACGACGTGCGCTCTTTCGGCGTCCCCTTCTTCCACGTTCCCTCCCAGAAGGGCCCGGACAAGAGCAGGTCCGAGGCGGAGATACTGCGCCTGCTGAAAGGCAACGTCGACTTCGTGGTCCTCGCCCGCTACATGCAGATCATCTCGGACGACTTCCTGGACAGGCTGGCCGTCCCGGTGATCAACATCCACCACTCGTTCCTGCCCGCGTTCATCGGCGCAGAGCCCTACCGCAGGGCGTGGGAGCGTGGTGTGAAGCTCATCGGCGCGACAGCGCACTACGTCACCGGTGAACTGGATGAGGGCCCGATCATCGAGCAGGACACGGTGCGGGTCACCCACGCCGATTCCGTGGCAGATCTCCGCCAGCGCGGAGCGGAGGTCGAACGCTCCGTACTCTCACGGGCGGTGACCTGGCACGCCCAGGACCGTGTGATCCGCAACGGAAACCACACGATCGTGTTCTGACCGGCCGCAGTACGGCCGGTCGAGCGGACCCCCTACTTCTGGGCGGACAGCTTCCGGTACTCGAAGACCTGGTCGATGATGCCGTAGGCCTTGGCGTCCTCGGCGGTGAGGAACTTGTCGCGGTCCGTGTCGATGCGGATCTGCTCCGCCGTCTGACCGGTGTGGCGGGCCAACGTCTCCTCCATGAGGCGACGCATCCGCTCAATCTCCCTGGCCTGGATCTCCAGGTCGGAGACCTGGCCCTGGGTACCCTGCGTGGCAGGCTGGTGGATCAGCACACGGGAGTTCGGCAGTGCCGCGCGCTTGCCGGGGGTGCCGGCGGCGAGGAGAACAGCTGCAGCTGACGCCGCCTGCCCGAGGCACACGGTCACGATGTCCGGGCGGACGTACTGCATCGTGTCGTAGATCGCCATGAGGGAGGTGAAGGAACCGCCCGGGGAGTTGATGTACATGGTGATGTCGCGGTCGGGGTCGAGACCCTCAAGGACCAGCAGCTGCGCCATGATGTCGTTCGCGGAGGCGTCGTCGACCTGGGTCCCCAGGAAGATGATCCGCTCCTCGAACAGCTTGTTGTAGGGGTTCGACTCCTTCGCACCCCAGGAGGAGTGCTCGACGAAGGAGGGGAGGATGTAACGGGACTGCGGGAGCTGTGCCCCGGAAACCTCGCCACGGATCCCCTCACGGGCCGCACCGTGGGCCCCCTCACGAAGCATGGACGCCGCCGACAGCTCGCTGGCGTGGGTGAAACCTGTCATGTTCTCGTTTCCCATCTGTTCCTACTTCTCCTTCGCCGACGTGATCACGTGGTCGACGAAGCCGTACTCGAGTGCCTGGCTGGCGGTGAACCAGCGGTCACGGTCGGAGTCCTTCTGGATCTGCTCGAGAGGCTGGCCGGTGTGCTCGGCGATCAGCTCAGCCATCTCCCGCTTCGTCTGGGCGAACTGCTCCGCCTGGATGGCGATGTCCGCCGCGGTACCTCCGACACCCGCCGAGGGCTGGTGCATCATGATCCGCGCGTGAGGGAGGGCGTAACGCTTACCCTTCGCCCCGGCGGAGAGCAGGAACTGCCCCATCGAGGCGGCGAGTCCCATACCGTAGGTGGCCACGTCGCACGGGGCGTACTGCATCGTGTCGAAGATGGCCATGCCTGCGGTGACAGAACCACCCGGAGAGTTGATGTACAGCGAGATGTCCCGGGTGGGGTCTTCGGCGCTGAGCAGCAGGATCTGCGCGCACAACTTGTTGGCGATGTCATCGTCGACCTGTGTGCCCAGGAAAATGATGCGCTCGCGCAGCAGTCGCTCGAAAACCGAGTCATTGAGGTTCATCCCCGCCGAGGCGGCCATCTGCGCGGTACGCAGCGCCTGTCCCGTCGACATTTCGTTCATGCTCACTTAGGCTCCTCGCTCAAGTTGTGGCCACGGTCCCCGGGAACGGGCCTCGCCCGCCCCCGGATCACCGGGGTGTGATTCTGTGGAGTAACTGCGCTCCAGAGTAGTCAACGCGCGCGACGGTTGCCCGGGCCCACCACCCTGTTCGCTGACAGCGCACGCGGGTCAGAAGCTGACACGGACCCCGTGCACGGCCTTCAGGGCCGACAGAACGCGGACGGCGTCAACCTCCGGGTAGCACACCACCCCCGCCGCCACCGCGACCAGTCCCCCCTGAACCGTCGACCTCGCCCGTCATCCACCTGTGGTCTGTCACCGGACAGGCGATGTCCCCACCGTCCGGCGTGATCCCGTCACTGCTTGAACCACCGCGGCCGCAGTTGCGTGACCTCCCGAAAGTCGAGGTTGCAGATCCGGCACCGTCCGGCCTCCGGCTCCGCGGCGAGGTCCGCCCGGTACGGCCCGCCGGACCTGCCGCAGGAGACTACTCAGCCGCAGTCGGGCTGGTCTCCGCCCCGGTCTCCTCTGCGGAGTCCTCACCGGTCTCGTCACCGAAGAACTCCTTCGGGTCCACCTGGCCACCGTTGGAGTCGGTGACGGTGACCTTGCAGATGTTCAGCGCCAGGGCCTTTCCACGACGGACGTCGGCGAAGAGGTTCGCGATCTGACCCGACTGCTGCAGCTGCATGACGAACTGGTTCGGGTCCATGCCGTAGCGCTGCGCGGTGAACAGGATGTGGTCGGTGAGCTCCTGTTGGGAGACCTCCGGCTTCTCGATGTCGGCCAGCGAGTCGAGGAAGAGCTGGGTCCGCACCGAGTCCTCGGCCGCCTCCCGGGCGTCCTCCTCGAACTTCTCACGGGTCAGGTCCTGGGCGGCGAGCATCTGGTCGAAGACCTTCTCGTCACCGCCGAACTGGGACAGCAGCTGCTGCATCTGGCCGTCCACCTGCTCCTGGACCACGGACTCCGGCAGCGGAACCTCGGTCTTCTCCAGTGCGGCGGCAAGCACCTTGTCACGGATGTCCGTGGCCTGGCGACCCTTGAGCTGCTCCTCGACCTGGCCCTTGACGGACTCCCGCAGCTCGTCGACGGTGTCGAACTCGGAGGCGAGCTGGGCGAAGTCGTCGTCGAGCTCAGGGAGCTCACGCTCCTTGACAGACTTGACGGTCACGGTGACCAGGGCGTCCTCGTCGGCGTGCTCGCCGGTGAGAAGCTTGGAGGTGAACTCCTTCGACTCGCCCTCGGACAGGCCGGTGACAGCCTCGTCGAGGCCCTCGACCAGCGAACCGGAGCCGACCTCGTAGGACAGGCCCTCGGTAGCGGCGTCCTCCACCGGCTCACCGTCGATCGTCGCGGACATGTCGACGGAGATGAAGTCACCGTCGGCGACGGGACGGTCGACAGGCTTCAGCGTGCCGAAACGGGCGCGCAGATGGTCGAGCTCATGGTCGACAGCCTCCTCGTCGGCCTCGACGGCGTCAATCTCCACGGAGATGTCGGCGAAGTCGGGGACGTCGATCTCGGGGCGCACGTCCACCTCGGCGGTGAAGGTGACGTGGTCGCCGTCCTCCAGCTCAGCGATGTCGATGTCAGGCTGGCCCAGGACCTTCAGGTCGTGCTCCTGGACCGCCTCACCGTAGCGGCTGGGCAGCATGTCGTTGAGCACCTCATTGAGGATCGCCGGGCGGCCCAGGCGGGCCTCCAGGATCTTCGCCGGGACCTTGCCCTTACGGAAGCCGGGCAGGGAGACCTGCTGCGCAAGATTCTTGAACGCGTTGTCGAACTCAGGCTTCAGTTCGTCGAAGGGAACCTCGACGGTGAGCTTGACTCGGGTGGCGCTCAGCGATTCAACGGAGCTCTTCACGGGTGCACACTCCTGTGTGTTCTTGTCTGGTGTTGTTCGTCGGCCGGCGGGCCGTCGGAACGCGGTGGCGTCCCGGCGTCCCTCCTCCGGGCTGCACCAGGTGTACGGCGTCGGAGGTGGCCGGGATGTTGGCGGCCACCGGAATCGGTCGCGACCGATTTTATCGTGCGGCCGTGGACGACGGTCGCCGGGGTCGGTCACCGCCCGAGTTCCGGCCCCGCCCGGCGAAGGGTCAGGGACGGTCTCGCGCAGTGTGAGCCGTACACGCGGCGACCATCGTGACGGCGTCCGTCGGGATAGCGGGATTTGAACCCACGACCCCTCGCTCCCAAAGCGAGTGCGCTACCAAGCTGCGCCATATCCCGGGTCACTGTGGCACCGGACACCTCGGACACACCTCAGACCGGTACTCACCGCCGGTGATGTTACGGGGTCTCCTCGGAGGCGGGCAACGGCGGGGTGCCGTTACCGCCTGTTCACGGTCGCAGGTTCCTCGCCGCCTCACGGGAGGCACGGCTCCACTCCACGACCCACCCGGGAACCTCCACACCCTCAGGCGCCGGCCCGAAGATCTCGGCGAGCTCCCTGTCCTCCAGGACGCCACCGTCCTTCTTCAACGCCCGCAGCCGGACAACGGCGTGAGCGTAGATCTTCTCCTCGATCTTCTCCCCGGTACTGTTCCCGGCGTCTGACGCCGGGACACCGACGAAAGTCTGCTCCACATAGGTGCCGGACGCCGTGGCACCGAGGAAGCGGGTCCGGATGTCGTAGCGCTGCCACGGCATGAGGGAACGACGGAAACTCACCGTCAGGGCCGCGACAACGAAGTAGGCCCCCCGCTGCTTCATCTCGCGTCCGATCCGGGTCCGGTACATCTGCTCGATGCGTCCGAGGTCGAGCACGGTGGGATACCGGCCGTTGTTCATGTGGCCCAGCAGGTCGAGATCATTGGGCAGAACCCTCATGGGTCTGACGTGGGTGTCCCACGGACCGAGCCGGGGAAGGACGCGGCCACGGATCCAGGTGAGGATCAGGCGGAGGTAGAGGTTCACGGGGAGGGAATATACCGGCCGCCCCGGCCAACCGTGGGGTTCCTGTTCACGGAGATGTCACGCAACGTCCGGCAGCAGGGCATCTTCCGTGCATCTCGGGTCGGTACACCTGTCTCGTCCTCCCGCCGACACCCCTGTTCCGGCGGTCCCTCCCGACCGGCGCACTGCGCCGTGACCTGCACTCTGACCTGCACCGTGACCCGCGCTCTGACCTGCCTGGTGACACGGACCGTGGTGCGCATCCGGAACCTCCGGGAGGACGCCGTAATCCTCCAACGACAGGAAACCCCGTGAAAGCCGCCCGGCCCACCGCCCTCGCCCTCGCCTCGCTCGCAGCAGTGTCCGCCCTGACCGTCACCACCGCATCTGCCACCACACCGGAGCCGGTCCCCGGCGTCCCCGCAGCCACCGCCGGATCCTCACCGTCAGTCGCGCTGTCGTCGGGCGTTCCTGCCACCGACTTCAACCCTGTGACCGCGCCTTCACGTCCCTCCGCGCAGGTGGACACGCTCGTCGCCTACAGTTTCGGCACGCGGATCGAGGAAGGTGACGATCCTGACCGGGGCATCGTCTCCCCCGGCCCGGTCAACGAAGAGCTCGCGGCGTCGGTCGTCCGGGCGCTCGACGGTCGTGACATCCCCGTCTACGCACAGTTCGAGATCGCCGAGGTTCTGACCACCCGGTACGGACTCGAGGGCGTCCACGTCATCAATCCGGTGAAGAACCCGGACGGTACGGTCACCTACCTGTCCACCGACGGGGTCGCCGCCCAGGTCGCCTCGGAGATGGGGGCGGCGGTGTCGACGGCGACGGTGGGGGTCATCGCGTTCCAGGACCATCTGTGGAGGTCCACCTACACCTCGAGGGTCAACGGGCTGCACGCTTTCGCGCTCTCCGACGTTGAGATGCCTTCGGAGTACGACCAGCTCTCGGGCCAGGAATGGACCAGGTCGCCGGAGGCGTATCTTCCCCGTGACTATGCAGGACGCGCGGCCCTGCTCGCCCGGGTGAACCAGGAGAACATCCGTACGGTGCTGGGGATCTGGTAGACCTCCCGGGCGGGGTGTCCCGGGTACGGAAGAACCCTCCTCCGGCTCCCCTGCGGGGACGGAGGAGGGTCTGACGGGCGGGACCGCCACCGGTGCGCACCGGAGGGCGGACGCCGGCCGGTGACGGACTGTCCCGCTACCTCTTCCTGGTGACGAGCCCGACGATCCAGAGCAGGATCACCGCGCCCAGCAGGCAGGTGAGGAAGCTGAATATCCAGCCGCCGCCGGCGACGTCGACCCCGAACAGGGTCAGCAGCCAGCCGCCGAGGAAACCGCCGATGACACCGACGACGATGTTGAGGATCAGGCCCATCTGCTCATCGGTCTTCATGATCTTCGAACCGATCCATCCGGCGAGGCCGCCGATGATGACCCATCCGATGAAGCCGAGTGCGGGGGCGGACCCCGCCGCCAGGATCAGTGTGTTGCTGTCCATTGGTTCTCCGTTCTTGAATGACTGTCCGGTCACCTACGCGACCTGCGCCGGACGACGATCAGGACCGAAATCCCGAATGCCAGGACCGCGCCGCCGACAGCGGCGACAAGTAGTCCGACGGACAGGGGGAAGGCGAACTCCCAGCCGAGAAATCCGATATCGACCTGGTCGGTGTTCTGGGCGACCAGAATGGCCAGTGCCGCAATCGCGAGAACGATCCCGGCGGTGGCGATCACGATGCCCGCCGATCCGCGCTTTTCCGGTGGTGCAGCAGTTTGTCGCGCAGTCGTCATCGCGGATCCTTCCTTTCCGTGGTCGGAACTAGTTTCCGGTGATCTTGTTGATTCCCTCGGAGATCTTGTCTTTCGCGTTCTCGACGGCGTCTTTGACGCTGGCCTTGGCCTGGTCCGCCTTGCCTTCACCCTTGAGCTGGTCGTTGTCGGTGACGTCGCCGGCAGCTTCCTTCGCCTTGCCGGTCAGGTCTTCGGCAGAGTTCTTGAACTTGTCTTCAATTCCCATGAGAGGTCCTCTCGAGTGGTGAACATGTACATCTTCGACTGTAGAGAGAAAACTCCCGCCCTTGTCGAGTTTTCGCAAATTGTTATGCAACTGTTATATCGAGTTTTTCACACCTCAAACCTGAGCACATGTGACAATACACAGGTGAACGTGAGTCAACTGCTACTCGGATGAAACACGAGTTAGCTTCTGACCCTCCTGTTGAACACCTCCGACGCACGGAAGACGCAAGGAAGACGTGCGGAAGACGGACGGAGGACAGACGACAGCCGGGACCCCACCGCCCGTACCCGCCCGAACCTCCGGGCCCGCCGACACAAGTGCTGCATGCAGAAGATGCCGCCCCTCCCTTGGGGGAGGAACGGCATCTTTCACGTGGAGGGAATGACGGGAATCGAACCCGCGTCTTCAGCTTGGAAGGCTGAGCCTGCTACCATCTGACGGTAGCATTTCATACTTCGCTGCAGGTCAGATTTTGCCGACGTTTACACAGGTCGCTACCATTGGCACTATTGTGACACCGTCGGTGCGGTACCTGTGGCGGTACCTACAACCCACGTTAGGAGTACCCCCATGACTGCCATCAGAGGGGACATTCACCCACCGAGGTGGAGTGAGCCGAAACAGCTTTGGATCGCGGAGATCGACCTCGGGGTCGGCCCGAATGGTCGCAGGAATCGTATCGCTTGCACCTCCCGGAATCGGGACACGGCGATCGCTAAGCGGCGGGCCAAGCTCATGGAAATTGAGGACGGGACGTACATCCCCGGGCAGAAGCCGAAGGGGGGAGCGTGGATGCAGCACTGGTGCGACACGATCGCGCACGAGCGGGTGAAGCCACGAGTGCTGGCGAACTACCGGAGCTTCCTGAAGGTCCACATTCGTCCGTCGATTGGGGAGCGCCGCCTCGACAAGCTCACCGTCGATGACGTGCGCCGGCTCCATGCCGACATTAGAGATAAGGGGCTTTCAGATCGGATGGTCCAGGAGGTTCACGCAACCTTATCGAAGTGCCTCAAGGATGCTGTGCGTGAGGGGGTGCTGGATAAGAATCCCTGCGACCGAATGGATCGCCCCCGTGCCCGCATGGAGCCACGAGGATCATTCTCCCGAGTTGAGGCGCAGGCGATTTTGGCGACGGCTCGTGGTGATGGGCCGAAGATGTACTCCCGGTGGTTGGCGTCGCTGGTGTTGGGTGCGCGGCAGGCTGAGCTTCTGGGGTTGGAGTGGGATCGCGTGGACTTGGATTCGGGTCTGGTGGATTTGTCGTGGCAGGTGCAGCGGTTGCCGTGGCGTCATGGGCATGGATGCGCGTGTGGTGATGGTGTGATGCCGGAGCGGTGTCGTCATCGTGAGCCGGATGTGCCGGGGTGGATGGAGGTGCGGCACGCGTACCGGGGTGAGTGGTTCACGAGGCCGAAGACGTCGGCGTCGGTACGCGCTGTGCCGTTGCCGGGGCCACTGTGGGACGCGTTGCGGGAGTGGAAGACTGCGGCGCCGGCGACGACCCTTGGGTTGGTGTGGCCGGATGAGTGTGGTCAGCCGGAGAATCCGAAGGTGGATCGTGCGGCGTGGAAGGATTTGTGTGTGCGGGCTGGGGTGCGGCCGCTCACCCTGCACAGCACTCGCCACACGATGGTGACCCTGCTGCTCGAGGCGGGTGTGTCGCCGGAGGTTATCCGCCAGTTGGCGGGCCATTCGACGATCTTGTCCACCCGGAACTACATGCACTTGGGTCAGGATGCGGCACGTCAGGCGCTGTCGGTGTTGGGCGGGTACGCGCCAAGCAGTTAGCCATCGCTGGTACCGTACTGTCAGTGGCTATTCTCCCTATATACATCTGCGGTGAGACGCTGTTGCAGACGCCGACGACTCCAGTCGGTAACCCCAAGAGTGTTCGTGGTTTGGTGGATGACCTTCACGAAACCCTTGCCAGCATCCCCCAGGGCACATCCCTGACCGCCAATCAGGTCGGCATCGGGCTCAGCGTCTTCGCCTACCACTGCCCCGACGTAGAAGGCCCCCATGGCACGAGGAAGACGGCAGAAGAGATCGACATCCAAGGCGGGCCCCGCCGCAAGGGGCACGTGATCAACCCCACTATCGAAACCTCACAGATTCCCGAGACAATGCCGAATGAGGTGGCTGACCGAGAGACATGTCTATCCATGCCCGGTCTCGTGATGCCACGAGGACGCGCCGACTGGGCTCGAGTCACCGGAATCGATACCAGCGGTGACACAGTCATCGTCGAGGGGTACGGGTTCTTCGCCCGGTGCTTGCAGCACTCCGTCGAGCATCTGCACGGGCGCCTTTTCATCGACAACCTCGTCGGTCACTACCGCCGTGACGCGAAGCGGGAGGTCAAGAGACGGCAATGGACGATACCCGGCCGGACGTGGCGCCCCGACTAGTAGCTGCGGAAGCGGTACCAGACGGTTCCTGGGGCACCTGCCCGTCCGGGTTTGCCTGCACCGAAGATGCCGCCCGAACCGGGTCCACCACCTCCACCGGGAGTTTTTCCGTCAGTGTCAGTCCCCGCGGTTCCGCCGCCAGTGAATGTGGTGGTGTCTTTGACCGATCCTGTGGTGGGGGTGAACACGGTGGACCCGGGGGATGCTCCACCACCGCCGGCGTAACCGGAGCCTCCTGCCCCACCGGCGGCGGTGAGAGTTGTGGTGCCGATGGTGACTGTCGTGTCGCCGCCGCGTCGACCGTCGGTTTCCTTGCCCACCTGTGCGCCGCCCTGGCCGATAGTGATCGTCATGGACTGCCCGGGGGCGACGGGGTGGGATTGCGATGCGAAGGTGCCGGCTTCCCCGCCGTCTCCTTTGAGTGGTGCGGTGCCGCTCCCCCCTGACCCGGAGCCGCCTCCGCCAAGGGCCACAATGTCCACGTAGGTGGCCCATGTGGGCACTGCGATTGTTGTGGACTGATTGGTCTGTGACCAGTTGTGCAGTCGCCGCCACACCTCAATATTGCCGGCGAAAACTTGCTCGATGGCAGTGCTACCGACCCGAACATCCGTGACATCCCTGCTACTCGCATTGAGCCCCATTATGCGCCCCCGGTGACCAGGTAGATGGTGCCGGCAACCGGGTTGGCGGGCATCATCGACACCACCAGGATCTTCGACGCATCCAGCTTCGCACCGAGCGCAGCATCCAGGCCTGCAACCTGATCTGCGGTATGCGTGTGGACTGTAGGCGCTTTGCCGTCCAGCGCACCTTGCAGCCCGGTCACTTCCGTCACCGTGTGCGTGTGCGTCTTGTCGGCCTTCTGCCCGATGGCGGCGTTCAGCGTGTCCGTGATCGTGCGGTTCTCCTGGGCGTACTCCGCGACCTCGCGGATAGTGTTCAGGTCCTCGGGTGCCCCGTCAACCACGGCGGCGATCTGGGAGGTGACCTCCTGGCGGATCACGTCAGTGTCCACCGAATCCGCGGCGGCCTGCGCCCTATCCGCCTGTGTTTTGGCTCGATCCGCCTGGGTCGTAGCGGTGGTTGCGGCCGTGTCAGCCCTGTCAGCCGCCGACCACGCCTGACTCCGTGCCTGCCCTGTCGCCACCCGGTCAGCGGCCGTCGCCACCCGATCCGCGGCCGTGGCCGTCGCATCCGCCGTCGTCTTCACCCTATCCGCGGCAGTCGCCGAAGCATCCGCCGCGGCCGCAGTCGCCGAAGCATCAGCCGCAGTCGCCCGAGCGTCAGCCCGGTCAGCCTCCGCCCTAGCCGCCGCCGCAGACTCAGACGCGTCACCGAGCTCGGCGGCAAGCGCATCCTTCACCGACTGGGCGGCAGCCTCCGCCTCCGCAGCAACCACATCATCCAGCGGCAGGCGTGAGAGTTCACGGGTGCCTGACTCGTCTGTCACCATGACCACGAGATCCGTCCCCTCCACCAGCACATCCGAGATGGATGTGCCGGCGGGGCCACGCACAATCCCATCCGGCGCATTCGGTGCCGGCGCCACCAGCGTCAGATCCACCTCACCCCCGGGCACCGCCTCAAACTGGATCGCAGGAAGCTTGAATGCCCACCCTCCCGCCTGCATCTCCGAGAATGTGGCCTTGTAGACGATGGTCTCCGGGTTCATGCCCTGTCCGCCAGCCACCACACGGATGCCCTCCACACCCCGGTACCTGATCTTCCCGTTCTGGATGCGGGCTTCCATCGACTGTAGGGGGACGGTGACTAGCGCACCGCCCTCGTACATCGTCACCGCACCAGTGCTGAGCACGGGCGTGAGTGTCACCTTGCCCTGCACCGCAACCTTGTCCGGGTCCGTGTCGTCGTCCGCACCATCAGCCCGGTACGCGGCCAGTGCCCTCTTGATCGTGCAAAACTCAACCATTGATTACCTCGCTCAGGTCTAGGGCCGAATCGGGCTCGGCCATGAAAGTTGTGGTCGGCAAGCGCAATCTCGTCCCGCCCACCTTGATGTCCCACGCGGCGCGCCACCGGATACCAGCCAGCAGTCGGATCGCAGGGGCACCACGCCACGTCAAAACCCCGTCCACAATCGGCACGACCACGGGAACACCCACCACCGTCACATCATCAACCACTGTCGTCACCGTGCCAGCAGGACTGAGTGACACACTGCCCTGCACCAACACAGAATCCGGGTCAAAACCCCCATCAGGTCCATCATGAACGAACGCCACTAGCCGGTGCACAACCGTACAAAACTCGGACATTGGGACCACCTCAGTTCAGGCAAATAGCAGTGACGGACGACTTAAACCCACTCGGTGGTTGCCCGCCCGGGTAAGACAGTCTGACGGTGAGCGCGTCAGTGTCGGAGAAAATGTCCGCGACCGTGAGAGAAAGGGTTTTCACATTATCGTCCTGTGCAGGTTTCGCAACCGCCGTCCAGACAGTCGCATTACCAAATCCTGGAACAGTTAACTGCCGACGCCAAATCTCGGCGAACAATCTCGAGTACTTGTCGTACTCGTATACTCCGTAAGACCAGTACTGGATCAGCCAAAGACCAGGCCTCGAAAACCGTATCTCACCCACCGTATCAACGGTATCAACTCCCCAATCCGAGGCAGGGACCACACTAAACGTCGCATTCTTCGACGGACCATTCACCTCCTCCTCACTAAGCATGTGATTTGAAGTACCAGCGGGTACAGCGTTCAGCTTCGTCTTCACCGAAATATACCCATTGATCCCCTCCAACCCAGTCAAATCATCCTTCCGCACCATCGCCCCAGACAAGACCGCGTACAAGTCAGGGCGCATGCCATGACAATCAGCACGCGTCTGCGAATTAACATCCACCTGATCCACTAGAACCCCCCATTCGTCGGCTGGGCCATGATAGTCAACCCACAATTCTCACGGCCCGACTTCCACGCCCCAATCGTCCCATCAGCCTTCACCAGCACCACATAAATCGTCGTCGCAGTGTTCGCCTTCACCACACCATAAGCCGACGACGGTGTCACAGTCTGCGCCCACGACGGTTGGATCACCGTCGGATCCTCCCACCTCTGCAACGGTTTCCCACGCCCATAACCAATCACATCACCCTGCTGCGCATTCCCCACACGTACCTCAACATCAACCCGATAACCCAACGGGGTTTCCAACTCCACCAGGCCGCCAACAACAATTGGCCGCCAATCAAAAGGCAATGCTGGCACAGTCATCGTCGCCACCACCTGCGAAGCCCACGACCCCGACTGGATCAAATTCACATTCGCCACGGAAAAATCATTCGGTCCCAAAGCCCACGGACCCACCGGCGACAACGTGGACCCCGGCCGCCACACTGCCCCATCCCACACCAATGAATCCCCCACATTCGGGGCCACCGACAAATCAACATCATCCGCGGACCCCAACGGGCCCATATCACCAGACTCGCCCTTCTCCCCCTGGATACCCCGCGGGCCCTGCGGCAACTCGAAATCAAGGACAGTGACAGTGTCAGTCGACGCCGCCTCATTGACAGTGACTTTCGCCTCCGAACCGTTGACCACCTCCCCCACCTGGACTGTTGCAGTCTCCCCCGGTTCACCGCGCAGACCAATGAAATCGGGGATCTCGAAAAAGTCCTCCCCGTCCCAGATCCACACGCTTTTGCTCACCGTGTCCGCCCACGCGCACCCGCGGTCCACGGCGGTCAGGTCCCCGGGCAGTTCTGACGGGTCAGTGATCAACCCCGTCCACCACACCTGCGGGCCCGGTGCACCGTCTTTCCCGGGCTCCCCCTTCTTCCCGCGGGGGAGCTCCAGGCTTGCCCCCGCCGGTGTGACCTGGATCAGTGCGCGCTGGGTGGCTTGTACGTCCTCAAGGTCGACGAACTCCAGTTTGAGGCTGGTGGTGAGGTCTTTCAGTGTGGCCATGATGCTCCTCGTGTCAGGGTGTCACGGGGAGTATGGCAGGCATGCCCGGTTGTCGAGATGGGTTTTCGGCACCCCCAGTGCGGCTAAGCGTTGGTTTCGCCCATAATTAGTCTGATGTATGACCGAACATAAGGAGATAAGAACATGAGCAATCAACAGCCATGGACGCCACGCCAAGACATGCAAGCGAGACAGGCGGGACCAGCAGGGAAAGACCCCTTCTTCATCATGGAAATCACCGGCAACCTCGTAGCGGCACTCGGAGCGCTCGGGGTCGTCGTAGGGATCTTCGGGCTGGGAGACGGCGACGGAGCAGCTGCCGCCATTATTGCGGGGGCGGCATCGTTCGCCACCCTCGGACTCATCCTCGTAGCACTCTGCAAAATCGGCTCCGGACTCTGGAAAGCAGGGCGCATCAAATAAGAGTCGGATGTGGCCCCCACCGTCCGGAGACAGTGGGGGCCGTGTGGGGAGCGTCAGGGGGGGTGCGCCGGTCACAGATCAGGGGTCCCGGCGGCGCTCAACCCACGGGATCATCGTAGCGGGAGGGCGGGCCATGTCTGTGTGATGTATGTCACTCACGATTCTTCGTACTAAAGCTTGCGTAGTACTAACTGCGGTGTAGTATGAGTGTCAGACACAGAGGGAAAGGCCCTCCCGAGAAAGGACACCATGACCGACATCACCGCCACCATCCAGACCAAGATCGCCGACGAGCTCGCCACCGCTCTCCTCTCCTCCGCCCGAGCCCAGGTCGCCACAGCGCAGGCAGAGGCCGCAGAGGATGCCGGGGACGACACCACTGCCGCCGCCCACGAAGAGCGCATGCTGTCCGCGAACACGGCAGCCTCCGAGGCCCGCCGCCGCGCCGAGCTGGTCATCGAGACCGCACAGGCCTGCGGCGTCCACGTCGGTGACGCCCTGCGCATCGCAGCCGAGACGGAAGCCCTCGACCAGCCCGCCGGGGCCGGCAAGACCATCCGCGACGCCGTCGCCGAGCTTGAGGACCAGGCCCGCGCCATCCGCAGCGGCAAGTAGACCTACCCCCTGCACTGGCCGCGAGGCGCACTGCACCACCTGAAAGGACCATCACCATGGCACACTCCATCCCCACCCCCACCGAGACCGTCGTGCTCGCCGCCTACCGCCTGGTCAATACTCGCCGCGCCCTCGACGAGGCGGCCACGGCTGCCGCAGCAGCGAAAGCGGACGCCGACCTGTCCACTGCCGAGAAAGTGGACGCCACCCACCGGCGCACCGTCGCCGAGTCCGACTGGGCCGACGCCCACGGCTGCTACTGGCACGCCACCACCCGCGAGCACATCGACGCTGGCATTCTCGCCGACCTTGACGCGGCCGTCCGACACCCGGAGCACCCCAGGATGCTCACCGCCGCCGCCAAGGCTGCCCGTCAGGCGGTGGCATGATGACCGACCTGCCCCTCGACCTGGACCTCATGCCAGACACCATCTCCGACCGGGACGACATCGTGCCGAAGATCCGCTCAGCCCTGGCAGACGCCCCGGCGCACACCACCGTGGACCTCCCCGGCGTCCGACTGGACCTGGATTTCTGCGCCTATCCTGACGGCACACCGATCTGGGACAAGCCCCTCAACGGGAAGCTGGGAGGGGTGCGGGCCACCCGCGCTGACGGGGAGGTCCTGGACCTCACCATCGACGGGCAGACGTGGGACGAGCTTGCCGACGCCCTGGTGGATTTCATGGAGGACTGGCCTGCCATCCTCGGCTCACGGCTCACCGTCGCCAGGGACGCTGCGAGACGCCGGAAGCGGCTCGCCGACGAGCTGAATCTTGCCAGACATGCGGAGCGGGAGGCGGTCATCGCCGCACACAAAGCCGGTGCCACCGCCTACCGACTGTCGAAGATCACCGGCATGTCGCAGGTGACCATCGGCACGTGGACGCGAAAAAAGGCCCCCCAGTCCGAAGACTAGGGGGCCGACCCCACGCGAGTGGGGAGCAGATCCGTCCTGACAAGGACACCGGATCATCCCCACCGGGGTGGGGAGCTGATTAGGAGACTACCGCGGTCACAGGTCACCCTCAATCTCCGACGGGGCGCCAGACCGGTGCTCCGGGTGCACCCCCAGCAGGTGACGGATGAAAGCCAGTGCACTAGCCCACTAGAATTCCAACACCATAGGTCACCGCCAAGCCAATTGCTCCACCGAGAACCAGTCTTAGAGTCGCCCTTCCTGTTGACGTTCCAGCCAGTTTCGCCGACGTAAAGCCGGTAACAGCCAGTGCGATAAGCGTCACAACGGTCACCGCCAAAGTCTGATGGGATCCACTGGAGATCAACACGGCAAGAATCGGCAGGGCTGCGCCTAACAAGAATGACAGAGCGGAAGCAATAGCAGCGACCCACGGATTTATAAGGTCTCCGCGATCAATACCAAGCTCCAACTTCAGATGCACACTAAGAGGATCCCCCTGCTCGATTTCAGTCGCAGCTTTTCTTGCTGTTTCTTGTGTCATTCCGTAACCGCTGAGCATTTGCACAAGCTCCTCATGCTCCGAAGACGGCATGTTTTTCAGCTCTGATACTTCTTTGGATATGAGGTGCTTCTCGGAGTCTCGCTGGGCAGATACGGAAACGTATTCCCCAAGTGACATCGACACCGCTCCAGCGATCGTAGATGCAACTCCGGCGGTGATGATGACCGTATTACTCGCCCCTGCGCCGACCATGCCGAGCAGAAGAGCAGACACTGACACTATGCCGTCGTTTGCTCCGAGAACACCAGCTCGCAGCTTGTTGAGAATATTGTTTTCGTCTGTGCCATGTTCTTCGCCTTGATGGCTTGCAGGTTTCACGCTGTCAGATTACGTGAATACCCATGATGGTTTCCACGTCGGTTAGCCAACCCATTCTCAGTTCTTCAATTGCGGAGAATCAGAAGAGGTCCCCGCCCATGACACAGGATGGGGATCAGTTTTATCTCGGCCGTCTCGCGGCGTCCACGTCGGGGCGGATCAGATCAGGGACCGGGGGGAGCCACGCCGGCCTCTCAGGCCCAAGGTGCTCGTCTGCCGCGTCCTCCCGCTCCGCAATGTGCGACACGGCCACACCGTGACGGCCGGTGATTTCCGTCAGCCGTGCATCCTGCACGGTAATCCGCTCATCCTGTGCGGTCACCCTGGTGCGCAGATCTCGCACCTGGTCCTCCTGAGCGTCCATTGACCGAGTGACCACACCCACCGCTTTTTCCGCAGCCTCCACGGCCACGGTTTTTGACCGCTGTAATGCGGCAATAATCCCCGCACCGAGGGTTCCTGCCGCGCCGATCAGCGCGACGATGATGGTACTAGCGTCCATACGATCACCGCCCGTACACGTAGTCCGTGCTCGCCGTGGCGGTTGCGTCGTGGTCTCCGCGCTCCTCCGCCCGGATGGCAGTGACGACAGCCTGACCGATCTGCGTGGGATCGATACTGGCAGCGGTGGTCAGTGCGTCGCGTACAGCGTCCTGCACCCGGTCTGCGACGGTGGTGGTGACCGATTCCACATCAGCCTCCGTGGCCGTCGAGTCACTGCCCTCATGGGTCTTCGACGCTGCGAGTGCGGGGGCGAGGACACCCAGCAGGATCGGCAGCCACTGGTCCACGTGGGCCATGATCTCGTCAGCCTTGATGTCGGAGAGGACTCCGGCCCAGCCGAGCACTCCGACGAGGATGGCTGCTAACCCGTAGGCGATCTTGCGGATCTGCCAGGCCTGCGGTTTCTTGATGGTCTTCTTCTCGGCCATTGTCAGGCCTCCTTCGTGTCGGTGGTGCCGGTGATGCCGAGCTTCGCGGCGATTGCGGCGAGGGTGTCGGTGCGGGTCCTGCCGCCGGTCTGCGGCCAGCCCCCGTATGGTCCTGTCACCCCGGGGTCGCCCATGTCCTGGGCGCATAGGGTTTGCAGCATTGCCCGGCAGTCGAGCAGTGCCTCCCGGTCAGAGTCTGTGAACATGTCATCCTCCTGCTTGGTTGAGGTCGGGGCGGTCGGGGGATTTGCCAGGCGCTTCCGCACCCGGTCCCGGAATCCGCCCATGTCAAAATTCGGGTCAATCTTCCGCGTGGGCGCGAACTCCTTGTGCCCGATCACCCGATCCACGGGCAGGCCGAGGTACCAGCAGATCGCCGCGCAGATCGCCGCGTAAGAATCGAGCTGCACCTCCGGCCAGTCCTGCCTCCCGTCGCCAGAATTGACCGCTTCAATGCCGATCATCTTTGCGTTGCCGACGGACTGCCATTTGTTCTCGTGACGAGTCGCAATCTTCACCTGGCCCTTTGCCCACGCCGGTGTGCGCGGCTCGTCCCCTCCTGCGTGCCAGGCGACACCTGCACCGCAGATCGTCACCACACCATCTCGTGCGAGGTGAAGCTGTGAGGACAGTCCGTTATCTAACCCAGGGTTCACGGCAATGTACTGGGCGGAGGTGTTCGCCCCGGCGGTGTGGTGGCACATGACACCGATAATGTTTGTGAAGTCGCCTTCGCCACGGTCACGCCATCCGTCAAGTTCGCGGACGGTGAGACCCCAGGCGCGGAGGAGGTCGGGGAGGAAGGTCGGGTCTCCTCGATGGTTAGGGTTGGGTGCGATTGTGTCCACCACGGGCGTCTCCTTGGGTGGTGTCGACGGCGCTGTGAATGGCGCCGTGCTGTAGACGTCGTTGATGTCGATCTGCACGCCGGACGGGCCTGGCGTGTTGTGAACGCGCTGGTAGAGCGCGGCGTATCCGGAGCCGGTCTCGCCCTGACTCCAGGACCGGGTCACCCAGCCGAGGCACCGTCCCTCGCCGAGGTCCGCGACAACTCCGTCCTCCTGCGCCCATGCGACGACGCGGGAGTGCCCGTAGATGCCCACCCGCTGGCGACCGAGGACGTCGCACGCTGCCAGGAAGTAGGCCACGGCAGTCGAGTTCCACTGATCGAGGGTGATGTCGAAGTCAACGGCGAAGAACACAGGCCACCCGGCGAGGCCCGCTGCTTTGAGTGCGTTGTCAGCCGCCAGTGCGTCAGCCCGACCCCCGGCGGCACCCCGCATGACGTCGGGGTTGCTGGCTCCGCCGTACTGCCAGGCTGCACCTATCTTCAGCCCCGCAGCACGGTAGGCGGCCGCCACAGCCTTGGTGAGCGGTTTCGCTCTCATCCACGGCTCACGAGGCGGCGACACGTAGCAGACCACACCCTCGTGCCCTGCGGCCCGGATGTCCGCGGCCCGTGGGAAGCTCGCGGAAAAATCAATCACTGTGCTCATGACCAGCACCCTCCCAGCCCCGCCCGGTTGTCGGGGGATATCACCCCTGCAGCCCCATGTCAGTGGTGATGTGCGTCAGCTTGGACAGGATCCCCACCATCCGGGTGAACGCGTTTTCCCTCACCCGTGTCTTCCCGATCTGCGGGGTGATCCGCATGTGCTCCCCCACTGAATCCCTCACGGTCACACCCGTGATGATGTCGGACACGACAGTGCCGGACAGGTGCTCCTCGAACGTGGTGCGGTCGCCGACACGCCACCCGTGCTTCCACTTCCCCGACGGGTCATGCACATCATCACCCAAGACCTTGGACACACCATCGGCAATGGTGATCTCAATGCCCTGCCCTCCCTCATCCTCCATCAACTGGCGTTCTGCAAGCTCCGAGGTGTCGAACGTGTACGCGCCCGCACTCGACGATGTGAAGGATTCCGTGGGGCCGAACGGGCCCAGTGCCGCCTTCTGCTCCACGTCCGTGCGCTGCTGGTAGGCGATCAGCGTGTCCGTCATGTTCGATTCGATCGTGCCCGCCACGGATCCGATCACCATGCTGCCCAACGGGCCGGCGAGCTCACCCAATGCTTGGATGATCGCTTGTGCAGCACTGTCGATGGCAAGGCCGATCAGCTCGTTAACCCAGTCGTCGGATTTGCCTCCGACGATTGCGGTGCGGGGCCCGGGGGTGCGGCCGGTCAGCTTGAACTGTTGCACGTCCCGGCCGTTGATGCTGAACCGGACGTGTGGTCGTTCACGGACCGGGTGCACGGACACCACAATGCCCGGCACCGTCGGCTCAAAAATCCTGCCTGTTCCCGGCCGGAGCACCGCATCTGCCCGCGCCGTGGACAGGGCAGCAAACCTTTCCAGTTTCGACCCCCCGGTCAATGGTGCCATCTTCCCCTCCGGGAATGGTTTGCCCGGCCACCACATGTCCACGTCCAACACCCAGTCATGCTTCACGATCAGGTCGTTCAACAGTTCGGGGAGCATGGTCATGCGGGCTGTCACATCCACCAGTGGAGACGTGTCCACCCCCTCCGGCAGCATGACGTAGGCGGGCGTGCCAACCCTCGCCAGATTCTCCGAGATGTAGTGGGTGGCGACGGTGTGCAGTGGGCCGATCTGGTAGTCCCGCTTCGTCTGCATTTCCAGGGCAGTACGCGTGGACGGCCATGCAGGAATGTTCAACAGTGTTTTCCAGTCGGTGAGCTCCGCCTCAATGATCTCCCTCCCCGGCCTACCACTGGCCTCGTAGGCGTCGATCTTGCCAGTCCACCACCACCCCGACCCATTGGTCGCAGACACTGGCACCACATCGGATGATGACTGCATGATCCGCTTGGCGAGCGGGTGACTGGACGGGACAGTGAGCTTGCCCGTGCCAGTGGTGAAATCCGCGGACTGATTCAACTCCACGCTCATGTACCCGCGCAGGGGGAGGCGGCGGGCATGATCATTGTCCCAGACCATGAGATCCAGCGGGTTTGTGGCTTCGAGCTGGTCTACCATGCCTGCTCCGTCCTCGGAGTGTAGGAAACCTCCACGCGGAAGGTTTCGCCCGGGTTGGTGGGCTGGATGGTGAGGGGGACACTGTTTCCCCTCTGCTGCCCGCGTGGTGGCAGTGGCTGGTGCCAGAACGCGTCGGGCATATCAGGTTGCAGGTTCACGCCAGTGGTGTCAGTGATCGACGGCCACAGTGGATCCGTGTCGACCACGTACCCGGCGTCCAGAGCCTTTTGCGCGGGGAGGGTGACAGTGTCGTCCCCCACGCCCAGGCGAACCCCGTCATGGGCTCCGGTGACCGTCCACCGCAGCCATGCGGGCTGGTCGCCACGGTTCACCAGACTGGCAGTCCTGCACGAGTCCCGGTCATAGGTGCGCTGCTCGTCGAAGGACTGCCAGTAGGACCGGTCGGTGACCCATTGCACGGTTTCGCCGATCTCCCCCACCGCCCCCGGTTTCGACGCCGTGGCCAGGTAATTCGCCTCACTCACATTGTCCGCCCGGGCGTCAATCCACCAGTACCCGGACTCCCTGCTGACAACGAACAGTCGGCACGTGTCCCTGCCCCTCCCCAAGGCTTCCCGCCACCGGGCGTGCTGTGTGCGAGCCCACGACGACGACCGCGGGTCCACCACCCACACCTGCATGCCAATCGTGCCCGTCAAATCCGTGGTTCCCCGGTGCAAGGCACCATCCATGCCCACGATCTGCTGCCAATCATGGTCAAAACTTGCACCCTGCAATCCGGTGGGGATGGATGCGAGTCGCACCGGTGACCCGGGGGCGCCGAACGCGAACCGTGTCCTGTGGTCCGCTCCGATCATGAAAAACTCAAGGTCCACGCTCATCTGAGCATCACGCCTTTCATCGCAGTGTCAAGCATTTTGCCCGCATTGTTGGCCTGCCCCTGAGCCCATGCCCGCGGGTCGGAGATGGTGACCGGCCCGTTGAACACGGCACCCGTGACGTTCTGCCCGCCGACGGCGGTGCGGGCAGCGGTGACCGGCGAGGCGATCGCATTGCCGATCATGTACGCGGCCGCATCAGTGTTCAGCCCCATCGCGTCCAGGCTGATGGACCCGCCCGTGCTGAACCCGTCCGTGCGACCCTCCATTAGGCCGGGGATGCCAGACCCGAGGAGTTGGACGGCACTGATCGCATCAATGCCCAGTCGCTTGCCCGTCTCCGCCCAAATGTCCACGGACCGGGCCCGCTTGTTCGACGACAGGGGGATGTATGCTTCCGGGCCCGCCTCCGCCCACAGGACCGCGGAACTGTCGTTGATCTGCGCGGACCGGGCAGCCCCGAGAACCCCACCATCGGCCATGGGGATCAGGTTCATTGCCCCACCCGCCAGGGATGACACGCCATCAATCACCGAGGATGCGACCATTGCTAGGGACAGTCGGTCCACACTGTTGGCAAGGTTCTGGTTGGACTGGCGGAGTTGCTCTGACGTGGCCCGCTGCCCCTCCAGTTTGCTGGTCAGCTCACCGACCTTGTCCTTCGCCTCCGCAAGGTTCCGCTCCGCCTCCTTGCGTTCCTCAACCGTTCCAGCATTTTTGACGTCGGCTTCCTTGTCAGACACATCCTGATTCGCCGCATCCAGTTCACGCTGTGTGGCCTGAATGTTCCGCTCATTGGCCTCCAGTTCCCGCTCATTCTGGGTGATCTGATCCTGGGTGGCAGCCCGATCGGCGTCAGTGACCATGCCGAACGGGCCCGTGCCCTCCAAACGGTGCGAAGTGGGTGACAGGTTCGACCGGCGGAGTTCATTGTTCGCATCCTCGTAGGCCTGCGAGTTTTCGCGCTGCACCTCCAGTTGGTCTTCCAGGTCAGCGATTTTGGCGTTCGCGTCGTCGAGATCCCGTTTAGCAGCGGCCGCCTCTTTGCCGTCGGCGACAGCGCGGAGGGCTTTCTCCTTCTTCCGCACATCCTCGGTCGCCGAGTCCAGGTCCTTCTGCTTAGACTCCTTGTCGTCGGCTTCCGCCTCATCAAGTGCCCGTTGCGCGTCGGCTTGCTTCTGTCGGGCCTCGTCCAGGTCTTTCTGTGCCTGTGCCTCACCTTTGCCGGCAGCGGCCGCGTCGTAGATGGCTTGCTTGTCTGCGGCGTCTTGGCGGGCAGCTTCCAGTTCGCGTTCCGTGGCGGCAATGTTGCGGTCGTTGGCCCGCTTCTCCCGCTCATTCTGTTTGATCGCGGCCTCGGTTTCTTCTTGGTCGCGGGTGGTGGTGGTGCCCATGACCTGCCCCCAGGACACCACGTTGTCGGGCATGGGGGTGCCGGTGGTGGTGGAGAATGCGGCGGCGGCGAACTCCAGCGCGGATCCGTCTTTGATCAGTGTGCCGTTGCCACCGTTGACCGTGGTTTCCGGCATAGTGGGCGTGGCCGCGGATGTGGCACTGGAGGTGTAGGCACTGTACCCGGAGGCGGAGGATGCTTCGGACTGGTATTCGCCGGTGCCCGTGTCCGACGACGCGCCCAGGTCACCGGTGAGACCACCTTCCTCCCGCTCCTTCGCCTCATCGGCGGGCAGGTACATGAAGTTCGTGAACCCGCGGCCATCCAATGGGCCTGCCGCTCCGCCGATGGTCAAACCCTGCCCAGTGTTCCCGCCGGACTCGATGTAGGTTCCGTCGGGAAGCTGCATGGCGGTGTGTCCGTTCGCCCCGCCACCGTAGTCGTACCATCCGACAACGAGGTCGTTACCGTCACCACGGCCTTCCTTGAATCCGCGTTCGGCTAGCCACTGGCCCTCTGTCACAGTTGACATGCGGGACTCGAACGGGTCCCTGCCCAGGTAGGAGTTCACACCCATGGATACGGCACCGGAGCAGTCCGTGGCCTCAGGGCTGAACCCACCCATCACATACTGGCCGTTGTTGTACGGGCCGAGCTGCTCCTTCACCCGCTGGGAACCAGTCTTCCCACCGTTCGCATGATGTTCCAGGTCCGCGAGCATGGCTGCGACCACGGCCGACGGGTTGCCCTGGTTGATGGCAGCCAACGTCCCGTCCCACCGGTCCGATGACCTCCGGTTGATGATCCACTCCCCCGCGTCCACCCATGACATGGGCAGTCCGTCCCCGTTGACGCCGAGAATCCCGTCCACCACCCCAGTGCCGGGTCCGGTGGTGGGGAGACGGTAGCCGGGGTTCTTATCCCCGGTGGCATTGCGGGGGATCCGATCGCCCGCAGCATTCCTAGGTAGACGACCACCAGTGGCGTATTTCTGACCCACAGCCGTTCCGCCCGAGTCAACCATGCTTCCACCAGGTCCATACGCGCCAGCCCACTCGCCGCCAATCACGGTCGTCCAGACCGTGTGCGTTGATGACGTGTTCCTGCCGTTCAGGGAATCGACATCGCTCTTAACCTGTGGAACATTGTCGCTGACGTGGAGGTTTGCACCAATTTTCGTGCCATCAACCGCCACCAGTTTCCCATTGACGACCTCAATGTTGTCACCCAAGGTGAGCTGACCATCCACAATCGCCAACGCGCCCAACTCAACCAACCGCTGAATCTGCGACTGAATATTATCCTTCATCCGCACTTCACCATCAATCTCAGCGGCAAGGCCAAGATTAACCAGTTCCTGCTGTGCCTCATCGGTCATCGCGTTCACGTCGATCGTCCCATCCGGAAGTGAGACGATCTGGCCTTGCAGGTCCTGCAATGCGGCAGCCAAAGCGCCACTATTCGGAAACTCGATCGTCAATTGGCGAGTCTCCGAAGAATACTCAGCTTTGAGACCAATGTCCTCCAACTCTGACTTGACCTGCGCCGCCTTCTCCGGGTCCATTTCCACGACAAGGTGCTCCGGATCCGACAAGTGCATTTTCTCACCGTTGAGGAGTTTTATCGCCTCGCCGGCCTTATTCGACCCGTCTGCGAAACGATCAAGCGAGTCCTTCATCTGATCGATCTGCGCGGTCGTAGTGTCATCACTGATGCCGCCGAGTTCATCGCGGAACTTCCGAGCTTCCTCCGTTGTCTCCTTGAACCCATCCTGCGCCCGGTCAAGATCCCTACGAATGTGCTGGAATTTATCATCCCCCTCTGCCATGTCATTCAGTTTCTTGTCCAGTTCCCCCGCCGCCTGCGATGCGGGGTTCATCGCATGATTGACCAGATCCTGCATAGAGATCCCAGCTTTTTCAAGATCCGTACTGTACTTTTGCCAGAACTCACTCCCCTTGAACGATGATGAAATCTGGGAATCAATGGCACTGTTGACCGAAGCTATTGCTTCCGCACTGCCTGTGGCAGCCTCTTTCAGAGTGTCCTGTGCAACACCGAAGTCCCTGGCAATATCAGTGATGCCAGAGTCCTGCAGGGATTTCATTGCCAGTTCTTCTGTCTGCGCAGTGATTGCACCGGTGGTCTGGTCGAGGGATTCCCGCAGGGAATCCTGCATGGCCTTGTGCTGTTCTTCGGCGGCTTTGGCTTCCTGGTGTTTGGCGATCAATTGTCCGATGACTGCGGTGGCCCCGCCGATGGCGAGTCCCCACGGGCCGCCCAGTGCGGTCATCAGCCCCTTAGCCCCGGACTTGGCGAGGGAGAAACCACCCGCCACGGTGCCGGACAGGACACCGCCGAAGCTCGACAGGCCACCCTGCACCGTCTTCGCAGCCTTGCCCAGTCCCGTGGTCTGCTTCGCAGCCTCCCTCGCATCCATGCCCATGATCCGCAGGGGTGTGGAAGCGGACTGGAACGCCTGCGACATCTTGCCGATGGTGGAGGACTTCGTGCCCAGGGTTTGGATCGCCGCGCTGACCACACCAATCTGACTGCCCTGTTGCTGCATCGCCGCACGATTCGCCGCCACCTCGGTGGTGAACGCCTTGAACTTCCCCGACCCGGACGAGAGTGCGCCGGTCAATCCCTGGTGCTTCGACACTGCCATGGCGATGACACCCGCGTACGCCTGCCACGGGATGCCCATGGCCACGTCGCCGATCTTCTGCACCACCGGCCACACTGTCTCAGCACTGCCTTTGAGGGTATCCAGTGCCGCCTTTACCTGAGGAATCGCACCCTGGGCGAAATCAGACATCGCCGCGCCGGCCTTCTCGCCGAACTCCGCGGCAGCTGGCCCCATCTCATCGAGCTTGTCAGTGATGCCCCCAATGATCCCCGGCGCCTGCTTGAACATCGGCTCGAGGAATGCCGCGCCGAGGCGGCCGGCGGCGGCCTTCGCGTTGTCCATCGCGCCCGAGAATGTGTCGCCTGCGGCCTGCGCCGCACCACCCAGATGGTTCCGCATCGCGGACTCGAACGTTGCGAAATCAATCTCGCCGGCGGACGCCATGTCCGAGACTTCCTCGGTCGTCTTACCGAGCTCGTCAGACAGCATTTGCAGGACCGGGATACCGCCGGCCATGAGCTGCATTAGGTCATCGCCCTGCAGCTTCCCCTTCGCCGCGACGGATCCGAAGATGAGGCCCATGTCTTCGAGTGAGCGGCCGCCGATAGTGGCAGTATCCGCCACGGTGGTGAGCACCTCGGTGAGGCGTTCGCCCGGTTCGATACCGGACGCGACCATCTGGCCAGCCAGGCCCGCCGCCTCGCCGAAACCGAACGCGGTCCCCTTCACCGACGCCATGGCGGAATCCATGATGCCGGTGATGGCTTCCGCACTATGACCCAGGCCGGTGAGCTTCGCCTCCGCCTGGTCGATGCTGTTCAGGCGGGAGAATCCGGCGGTGAGTGCGGTACCGACACCACCCACGGCAGCAGCGGCGGCGGACGCGCCAGCGGTCATCGCCCCCCACTTGATTGCCTTCGACGAAACGGAGCCAAGGGAATCCACCAACGACCCCGTGGCCTTACCCACCGCGCCCACCTCATTGCTGAGGTTCTGGGGGAACACGACCTGCTTGGCCGCCTGCCGCGCACTGTCCAGCTCCCTGGCAAGAGTCCTGGCCTCACCCGCGGCGGCAGTGACACTACCCGTCCCCGTCGGTGCAATGTTCGGCTTCGCCTTACCCGCATTCTCGAGCTCCCTGCCAAGCTCCGATGCGGACGACTTCGCCTTCTGGACCTCGGCTGCACCCTTTGGGGTGATGTCGACCCGGGCTTTGCCGGCCTTCTCGGCGGTTCGGCTGAGCTCCTGCAGTTCTGTCTTCGCCTTGGACAGCTTCTGTGTGAAGCCGTCGTCTTTGATGTCGAGGGTGGCGAAGAGGGTGCCGAGGTCGAGGGCCATGGGTTAGCTCCTGGTGGTTTGTGTGGTGAGTCCCAGTGCTTTGCGGAGGCGGGACGGTTGGTCGATGAGGTCGTTGATGCGGAGTTTCATCCACCGCCATGTGCGCTGGTGGAGGATGCCACTCTCCACGTCGATGCCGAATCGTTCATGCAGGTCAGTTTCCACGGAAACCCAGTTGTTGAGGATGGTGTCCCAGCCGATGCGGGTTACTTCGGGTTCCGGTTCCGGGTCGTCGCCGTCGACGGGCCCGTACCAATCCCTGAGCCCGGTTTCCTCGTTGTAGGGGCCGCCGCCTGGATCGTCATCCCCATATGCACCGGGCCGCGGGTCGTAGGGGCCATAAGGCCCGTCGAGGAGAAACGGATTACCCTCGCAGGCATCTACCGCTTCTTCGGCATTGATGCCGGCGTAGGCGCTTCCGGTGTCTTCCCCGTCGTCGTGGTCGCCGCTGCCGCTTCCGGGATCAGCGGCTCGTTTTCTTTTCCCAGGCGGTTCTCCCACCAGAATTCTCCGAACTCGGCGGACACTCCGAAGTGGGCCAGCGCTGTGTTGCCGACGTGGATGATCTCCTGCAAGGACAGGCCCATGTCGTTGAGTTGGTCCCATAGTCCGCCGGACATGGTGTCCGACTCCGGGTCGTAGTTGGCTTTGAGGATGGTGGCGATCATCCGCATCTCGTCCTGGGGGGTGCTGTCGCCGGAGTACATGTGCCGCTTGATTCTCAGGCCTTCGTCGGCGGTGGGGGTGGGGATGATCACGTCCTCGCCGCAGATGGGGAGGTGGAGGTTCGGGTCGTGGAATTCGCGTAGGTCTCGCATGGCAGGTCTCCTCAGGTTTGTGGGCAGGTCGTGTTGGTGGGGCCCGTGCCAGACCTGCCAAGATCGCACGGGCCCGTGGTATGGGGTCCGGTCACCCGAGGGTGAGCGGGAGCGGACCCCCTAGCCGTTTCCCTCGGCGTCCGCGTCCTCGTCGGTCCACGGGACGGACGGGGCCTTATCCGACTCGACCGGCTTGATGCGCTCCGGCTTGCCACGGGACTGCAGCTTGAACGTGAAACTGTCGAGGGCGTCGTTCTCGCCGGCCTCATCAGTCCACTCGACGGAGAAAGAACCGTCGTATCCCTCGTCCACGCCATCGGTGCGCCAGCAGCGGGCCTGCACGACGTTCTTGAAGCCCATCTGCTGGCCCACGGAGCGCAGGAAAGCCTGGCCGGGGTCCTGGGCGAACCCTGCGGCCGCGTTCTTTCCCTTGCGCTTGCCGGAGCCCTCGAATGTGGCGGTGAGGGTGGTGGCGATCTGGGAGGTGTAACCCTCGGAGTCGATGTCGGAATCATCCTGCATGCCCGGGGTGATTGCGGGGGCGAACTTGGACAGGCCGCGAACGTAAACCCACGTGGGGGTTTCAGCTTCGGGGGTGGTATTGACCTGGAATGCCCAGTCCCTGGCGAGGGTGGACTGCAGGTCGTTGGAACTGGGTGCCTTGGCGATGGTTGCCATTAGCTGCCTCCTGGGTTGGTGGTGAAGGTGTATGAGTCCGCCCGCGTCCAGCGGCCGGTGTCGTCACGTTCCTCCGGGGCCCGGAGGTGACGGCGCGAGAGTAGGACGATGGTGTGGTTGTTGAGGGTGAGGTGCTGTTTGTCGTGCAGGAGGGTGAAGATCCGGTCGGCTGTGGTGGGGCCGATGCCGGTGGGGAGGGGGTTCTGGTCTCCGCGGACACGCACCTGTACGCGAATGTCCGGTGACGCGTCATCGCGGGACCGATCGTCGGAGTACACCTGCAGGCCGATGCCCGTGTCCGCCTTGTCGTGGATGATGCCCACATAGATCGGCATGATCGTGCCCTTGGGGTAGGCGCCTGTCTCGGACCACTCCCCCACACCACTGGCGGCGAGGTGTGCTGCGAGATCGGTGACCAGTTCGCTGTATGGGTTCACAGTGCCCCCTTGATCTGCTGGCCGATGATCTGCGCCATGGTGTCCTTCTCCGACACAGTCGCTGACTCCAAGTACTTGGCCCGCCCGTCCTTGTGGCTGTACCCCAATTCCTCGTGCTGTTTGACCGCGTACTTCGTGTTGAAACTCACTGCGGCTCTGGTTCCTTCGACAGTGACCTGAGCCGAATTGCGCAGTGCCCCCGTTTCCAGTGGGGTTTGCTGCACGGCTGTGGTGCGCAGGTGCTCCGCTGCAAGGCGCACGCCCCGCTGCTCTGCCTGCTTCACCGCCGCCGCGATAGCGTCCCCGTTCCATGTGAGGCTCATGGCACCGCCTTGAGTGTCAGCTTCTGGTGGTCGGGCGTGGCCTGCTCGGCACCGTGGTTCACGGCAACCTCGATGACCTCCCACACGCCGGCGAATGGCTCGGGGAGTTCCACACGGTCACCGACCTGCACTGTCACCGGCTCACCGTCATGCAGTATGACGATCGGCAGGCGCAGGGTCGTGTCCGTCACCAGCTCATCCCCAGACACACCGAGCACACGGCGGGTGGACTGGCGGATGAAACCCTTGACGGGGATCCTCACTCCGGAAGTGGGCCCATAGGGGGAATCCCCCGCACCCGAGATGAGGGTGCAGGGGTGCCGGAACCATAGGGCGGCCAGTTGGTCACTCACGGCATTACCCACGGGTGACCCCCAATCAGGCCCGCCAGCTGCAGAATGTCCCACGCGTCGGAGCACAGGGTGCCGGCGATGCGCTGGCGGTCCGCGGCCTCCGTCGCCACATCAAGGGTGACCGAAGCCCCGTCGATGGTGGAGGCGGTGACCTTCGCCGACAGGGACTCCCCGAGAGGATCCACGCCGGCGATGATCCACGCGTTCACCTGCGCGCACACCGCGTCCCGCAGTGCGTCAGCCACATCGGGGTCGGCAGGACCACCGGCTGGGGTGACCTCGTACAGGGCGCCCCTGGTGGCAACCCCCACCATCGTCGACGCTCTGCGGATCAACTGCTCCCAGTTGTCCGGGGCGGGTTCTCCGGTCCACGCCTCCAGGGCGTCCCGGTTCGCGTAGACCAGCATGACTAGCCGGCCTTCGGCTCGGCGAGGGCAGCGATGCGGGCGTCGACGAACTCCTTCACGTCCTTCGCGGAGAAGGCGCGGACGGTGGTGTCGGTACCCGCGTCGAGCTGTGCGCGGGTACCCGCGGCAGTCGCGGCGGGAATGGTGGTGTTACCCGCGAGAGCATCACCGGCACCGGTGCCGATCTTAAGGTTCGACGTGCCAGCCCCGATCGCGGTCCGTGCCGCAGCAGCGTCAGCGGCCTTGATCACGGACTTGCCGACAGCGGTAGCACCAGACAGGGTGTCGGCGGTCGGTGCGGCGGGGATCGTCGGCTTGCCGGTGACATCTTCATACGCCACCGGGGCAGCAACAGCGGCCTCAAGCTCGATCATTCGTGCAGCGGGGTACTTGTCCCCGTCCTTCCAGTCGTCGCGTGCAGTGAAAGCCACGGCGACCTCCTTTCAGTCAGTGGATGTGCGGGGTGGGTCTACCCCAAGGTGAGGGGCAGGGCCCCGCCTAGCCGTTTCCCTCAGCGCTCCCGGAACCGTCCTTGATCGTGACCTCCGCAGTGGCCAGACCCTCCGGACGGAAAACCTTGCCGCCGTAGATGTTCAGGCCCTTCACCAGGTCGGCGAACCGCTTTTCCTCGCGGGCCGTCTCGATCTTGTTGACCTGCTGAGCGAACGTCGTCGCGGAGGAGTGACCGGCGATGACGTACTCGCGGGTGGCGATGGTCGGCGCGTTCTCGGACTGAAGAACATCGAAGCCGAGGATGCGGCCGATGATGCCGTTGCGGAGGGTCTGCTCCGTTCCCGCGGCGTCCACGCGGGTGAACCGCTCGTCGCGCAGGAGAGCGGCTTCCAGCTCCGGGCCGACGATGAGGAATCGGCCGGCCTTCGGCGTGTGGTCGGAGTTCAGCGCCTTGCGCAGCTCGACGATGAGGTCGTAGGCGTCGTCGCCGCGCTTAGCGACCTCTGAGGAACCGAGCTTGTGCTTCGCCCCAGCGGTCATGAGCTTGGAGACATAGGTGTCGGTGGACTCCGCCATGGCCTCGGCGGCCTTCTGGATGGCGGGGTCCTTGATCGCGCCGGCGGCCTGCAGGGCGGACACATCCTCCACGCGGAAGTTGAAGTAGTCGCCCTGGTCGATCTTGAACTCAGTGTCGGTGAGGGTGAGGTCCTCGGTCTCCATGTCCTTCGTCGCGTCGTACTTCTTGACGGACGGGGAGCCGATGGAGCCGACGTGGAGGGTGTCGCCCTTCTGGTTGATGATGCCCTCGTAGTCGCGGTTGATGATCCCCGGCTGGGCGAAGACGAGGGACTTCTCGTAGGGTGCCATGAGAGCGGCGACCCACTGTTCGGGGATGAAGGTTGCGACGCCGGGCTGGGTCTGCGGTACGGCCATGGTGTTGGTCTCCGTTTCTTAGAGGTTGAACTTGTTGGCTTCGAACGCGGCGTTGATCTCGTCGTAGCGGCCTTCGGCGTACATGCGCTGGAGGTCGTCGCGGGTCAGTTTGCGGTCCGAGCCGGTGTTGGTGGTGGAGGTGTCGACCCCGGAGGCCTGGGGTGCCGCCTGGGCACGGAGGGCGGGGTGTTCTTCTAGGTGCCGGTTGATGGCGGCGGCCACCTGGGCCGGGTAGTCGTCGGCATTGGGGTCCAGGGCGGTGAACTCCGCATCCTGGTTGAGGAGCGCGTCGAGCAGGCCAGTGTCAGCGACTTTGCCGGCGGCGGCGGTGCGGATCGCATCCCGACGCTGGTAGTCGGCGAGCTGCTGGGCTGCCTCGTTGGCGCGCTTCTCTGCTGCGGCGATGAGATCGTCGGGTGCGGGCTGATCGTCTTCGATCAGTCCAAGTTTCTTGCCAAGCTCCTGCTTGAACGCTTCGAACTCGGCGGCCTTGGCCTGCTCGGTGTCCTTGGCGCGGGTGCGGTACTTGGCTGCCTCGGCGTTGGCTTTGGCGAGTTTTTCGCGTGCCCAGTCGGGGAGCTGGTCGGTGGTGTCGGTGGTCTGCGGCTCCTGGCCGGTGTCCGGTGCCGTCTCCTGGGCGGCGTGTGCTGCGAGGTCGGCGGGCGTTGCGGTGACCGTGGTGGCCTCAGTGGCCGCCTGCGCGGTTTCTGCTGTACCCGTGGTCTCGGCGGCGGACGGTGCAGTGGTGTCTGACACTGGTTTCCCTGTCTCATCGTTGCTGGTCACCCCACCTTCTGGTGGGGACGGGGGTAGCGTGACACGACAGGGCGGTTGTTGAGATTCAGGCGGCTATGCTTTCCCCATGACACTCAAGAGATTCGTACTGTACGGTGCGGCGACACTCACCGCACTCACACTCGCAAGCTGCGGAGGTGGGGATGGTGCTGGGGCGCCGGAGACGACGTCCACAAGCGTCCCGGCTACGACGTTGGATGGTGCTGCCCCATCCGCCACCGCGCTCATTAACCGCTCCAATCCCGGTGAGGTCACCTCATTTTCCGCGATGATCGGAGTCCTCGATCGAGTTGGCATCTCGCACAGTGCGGACAATGACACGACTGACGACCCTTACATGTCGGACCCCAGCAGTGGGAGTACGGAGGTGGAAGGACTCGGCACTGCCTGGTACTTCAACACCAAGGGGGATGCCAGTGGTGTGATGCAGCGTCGGCTGGATACCGCTGACCCAGGTGACCGACTTTATGTCGTGGTCGGCAAGAACTTCGGCATCGACATCTACAACGCTGACAATGATGATGCGGCGTCCGAATTGGCCAATGCTTTCGGCGCGTCCTTGTACGTCATCCGTTAGGTGGCGGTTGGGGCCTGTCGGTCACGGCGGCGAACCTCTTCTAGCAGATCCTCATCGGAGATTTGATCCATGTCCACGGATCCAGACGGGGCGTCAATGAATCCGGCGATGGTTAGATAGTGCTCGGGGGTGGGGTGGCCCCCGGGTGTTGTTGTGGTGGTGAAGGTTTGCCACTATCCTACGTTCGAACGCGTGTTCGATAGTGGCGAGACGCTGACACGGCGGCATGTACCGTCAACACCGGCCACCAGGACACCCCACTACCCGAACCCGGACCACGGAGGAACCCTGAACACCCACACAAAATCCCAAGACACCGACTTCCTGCGCGAAATGGTCGCCGACTACGCCGACGACCTCCAGCGGACTGCCAACCGCACCGAAGGAATCGACCACCAGTTCTGGCAACTCGTCGCCAACCACATGCGCACACTCACCGTGTAGACTCACCAGAAAGTCGGTGAGACTCCGACAAACAGGCAACAGGCCCCGGCACAGGATGCTGGGGCCTGACCTATGCCGCGGGCATCGGATTCCCTGGCTGGCGTAGTTTCTCCCGGTGCCGGCGGCGCGGCAGGTCATACTCCCGGATGTGCTCGCGCAGCTTGGATTCATACTGGCGGCGGCGTGCCTCAGCCTTCTTCCTGCCGTCTCCGTCGATCGCGGCCTGCTCCATCCGGCGACTCTTGCGGATCTCTCGCTCAAGCCGACGCTGCTTCTGCGTCGCCTTGTAGCCCTCATGCCCCGGGTCCGCTGCCGGCGGGGTGGTGTCCGTGAACCCCGGCAGGAACGCGGTCACCGAATGACGACAATTCGGATGATGCAGTCCGTGTGCCCTGGCCCCGTTCAGGGTGTCCTTGACGGTGACAGTGTGCCCGTCGATACGGTGCGTGCCCGGGCCATGCTCCCCTGTCAGGGACAGGATCTTCCTCTCGTAAGGGGCGCACTGTGGTGCCGGATTGTGGTGTGAGGACACGATCACCAGGTCCAGGCCCACCTCCACTAGTTCGGCGGTGTGCGCGTCGATCAGCGCATTGTTCGTGCCGGTGCGGATCGCCATCTCACTGTAGGTGTCCAGCCCCCACTTGCGGCCGGCGGAATCCCGGTAGAAGCCGAGGCCTTCTTTCGCCGCATCATCCATGGCCTGCTGCAGTGCCTGCTGGATGGTGAGGTCGCCGGTGACGGTCTTGTTCACCGCGTCGTCGATGATCTTCCCCCACACGGTTTGCGTGTTGCGGGGGATGCTGCGGGCGGCTTTGCCGAGGCCGGTGGTTGTGGCCTCTGCGGCTTTGCTCGCTGCACCGCGTGCTGCTGCACTGCCGGGGGCCTGTGGTCGGGTTTCGGGCAGCACCATTTCAGGTGCGGGGGCCACCGTAGAAGCTGTGGGCGTAGCAGTCGCACCTGCCGGCAGCGCGGCCACTTCCACGTGCGCAGCAGCCGCACCGATCCCCGCCGCCTCAGACACAGCAGCCTCCACCAACGCTGGCGTGTTCTGCTGCAGGACGCGGGCCACCGCAACCGACTGTGGCCTGATGGTCCGCACCAGTTCTTCCGCCGCGACCTGCCGGGCATGCTCCGGCGACCGGGCCCGTACCGACACGGCCAGTGCGGCGGCGGACAATGCGCCGATCAGCGCGTCCTCCGCCTGGGACCATAGGGTGACGGTCTCGTCCTCCAGTCCCTCCACATCCTTCGGGTTCACGGCCACGGTCAGCCCACCACCTCACCCGTTGTGAACCCTGTGGGCGGTTCATCCTCCACCCCAGCGAACGCGTCATCCACCATCACACCCTGCTCACGGTGGATGGTGGCAACCTCACGGTCGATGCGCTGCTCGTCCCAATCGGGGCGGATCATCCGCACCTTCTCGTCGGTGGATATAGCGCGGGCGGACTCGAGGGCCTGCAGGGTCTGCGCCTTGTCCAGCAGGGTTTCCTGCACGGGGGGTGCGATGTCGATCTCCGGCAGGTCGTCGAGGACGGCGCCGGTGTGGTTGAGAATGGCGTCGAGTTCGACCATGGCTGCCGCGAGGTGTGCGAGGCCCGCCTTCCAATGCCGTGCTTTCGCCTTGAAGGTTTGCAGGGTGGCGCGGCTGTTGGCTTCGATCTCGCGGGCGGTGACCGCGCCGCTGGTGTTGTCATTCAGGCCGAACGTGCCAGGGCTGTAGGAGGCGCGGCGCAGGACTTCACGCACGATGGCGTCACAAGCGCGGAGGTACTGTTCCACCCGGATCTGCGGCTGTACAACCATTGGGCCCGTGCCGCCCATATCCGGCGGGGTGTCAGCCACCGCACTGTAGATCTCCCGCTCCGGGTCGAACTCCATGCCCCGACCGGCGCCCTTGAAGTCGAGCATCATCTCAGGCACGATCACCCGCGCCTTCGCGGTGCGGAGCTCGCGCTTCAGGTCGGTCCACACTTCGTCGAGCATGTCCAACAGTCCGTAGGCGTCGGCGGGGAGATCAGGTCGGCCCATGTTGCGTAACTGCCCGGACCTGCGGAATGCGGGGATCGGTTGCACGTTGGGGATGTACACGGCGGCCATGCGCTGGATACCAGTGGACACGCCCCCGTCCTTGTCCACCACAGTGGCAAGCCCAGCGGTCGACGGGTGCTCATCAAAGGGCACCGTGTCCCCCAGGTTGTCGTCACGGCCCGCCATCAGCGTGTACTCAATCCGCCCCGGAGTGTGCCGGGATAGGAGGCGGTGAACAGTCTTCTTGTCGATGCGGGGAAGTTCCTCCACGAACGTGACCGCGCTGAGCCTGCCGTACGACCATTCGGGGATCGCGGAATCGGCGTCCACCCAGTCGATCCACGGATCCGGCTGCAGCGTCTGATCCCACATCACCCGCCCGTACACGCCACCCAAGGCGGCACACGATTCGGCGGCGACAAGGAGGGATGATGCCATCGCGTCCGTGTTGAACAGGGCATCCAACCGCTCGGCCGCGGCATCATTCCCCGCCCGCACCGGCTTGCCCCCCACNTGCTTCGCGTTCAGTGACGCTCTCACTCCACCTGTCTCGCCTTGACGTTCTCCTCCGCGCCGACCGGCCCATACTGCGCGGTGTCACTCTTTTTTCTTATACCTCCCCGGCGCCCACGGCCACCTCCACCCCCCCCTTCGCCGGCAGCGTCAGATGTGTATAAGCGACGGCCCCCCCCCCCCCCCCGACTGCGCCAGGTGCGCCTGCGCCGGGGTCTCAAACAGGATGTTCGCCGACATGCCCGCCACATCCGCCGCCAACGGCAAATGCAGCTTCTTCCGCGGCTGGCCCGACGTAGCCGGCTTGCCCCAGAACATGCGGGACGCGGCCCCCACAATCCCACCGTCAAACTGGGACGGGCGATACGTTCGCCCCTGCCCCGCGTAGTGCGATTCCAGGCCGGCAGTGTCCCCCTCCCACCACACGGCAGCATCCGCCACCATGTCATACAGAGGCGACCACTCCGGCAGCGGCCACGGGGTGTTGTCCTTCGGAAGTGCCACAGGGGCTCCTAACGGTTGATGATCGGCGACCACGCCCACCGGGACGAGAAGACGCTGTACCTTGCGCTGTCTGCCGCATCGTCCTGCTCCTTGATGGGCTTCTCAATGCCCTTCTCGGACGCCTTGTCGTCCCACCGGTATCCCGGCAGTTCCTCGATGAGCTTCGTACAGGTGGACGATATGAAGAGCTGGTGGTTGTCGAGGAGGCTGGCGACGGTGCGGATGCCGTCGATGACTTTGTTGTCGGCGGCTTTCATGCGCCGGTGACCGTCCTCGAACAGTTGGAGGCGGAAGCTGGCGGCGGCGGGGTCGACGTAGATCCACTCGGGGTCAGGGTGCTGGGTGAGCCACCGGGTGAGGTCGGCGGACAGTGCCGCGTCAGTCGATCGTTTGGGGTGCCACTCATCGGAGATGTATAGCTTGTTGTCCACCCCGAGCTGCAGCAGCGTGCCGATCGTGGGGTGGGTGGTGCCGTAGTCGATACCCAACGCGAGCGTGCGCTGCATGTCGGGCATGTCCTCCGGGTCGATGACCATCTTCTCGTCGTCCCACATGTCGTAGATCGCACCCTCCGCACTGACCCACTGGCCGAGGATGAACCGGCGGTACCACAGGCCCGTGTACTCGGCTTTCAGCGCGTCCTTGTACTCGTCCTCGAGGCTCGGGTTGTCGTCCATTGTGAAGTGGTGGTACGACCACGGGATCTGGTCCAGCCGGTCCAGGTAGTCCTTCTTCAACCAGTGGGACGGACTGTCGGGGTTGGTGGTGGCGAAGACTTTCGCCCCCTTCTCCGACATGCGGGCCAACAACTGTTTGAAGAATGCCTGATGTAGCACGGTGAGCTCGTCGCACCATGCGCGGCCGACGGTCATGCCGCGGATCCGGGACTCCGACCCGGCGTCGTTCGCGCCGATGACATGCACGCGCTTGCCGAAGATGATGGCGGTCGACGCGCCCTGCCTGTACTGGACGTGCGCCCGGGCCGGTGCGAACTCCGGCACCGTGTCGATCGGTTCGAACACGTTGCGGAAGATGGATCCGAGGTTCTTCCCCACGATGACCATGGCGGCGTGCCCCTGGTAGTTGGCGATCTCCTCGAGCATGAGGAGGATCCAGGCGAACGTTTTGCCGGAGCGCACGGCACCGTCCCACACGTTCACGCGGGCCGTGGACTCCGCATACGCCCGGATCTGCTTGTCGGACAGGGCCACGGTTAGGCGGCCTTCCCCCGGATTGCTTCACCCATGGCGCGGAACGCTGCCATCACGTCGGCCTGACCGTTGTCGTCCTCGTGGTCGTAGAGGCCGAAGAGTTTGGCCTGGTGGTCCATCAGTTTGACCATGGTGTCGACGGCGCGGCGGTCCCCGTTGATCGCCTTGAAGAACTGGGGTTTCATCATCTCGACGAGCTTCGCGTTCTGCTCAGCGATGAGGTCGCGGACGTTCTGGGTGGGGTAGTCGATCTTGATGCGGTCGATGTCGCGTTTGACGGTGTCCTCGGAGATGTTGAGCTTCGTGCCGATCTGGCGGTAGGTGAGGCCGGCGAGGCGCATGGCCCAGACTTTTTCGGATCGTCGCCAGCGTTCGGCGTCGGACAGGTCTTTTTTGAGTTTCGCCATGGTGACCTCCTGGGTCGTGCCCCGCCTGGGGGTTGTGGTGGTTGACTGCCGTCACTGTGACACAACAGGCGGGTTGTCGGGGGTGGTGGCGAAACAGGTAGAGTATCGCTCATGCGTTCGACAAGCGGTGTGGCGGAGCGACGACCAACGGAATGCCCCAACGGGCACCCCTGGGACAAGGCAGGCACGTTCCTCGTAGGGTGGACGGGCAGCAACCTGGCCCGCGGCCACCGCTACTGGATCTGCCAGACCTGCGACGCGGAGATACACGCGAAACCAGGACGGTCCCTGCTCAGTCCACGGTGAAGCCCTCCGAGACAAGCCGGGCGCGGAGCATGTCCCGCTGACCCGCAGACTCGCACTGCACGGTGAGTTCGAAGTCCTCCGTGGTGAAGTCCTCCCCTACTCCCCCATCGTCGAGGTCATCCGACTGGTGGTCCATGGCTTCGAGCATGGCGTCCAACTCGTCCTGGGTGAAGCCGGTGCCGGCGAGCGGCCCGTCACCGAGTAGTTCGGTGAGCTCGGGCAGATCATAGGTGGCCTTGTCGTTCGACGCGTTGTCTACGAGGACTATCCGGCGGGCGGTGTCAGCGTCCACGTCCACCCAGTGCACATCAATGGTTTTCCACCCGATGCGCTGCGCGGCCATGCACGTGTGGTTGCCGGCGAGGATCGTGTTCGCCAGGTCGAGGGCGTGCGTGCCCTTGTTGACGACGATCGGCTTGTACTGCCCGTTGAGCTTGAGACTGTCGGCGACGAGGTCAATGTCACCCCGTCTCGCGTTGCCGGGGTAGAAGTTGAGCTGCGTGATCTTCACCTGAGTCATGCCGCGGAGTGTCACACGGTCACGTGGTTGTTAGGTGCGGCAGCCGGTACTCGGGCGGGATAATCGCCTGATACCACCAGAACGGCACATCCTCCTGGTCATAGTCCCAGCGGAGATTGACGAACACCGGGTCAGGCCAGTCGGCGCACAAGCCACCCAGTTCCTTCAGGCCGTGCACGTCGTCGGTCGGCCATGGGTCACCACCGTCCACCTCGCCACGGTGAGCGTCACGCCGCCACTCGGTGCGTTCCTGGCGTTTCTGCGAACCGCGGTCCCGGCGCCGCTCGTTACAGCAGTAGCAGGGGGCTGCGGACAGGTCATTGCCCATCATCCGGGCAGTGGTTCGTGTGGACATGGGGGTAGCGTAGATGGGCGTTTTAGTTGTCAGGGATCAGAGTTGTCCACATGTTCATTCGCAGCAGGTGGCTTATCCGCAGTTTTATCCACAGGAAGGCTATGGCTTATCCACAATGACGGCGCCCCCGTATTGGCATTCCCCCAGCGCAGAGGCTAATTCCATCCCTGTTGTTCACCCTCGCTGGTCTGCGTCTCGGCGTGCTACGATCAGTCCAGAGCAGACGGGGAAACCCTGAGCTCGCCTTCTCGAAGCGGTGTCCTAGTTGGTCTCCACCGCCAGTGGGGGCCGATTGGGATTCATCCGTCCCTTGAGGGTCCACCTCCATTGTGGAGAGGAGGTGAGGCAGCAATGGCAGGAACTTCTCCGTCAAAAGAGAAGGTCCGCACCATGAAGAGTGAGTTCATAGTGCGGACCCTGGCGGGAGCGGCATCTAGCTTGATTGTGGAGGTTTTTCACAATCTCTGCGACTGGATGCCGTTCTAGCGGTCTCAGAGGCGTCGCATCTACTTGCCGGTCGGTGCGGCGCCTCGTCCTATGGAGGCGACGGGCTAGGAGGGCTCGTCGGGTACGACATTACACGCTGGATAGTGCAACTGTCACACTATGGATCATAGTTTCGTCCTAGACGATCAAGGGATTCATAGCCTTGGGGCTATTCAGACCGTGACCCTGGGGTCGCCGGTGTCCCAGCATAGACGCCAGGATTCGAACCTGGAACCGGCGGTTTTGGAGACCGCTGCTCTAGCCAGTTGAGCTACGCCCATTTACAGGGGCCGCAAGACGCGCATGTTCGTGAGACCACTGCCCTATCCGACGGGAGACCTTGCCCCCGCGTTAGCAATGGTACCACATCATGCTGTCATTGCCCGGGCGTGCCATTCGTTGATGCCGTTGCGTCGGGCGATGGCACCGCGGATGGCGGCCGCCCGGGTTGGGTAGTCGCCGCAGATGCCGCACCGGCGGGTCTCACTCATGCCGGCGTTGCGGGGCCGGAGGTTTCGGGTGGTGACCAGCCAGCGGTTGCGGACTTGCCACACCCACGGGCCACGGCCCGACTTGTCGAGGACTTCAGGCACGGTGCACCTCCCGCCATGCGGTGACCCGGCGGTGCCACGTGGGGCGATCTTCCTCCCACTCGGGCGACTGGTCGGTGATGGCGGCGATGAAGTCGTCGCGCTCGTCCGCAGGGTTCTCGACGGTGACGAACTCGTCCGACCACCCCTCACTGTCCCGCACCTGCTTGTCCATGATCGCCACCAGATCCTCCTGATGCTGCACCGGGTCGGCGACGATGCCCTGGGCGATGAGAGTGGCGGCGACCTGTTCAGGGTTCAGGCCCAGCGTGTGAGTGAGTGCGGTGGCGAGACGTTCCTCGAACTTGTCGGTCATGCCTGCTCCTTGAAGATGGTGGGTGCGATGGTGGCGAGCTGGTCGCGGACGAGGGTCATGACCTCGACCATCTCCGCGTCCACACCCGGGGCGGTGCGCAGTGCGATGACGTTCTTCCACGCCCGGAGGTTCCCGGACACGACCATGCGGGTTTCCACAGCGTTGGGGAGCACTGAGCGTGCGGCCTCACGAGCCTGCTTGCGGGGCAGTGAGGCGTCATCCTCCAGAATCTCCGCAGTGTCCTGGTACTGGATAATCGCGTGCTCCAGTGAGGTCTTCCACGCGGCAATATCATCCTGATGCAGTAGGTTGTCGCGGATCGCCGGCGGCATCACCACGTTGCAATCAGACTCGTCCACGAACCTCTGCGACTGAACGGAGAAGGACAGGTGCCGGTGGCGGGTGAGCTCGGTAAGGAAAGCACGGGACACGCCGGTGATGTGCAGGGTGACGCTGGCGTGTTCGGCAATGGACCAGTGCCCCTGGTCGAACAGGGTCCGCTCAAGGTAGGACTGGGTGGTGGCCGTCTCCGGGTTGGGTCGGTGGAACGACTTGTAGCACTGGCGGCCCGCGAACTCCATCAGCGTTTCCGTATCGGTCGCGGTCGGCTGCACCTCCATGCCATGGAAGTCGAGGGTGGCATCCCATTCGCTCAGGGGGGCGATGGCGGTGTGGGCGAGGATGGTGACGTTCGGCTCAACAATGTTCATGCTGATCTCCTGGGATCGTAGGGTTTGCTTGTGAGGTGCCACAGGCCACAGCGGCACTGGTACACGCGGCATGGGAGGTGCGCTCCCCTCCCCCGCCGCCACGCTTTCACCAGCGCGTTCTCCGCCTGCCACTGGTTGGGGTGCCCGCGCTTGTGCGGTGTGGGACAGTTAGGCGGATTCACGGGGTTCCTCCCGGTAGACGGGTTCAGTGACCGTGTCATCCCCGTCCAGTTCACGCCGTCGAGCCCACCAGAATGCGGGGTGTTGTGCTTTGCAGCGGGCCAGATCCTCGGGTGTCATGACGCCTTCCTGATGGCGAGGTTGATCAGGTCTGCAGCGTCCTGGTGCTGGCGTCGCACGAGGTGCATGATCGCCGCCACGGTCAACCACAGAACGTCCGACTCGTGATCCTCGAGGAACGGGGTGGCTTCGGCGGCGAGCCGGTCCACCACCGCCTGGGGGATGATCGGAGTGCACGGGGCGGGAAGCTGGCGGATGTACCACAGGGCTTTGCGGAGGTCCTGGGCGGTGTCATCCTTACGGCCTGCCCTCCACAAATACTTCAGCGCATTGCCGGTCGCAGCGTCGCAGAACTGCATCACCTCCCAGCACTCACCAGAGAACACCGGGTGATCCTGGTAGTGGCTTGGGTTGATCGCGTCCACGTCAGAACCCCCAATCGTCATCGGTGGTTTCCTCCGCGGTGCCGATCGTGTAGGCGGACCCGGAACCGGAGAAGAAATCGTGCGTCTCCCCAGCACCAGGGTCCAGTGACGACAGGATCGCCGGCGACACCTGGCACTCATCCTGCGGGAACAGTCCCTCGTAGCCGAGGTTGTTCAGCGCCTTGTTCGCGTTGTAGCGCAGGAACCGTTTCACGTCCTCGGTCCACCCCAACTCGTCGTACAGGGTCTCCGAGTAAGAGCACTCGTTGTCGTACAGGTCCATGAGGAGTTCGAACACGTCATCTTTGAGTGCCTGCCGCTCACCCACAGTCAGGTTCGCCACACCGACCTGGCACTTGTAGCCGATGTAGTAGCCGTGCACAGACTCATCCCGGATGATCAGCCGGATGATGTCAGCCGTATTCGTCAGCTTCGAGTGCGACGCCCAGTACAGGGGCAGGTAGAACCCGGAGTAGAACAGGAACGACTCGAGGATCACGCTGGCGGCTTTGCGGCGTAACGGGTCGTCACCCTCGTAGAAGCGGATCACCCGGTCCCGCTTGTGCCCCATGTTCGGGTTTTCCCACACCCACCGCATCGCCTCGTCGATCTGTGGCGTGGTCGCAAGCGTCATGAAAATGTTGGAGTACGACTTCGCATGCACGCTCTCCATGAAGTGGATGTTGGCGAACACTGCCTCCTCATGCGGAGTCACAGCGTCGGCGGCGAGCACAGGGGCGCCGATGGCGGACTGGATGGTGTCGAGGTTGGTGAGGCCGGCGAAGACGCGCATGGTGGTGGTCTGTTCCACCTCGTTGAGTGTGCGCCATGAGGGGAGGTCGTTTGACAGGGGGATTTTTTCTGGGAGCCAGAAGTTCGATGTGAGTCGGTTCCACACTTCGAGGTCTTTGTCGTCCTCGATGCTGTTCCAGTTGATTGGGCGGATTTGTGCGGTCATGCTGCAGCCTGGATCTGGTCGATGCGGTCGGGGCGGTAGCCGTCCCAGTGGTCGGTGAGGGTTTCGCCGTCGTCGATGGTGACGACGGGGGCCGCCTGGTGGCCCAGGGCCTTCACGTAGTCGAGGTGGCGGCCGTTGTCTGCGGTGAGGTCCGCGACCACGTATTCGACGCCTGCCTTGTCGAGGTGGCGTTTTGTGGCCGTGCACTGGGGGCAGTGGGGTTTCGTGTACACGGTGATCATTCAGGCCACCGCCCGAACACCGGTGGATCCGAACCCGTTGTCGCCGCGGGTGGTGGTGTCGAGCTCTTCGGCGACCTGTAGTTCGGCGTCCGGGAGGGTCGGCAGGTACAGCTGTGCGATACGGTCACCGGCCTCCCAGTGGAACCACTGCTCGGGGTCCGTGTTGTTGAGGAGGACGCCCACGTCACCCCGGTAGTCACTGTCCACCAGGCCGGGGGCGTTGAGGACGAACACGCCGTGTTTGCGGGCGATGCCGGAGCGGGACAGGACCCACCCGTCATGGCCGGCGGGGAGGGCGAGGTGCACACCGGTCTGGACGAGGGTGCGGTGCCCGGGGGCGAGAGTGCCACCGGCGAGGGCGTGCAGGTCGAATGCCCCAGAACCGGGGGTGGCACGGTGGGGTTGGATCCCGCCCGGGTCGAGGGTGATGGGGATGGTGGTCATGCTGTCCTTTCCAATAGGTCGCGGGTTGTGTGGGCTCGTGTTTCAAGGTGACCGTGTTTGCGCAAGCGCTTGTAGCAGTCGCGGCAGTAGCCGTGTGCCGTGTGAACTGGGTGGTCGCCGCGGGTGGGCTGGCCTTCCTTCCGCACGGTCATGGGCCGGTGGCAGTGCCGGCACCTGTCGGGGCGTTTGAAACGCGGTTGGCGTGCCTGCACCAGGGGTGTGGGGACGCCTGCAATGCGGGCCAGTTGGCTGGCAGTGTGCTGGTCGCCGTAGCAGAGGATGCCTGCTGCGAGCACCCCGTCGGCAGGCCCCACGTGGGACCGGTCGAGGGTGGCGCCCGCAGTGAGCGCATCGTTGGCGCACTGTCGCCGCAGGGGGCATTGCTTGCAGGTGGAGATGTTGCCGATGGTGACGGCTGCCGGGTCGGTGAACCCTGACTGGCCCTCACACAACGGTTTCCCCATGCGCGCAATAGTAGCACTCGGCACTACTGTTGCACACATTGGTGGGTGTGGGTTTTAGCCGGGGAGGCGCACTGGCATGAGGAGGTGCCCGCGGTCCGCGTCCGGCACCCGCCCTTCCTCGCAGGGCAGGTCGGGCCAGATCATGGCGGGCCTGCCCGGCTGGGTAAACGTGATCACCGCGTCCCCGTCCCCGGCGAGCGCGTCAGTGAGGTAGCGGGATGTGAACGCGATGGTCAGATCCTCGCCGACGGTGTCGCAGGGGATGATCTCTTCACCCGCGCCGTCCTGCGCGGTTTTGCTGGCCACGGTGACCTGCCCGCCGGTGATCGTGAGAACCACCTGCCCGGTGTCGCCTGCGAGGACACTGGTGAACTTCACCGCGTCTGCCAGTGTCTTACGGTCGATACGGATGATGGTGGTGGACCCTTTGGGGATCAGGGGCCGCCACTTTGGGAAGTCCGCATCAATGAGCCGGAGGATCGTTTGGGTGTCTCCGAGGGTGAAGCCCAGTCGCCGCTGGTCGTGGTGGATGGTGACATCACCGTGCCATGTGGTGCGGGCGAGGGTGAGAATGTCGCGGGCGGGGATGAGCATGTCCAGGTGGTCACCTTCCCACGGGAGGGTGGTGTGGGCGAGTCGGAATCGGTCGGTGGCGGCGAGGGTCAGTGCACCGTCCCGGGCGTCGACCTTGATGCCGGTGAGCATGGGCAGGGTGTCGTCACGGCCGGCTGCGGCACCAACTTCCCGGATGGCGGCGGCAAGATCAGACCAGTCGACGGTGCCAACCTCGGGGGGCATGTCTGGCAGGGGCGGGTAATCGTCGAGGGCCATCGGGGGCAGTTCGAAGGTCCGCGGTCCGCAAGTGAACTGTGCGGCACTGCCCATGTGGGTGATGGTGATGGGCTTGTCGGGGAGCTTCGCCACCACATCGTGGAGAGTGCGGTGTGGGAGGAGGACTTGCCCGGGTTCGCGGGTGTCGCAGAGGATGGTGGTGTGCACCTGGGAGGTGTGGTCGAACGCATCGAAGGTGGCGGTGTCGTCGCCGACGGTGATGAGCACGCCGGCGAGGATGGGTTGGGTGGGCTTCGATGGGATGGCGGGTTTGGTGAGTTCTAGTGCCCTGGCGAGATCGTGCTTGGCGAACGTGGTTTTCACTTGGGGTCTCCTGGGGTGATGGTGAGCCACATGGCGGGTTTTCCGTCGACGGGGTGGATGGTGGGGATGGTTTCGGTGACGTACCGGCCGTCATCGTCGGGGATGACGTGGGCGTCGCGGAGGCCGTCTATCAGGGCTTTCTGGGTTGGCATGATGTTCGATGCGTCGCGGATGCGCCGGTCTCGTGGCCGGTAGTGCAGGTGGACGGTGATGTGCTTGTACGGTCCCCACCGCATGGCGCGGGCCCGGGTCGCAGCCTCGTGCCTGACCCGTTGGATGATGCGGGCTCTTGGTCGCCAGTGGGTCCGGTCGTTCGCCGACAGGGGTGGCCGGGTGAAGCTGAGTGGCATGGTCAGTTCGGTCATGCGTCTTCGTCCTCGGTTTCGTAGGTGCCGAGGAGGTTGCCGAACCATGTGTCGTGGACGGTCATGCTTCCTCCATGAGGTGTCGTAGGGCTGCTGCGGCCTGTTGCGGGCAGACCCCGTTTCCGCAGGCTTTGAGCTGCTGGGCGCGGGTGACGCCGGGCACGCTGGTGACCCACCCTGGGGGGAGGCCCATCATCCATTCGGACCATTCGGGATCCAGCTCGGGCTTGGGCTCCGGGAACCTATGGCCCCACAGGTCCTCGTCGCGGTAGGTGACCGCGTCCCGGGTGGGCAGCGGCGGTTCCCCGTGGATCAGCGCCCATGTCAGGATGGCTGGGGCACTGTCCCCCCACCGGCTGTGAGCGTCCCGCATGAGGTCGGCGGTTCCACCAGCCCAGGCCAGTGCACTGTCACCGTCGTAATCCCCGGGGAACGGCGACGCCTGTCCCCCGGCGAGTCGTTCCGCTTCCAATCCGACGCCGTCGGAGTCGGCAGGAATGACCAGGATGAACAGGCGCTCCCGGTGGTGTGGGGCTCCGACGTCACTGGCTCGTAGAGTTGCCCATCGGACATCCGCCCCGTCTTCGGCAAGGTCTCCGAGTACTCGATCGAACCCCAGAGACCTGTGTCCGGCCACATTTTCCAGGAGTGCGAATCGTGGTCGTAGGTGGCGAATTGCTTCTCGGACGTGGGGCCACAGGTGACGGTCATCATTGGTTCCTTTTCGCTGGCCTGCTTTGCTGAATGGCTGGCAGGGGTAGCCGCCAGTGATGATGTCGACGGGCGGGACCTCCGACCAGTCGACGGTGGTGACATCCCGGAAGTTCGGGACGTCGGGCCAGTGGTGGGCGAGGATCTTCGAGGGCGCGTCGTCCCATTCGCAGAACCAGGCGGGGGTCGCACCAGTGACCGCTTCGACAGCCATGTCCAGGCCCCCATAGCCACTGAACATGCTGCCAATGGTGAGTGTCATGCTGCGGCCTGTGTGATGATGCCGAGTTTGATGCACAGTCGGTCAAGATCGGACAGGCTGATCTTCCCCTTGCCGCGCATGATCTTCTCCACCATTCCCTCCGTGATGCCGAGGGTGGCAGCAGCAGATGACCGGGTTGGGATGGTGCCCTTGTCCACACTCTCCATGTGTGGGAGCCACCGTGATCCTGCTTCGGCCGCCCACCTTGTCATTGCCGTGGACAGGTCGGGCGGGATGGGAACATCATCCACCTGTGGGATGGGGAGGTTGTGGAGTTGGCACCAGTGTTCGCGGAGGGTGCGCATGGTCTTGTGGTTGGCACGGTCCCGGGACCTGATGTAGGAGAGTGTTGACGGTGGGATTCCAACAGCCCGGGCCGCGGTGAGCACCATGCCGTAGTGATCGTCGAGCGCGTTGACGAGTTCGCGGGGACTGTCGGTTTCGGCAATGCGCCTGACCTGGGGGTTTTCGTCGGGATTGTCAATGTCGTCCCATTCCCACGGTGTGGGCCAATGGTGTGCTTTGACCAGTGGGGTTGGTTCCCGGTGTGGGTCGTCCTTGTGCTTGTCCCAGAGTGTGTCGATCTGCTGGGCGATGGCGGTTTTGATGCTGTGGGTGTTGTTGTCGCAGATGTTGGTGATGTTGTCTGGGGTGAGGCCGGCGGCTTCGAGTTGGCGTTGGTTCATGCCGTTGGCGAGGAGTGCTCGAAGTCGTCGCTGGTGGGGCCATGCTGGGGTGTGGCCGTGGGGTTGTGGGCTGGTCATGGTTTCTTCCTGTGTGTGGGCGGTGTGTCACTGGCAGGTGACGGTACGGTGGTGATGTTACCAGTGAATGCTACGTTTGCAAACATTGGTGGTGGTGAAAAAAGCCCCCGCAGGGGCCAAGGTGCAGGCTATGCCCTCCACCGAGATCGTTCATCACCTGGCTCTCGAGTGCACGTCATAGTGAGCCCCGTTTCGGTCTGGGCAGTGGTTCCAGTCTCAGCATCCTTACAGAATGCGCCTGGGGTGACAATCCTGCCGGTCACCTCCGGTTGCACTGGCGCCGGTTGTTCCACGACGGGGGCCGGGTCCGGGGTATACGCGGGTTCGGGCGCGGGCGCGGGCGTGTACTCCGGTTGTGGTGCCGGGGTGTACGCGGGCTCAGGGTCGGGAATGTGCCGGGGGGCGTCCACGTCCACACCCGTGTCACCATCGTCATCGGGGATGATCACCGCGGCCGCTGGTTCCTCGGTGGTGGGCAGTGGTGCGGCACTGGTGGTGCGCGCACTCGTGGTGGTGGTCTTGCTGGTCGTTGTCACTGCGCGACTGGTCGAGGTCGCCGTCGTTGTGGTCGAGGTCTCGTTGTCGTCTGAACCGCAGGCGGTGAGGGTCAGTGACAGTGCGGCGGCAGTCGCCAGGATTAGTGCTTTGCGGTGCATGTGGCCTTTTCTCCTCATGGGTGTGACCCGATCTAGTCACTGGGAGAAATGTAGGTCAGGCAACTTACTGCTTCAACAGGTGGGGGTAAGCCCGGGGTTAGATCCGGTCGGTGTGGTACTCAGTGAACTGGCACAGGGTGCAGGTGCGACGCTGGGTGTACTCGTCAGCAACGTAGTGACCATCCTGGGTGATCCGCACTTTCTCCATCTGCTCCCATTCCCCCCACACGTGCTGGTGTTCGGGGAGTTGTGGGGTGGTGTACTGTGCGGGGTTTTTCACCATTGCGGCGGCGCCGAGGATGAAGCCGACGCCTCCGGTGATGATGGCGATGGTGACGCCGAGGGTGATGGTCAAGGGGGTCCTTTCGTGCGTGTGGCGGACACCGGAATGGTGGGCCGATGCTGGTACTGACGTAGGGTCGTGGAGAGGTCCCGTATTCCACGAAAGAGGTCTTCTCATGGGTGCACTTTCCCCCTACCACCTGCTCGTTGTACTTATCGTGCTGGTTCTCCTGTTTTGCTCAGCCAAGCTCCCGGAGATGGCGCGGTCGCTGGGCCGGTCCATGCGTATCTTCAAGTCCGAAATGTCGGAGATGAAGAGAGATTCACTGTCTGCTCCGAGAGCGGATCGTCCTGAGCAGCCGGAGGATCACTCTTCCATGTAGATCCGGGGGAATGCCCCGCACTGTGGCGGGGCTTGGTGGTTGTGGTGGGTCATTTTTCTGGCTCCCACAGGACCGTGACGGGGAGGATGATTTCATCGGATGAGCGCGACGGTGCCCATGCGGAGAACCACCTGCCTTCCCGGCGCTGCCAGGGGATTCTTTCCCGCTCTTCGCTCAGGATCACGCTTCCGTCCGCCAGCGTGTCGAGTTCGTCGGGGTTGGTGATGGCACGCGGCGCGGGTACCAGGCGGCGGACCAGTCGGATGCAGTCGTCTAAGGTGTACGCCGCCGTGTCGTCATGCGACATGACCCAGGGGAGGGCATGCCCGTCTCCCCTGCGGAATCCGGGGCACGGTTCGCCACCGCCAACGGACACGAGCCACACTTCCCCGGGCTTCACGTCGGCGGGGTCGGGCAGGCCAGCCGGCAAGGATTCCTTGCTAGTTCGTTCTGCGGTGAGGCGGTCCACCTCGGCGCGGGCTTCCGCGAGGTCGCGCTCGATCTGCTCGACGCGGTCGGCGAGGGCGAGGAGTTCGTACTTCGCGGTTTTGCCGCCGGCTGTGTAGTGCTTCTCCGCCCATGCGCGGATGTCCTCGGCGAGTGTGGGTTCCGGGGCGTCCACGGTGGCAAGGATGACACGGGCGGCGGCGGCCCACGGGTCAGAGGGGGAATTGTAGTCGTTAGCGACGGTCATCTGCGCCCATTCGCGGGCTGAGCGGATGTCCTGGTTGGTGATGTCAGTCATTCGGGGTCTCCTGTCGGTAGTTTGCGAGTTTCACGGGGCCGTTTAGCAGTCGCCCACAGTCCGCACATCGGAGGCGGTACCCGTGGTTTGCTTCGTCCCCATAGATTCCGATGATTCGGGCATGGGGGCACCTGTTGATTATCCTCATTCCACTACCTCCACGGCTCCGCAATGATCTCGATGTCCAGTACTATCCCCCCAATTCCGCATATCCAGGTTGTCCGTACTCAATTCGATCTGGCCCACCGTGCAAGTAAAAAATATAGAACCTTGCCGCACATGCTTGAATCGGATCATCCTTTATCATCGCCTTGGCATCGTCCTCATTTTCGTATAGGAATTTGCCACAAGGGTTGGAAACGTAAGCGCGATCTGGATAGCCATCTTTAGGCCGTTTCAAGATTCTAAAATAGTGTTCCGGCTGACCATACAGGGCGGTGTTGTACTGCGGTTCCCTGTGATGGAACCCGACCATATTCACCATTCTGCTTCCACCTCCTCCACGGGTCCGACCAGTCGGCGGACCACCCACGGTGACAGGTCTTCGTCGCGGTTCGCCTCAACGGACCTGCGGCACTCGGGCAGGTTGGTTCCAAGCCACGAGATATGGTCTTCATCCCACTGGACCCCGTATTCCCACCGCATCCCGGCGATGGCCTGCGCGAGGTCCGGGGCGGCGGCCATGAGAGTGATGTCAAGGGCGTTGTACCAGTGCGGGTCTCCGAACGACCAGTCGCTCAGGAGCGCGTCCCCGTCGCTGTTCAGAATGTTCGATGTGTCTTCGTCCCACGGTCCGGGGGATGCCCCGTTGAGCAGTGCGCGGGCCTGGTCTGGTGTGATGGTCATTAGTATCCCCATTCGCTAGTGTCGGTGGCGCGGAGTTGCGAGTTCTGCTTTTCAAGCTCTTCGATGCGCTTACCCTGGTCGATCACAGTCTGCGCGAGGTCCGGGGCGGCGGCGTACAAGACAGCATCCTCGTACGGCGCGTCAGGAAGCTGGTTCCAGTACGAATCCTCGTACTGGACCTGCCAATTCCCGCCGTCCTTCCCCTCCTTCACTTTCGGCGTCTCCACGGTGTGTCCCTCGTATAGCAGTACGCGGGCCTGGTCAGGTGTGATGGTCATGCGTTTACTCCTAATACTCCGCCGATGACTGCCGCGCCTGCGACCATCACCGCCGTGTAGGCATACAGGTGTCCGGTTCTGGTTTTTTCTGGTAAGAAGATTCCCTTGGTCCATTCGTTAACGGCTCTGACAAGCCCGACGGAAAACATGAACGTCCCCACTACAAACAAGACGGTCATGCTTCCTCCTTGTGTTCGCGGGCGAGTTTTCCGAGCAGTGTGGGGATCAGGATCGGGTGCCGGGACAGGTCACCTCGGCGTCGGGGGCCGGACAGAGCGTCCACCAGTGGGCGGAGTTCACGGGGCACCGCGTGCAAATCGGCACTCATGCTTCTTCCAGTGCTTTGCGTGCGGCGCGAACCTGCTCACCGGTGGCGACCACCACGGCGGGAAGGTCGTCGGCGGAGATGGTGTGAGTAGTAAAGATGCCGTGCCACGGAGCGCCCATCAGTACAGCGCCACGGTCGAGCGCCTCCAGTTCCTCCACAGTGCGGATGATCTGCGGGGCAGGGGTGAGCAGTCCGGCGTCCGCGAGAGCCTGGGCTACCTCCGGCATCAGGGATGGGTAGCCACATGCGATCTCCCCCATTGCTTGGGCGATGACCTCAGCGGCGCGGTCGATGTTGGTGGTCATCGGTTCTGCCACCCCCAACCATCGTCAGCCTCCCCGGTAGTGGCATCTACGTAGCAGAGTCCCATTCCGCAGTTTCCGCAGCACTCGGCGTATCCATCACTACATCCGACTTCCTCAAAAATATGACGCTTGGCGCGGTCGATGCTGGTCATTTCTGGTTCCTTTCGGCGTGGTCAGCGGCGGCGAGGATTCCTAGCGCAAACTCCCGAGCTTCCGAAGGCGTGTAAATGTCCTCGTTCTCCCCGTTCGCATACCCGCCGTGGTATATCTCCACCAGGCCCCCTCGTGGCTCTACGGCGTCCGCACACCATGTGGGATGCCCCGTGTAGCCTTTGCCGTCCGGTTCCGGCAGGTCGGGTGCGAGCAGTCCGGCGTCAGCGAGAGCCTGGGCGAACGTCGTTGACGCATTGGAGTCCATCCCACGGTGAGGCGTGACGACGCTAGTGTTCCGCAGAACCTCAGCGGCGCGGTCGATGTTGGTCATTTGGTCTCCTTCTCGTGGGGGGTGTCCCCGAACAGGGGCAGAGTGTCAGCGTCAGTGGCCTGCTCCGGCTCCGTCTTCTTCTTCGCCTTGAAATCGCGTGGGTCACCGGGTGGGAGGATCGGGTCACCGGCCGCATGCTGACGCTCAATGCGCTGCATGATCAACGGCAGGTGCACGTCTTCCTTCTCAATGCCGATGGATTTCACGCCCCGCTGCATTGCGGCTTCCAGGGTGGTGCCCGACCCGGCGAAAGGATCCAAAACCACCGCCCCGGGCGGGGACACGAGGGTGATCAGCCACCGCATCAGAGCCAACGGCTTCACCGTGTGATGACGCAGATTCCCCACACGCGGCTGCTCGGATGCGGCAGGCTTCGCCACGTAGCGGAAGGCGGACCACTGCGTCCCGTCGAGGCCAAGACTGTCGTCCACGAGGACATTCATCGGGAACCGCCGCCCATCCTCCCGGCCACGTGTCGGAGAACTCGCAAGATATTCTTGGAGCCGCTGCAGCTCCTTTTTTGAATCTCGACCATTTGGCATGGGCGCCCCAGACATGGCGATGTCCTCCAGCTCTTCGATGGTGCAGGCACCATCGCCCACCAATTTCGAGAAGACAGCTTTCATTGTCCTCGGACGGTAAATCGACGAGCCGGTCCCCTTAATCCGCAGTGGGGCAATCATCAGCGGGCCGCACCCATGCCGGTCGGCATTCTGCGCCCATGACCGGTCGACGGGCTTCTGCGCCATGATGATCGGCTCGAACGCGGGCTTTAGGGCAGTGTGCGTGTCCTCCCACCGCTTCCCCACCTCACCGAGGACCAGTGTGCCGCCATCCTGCTTCGTGGCCTGACGGATACCGCCGGAGGATGCGGGAAGCCCCCGGGAATAGGCTTCCATGATCTTCCCCATGTCCATGCCTTTGGGCATGCCAGTGCGGTAGATCCATGCGATCTGATCGCGGAGGATGAAGCCACTGTCCTCGACCGCGCAGGCGAGTCGGTGCCATGTGCGTGTCCCGCCGAAAGCCAGGCACCACCCGCCGGGCTTCAGCACGCGCAGGCACTCGGCCCACATTTCCGTGGAGAATGCGATACCGGTACTGTCCCAGTCCTTGTAGCTGAACCCAATCTCGTAGGGCGGGTCGGTGACGACCGCTGTCACCGAGCAGTCCGGGAGAGTGCGGAGCGCGTCCACACAATCCCCGTGGTGCAGAGTGACGAGGTCGTCCTCGTAGTGGATGGTCATCAAAACCTCCAGGTCTGATACGTGGTGTGGCGTGGGTGTCCAGTGAGCCACCGGGCCAGGCAGGCGACAGGACGACGCCACGAACGCGGGCGGCGGACAGGTTGCGGGCGGAACATGGGGCGGGTCATGCTGTCACCTCCGTGCCGGTATGAGCGGCCCGGGCCTGGAGTTTCCGACGCCGTCGGCGCACCGCATCAAACGACCGGTGCAAGGCCAGGGCAGTGTCACAGTCGGTGATGCTGCGGTCCATGACCATGGCATCCTCCTCGGGCCACCAGGGTTGCCCGTTGCGGACCGCGTGGGGGACGGTGATCTGCTGGTTGTGGCGGAATCGTTCGGGTCTCATCGGTGGGCCGCCGATCCGAGTGTGGCGAGGTATGCGACCCCGGTTGCTGCGAGGGTGAGGAGGAGTCCGGGGAGGCCTGCGGCTTGGTGGATGGTGGTGAGGAGGATGGTGGTGATGGCGAGTGCGAGGAGGGTGGTGATGGTGGCGAGGAATGCGGATCCTGCTGGTGAGAATGCGGGTTGTTGGGTTGTGCTCGTGGTGTGCATGGGAGTGTCCTGGGGTTGTTGTTGACGCTGGCAGGCGTTCATGGGTGTGGGTCTTTCTGGGGTGGTGGGTGGTGGTGGGGGCCGGTGTGCCTCGCGGCTAGCGGCGGGGTTCTGGTTGTTGTCCGTCGTGTGCGTTGTGGGTTTTCCAGGTGGTGTGCATGGGGTGGCTTTCTGTGCTTGGGGGTTCCGGCTGCGGTTGCTGCCGTGGTGTCGATGTTAGCACAGTCCGCACACATTGCAAACACTAGTTGGGAAATAAGCGGCTACCAGCGACTAAACAGAGTCAGATGCCCTCCCGAGGAACCACCTGCCAGCCTCGAGCAGCTGCTCCGAAGTGACACCCTCAACCGAAACGGACTCCTTCTCCGCCCACGGCCACACTGCGATCGTGCTCACCCGGTCCACCACCCCTGCGCCGATGTGCAGGCAGGCGGAACCAACCGCATCTGGGTCTCGGGAACCGAGCGCGGGAGCCTGCGACACTCGACGCTCATGAGGCCACTGGTTCAGCAGCCACGCCAAGCACCGACCTGCTTCACTGTCGAGGTCCTGCGACAGGCGCACACAGTCCTCCAGGGTCGGTTCCGGGCGAAGCAAGGGGATGGTCGCAGGGTCCGCGAGCGCTTCCACGAGTGACAGCACAGTCTCTTCCCTGCTCTTCGACGATGATGTGCCGGCGCACTGCGGGATGTTCTCATGGGTGATGACCCGTGGGTCATGGTCTGCGATGAGCTCGGCCGCCGCGTGCGGGTCAGTGTTGGCAAGCTGCGCCGCTTCGTCGATGATCTTCTGGGCGTCTTGCGCGAAGCAGCCGTGCCTGCGCCAGAGTGCGGAGATGTGCCCGACGGTGATTGCGCCGGGCTGGTCGAAGAGGCTTGGCGTGGTCATGAAGTCTCCTAGTAGATGTCGAGCAGCCCACAGGTGAGTACGGCGAGAGCGGCGGGGATCCAGATGTAGAACGGGCGACTGTAGGGCCGGGGGTTCTGTATTCTGCCGGTCTTGTCGGTGAGGAACATGCACCACATGGTGGCGAGCATTCCACCCCACCAGACGGTCGCAACCGTGCCGCCGACGACGGCGATGGTGCTCATTGTGCTCACGGGTTCTCCCAATCGGCGTCGGGAGCCCCGCGGAGCTCATCCAGTGCCTCATCGGTGGCATCGGGGTACACGTCCCGGATCCACGCGTTGGGCTCACACAGGAGGGGCAGGAGCGCCCATGCGGGCAGTCGTGTGCCCTTGATGACGGGCACTCCCCCACACTTGCCGGGGGCACGCTCAAACGCGCTCATGCGGTCACCTCCGGGCCGCGGGTGGCGAGTACTTTGTGTTCGGTGATGGTCTGCGTGAGGCGGAGGGATGCGTGAGGGTGGGCTTCGCGCCAGAACGCGAGCTCCTTCCAGCCGGCGTCCTCGTGGTAGTGGGTGTGGCCCATGGGGGCCCACCCGGCCTTCTGGTTGAAGTGCGCGGCCTCGTTGTTGCCCGCGTCCCACTCCTCAACGTTGAAGGTCACGAGCTTGCCGATGGTGGTCATGCCGGCACCTCTTCCCAGAGGGGCAGGCCCTCGGTGACGGAGTGCCTGCCCAAACGCTCACCAATCAACGCGAGGTAGTCCGGGTCCTGCTCAACGCCGATAGCGTCGAATCCATTGTCTCGTGCGGCTTGCAGGGTGGTGCCGGTCCCCGCGAACGGGTCCAGGGTGGTGCCGCCCTCCGGGGTGATGAGAGTGACCAACCATTCCATGAGCGCCAGGGGCTTCACCGTGGGGTGCGCGATCTTCGTCCCGTCCTCCCGGACGATCACGGGACGTTCCTTCTTCGGTGCTTTCGCCTGGTACTTGAATACGGGGAAGAACCGGGACGCGCCGCCCGCGTCGCCATGCCCGTTACTCATAGCCTCCGGGTGCTTAAAGGCCCCCGCCATTGACCCACTGTGCCGTGGTTTAGTGCGAGTGACACTCCCAATGTCCGGGCTTTTACTCCATCCGCTCTGTTCGTCCATCTCCTTGGCGGCGTGCTCATCCAGCAACACATTCGCCGGGAAACGGCCGGAGTCGCCACCCACCCTGCAGGCGTCGATGTTCAGCCCACCAACACCATGCGCCAGAACATTCGCCGCCACCGTCCCATCCAACGGCTTCCGCGCCAGGATGATCGGCTCAATAGCGGGCTTCAAGGCAGTGCCCCAGCCATCCCACTGGCGGGCGGCGTCCGTCGCGGGGGCGAACTGCTTGCGCTCATACGTCCGCGTCTCCCCCATAATCCCGTTGTTCTTCCCGGTCAGCGTGTACGCCTCACCATCGCCGTCCTGTTCCGTCTTGCGCAGGCTTCGGGAATTGCTCTTGCCCGTGGTGAGGGTGGACTCGATCGCCTTGGGCACGTCCATAGACTTCGGGAACCCGGACCCGTACACCCACCCGAGCGTGTCACGAATCTCGAACCCGGCGAGGCGGATAGACAGGCCCATGAGGTCCTGCGTCCGCGCCCCGGCGAACACGGCCATGTGCCCGCCGGGCTTCAGCACGCGCAGGCACTCGGCCCACACGGCGGGCGGCGGGACGAATGAGTCCCAGTCCTTGCCCATGAACCCACCCCGCTTAGCGGGCACGGCTTCGGTGTCTCCGGTCACCCACGCGGCCAGAACATCGGCAACCTGCGCGGGCTTCGTGTTCGACAGGCCATACGGAGGATCGGTGACGACGCTATCAACGCTGTTGTCTGGAAGGTCACGGAGGACGGTCAGGCAATCGCCGTGACGGAGATCCACCGAGCCGGTTGGTGCCGGCTTGGGAATGGGGAATGCCAGGGTGATTTGGTCGCTCATGCTGCTCCCCAGTCGTCGTCGGGTGTGTCGAGGTATTCGTGTCTGGTGGTTTGTCGGAGTTGGACGATGCCACCGCGGGTGCGTGCCTCTACCCCGGGTGGGAATGCGGATCGTCCGGTGTTGACGCGCCAGGCGTAGTTGCGTGCGGCGGATGGGGTGCGTTGGGCGGGGTCGTCGTGCCATTCACCGTCCTTGAGGGCGGCGAGAATGTTGGCGCGGTGTTGCTGGTGTGGGGTGAGTCTGGTCATGGTTTCCTTCGGGGTCGCTGGCAGGCGGGGCGTGGGATCAGAAGGGTGGCTCCTGGGCGCCGTCGAAGCCTCCCTGGGGTGCCTGGTTCCACGCGTCCTGGGCCGGCTGGCCGTAGCCGCCCTGCGCGTTGGTGCCAGACGGGCCCGCCTGCTGGTAGCCCTGCTGCCCACCACTCCCCTGCTTCGGCGGGAGGATCACCGGGCCAATGTTCTCCACGGTGATCTCCATCTGGGATCGCTTGTTGCCCTCCTTGTCCTCCCAGTTGCGCTGGGCGACAGTGCCCTCAATCAGCACCAACTGCCCCTTATGCAGGGTGTTCGCCACAGCCTCAGCCTTCGCACGCCAGATGTTGCACGGCCAGAAACTGGGGTCACCGTCACCCCACTGGTTGGTGGTCTTGTCGAACACGCGGGGCTGGGTGCACACCCGAAAGTTCGCCACCGCAACCCCCGCCGGCGTGTACCGGAGTTCGGGGTCGGCGACGAGTCGGCCTGTGATGTGAATGGGGGTTGTGCCTTGTGCCACGGTTACTGCTCCTTGTTGGTGGGGGTGATGCGGTTGGTGAGACGCTGGACCTGCTGGTCGCCGAGGGCGCGAAGGTGCTTGCCGGGGTCAATGCCCAGTTCAACGCAGATGAGGTTGGCCCGTGCCCGCCCGTAGCGGGGCAGTGCGGCGATGAACTGGGCGACGGTGATGCCACCGGTGGTTTTGTCCGACCGATTGGCGAGCACCTGGGCGGGGTCGACGGTGCCGGCCTTAAGATCACGTTTGACCTGTGCTCGGGCGGTGCGGGTGGCGTGCGCTGCGGCGAGAGCCGCCTCACGCTGTTCTGGTGTCATGGTTGGCAGTGCCATGGTTCTCCTCGAGGTGTTGGTGGGTTTGGTGGCCGCGGGTGTCATATCCAGTCAGCACGGTTGCTTGTGGCCCGTGGCCTTGTGGCGGGGCCGGGGGTTGAACCCGGCGGCCGGGGTGTTGGAGCTGTGATCGGTTGATGACAGTGCCCGGCGTGTTCCGTTCCCGCCCGTGTGCGGCCCGTGCCCCTTCCCCAGGGCGCGGACGGTTTTCCTTAGGGTGTGAGTCGTCGGATGATGGCGACGAGTGCGGCCATGTCGGATGGGTTCAGGTCTGCGAATGGGGCTTCTGCCACGTCGAGGATGACGTTCGCGGCGTCGAGGATGGCTGCCCGATAGCCGGTGTCGTAGTCGCTCATGCTGCACTGTCCTCCGTGTAGGGTTCCCCGGTTTCCATGTCGATGCCGTCCGCGTGAACCCACTCGCCCTGCCGGTAGGACCATGCGAGGTTGTACAGGTCGAGGATGGGGGTGGGGTCTTCGGCGGGGCCGGGGATCGGGTGCGCGGGGCACAGTGGGTTGGGGATCCTGCGGCCGGGGATGTCGAGCCCGGGGTCTGGGAGTGTTTCGCACTGGCAGGTGCAGGGGATGGTTTGCACGGTTTCTCCTCGTGTGGGTGGTGGGGTGGCAGCCCCTTGGAATACGACCATAGTAGCACACAATGCGACCGTTGCAAACCTCCTCGGGTAAATGCTGGTCACACCGCACAACCATGACCCCCGCCCACTACGCGGCACCCTCAGCAGTGCCCATAGCAGCCCGCTCAGCATCCAACCTTGCCGCCTTCTCCGCAGCAGCCTCAGCCTCCCTCCGGCGCCGCAGTTCGGCGCGCAGGTTCTCCCACGCTTTCCGTCCGACGGCGTGCTTGCCCATGGCCTCCTCAATCGCCACTGGCTGTCCGTCTGACGGACTTTCGGGGGCTGTCCCCACTGGGAGTTCACCTCGGGCTTCTCGTGCCCGCAAATTGGCGTTTCTGAAGGTTTCAAGCTCAGCCGACCGACGAGGATCAGACTGCCACCCGTCGATGACCTGCCCGGCGGAGACGATGATGTCGTGCGGGGTGGGCGGCTCCGAGTGGGACACTGCCCACACGGTGACGGCTTCTCGCCACACTGCGGCGGGGTAGGTGCGGCGACTGCGGGCCAGGGCGGTCGCCCACGCCTGGGTGATGGCGGGGTCGGGTTTCCGGGCGTTGGGGTACATGCCGCGCATGTCGGCGAGGATGGTGGCGGCAATGTCGGTCCAGGTGAGCTGGCTCATGATGCGATGCTCCTGTCGGTGATGTCGACGATCTCAGCGTCGACGTAGGTGGCGGTTTCGGTCGGGGTGTTGCCCCATGGGAGGCCGAAGTAGTCGGCGGCTTCGGGGCTGGCGCCCCAGTCGGCGATGGTTTCCCGCTGTTGGGGTTGCTGGCGACTGGGGTTGACGCGATGGTCGGTCTCGGTGACGGTTTCCCACCGGCGGTCTTTGAGCCACCGGTGGGCGTCGGGGCAGAAGTCGACGGAGGACACGCCGGGGTTGGTGGCGTACGCCTCGGTGAGCGCGAGTAGCCGGTCCGGGTCGATGAGCTTCATGGCGCGTTGCCATTCGGCGTGCGCGGATTTTTTCGACCCGTTCTTGTGCTTGGGGTAGGCGGACCACCATGCGTTGAATGCCGGCGGGTAGGTCGTCCGCTTCGGCTTCGGCTGCGTCGCGTCGCTCGCCGGAACCGGAGGTTCGGGCAATGGTTTTTCTACCTGTTCCCCTGTTCCCCTGTTCCCCTGTTCCTCTGTTCCAGGCGCGGGGGTCTCGCGAGAGTGTCGCGAGTGTGTCGCGAATTCTGCGTTTTCGCTGGTGGGGAGGGGGTATCGGGGCTTGTTGGGCTTGTCGATGCGTTGGTGCTGTCCCCAGGTGGTGACGGCGATGTAGTGGCGGTTTTCGACGGCGTAGCGAGTGATGAGGCCACTGTCTGTAAGGCGTCGGAGGCCTTCTGAAATCCTCGCGAGGGTGTCGCGAGGGTGTCGCGAGAGGTCGTCGGCGAAGAGGTCTGCGGCGATGAGTGCTTCCCTGTCGAGGCCGACCCCGTTGTCGTCTACGTAGGACCACAGGCCGATGAAGAGGAGTCGGTCTGGGATGGGGAGGGCGGCGATGTCTTCGGATCGCCAGAATTCGGGTTTGATGCTGCGGATGCGCACGCGGGGTCCGTTCGTGGTTGTGCCCCCGGTGTGGGCCGGGGGCTGGTGGTTAGGCTGCTTGGGTGTTGGTGGTGGGTTGCCAGAGTCGTTGGGTGCCGGCGTTGCGTTTGGGGTGACTGCTGTTGTGGACTCGTCCGGTGGCGGTGATGAGTCCGGCACGACGGTGGGCGTTGAAGATTGCGCCCCAGGCGTTGGGGTGCGCGGGTTCCACTCCGTCGGGGATGAGGGTTCGGACGTCGTCGGCGGTGAAGGGATGGCCGCGGTGTTCCAACTCGCGCATGGCGTTCTCGGCTGCCCGGTTCCAGTCGGCGCCAGCGTTGTGCAGGACGCGCTCGAGGGGTTCGAGGTTCGGGAGGCAGGGTTGCTCGGTCATGGTGCGCTCCTAGAACGGCTGCTTGGTGGTGTCGGCGTCTGGCGGTGTGGTCTTGTGTCCGAGGGCTTCGAGCGCCTGGTGCAGGTCAAAGATTGCGGTGCTGGGGTTGTCTGCCCGGATCATGGCTTCTGCCTTGATGATCAGGTCGGCCGCCTTGGTCTTCTGCGCGACGAGGTTCTGCAAGTCACCGTCGTAGCCGTCGAGGTCGCGCTTGTAGCACGCCGCCCACTTCTCAGCTTCGTCTCGCCCACGGCAGGCCTCGGAGAGCTCGTGGTTGGCTTCTGCCAGGCGGTCAGTGATCTTGTCGATGGACCGTTCGGCGGTGGTAGCGAGGTCGCGGATGACGCCGAGGATGCGCATGTCGTCGTGCGCTCGGTAGATGTCTGGCTCGTAGGTCATGGTGTGCTCCTAGGCTGCGGTGGGTGCGGCGTCGTCGACGAGTTCGGCGTCGATGGGCTGGTCCGTTGCTGCGGACAGTTCGTGCTTGCGCTGGTCTTTGGCGGGGATGATCGCGTCACCGCAGTGGTGGTAGGCGTCGCGGTACACCTGCTGCAGGTCTTCGATGGTGTCGGTGGCGGCGATGATGGCCTGCCATTCGGCGATCTTGTCTGGGGCCGGCTGTGCGGTGGCGGGGGTTGCGCCGAGCTGTGCGGCGAGACGATCCGTGGCGGACTGGTGGGAGGGCTCATACGCCTGCGCGGGACGCGGTTCCTGTCGAGGCTCATCGACACGCTCCGCAGTCGCACGGGTGGGCGCGAAGTCCATCACCTCATCGGAGGTGTACGCGATGCCGCCCATCACCTCGTAGCAGGCTTCGCGGACGCACTCAGACACGGCGCGATTCTTGAGCATGAGCTCTTCGTTCTTCTTCCAGTGCCCCTTGCCCCACAGGCCGTGCTTCTCGGCTTTTGCCCTGTCCCACGTGACGACATGCTCGAACTCGGGGTCGTCGTGGCGGATGATGACGCACTTGGCGGTCTGGGTCTCCGGGTCGAAAGTTTCGCGGAGTCGGTGGCCGGCCTGGCGGACACGGGACCGCATGAACTTCGCGGAGAAACTGGGGCGGCCGGAGATGATGGACATCTCGGACATGGTGACGAACAGTGACTCGTTGAGGGAGTGTGCGAGGTCCATGGCGACGAGAATGTCTGCGGGGCGGCGCTGGAACGCCGGGGGGACGATGCCGGCCTGCGCGAGGCTGGCGGCGTAGTCCTTGGCGTCTGCAACATCCTTGGGGACGATGAGCTGGCTTGTCTGGTGAATGGCGATGTCGGTGCTCATGTTGTGCTCCTTCATGGGGTTAGGCTGCGGCCTGGGTGGGGGTGTCGGGGAGGTCATCGATACGGATCGTCTTCTGCGCTGGCCGGAACGAGATCGTCCCGGTCTTGGACTCCTGACGGGTGCCGATCTTCTGGCCCGCGCACACGGCTGTCTTCGCATTGCCCATGGCTTCGAGGATCCGCGCCTTCGCGGTGTCTTCTCTTGCCTTAGCGGCCTTCGACTCCTCCTTGGCGACCGCGTATTCTCTGGCAATCTCGGGTGAGATTTCCCAGACAAGGTCGGGTCGGATGTCCGGGTGCAGCTTTGCGAACTCCTTGTGCAGTCCGGCTCGTTCGGTGATCGGGGGGCACCCGTCATCGTCGGTGAGGGATTCGTAGAATTCACGGCAAGCGTCCTCGATCCGCTGGGCGAGGTGGGCGTTGTAGTCGACGTAGAACCAGTCGGTCTGGTCGACGTACGGGCCGTGTTTGACCACATAGGTGCGGGTGACGTGGAGTCCGCCGTCGTGGTGGGTCATGTGCATGGCCCAGAGCATCTGGGTTGCGTAGTGGAGCGGCACTTCTCCGGATTCGGGCTTGCCCCATTGCCCGTCGTCATGCGCGATACTCTTGGCGTCGATGAATACGGTGTGATCGTCCTCGAGTGCGACGGCGTCAGGGTTGGCGGCCGCCCACGGGAGATCTGGGCGCGTGAAGGTGGTCTCCCCGGCGGTCATGGTGAGGTCAGGTCGAAGCTCGGTGAAGAACCAGGCGAGGATCGACGCCTCCTGGTTATGGCCGCGGCGCATGGCCGGGGTGGATTCCTGCTCAGGCAGTTCTCCGCGCATTCGGTGCCAGAGTTCCGCGCCAGTGACGTACGGCGAGATGGACTTCCCGTCCTTTCCGACGAGAATGGACGCGACCTTGCTGGCGGTTATCAGCTTCTTGTGCTGCTCGCTACCTGGGGTGATGTGGTATGGTTTTTCCGGCATGGCTTCCTTGGGGTTGCTATGTGTGGGTGAGACCGTTTGCTCCGCCGCTTATGGGACTGGCAGGTCCTGGCGTTGAGTGGGCGGTCTCCTTTTATGCGGCGGTGCGGAGTGACCGGTCGTAGTCGCGGCGCTGCTCGTCGACGAACGCGGTGATGGCGGTTTCGGGGATGCGCCATTCACCACGGCCGTTCTTGGCTGCGCGGGGGCCGCGGAATTTGTAGGCGCCTTCGAATGCGCCGGCTTCGGCGTAGGCGCGGACGGTGTGGGGGTGCATGGAGAGGAGTTTTGCGACCTGGCTGGTTTTGAGCAGTTTCTCGGGCATGGTCCTGGTCCTTTCAGGGGTGGCAGGTTTGGTGTGGGGTGTCACCGTTGGTGACGTCAACAACCGTACCACGGTAGTTACATCTCGTGCAACCATTGCACACATATGGTGTTCTGAGGTGCGGGTTTGTAGGGTGCGCCGATCTGTTCTCGTGGTCGCATTCACCAGATCGGGAACTGTTTGCTAGGTTTGCTCACATGGCTAACGTCTCGTCTGATTTCGACCTCGCCCGTGCTAAGCGTGTCGGCGCGCTCATCCGCCGCTACCGTGAAGCCGCTGGTCTCACCCAAGAGGAGCTGATGAAGCGGCTTGGGATGAACTCGGACAACAGGGCGTGGATCCGCGAGATTGAGCGGGGGAAGCGGTACCGTAACGACCTCGCCCCGATCCTTAAACCGGCGCAGTATGCGGAGATTGCTGTGATCCTCGGTGTTGACGCGTCAGAGTTGCTGACCGCGGCCCGGATCGACCCATCTGAGTGGCCGGAGATGTCCGGCATCGAGGGCGCGTATGCGCCGACGATCGATGCGGGTGGTCTGACGGAGCGGCAGATCCGGGTGATTGAGGAGCTGACGGCGACGCTGCGCGATGCAAACACGAAGGCGGCCGGCGAGTAGTCGCTTCCGATACGAGAAAGCCCCCGGCCGTGTGGTCGGGGGCTTTGTCGTGGGCGGGGGTAGTGCGGTTCCTGTCGGAATCGTGCCCTGCCCGGGATGCCAGGCCGCGTTGGCGGTAGTTCTGGCGGTACCAGGCCAACCGCGCTATCCTCCGGGGAGGATGTTGTAGCAGGCCAGCTAGTGGAGGGAATGACGGGAATCGAACCCGCGTCTTCAGCTTGGAAGGCTGAGGTATTAGCCACTATACGACATTCCCCTGCGGCGCCCCGCTGTGCGGGAATCCGCCAATGACAATACACCAACACCACCCCGTCACCGCAACTCCGCAGGACAGGGCGGGTGACGGTCACAGTCCCCGGAAACCGGAAGGGCGGGGAATGTTGCGCAGGTTCGACCTGGCGAGTTCCAGCATCTTGCCGACTCCACCTTCGAGCACCGTCTTCGTCGCCGCCCTGGTGAAACCGGCGACCTGCTCCAGGGAGATCTCCGGCGGGATGGACAGGGCATTCGGATCGGTGACCACGTCGACGAGTACCGGACCGTCGTAGGCGAGGGCCTCGGTGAGCACCCTCCTGATGTCCCTGGGATCCTCGATGCGGTAGGACCTGATACCGCAGGCCTCGGCGATGGCGGCGTAGTCGACCTTCTCGTGGTCCGTACCGAAGTCCGGGAGCCCCTCGACGAGCATCTCCAGCTTCACCATGCCCAGGGTCGAGTTGTTGTACACGATCGCCTTGAGGGGCAGCTCGTGCAGTTTCACCGTCAGCAGTTCGCCCAGGAGCATCCCGAGGCCGCCGTCGCCGCACATGGCGATGACCTGACGTTTCCCGTCGGTCCCGGCGGACGCCCCGATGGCCTGTGGCAGGGCGTTGGCCATCGTTCCGTGCCGGAAGGACGCCAGCAGTCTCCTCCTGCCGTTCGGGCTGATGTAGCGGGCATTCCACACATTGCACATGCCCGTGTCCGCAGTGAACACGGCGTCCTCGTCAGCGAGCTCGTCGAGGATGTAGGTGAGGTACTCGGGGTGGATCGGAGTGTGGTGCTCGATGTTCTTCGTGTACGCGGCCACCACGTGCTCCAGGTTGGACGCCTGCTTCTTCAGCATTCTCTCGAGGAAGGAGGAGTCGGTCTTCTCCGTGATGAGCGGGAGCAGGTCGCGAATCGTCGCGGCGACATCGCCGGTGACCGGGTACTTCACTGCGGTACGTCGTCCGATGTTCCCGCCCTTGATGTCCACCTGGGCGGTCTCCGTGTGCCGTGGGAGGAACTCGGAGTACGGGAAGTCGGTGCCCAGCAGGATGAGCAGGTCGGCGTCCTCGAAGGCGTCCGAGCACGCGCCGTAGCCCAGCAGGCCCGACATGCCGACGTCGTAGGGGTTGTCGTAGTGCAGGAACTCCTTGCCACCGTAGGCGTGGCCCACCGGCGCCTTCACCTTCTCAGCGAGGGCGAACACCTCCTCACGCGCCCCCGCACAGCCCGCACCACCGAAGATGGTGACTTTCCCGGCGCGGTTCACGGCGTCCGCCAGAGCCCTGAGCTCGGAGGCCGCAGGGTGGATGACCGGCTTCTCCGCTGCGATCTCGGAGTCCAGCTGGGGAGAGTCCACGGCAGGGTCGGAGGCGATGTCCCCGGGGATGACGAGCACGGACACACCGTTGCCCGCCATCGTGGACTGGATGGCGTGGTGGAGGATCGTCGCACCCTGGGCTGCGGAGTTCACCATCTCGCAGTAGCCGGAGCACTCGCGGAACAGTGCCTCGGGGTGGGTCTCCTGGAAGTAGTGGGATCCGATGAACTGCGAGGGAATGTGACTCGCCAGTGCCAGAACCTTCGCCCCGTTGCGGTGGGAGTCGTAGAGCCCCTGGACGAGGTGGGTGTTTCCCGGGCCGCAGGAGCCGGCACACACCGACAGACGCCCGGTGACGAGAGACTCGGCGCCGGCGGCGAAGGCCGCCGCCTCCTCATTGCGGACGTGGAACCATTCGATACTGCTGCGTTTGACGGCGTCGACGATGGGGTTGAGGCTGTCACCGACGAGACCGAAGATGCGGCGGACACCCTGAGCCTCCAGTGCGTCGACGAGTTGTTCTGCGTAGGTACGTGCCATGGGCCCGACCCTAGCCGCGTTGAGGTCGGACCGCATCCGTACCCCGGGAACAGCAGGCAAAACGCAGTCAGAAGGACGCCACCGACGCCTCAACGGCTGCCCGACGGCTCCTCAGCGGCACCGGAACAGGGGGTGGCCGTGCCGGCAGGCGGTACGATCAGGAATCATGCGACCGACGATCATCGACGCGGACACCGGACATGACCTGTGGACCGCCCAGCAGTGCGCCGAGTTCTCGGGGACGGCCCGGGGTACCTTCACCAGTTACGCGACACGCGGCCGTGCTCCGGAACCGGTGGCGAAACTGCACGGACTGACACTGTGGGACTCCACCGAGGTCACCGAATGGGCTGCCGGGCGCAGGAAGCGCAACCGGGACAGCTGACCGTCAGCAGGGTGCAGGGCCCGACGGGGTACAGGGCCCCGGCGGGGCGCCGGATCCCACGCACAGACCCCGCACACCGCCGTACCGCGCCCTATTCGGCGGGAAGTGCCGGTGCCACCCCGGTGCGCTCGTACTCCGACAGAATGTCGATACGCCGCTGGTGGCGCTCCTCCCCCGACCACGGCTGGGAGATGAAGGCGTCGACGATCGCCAGAGCCTCCTCCTCGGAGTGCATCCTGCCCCCGATCCCGATGAGCTGGGCATTGTTGTGCTCCCGTGCCAGCTTGGCGGTCTCCACCGACCAGGCGAGTGCACACCGGGCACCGGGCACCTTGTTCGCCGCGATCTGTTCCCCGTTGCCCGACCCACCGAGGACGATCCCGAGCGAGCCCTCGTCAGCGACGGTGCGGCGGGCCGCCTCGATGCAGTACGCGGGGTAGTCGTCTGCGGCGTCGTAGGTGTGCGCACCGCAGTCCACGACCTCGATGCCCTCCTTCGCACGGAGATGGTCGGCGATGATGTTCTTCATGTCGAAACCGGCGTGATCGGCGCCGAGGTAGATACGCATGTCAGTGAGTGTATCGGACGCCGTTCACCGGCTGGTCCGGGCCCCTGGCAGCCACCCCCGGGCGGGTCGCTCACGGTTGTTCCGGCACCGGCAGCGGCGCCGTATCCGGGTTCGCCTCGGCGGACGCCGCCAGAATCCTCCTGACCGTCCGGTCACGCTCCTCCGGGGACAGGGAGGAGGTGTCGGGACCGGGAGTACCGGGAGCGCCGGGAGCGCCGGTGTCCGAGACGACCGACACCTCCCACCCTTCGGTGCAGTAGTTCACCGTCACCGGCTCCCCGGTCTCCACGTCGGGCACGGAAAGCCAGGACGACAGGTGCAGGTAGGTGTTCTCCGGGTCGGTGGTCCAGGGGTGCACGGAGGGCGCGTACAGGGCGGGCGACCTGTGCCTCGCCACCGTGACGGTGGGACCGGACCAGGGCGCGTCCGGGTGCTCCGCGGTCAGGGACACGGCGCCCAGCGTCGCATCCACGTAGCTGAGGACGAGACGGCCGGCGATGTAGCGGACATTGAGTTCGCCGATGTGTCCGCCCGGGGTGACCGGACCGAACAGGGGCGTGGGCCGGACACGGCGCCCCCACCGCCACCGGCCCCTCGAGAACCCGCGGTACTCCCATGCGCCGGGATCCAGGCACCTCTGCCACGGAGCCCGCCTCAGACAGACCCCGTCCGCCTCGCTCCCTGTACCTGTCTTGCGCCCCTCACGGGACCCGAAGACATAGAGGTGGTCATCTCCCGGGACCATGACCAGCGAGGCGTTCTGGAAGTAGCGGCCCCTGCGGTCCTCCGGACCCCACTCAAGAGCGATGCCCCCTCTGCCCGCCGCCCTGCCTGTCACCTCGGCCGGCGACCAGGTCGAGGCGTCCCTGTCTGTGCTGCGGAACCACATGTTGCCCACCGTGCGGCACATCGCCTGCGTCGCCCCGGTCACCCAGTCACGGACCCTGAACCCGCACGCGAGGTAGGTTCCGTCCGGAAGCTCGACGGCGTCGTCGGGGATGATGGTGAAGGCGTCCGCAGAACCGGACCGCAGACGCCCCCGGTCACCGATATGCCGGTACGGGAAGACCTCGCGGGCCACTCCCCCGGATTCGTCGGTTCCCACGAAACTGTCCCAGACAATGCCGCGGGTGAGGAAGTCCCGGTTGGTCGTCCTTCCCATGACCGGACTGCGCCACAGGTCACCGCCCGGTGGGACAGGGCCCCGCGGATCAGGCTTGTTGAAGGTGTCCCCGAACAGTCCCCCGACCCAAGTTCCCCCGCCACCACTGAACAGGTAGCCCAGGTCAGTGCCCTTCACCGCGAACCGGTCGGTGGGGTGGTTGTTCCCCCGGCCCTGCAACCGGCCGGTGTCCGGTCCACCGTTGCCGGCCGAGACATGGATCCTCCGGTTCACCATTGCTGGACCCGCCGCCCCGACCGGGTCAGACCAGCAGTCCGACCACGGTGAACACCACAGCAAGCAGGGGGAACGTCCCCTGCTTCACCGCGGCGGACCGCTTGTCCGGGGATGTCACCAGCAGAACGGTCGCGGCCGCGAGCATTGACCCGGTACCCGCGAGGACCAGTGCTGCGCCGATGCCGGTGGAACCCGCGATGAGGAAAACCACACCCACCACGGTCTCCACCGCGAGGAAGAAGTTGTAGAAACCCTGGTTGAAGGCCATCTCGCGGGTGGACTCCGCCTGTTCAGGTGTATTGCCGAAAACCCTCGCAGCCAGGGGACCGGTCCACCCGGCCGATTCCAGGTAGAAGATGAACACGTGGAGAAGAGCCGCGAGCACGGCAAGAACTGACCCGACAACGAGCATGGAAGTTTCACCTTTCACTGCGCCGGCTCTGAGGGCACGGCATCCGGACCGCCATGCTATCCGACCGGTGACCGGCATGGTGAAAGGTGCGGGCTGTTACTTCGTGGCGTCCGGGTCCTCGGTCCTGGAGCGCTTCAGCTCGAAGAAATGGTCGTAGCTTCCGAGGGTGACCGCGGCGTCGAAGATCGCCCCGGCGTCCTCCCCCTTCGGCACCCGGGTGATGACCGGGCCGAAGAAGGCGTGACCGCCGAGTTCGACGACCGGGGTGCCGACGTCGTTGCCGACCTTCTCCATGGCCCGCGCCTGGAAGGAGCGGAGTTCCTTCTCCACGGACCCCTCCACGTCACCGCGACGGTGGGCGTAGCCGAGATAGGAGGGGTCCGCACCGGCTTCCTCCAGCGCCTCGGCGATGACGTCGTCATAGGCGCCGTCGCCCTGGCGGTGCCCCGCACCTGAATCGTGGATCCGGGTTCCGGCGGCGGTGTAGTAGGCGTCCACCTTCCCGGGTTCCTGCAGCTGCAGGGCGGCGGCGACGAGTGCAGGCCCCCATGCGGCCTCCATTGCTCCGCGGTAGGACGCGGGAAGTTCCTCCCTGCCCTCGTTGAGGACGGCGAGGCTCATCGGTGAATAGCTCAGGCCGATGTCCCTGACCTTCTCGACCTCCTTGAGCCACCGGCTGGTGACCCAGGCGAAGGGGCAGGTTACATCGAAGTACATGGTGACAGGTGTGTTCATGGGCCCCGACTGTACCCGCGAACCCGGGCAGCTGTCCGGGCCTGCGGCTAAGCTCGGACACCATGAGTTCAACCAATCTCACCCGTTCCGAGGCCGCCGCACGTTCGGCCCTGATCAGTGACGTCCACTACGTCATCGACCTCGACCTCACAGACGGTGCGGACCCCGGCACCGGCACTTTCCCCTCGACGACCACGGTCAGCTTCACCGCCGCCGACGACGGCACCACCTTCGTCGACCTGCGCGCCAGCTCCGTCCGGTCCGTCATCCTGGACGGCGTCGACGTCACTTCCTCGGCCGTCCCCGTCCGGGAGGGGTCGGACGGGACCTATGACGAGGACCGGGGTCTGCAGATCTCCCTGACCGCCGGCCCTCACGAACTCACGGTGTCCGCGGACGCCGTCTATTCCTCCACCGGCGAGGGCCTGCACCGTTTCACCGACCCGGCAGACGGCGAAGTGTACATGTACACGCAGTTTGAGGCCGCAGACGCCAAGAGGGTCTTCGCCTGTTTCGACCAGCCGGACATCAAGGCCACCTACGAGGTGTCCGTCAGGACCCCCGAAAACTGGACGGTCGTGACGAACAACACCGTCGGCGTCTCCGGCGAACTCGGCGCAGAGGTCGACGGTGTCGCCGTGCACACCGCGGTCGTCGACTACCCGCTGTCGACCTACCTCATCGCGTTCTGCGTCGGCCCGTGGGTACACGTGGAGGATTCCTGGACAGGGCGACCCGTCCCCACACCGGAGACCGCGGGCGTCACTGACACCCGGCTGGTCCCGGAGGACGAGGTCACCGTCCCGCTGGGACTCTACGTCCGTCGTTCCCTGGCCGAGTACCTCGACGCAGACGCCCTGTTCGAGGTGACCAAGGCAGGGTTCGACTACTACGCCGCCAACTTCGGTGTGGCCTACCCCTTCCACAAGTACGACCAGATCTTCTGCCCCGAGTACAACATGGGCGCAATGGAGAACGCCGGCTGCGTCACCATCCGCGACGAGTACGTGTTCAGGTCCGCGGCCAGCCACTACGAGTACGAACGTCGGGCGGACACGATCCTCCACGAACTCGCCCACATGTGGTTCGGCGACCTGGTCACGATGCGCTGGTGGGATGACCTGTGGCTCAACGAGTCCTTCGCCACCTGGTCGTCCGCCATGGCCCAGACCCACGCCACCGAACACACCACCGCGTGGGTGACCTTCAACTCCAAGGAGAAGTCCTGGGCCTACGGCCAGGACCAGCTGCCGTCCACCCACCCGGTGTTCTCCGGGGCGGAGGACCTTGTGGAGGTGGACGCCAACTTCGACGGCATCACCTACGCCAAGGGTGCCTCGGTGCTCAAGCAGCTCGCCGCGTACGTGGGACTCGAACCCTTCTTCGCGGGCATCCGCACCCACTTCGTCGACCACGCCTTCGGCAACGCGACCTTCGACGATCTCCTGGGCGCACTGGAGAAATCCTCGGGCCGCGACCTGTCCGACTGGGCGGACCAGTGGCTGAAGACCACGGGGATCAACACCCTCGGAGCCGACTTCACCACCGGCGGGGGTCAGGACGGGGACACCGGCAGAAACGGGGAGGTCTACACGGCGTTCGCGGTGACCCAGACCGGGGCCGTCCCGGGTGCCGGAGAAACCCGGACCCACCGCCTCGCCGTGGGACTGTACGACCTGGTGGACGGGCAGGACGCCACCACCGGCCCTGCCGTCGAACTGCGCCGGCGGGTCGAACTGGACATCGCAGGCCCACGGACGGAAGTCCCGGACCTCGTGGGAGAAGAGACCGCGGACCTCGTGCTCGTCAACGACGACGACCTCACCTACGGTTTCGTCGACCTCGACAAGGACTCCCTCGATTTCGCCGTGGCCAACATCGGACGCATCGCCGATCCGATGGCCCGGGTGCTGATCTGGTCCTCCGCCTGGCAGTCCACCCGCAACGCCCAGATGCGGGCCCGGGACTTCGTCGCCCTCGTCGCCCGGGGCGCCGTCGGAGAGGACCAGCTCGGCGTCCTCGAACAGGTTCTGGCCCAGGCGGTCTCCGCCGTGGAGAACTACGTCGCCGACGACTGGAAGGAGGAGGGACGCCGCCTCCTCCTCGACACCTTCCGCACCGGCGCGGAGAAGACCACCGGGCAGGCCAGGCTCGCGTTCGTCCGCGCCTACGCCGGTGCAGCCCAGACCCCCGCCTCCACGGTGTGGCTGCGTGGGCTGCTCGGACTTGTCGAGGACAGGACACCCGACGACCTGCTGCCGGGCTTCACCGTCGACCAGGACCTGCGGTGGAGGCTGATCACCGCGCTGGTCGGCACCCGGGGCGTCCTCACCGCCGAGGAGGCCGAGGAGCTCATCGGGATCGAGGAGGCGGGCGACAGGTCCTCCTCCGGTGCGATGCACGCCCTGCAGGCACGCACCGCAGTACCTGAACCCACGGTGAAGCGTGAGGCATGGGACCTGCTGACCCTCCACGGTGCGGAACAGTCGAATCTGGCACTGCGCTACCGCATGGCAGGGTTCAACCACATCGGCCAGGACGAGCTCACCGCCCCCTTCGGCACCGAATACGTCGCCCGGGTGGTCGACATGTGGAATTCCCTGTCCTCGGAAATGGCACTGCGCAACTGTGAAGGGCTGTTCCCCTCCCGGTCGGACGAGACCGTCATCGCCGACATCAGGGCGCTCGCGGACGCCGAGTCCACCCCGGCCGGGCTGCGCCGCGTCCTCGCTGAAGGCGTGTCCCGTACCGAACGTGCCGCGGCGGCCCGGGCCTTCGACGCCCGGTGATTCCGGCCGCTCCCCTGCCCCGGTTAGGCTGGAACCATGACGATCCCCATCTCTCCCGTACCCGGTGAGCCGCGCCGCGGACCGGCGCAGCCGGAGCAGAAGCAGCAGAGTCTCTACGACATGGTCGGGGAAGAGACTTTCCGGAGGATCGTGCACGAGTTCTACCGCCGGGTCCCCGACGACCCGGTGCTCGGGCCCATGTACCCGGCCGACGACCTGGACGGTGCCGAGGACCGGCTGCGCTGGTTCCTCGTGCAGTACTGGGGAGGGCCCCAGACCTTCAACGAACGCCGTGGTCACCCGCGGCTGCGCATGCGGCACATGAACTTCCCGGTGACGCCGGAGGCACGGGACCACTGGTTGACGATCATGTCGCAGGCCCTGGCGACCGTCGATGACCAGGCCCTCCCCGCCCCCGCACGCGCAGCAGTGTGGGACCACATGGTCAGGGTGGCCGACATGCTCATCAACCGTGAATGAGCTGCTGACTTTCGTCGCACCTGACTCCGGGCTGACCCCCGGGGGACTGTTCGTACTGTTGTGCGGGGCTGCGGTCGCCGGTGGCGTCGACGCGGTGATCGGTGGCGGCGGCCTGGTCCTGATCCCTCTCATCCTCAGCTTCGCCCCCGGTCTTCCTGCCCAGGTGGCACTGGGGACCAACAAGTTCTCCGCGGTCTTCGGCACCGCCAGTGCAGGCATACGCATGCTGCGCACCGTGCGGGTGGATCTGCACCTGCTGCGGACCGCTGCACCGCTGGCGGGGATCTGTTCGGCCGGTGGTGCACTCCTCGCAGCCTCGGTGAGCAGTGACGTCCTCCGGCCGGTGGTGGTCGTGCTGATGCTCGCGGTGGGCACTTTCGTGGTTCTCCGGCCCGGGTTCGGCCGCGACGGGGCCGGTGACGGGGGACGCGGGGCGTCCGGGCCGGCCGGGCGGGGCCGGACCGTGGCAGCACTGGTTCTCATCGCGGTGATCGGATGCTACGACGGTTTCTTCGGGCCTGGTACCGGCATGTTCCTGGTGATCGTCTTCAGTGCGGTCCTGTCGCGGAACCTTGTGCAGTCCCTGGCGACGACGAAGATCGTCAACACGGCGACGAACGTGGGTGGCCTGGTGGTTTTCGCCGCGGGTGGTCATGTCCTGTGGGTGCTGGGGGTGGTGCTGGCCCTGTGCAATGTCGCCGGTGCCCAGGTGGGGGCGAAACTGGTGCTGGACCGGGGTACCGGACTGGTCCGTGTGGCACTGCTTGTCCTGGTCGTCGTGATGTCGGTGAAGCTCACCGTGGACATGCTCTGAGCGGACATGCTCTGACGCGGCGGGGCCGGCACGGCCGGGGGCGACGGGGCCTGTCTGCTCACCGGGGTGAGGGAATTCTCGCCAGTCCTCCGCGACGTGGGAGGTAGACGGTGCCGAAAAGGGCGTCGATACGGATCCAGGATCCGGTGATGCTGACCCTGATTCGGTCGTGTTCGGTGAGTTCTTCACGGGGCCGGACGATCAGTCCGAACGATCCCAGGGCGGCGACGACACTGCCGGGCACCTCGATAATGCCTGTCTGGGTTCTGCTGGTCAGTCGGAGCAGCGGCTGGTCCAGGAGGGAGGGTGGAAGACCTGCCGGTCCGGAGTGCTCCCGGGCTTCGTCGTGAAGCCTGTCGTAGACGTCACGGACGTCGGGGCCGGGGATGGTGTCCACGACTGTCCACCCTGCCCGGGGTGGAGGCGCCCCGGTCCACAGGAGGTCCATCCGGGAGCCGAGGGTGAGTTCGGCCGGTACCTTGTCCCCGGAGGCCGCCCCGGTCAGCAGTGACGGCAGGGGGTCGGCGCCGACGACGGCACCGTCGTGCGACGGGGTGGCGTACACCCGTTGTGCGACGACACATCCCAGGGGTGTGGACAGGAGGATGTCAGTGGTATCCCCGTCGACGGCGATGAGGCGTGCCATCGCCGACTGGTCGGTGCGCAGGATCCTGGTTGTCACGGCCGCGACCCGTCGCAGTGTGGAGGCCTGGGACCTGCCGGGACGGGTCAGGGTGAGGGTCGTGGGTTCTGTGGCGGACACAGCGCCCCACGTTACCCGCTCTTTTCCCCCTGCCCGCCGTTCAGATCCCGGTCTCGAACTCGGTGTCTTTGCGGGCCTGTACGGCGAGGGAGTCTTCTTCCCTGTCATCTTCGACCGGGATCATGAACATGTTGATGACTTCACGGTCACTGTCCGTCCATGGTCGGGACTTGCCCGAGAGGATGTCCACCGCCACGTTCACGGTGTCCACCACCGCGACGATGCGGTGCTGGCCGTTGCGGATGTACTGCCGCATCTTGAAGGATTTTTCACCGATCTCGTACATGAAGGATTCGATGAGTACCTGGGTGTCACTGGAGGACAGTGGTTTGCGGTAGTCGACTGACGCCCATCTGACGATGAAGGCCGGTACCGAGATGTCCATCTCGGTGAGAACGTCCCGGACGAAATCGATCCGGGCGTCCTGGGAGAACTCGAGGTACGCCGCATTGTTGACGTGCTGGAACTGATCGAAGTCCGACCAGCGCAGGTTGATCCGCGTGCTGTGGTACCGACTCCCGGAAGCCTCATGGTCGATGAAGGGCATCAATTCTCCTCAGGCTGTTTTGTTCTGCCAACAGTCTATCGTGAGAGGCGACGGTGCGTTACTCGGCCGGGCCGGGCGGCGTCCGCTCCCAGCCGCTCAACCTTGTTCTTCTCGTAGTCCTCGAAGTTGCCTTCGAACCAGAACCACTGCCCTTCGGCGATGTTTCCCTCCCACGCGAGAATGTGGGTGCAGGTGCGGTCGAGGAACCAGCGGTCGTGGGAGATGACCACGGCACAGCCCGGGAACTTCTGCAGGGCGTTCTCCAGGGAGCCGAGTGTTTCGACGTCGAGGTCGTTGGTCGGCTCGTCGAGCAGGATCAGGTTCCCGCCCTGTTTGAGTGTCAGTGCGAGGTTGAGCCGGTTACGCTCACCACCGGAGAGCACCTTCGCGGGCTTCTGCTGGTCGGCACCTTTGAACCCGAATGCGGAGAGGTAGGCGCGGGAGGGCATCTCGTTCTGGCCCACGATGATGTAGTCCAGGCCGTCGGAGACGACCTCCCAGACGGTTTTCTCGGGATCGATGTTCTCACGGTTCTGGTCGACGTAGCTCAGTTTCACCGTCTTGCCGACGTTGACTTCGCCGGAGTCCGGTTCCTCGAGCCCGACGATAGTCTTGAACAGGGTGGTCTTGCCGACACCGTTCGGGCCGATGACGCCGACGATCCCGTTGCGCGGCAGGGTGAAGCTCAGGTCCTTGATGAGGACCCGGCCGTCGAACCCCTTGGTGAGGTGGTTGACGTCGACTACCTGGTTGCCCAGCCGGGGAGGTGTGGGGATCTGGATCTCCTCGAAGTCGAGCTTCTTGTACTGCTCGGCCTCCGCCGCCATCTCCTCGTAGCGCTGCAGGCGGGCCTTGTTCTTCGCCTGGCGGGCCTTGGCACCCGAACGGACCCAGGCGAGTTCCTCCTTGAGCCGCTTCTGCAGCTTCTGGTCCTTCTTGCCTGCGACGGCGAGGCGTTCGGCCTTGGTCTCCAGGTAGGTGGAGTAGTTGCCCTCGTAGGGGAAGAGCTTGCCCCGGTCGACCTCGCAGATCCATTCGGCGACGTGGTCGAGGAAGTAGCGGTCGTGGGTCACGGCGAGAACGGCACCCTTGTAGGACTTCAGGTGGTTCTCCAGCCAGAGCACACTCTCGGCGTCCAGGTGGTTGGTGGGCTCGTCGAGCAGCAGCAGGTCAGGCTCGCTGAGCAGGAGTTTCGCCATGGCGACGCGGCGGCGCTCACCTCCGGAGAGGTGGGTGACGGGCTCGTCGGAGGGAGGGCAGCGCAGGGCGTCCATCGCCTGTTCGATCTTCGAGTCGAGTTCCCAGGCGTCGGCTGCGTCGATCTTCTCCTGGAGTACAGTCATCTCCTCCATGAGTTCGTCGGTGTAGTTGGTCGCCATTTCTTCGGCGATCTCCTCGTACCGGTTCTTCACGTCCATGATCTCGCCGAGGCCTTCCTCGACGTTGCCGCGGACGGTCTTCTCCTCGTTGAGAGGCGGCTCCTGGAGAAGGATGCCCACGGTGGCGCCGGGGTCGAGGAATGCTTCACCGTTGGACGGGTGGTCGATCCCGGCCATGATCTTCAGCAGTGAGGACTTGCCGGCGCCGTTCGGCCCGACCACACCGATCTTCGCTCCCGGATAGAAGCTCATGGTGACGTTGTCGAGGACAACCTTGTCACCGTGTGCCTTACGCACGTTCTTCATCGTGTAGATGAACTCGGCCATCAAATCCCCTTCGGTGAGTTTCGCGGGTGTGTCACGGCGGGGGGTGGATTCACCCTCGCCACATGAGGGGGACGCCGCCGCACATCTGCGCAGCGGCGTCCCTGGTCAGGTCCACCCTACATGACCGTCCTACCGGTCACCTCCCCACCGCCGTAGGTCTGCTCCCGGTGTCCGTCGACCGGGTCGGTGAGCGCCGCGGGGGTCAGAACGGTGCCTCCTCGCCGCCGGTCACGGTGGCCAGCAGCTCCCGGTCCTCCGTGGGAGCTGCCCCTGCCCGGACCGTGGATTCCGCAGCCGTGGCAGGCCCGGAGCCGTCCGCACCTCCTCCGGCGGCGGGGGTCACCTTCGTCTCCCTGTCACTGCTGCGACGCGCCCATTCCTTCACTTTCGCCCAGTTGAGGTCCAGGCCGACTGACTTCGACTTCAGCCGGTAGATCTGCTGCCGGTAGACCTGACCGTCCCGGTCTGTCGGCCCGGACTCCGGCTGGTACTCGAAGCAGGTGAGCTCACCGGTCACGACGACCGGCATCCCCGTCATCACGCTGCCGAGGACGTTCTCCCCGAGTCGCTTCCAGCACTGGACGTCGATGTAGACGGTCGGCTTCTCCCTCCATGCCCCGTCCGACCAGTAGGTTCCTGTCGATGCGATCCGGAACGAGACCAGGTCCGGATTCTTCTCATTCCTGCGCGGCATTCCCACGACGTTGCCGCTCAAAGTCAACGTATTCAGTGCAGACGGCATTGTTCTTCTCCCCTCCCCCGCAACCGGGGTCACACAGGGCAGGTGGTTCCCGCCCCCGGTGACCGCCGATACTCCCCCGCTGTGACGGTCATGTCGACCCCGGGACACCGTCCTGTGGACAACACCCGGCATTGTGTCCCGAAGTCTCTCCACAACGTGACCCGCGACATACCGTGCCCGGCCACCGCCGAGGTGGTCACTCCCGGTGCTGTCTGCGGTACTCGCGTTTCGCTTCCTCGGTGTGCAGGTACCCGCGGACCTCGTCACCCTGGTACTCCGAACCGTAGTACTCCTGCTGGGAGGTGTCCTTGCCCGATCCGAGGTCGGCCAGCATCGCGTTGTAGGCCTCCAGCTCGGCGTCCCCGTCGCGTTCGGCCTTGCGGTCGTAGCGCTTCTGCTCCCTGCGGTCCTGACTCGCCCACTGCGCCCCGTGCATGATGCTGACCAAGACCAGAGGGATCTCCGACAGTCCCCAGGCGATGGCCCCGCCGGTGTGCTGCTGTTCCATGAGATCCACCGGGAACGGCAGCTGCAGCGAGAGGTAGTAGCTTTCCGCGAGAGGCTGGGACATCTGCATCATCGCGATGCCGAACCAGGCGTGGAAGGCCATCGCGGACAGTGTCATCAGCAGTTTCATGAACGGACTGAGCTGACGGGGAGCGGCGTCCACCCCGATGGCCACCCAGTAGAACAGGTACCCGGAGATCAGGAAGTGGATGTTCATGAACAGGTGGCCGGCATGCTCACTGGCAAGGTCGTTGAACAGGTCCGACAGGTACAGACCGTAGAAACCGACGACGAACTGCACCGCCGCCACCACCGGGTTGGTGAGGAAACGGGATACCGGGTTGTTGATGAACACGACCAGCCACTCACGCGGCCCCTGGATGCCGTCCTTGCCCGCCGGAGGCAGGGCCCGGAGAAGCAGGGTCATGGGACCACCGAGGACCCAGAACACCGGGATCATCATGGTCAGGGTCATGTGCTGCAGCATGTGCGGTGCGAACATCGCCATGGAGTACAGGCCCAGACCCGAACAGGTGGTGAAGATCAGGGTCGCGTTGCCCAGGGTCCACCAGATCACCCGGCTCACCGGCCACGCTATGCCACGCCTGCGCAGTTTCAGCCAGGCCCACATGTACACCGCCTGGAGTATCAGCGCACCAGTGCCGAAGACCAGGTCGAACCGCCAGTTCGTGAACACCGCCGCAGCGGAGAACGGTTCGGTGAGGTTGAACCCCATGATCAGTTCGGCAGGGGTGATGTTCGCGGTGAACGTCACCGGCGGCGGGATGCGCGACAGTGACACCGCCACGCCCACCGTGGCTGCCATGACGAGAACCTCCACCACGGCCAGGCGGACGAAGGGGCGCCTCCACCACGAGGTCGCGGCGGCTGCGGCGTCAGACCCGTTCTCCAGCTGCGGGATGGTCCACCGTCGGTGCAACCAGCCCATCCCCGCGAGGACCACCGTGAGTACCGCTTTAGCGACGATCACACGTCCGTAGTCGGTGGTGAACCACTCGGAGAACTTCAGCCGGATCGCCGCGTTGATCAGGCCGGACGCCGCGATACCGGTGATGCAGACCAGTGCCAGCCATGAGTAGCGGCGCACCAGCTCGGGCATGTGCGGGCCCCTGCGGGCGGCGTGGGCGACCAGTGCCGCCAGCCCGCCGATCCACAGGGCGGACAGAATGATGTGCCACAGGAGTGAGTTCACGCCGTAGTCGTGGTCACCGCCGGACGCCGAGTGCCCCTCCAGCGCGACCGGCACCAGGGAAATCACCGACAGAGCGAGGAAGACCGGCTGCCAGATCCACCTGCGGGTCATCAGGGAGAGGACACCGGTGAGCCCGGCGATGACCGCAATCCAGCGCATCGCCCCGGCGGTGGAGACCTGGTCGATGGCCGTGCCCCACATGTCCGGGGCGAGAGTCTCCGACAACGGGGACCCGGACACATCGGACAGGTACAGCGGAATCAGCAGGAACGCGCACACTGCCCAACCCAGCATCGCCCAGGTTCCCGTGCGGGCGGCGCGGAAGCCGTCGATGTCGAGGAAGCCGTCGGCACGCGGAGGGGTACCCAGCGCGCTCATGAGGAAACCGCCGACACCGATGCAGGCCAGCACGGTTCCCGCACCACGGACCAGGGGGACGCCCCACGAGGTGACCGGGCCGGGATCAGGGATCCCGAGGACCGCGAGTGACTGGCCGAGGAAGGCTGCACCGATCACCGCCGCGACCACACCGGCCAGCACGGTGGCTCCGACGTAGACACCGACCGGCGAACCGAGCCGCCGGGGCGTGGAGGTGACCGGGGTGACAGCGTGGGACGTGTCGGACATGATCCCTGACATTACTAGCGGGAACGGCTGAATCCGATTCGACGGGGACGCCGGGGTGGACCCCGGGCCCGGGTGCGTGGAACCTTCCCTCCGACACGGTGCCCCGGGTTCAGGATCGGGCGCCGGGTGGGCTATCATGTTTTCTCGCGCCGTAAGGGCGCGACGCCTCTGTAGCTCAGTGGATGAGAGCATCCGGTTTCTACCCGGCTGGTCGCGGGTTCGAATCCTGCCAGGGGCACACATCAGAGCTCACCGTGGGAAGCACACTTCCGGTCTCACGGGGGCTCACAGCGGGGTGCGGGGAGCTGCGGTGGGGCAGGGCTGCGGGCACCGGGCGGGAGAAGCGGCTGCCGGTGTCCTGCACTTCCCTTCCTGTGGCCGGTGTAGCCTGAACGGGCAGTCATCTGACGGGGATCTGCCGGCGATCTGCGGCGCTGACCTCCGTCAGCTGCCCATCCCCAGTTCCCCACCACCACAGGAGACGAGACCAGGTGTTCTTCCGTTCGTCCGAGAACCGTTCACTTCCCGCCCCCGGACCCGACCGTGTCGCCGTGGTGACCGGGGCGTCCTCAGGTATCGGACGGGCCGTAGCCCTTGAGCTGGGTCGACGCGGCCACAACCTGCTGCTGGTGGCCCGGACCGCCGGTCCTATGGAGCAGATCCGGGATTCCCTCGCGGCGGAGGGGTCCCCGGTGCACGTCGAGATCCGCACCTGCGATCTCGCGGAGCCGACGGCCCGTGGGGAACTCGTCGCCGAGCTCGCCGGCAGGGACGTCAGCATCCTGGTGAACTCCGCCGGGGTGGCCACGTTCGGGCAGTTCCGCCGGCTTGACCCCGCCCGGGAACGCGCCCAGTTCGAGTTGAACGCCACCGCTGTCTTCGAGCTCACCGCGGCGGTGCTGCCGGGGATGGTCGCCGGAGGGGACGCCGGGATCGTCAACGTCGGTTCGGTGGCTGGTAACGCCGCGATCCCGAACAATGCCACGTACGTGGGGACGAAGGCGATGGTCAACACCTTCACCGAGGCCCTGCACTACGAGCTGAAGGGCACGGGTGTCCGGTGCACCCTCCTGGCCCCGGGACCGGTCCGTGAAGAGGTCAAGCAGGACGCCGAGCGTACCATCGTGGACCGGGCCACCCCGGACTTCGTGTGGACGACATACCCGGACTGTGCGACCGAGACCCTCGACGCCCTGGCCGCGAACAGGCTCCGGGTTGTCCCCGGTGGACTGTCGAAGATCGCGAACGTGATCTCCACCTACCTCCCACGCCGCGTCACCGCCCCGCTGCTGGGCAGGGTGTACGCCAGGATGGCAGAAGACTGACGGTGGACACGGTGGCAGTGGACAAGTGGCAGTGGACAAGCAGAAGGAACAGGCAATGACACCCAACCAGATCGCCCGGACCGACCGGCTCGTGTGGGCCGACTGCGAGATGACGGGGCTCGACCCGTCCCGGCACGTACTCGTCGAGATCGCGGTGATCGTCACCGACGCTGACCTTGTTCCGTTGGATGAGGGCATCGACATCGTCATCCACGCCACTGACGGGGAACTGGCGGAGATGGACGACTTCGTGACGAAGATGCACGGCTCATCGGGTCTCACCGACGAGATCCGTGCCTCCACCGTCAGTGTGAAGGACGCCGAGGACCGGGTCCTGGAGTACGTCCGCAGCCATGTGGCCTCCCCCGGTGTGGCGCCTCTGTGCGGGAACTCGATCGCCAGCGACCGGAAGTTCATCGCGAAGTACATGCCCGGGCTGGACAGCTTTCTGCACTACCGGATGATCGACGTCTCCTCGGTGAAGGAGCTGACCCGCCGCTGGTACCCGCGCGTGTACAGCGGTCAACCGGCGAAGGGGATGCAGCACCGAGCACTGGCGGATATTCTCGAGTCCATCCGGGAACTGGACTACTACCGGCGGGCGGCGTTCGTCCCCGCCCCCGGCCCGGACGCCGAAGCCGTGGAGGCGGCGGCCGCGGCGGCCACAGCGGCGACGCCGATAGTCTGACACGACCCTGCGCCCGGACGCTGTTGATGCTGTTCACGGTGCGCTTTTGCCCCGGATGACAACCGTGGTCTAGTATGAGTCCCGCTGCCGTACAGCAGCGATGGTGGCTGTAGTTCAGTTGGTAGAGCACCAGGTTGTGATCCTGGGTGTCGCGAGTTCGAGTCTCGTCAGCCACCCCGACAGGAAGACCCCCGGCTCCTTCTCCGCGAAGGTCCGGGGGTCTTTCGACGCATGCGCCACAGCACCGGGCAGCCTGCTCATCCGGTCACCGTAGCTACGCACTCCGGTTCAGACGTCGAAGTAGATTCCCGTGTGCAGTGCACAGCCCGGGTTGAACGCGGCGCCACACCCCGGGCAGGCCGGTGGTCTCCCGTCCGCCCCGCTGCCGGCCCCGTCGGTGACTGCCCCGGCCCNGACCGTGGCAGCCTTGACCCCGGCGCGCCGGGCCGCGGCAACCTGGTCCCGCATCAGGGCGAGCAACGGGGAGATGATGAGGGTGGGACCTGCGCCCCGCTCACGCAGCAGCCGGGCAGCGACGAAGTACACCGCGGACTTTCCCCACCCGGTGCGTTGGACGACGAGGACGCGCCGGTGCCCGGTGACGAGGGCGTCCACGGCCTCGAACTGCCCTTGCCTGAACTGTGCGTCGGGGCGTCCGGTGAGTTCCCCGAGGATCCTCGTCGCGTGGGGCAGAAGGTCGGGGTGAAGGTCACCGTCCCGGCGTTCCGGTTCCGGAGATGCTGCGGGAGGGGTCATCGGCAACCTTGTCTGGGAGGATCGGGTCAGGGAGACGGGTCTGGTCCGGCGGACAGGTCAGAGCCGGCAGGTGGTACCGGTACCCTGGTGGTCGACGGCTCGGACCAGGCACTGTCCGCCGGACCAGACCCGTCTCCCTGACCCGATCCTCCCAGACAAGGTTGCCGATGACCCCTCCCGCAGCATCTCCGGAACCGGAACGCCGGGACGGTGACCTTCACCCCGACCTTCTGCCCCACGCGACGAGGATCCTCGGGGAACTCACCGGACGCCCCGACGCACAGTTCAGGCAAGGGCAGTTCGAGGCCGTGGACGCCCTCGTCACCGGGCACCGGCGCGTCCTCGTCGTCCAACGCACCGGGTGGGGAAAGTCCGCGGTGTACTTCGTCGCTGCCCGGCTGCTGCGTGAGCGGGGCGCAGGTCCCACCCTCATCATCTCCCCGTTGCTCGCCCTGATGCGGGACCAGGTTGCCGCGGCCCGGCGCGCCGGGGTCAAGGCTGCCACGGTCAACTCCTCCAATGTCACCGAGTGGGACGAGGTTGTCGGGGATCTTCGTTCCGGTCGGCTGGATGTGCTGCTGATCTCCCCGGAACGTCTGACGAACCCCCGGTTCCGCGACCGCGTCCTCGACCCGCTCCTGGACGGTTCTCAGCACGACGGTTCTCAGCACGGCGGTTCTCTGCAGGACGGTCCGGTGTCGCCGGGGGTGGGGATGATCGTGGTCGACGAGGCGCACTGCATCTCCGACTGGGGCCACGACTTCCGCCCGGACTACCGGCGTATCGGTTCGCTGCTGGAGTCCCTGCCGGAGGACCTACCGGTGCTCGCGACCACCGCCACGGCGAACAGCCGGGTCGTGGAGGATGTCTCCGCCCAGCTGGGCAGCGAAACCATGGTGATCAGGGGTCCGCTGTCGCGAGACTCACTGCGCCTGGGGGTCGCACCCGTGGCGTCCTCCGGTCACCGTGTCGGCTGGCTGATCAGTCATCTCAACGACTTCACCGGGTCGGGGATCATCTACTGTCTCACCGTCTCCGCGGCGGAGGACACAGCCCGCGCACTGCGCGACGCCGGCCATGACGTCGCCCCGTACACGGGCCGGACGGACGCCGAGGACCGTGCCAGCCTGGAGGAGGCCCTCCGGGACAACCGGATCAGGGCCCTTGTGGCGACAAGCGCCCTGGGGATGGGGTTCGACAAACCCGACCTGGGGTTTGTCGTGCACCTCGGGGCACCTTCCTCCGCGGTGGCCTACTACCAGCAGGTCGGACGTGCAGGGCGTGCCACCGACTCCGCCGATGTTCTGCTGCTGCCCGGGGATGACGACCCGGAGATCTGGGAGTACTTCGCCACCGCGTCGATGCCCGGGGAAGAGGACGCCCTCGCCGTGCTGGCCGCCCTGTCCGAATCTGCGTCGCCGTTGTCGGTTCCCGCACTGGAACCGTTGGTCGGGATCAGGAGGACACGACTGAACCTGCTGCTCAAGACACTGCAGGTCGACGGGGCGGTGGAGCGGGCGGGTTCCGGTTTCGTCACCACCGGACGACCCTGGACCTATGACGCGCCACGCTATGAGGCGGTCGCCGAGGCACGTCGCAGGGAGGCTGAGGCGATGCTCCGGTACGAAGCCGGGACAATGTGCCGGATGCGGTTCCTCGCCGAAGCACTCGACGATCCGACCGCCCACGACTGCGGACGCTGCGACGTCTGCGCCGGGGTGTGGTGGGACGCCACGGTCAGTGAGGACGCCGAGTCCGGGGCGCGCAAGGTGCTGTCCACTCTCGGCGTCCCGGTCGAGCCACGTACCCGGTGGCCCGGCGGAATGGAGAAGGTGGGCGTCCCGCTCAAAGGGGTTGTCCCTGCCGATGAGCAGGTCGCGGCGGGGGTGACCGGGGGCCGCCCCACCGGCCTGGGGGCCGGGCAGGTGCTGCGGGAGTTCCTGGCCGAGGGCCACGCCGACGGTCCGGTCCCGGGGAACATCGCCGACTGGTGTGTCAGGGTTCTGAGCGGGTGGAGGTGGCAGGAACGCCCTGAGGCTGTCGTGGCGATGCCCTCCACGACCCGTCCGGTCACCGTGGCGGACACCGCCTCCGGTCTGGCGCGGCTGGGCAGGATGGTCGACGCAGGCCAACTGAGGTTCACCCGGGATCCGGGGACACCGGATGTCAACAGTGCCTACCGGGTGCGCAACCTCTACGGTGCATTCGAGGTTCCTGCGGAGACCGCCGCCGCGGTCCGGGGACGGGTGGTGCTGCTCGTCGACTCGGAGATCGGGTCCCGGTGGGCGGTGACAATGGCGGGGCGGGAGCTGCGACGGGCGGGGGCGAGAGCGGTCCTGCCTTTCGCCCTCGCTGTGCGGGGCTAGGGTGTCCGCCCGGTGCGTACACTTGTTCCGGTGAGGGTACCCAAAGTGAACCGGGGCCCCGAGAAACCTGAGAAAGGCAGCCTGACGTGCACGGAGAATACAAGGTCCCCGGGGGGAAACTCATTGTCGTCGATCTGGAGGTGACCAGGGCCTCCGAGAATTCACCGGGGGTTCTGACGGGCGTCCGTATCGCGGGCGACTTCTTCCTGGAACCGGATGAAGTGCTTGTCCGCATCACCTCGGCACTCGAGGAGGCTCCCGCTGACCTCACCGCGGAGGGGTACGCCGAGCGTGTGTCCGATTCCCTGCTGCGCAGTGACGTGCTCTTCGGCATCACCGCCGAGGGTGTGGGCATAGCGGTACGTCGTGCTCTCGGCCATGCCGTGGGCTGGGACGACATCGATTTCGACGTGATCTACGGCCCCGCTGTCGACCCCATGCTCAACGTGGCGATGGACGAGACCCTCACCGAGGAGGTGGCCGCCGGACGGCGTAAGCCGTTCATGCGGTTGTGGGAGTGGAACGCCCCCCAGGTCGTCATCGGGTCCTTCCAGTCCTATGCGAACGAGATCAACCAGGAGGGTGTGGACAGGTACGGCATCACGGTGTCCCGGAGGGTCACCGGTGGTGGGGCGATGTTCATGGAGCCGGGTAACTGTGTCACATATTCCCTGGTCGTGCCGCAGGCTCTCGTGGACGGGCTGAGTTTCGCCCAGTCCTACCCGTTCCTCGACGAGTGGACGATGGAGGCGTTGAAGAAGGTGGGAATCAACGCCCACTACGTACCCCTCAATGACATTTCCTCCGACGAGGGAAAGATCGGTGGCGCCGCCCAGAAGCGGTTCTCGAACGGGTGGATGGTCCACCACGTGACCATGTCCTACGACATCGACGCCGAGAAGATGCTGGAGGTCATCCGGATCGGCAAGGAGAAGATGAAGGACAAGGGCACCCGGTCGGCGGTGAAGAGGGTCGACCCGATGCGTTCACAGACTCAGCTGCCCCGTGAAGAGATCCTCCGGGTGTTCCACGACACCTTCAAGGAGAAGTACGGCGCCAGCGAAGGTGAGATCACCGAACGCGACCTGCAGGTCGCGCGTGAGCGGTGTGACGTGAAATTCTCGACCCCGGAGTGGACGTACCGGCTGCCGTGACACGGCCTCCGGGTGACGGCCCCCGGGTGACACCGGAGGCGGGGGTTCGGCCGGCGCCGGGGGTTTCTAGCGGGCGCTGACCTGGCCGAACTTGCCGGCGATCGGCTGGATCACCAACGGTCGGGCTGCGACCAGTGCCGCGATGACGACGGCGAGTCCGAGGACGAACCAGAGGAAGCCTCCGAGGTTTCCGGACTGGTTGCCGGCGAACATGTGGTTGAGGTTGTGGGTCATCCCGGTGGTGAAGACCAGGAACACGTGGATGATCACGAAAAGGACGAAGAATAGCATGGTCGGGAAGTGGATCTTCCGGGCGACCGGGGCCGGGTAGATCTTGTTCAGCGTCTTGGCGTCCTTCGGCCACCATTCACTCATCCGCAGTCCTGAGATGATCGCCAGCGGCGCGGCGACGAAGATCACCAGGAAGTACATGATCTGCTGGATGGAGTTGAAGTTGACCCACCCGTTCTCCGGAGGCCACTGGAACGAGGCGTACTGGAGACCTGCGGAGATCGCGTTGGGGAACACTTCCCAGCTCGTCGGGACGATGCGGGCCCAGTGACCGGTGGCGAACAGCAGGATGACGAAAATCAGACCGTTGAGCATCCAGAAGATGTCCAGGGACGTGTGCAGCCACAGGTTGATGCTGATCTTCTTGCCGCCCTTGCGCGGCTGCCACACGGCCGGCGGTTTCTGCTGGTGGCGGACCCGGAGTCCGGACTGGAGGATGAGTGCCATGAAGAAGAAGTTGAGGTAGTGCTGCCACCGTGCCCAGATCGGGAACCCTTCGTCGGGGGTGACGGCCGGCTCATACTCTCCCGGGTACTGCTGCATCCAGCTCTTCACTGCGTCGATGTTGGTGATGAGCCTGCAGATGACGACGATGACGACAGCGGCCACGACGGCTGCTGCGAGGATTATCGCACCTTTCTTCCCGAGCTTTCTCAGGGAGGCGAAAGCTCCCGTGACTGCGGCACCGGCACCCGCGAGGAGGTCCCCGACCTCCACACCGGCGATCGTCAGCGGTTCCTTTTTCTTCGGCTTGGCCTTGGGCTGAGGTTTCGCGGCAGCCGGCGCGGTCCCTCTGCCTGCGGCAGGGGCACCGGGGGTTGCCGGAGCACCGGGGACGCCGGGAGCACCCGGGGCGACCGGTACACCGGGGGCAGCTGCGGCAGGAGCACCGGGAGCGCCAGGAGCAGCCGGAGCGCCGGGAGCTGCAGGAGCAGCCGGAGCGCCGGGAGCCGCAGGAGCGGCCGGAGGGCCCGGGACGGTTGCGGCAGGAGCGGCCGGAGCACCAGGAGCACCGGAAACGGACGGCACACCAGGGGCCGTCGCACCGAGCTTGATCGGACCGGACTGGGCCGCAGGCGCCGCAGGCGCGGCAGGCGCGGCGGCGGCAGGCGCAGCAGCAGCCGGAGCCGCAGGGGCACCGGGAGCGGACGGCACACCAGGGGCCGTCGCACCGAGCTTGATCGGACCGGCAGGCGCCGCAGGCGCGGCAGGCGCCGCAGGCGCGGCAGGCGCCGCAGGCGCGGCAGGCGCCGCAGGCGCGGCAGGCGCCGCAGGCGCGGCAGGCGCAGCAACAGGTGCACCCGGAGCGCCGGGAGCGCCGGGAGCGCTCAGCTTGATAGGAGTGTCGGCACTCGACGGGGACGTGTCGTCAGGCTCCCCGGGCACGCCCGGGGGCGGGGGTGTGGTCGACATTGTCTTGTCTCCTCCTGCTTTTCGCTCGTCTGTAGCGCTGCTGAGTTGTGGCTGTACCGTGGACGGACTCCGTCAAAGTCCTGGCCCGTACCGGTCCATGTCGCTGAAGATCTTAGCGCCCACCTGCCGGTTCATCCCATTTTCGGGAATGCTCCGACACATCGGACACAGCGGTTGTGTTTCGTCCGGATACGGCGTACGCCGAACTCAACGAGTCTGATTTGATAACTACCTTGCACAGAGGATAGCCCACAGGCCCTCCATGTGTCGAAAATCGCATCAGCTCCGCATGAGAGACACAAGCCACTGACCGTCTCCAGCTCGGCGGACCTTTTGTTGTTTACTGTGCATTGTAACTGTTTCCTGACATTACACCACTGAGGTTCCGTGGACTCACCCCGAACCGTGCCTTGAACTCACGGCTGAACTGGGACAGGTGTCGGTAGCCCACCGCCCTGGCAGCCTCCGAAGGAGCCGACCCGTAGGCGATCAACCGGCGGGCCGTCTGCAACCTCACCGTCGCACGCCACCTGAGGAAGGTCATCCCGGTCCATTCCCGGAATCCCGCGTTGAGCTTCCGCGGCGTCCACCCCACCGACACCGCCCACCGGTCAAGACCTGCAGGTGAACGCAGATCCCGCAGGACGGCGTCCGCAACCTGGCGAACCTGCACCGGCATCCCGTCCACGGCGTCCGCCACCGTGCCCGTGCCCTCCACGGTGCCCACCGGAGCAGGTGCCGGGTCGGCACCCGCGGTGACGACGGTCCCGAAAAGCGCCTCCGGCACGGCCGTGCTGTCATATCCCCCGGGACCGAGACCACTCTGGTTGGCGAAGACATGCTGCAGCAGAGGCACAGTGTCACCGCTGTCGACCGCCACCGGAACAGTGCCCTCGTCCGGGCACACCTGTCCCACGGTGAAGGTCAACGGCAGTACCACCGAGCCGGGGGCCGTCAGAACCTCGTGACCCCGGTATGCGGGCATCCAGACGACCTGCCCCTCCCCGACCACGTTCACCAGGTCACCTGTCCGGAGCAGCATCCGCCCCCGGTACACCCAGAGCAGCAGGTGGAAACCGTGGTCCAGCCCCGGAGGGGAGGACGCCCCACCCCACCCCGGAGGCGTCGAGAGACTGCGGTCCACCCGGGTACCGGCACCGTCACCGGTCCGCCACTCCGAAGGAGTGGCCCCCGTGCACCGGCGGAACGCACGGATGAACCCTGTGGGGGTCCCGAAGCCCACCGAACCGGCAATCTCGCTGACCGGTCGCGACCTGTCCGAGAGGAGCAGCCGGGCCGCCGCAGCCAGCCTGCACTGCCTCCGCCACCCGCCGAAGGTCAGACCCGTCTCGGTGACGAACATGCGGTGCAGGGTCCGTTCCCCGGTCGCGACTTCCTCCGCCCACTGCGACACCGTCCTCGGACAGGCCGGGTCCCGGGTCAGCGCCAGAGCCACCTCCAGGGCCCCCGCCGACTGCGGCAGTGGAGGTCCGGGCACCCGGGACTGCAGACCCCGCAGGACTCTCACACAGTCTCCCGCCCGGTGACCGGGTTCCCGCAGCGGAGACACGGAGGCGCTGAACTGGTGGAGGACCCAGTCGTTCCACCGCTGTCTCCCCCACCCGTCTCTCCCGCAGTCTCCCACGGAGAACCTCTCCACGGCGTCCCCACCGTCACAGATCTCCGGGGCTGCGATCCTGACCGGGACGGCGACCGAACCTGGTGCGACAGTCACGCCTGCGCGGGTTCCCGGCGGCAGCAGGATTCCCCGTCCCCCGGTCAACCTGTCCACCTCTGCGCGGTACCTGACCTTTACAGTGCCGGCGTGGCACCACAGCAGCAGGTACCGCTCCCCCGCCTCCAGGTCGGCACGGAACGGTGCCAGATCATTAAGCACGGGGCAGTCCCGTACGATTCCGGTTCACACAATGAGCATAGCCTGACCTACTGCCGTGCACCTGATGCACAAGTCCCGGGCACGTCCCGTACCCGTTCCGACCACAGGACCAGGAGAAACAGTGAAACTCTTCCGCACCGTCCCCGCCGCACTCATCGGCGCCGCCGTCCTCGCCACCGGTCTCGTCGCCTGCAGCGACAACTCCCCCGAACCGACCGATCCAACCGGCGGCACCACCTCGACAACACAGCAGTCGACGCAGCAGACAACTTCAGCCGCACAATCGCAGCAGACGGCGTCCTGGCCCGTCACCGTCGACCACGTCAGAGGATCATCGACCGTACCGGCGAAACCCGAACGCATCGTGGTCATGCACGAGGCCGCGGTCGACCCCGTGCTCTCCCTCGGCCTTGAACCGGTGGCCATGTTCGAGATCCAGGGCGGTGACGCCAACATGCCCTGGCTGCAGGGGAAGATCGACTGGCCGGAGGACGCCGCGCTCACCGCGGACCGCACCGCAGACCCCGAGGCTGTCGCGAAGTACGACCCCGACCTCATCGTCGTCGGTGACGTCTACGCCGACGACTCCACCTGGAAGGCCCTCGAGGACGTGGCCCCCACCCTCGTCTACGACTGGCCGGCAGACGGACCCGCCTGGCAGCCGATCCTCGACGGCATTGCACAGGCCACCGGTCTGGAGGACCGGGCTGAAGAAGTCAGGGACAGTTACGCCGGCCGCATCGCGGAGATACAGGCACAGTTCCCCGGCGTCGGAGACCTCACCTACAACTCGGCGATGCTCAACCAGGGTCAGCTCGTCTACTCCACCAACTCCCTGCTGGAGGACCTCGGGTTGGAACAGGCCGACAGGCAGAAAGCCGCCGGGGCCCGCGGGACCGTCTCCCTGGAGCGGCTCGACGAACTCGACGCAGATGTGCTGGTGATCTACGACCCGGCCGGAGAGAGGAAGAAGCTGGAGGACAGTGACCAGTTCCGCGGTCTGGCCTCCGTGCGCGACGGTGCCCTGATCTGGCAGGACACCGCCCTCGGCTACGCGGTGACCACGGCGTCCGGGCCGATGAGCCTCGACTGGGCCGTCGACAGGATCGCCCCACAGCTCACCGCAGCGCTCTGAGAAGCTGACAGCGTCCTCACCTTCTTCCCCACCTTCCTCCCCCGGCCCTCATTTTTTCATCCCCCACCTTCACGCTAACCGGCTGTCATCTCAGGACAACCCCACCCCCGGACCACTCCGTAGTCTGAGGCACCGTGACCACCAGCGCCGACTCTCCCGCCGCCCCTGCCGGTCCACCCGGTCCCACCCCGGAGGACGCCCTGCGCAGCCACCTCTTCGGCATCCGGTGGCCTCTGCTGCTCCAGGCTCCCCGGGAGCAGGTCGCCAGCCGGCCGATCCCCTTCGATGACAAGACCACCGCCGCACAGTTCACCCGGCGCGTGGTCTTTGGCGCGGTGAAGTACACGGTCCCCGGCGGGATCCTCCTGGCCCTGAGTCAGCTGTGCTCGGTCGCTGTCCCGGTGACCGCGGGCCTCGTCGTCGACCGGGCGATCGCCCGTCACAGCCTGGCCGAACTGCTGGGGTGGACAGGGGTTCTGGTCGCGGTGTCGGTCGCGGCGTCCCTGTGCTTCCGTTTCGGGTCCCGCACGGGCTTCTACGGTATGCAGCAGGTCCAGCACCGCCTGCGCATGGACGTCACCGACCGGCTGCTGGATCCTGCCGGCATGGAGACCCGACGTCTCAGCGGAGCCCTTCTCGCCACCGCCACCGGCGACGTGTTCCGTCTTGCAGCGACCATGCAGCTCGGCATCTACCCTGTCGGTGAACTGTGCGCCGTCGTGGCCTGTGCGGTGGCCCTGACCGCCGTGTCCTGGCCCCTCGGTCTGGCGGTGCTCGTCGGGGCGCCGCTGATGCTGTGGATCATGACCGCGGCCGGCCGGCCGCTCCAGAGGCGCAGCCGGTCGCAGCAGGCCCTCGTGGCCCGGGCGACCGGCCAGGCCGGGGACATTATCGCCGGGTACCGGGTCATCAAAGGCCTGCGCGCCGAACGCACCGCATCCGACCGCTACCGGCGTGTCAGCTCCGGAGCACTGGACGGCGCACTGCGGGCACGGAACTCCCGTGCCCTGTACCTGGGCACGATGAACTCGGTGTCCGGGGTGTTCATCGCAGGGCTGACCGTCGGCGCCGCCGTGCTCGCCCTGGAAGGTCAGCTGACCGTCGGTGAGCTGATCTCGGTGGTGGGGCTGACACAGTTCCTGCTCGGACCGCTGACCTCACTGCCCACCATGATCGGAGCACCGTGGGCCACCGGGGTCGCCTCCGCCGACCGGGTCCTGGACCTGCTGCGTACTCCCGGCTCCGACACCGGGCCGGGAGTTCGGACGGCACCGGAACGGGACAGGCCGCTGACGCTCACGGTCACCGGCGCGACCGTTTCGGCAGGCGCGGCACCGGACGCAGAAACGGAAGTGGAAACGGACAGCGGAAGCGGTGACGGGGGGTGCGGCGGTACCCCGGTCCTGACCGTCTCCTCCGGCGAGTGTGTGGGGGTCCGCGCCGAAGGGTCGCGGGCGGGAGAGCTGGTCGGGCAGCTCGCCCACGGACACGGGGTCCTGGTCGACGACATCCCCGCCGGCGACCTGGACATCCTCGACTACCGGAATCTGGTCCTCACCGCGCCGCACACCGCCGACCTGTTCGAAGGGACCGTCGCCGACAATCTCGCTGTCCCGGGCTCGGACAGTTCCCTGGTCCCCGGCGCACTGCACGCCGCGGCCTGCGACGACATCCTCGCCACCCTTCCCCACGGTGAGCTCACCATGGTCGGTGACGGTGGGCTGCGACTGTCCGGCGGGCAACGGCAGAGGATCGCTCTGGCCCGCGCACTGGCGGCCGATCCACCGGTCCTGGTTCTCCACGACCCGACGACGGCGGTGGACCCGGTCACCGAGGCGACCGTCGCGGAACGCCTGAGACCGTTCCGGCGTCGGCGTGCCACCGTGGTCGTCACGGCGTCCCCGGCGATGCTCTCTGCCTGCGACAGGGTGGTGGAACTGTGACCGCCCCGGAACGCCTCCCCGTCGCCGACGGTCGACGCACCGCCGCGGTGCTGTGGGCGGAGCTGCGGGGACGCCGTGGACTCCTTGCCGTCTCCGCGGTCCTCGCCGCCGTCGGTGCCGCACTTGACCTGGTCACCCCGTGGATCCTCGGCCGGGTCGTCGACGACGTCGCGCGTGCTTCCGATGGTGGAAGCGGCGGAGCAACGCACACCCCGGCCTGGATCTACGGCCTCGCCGTCGTCGCCGCGTCCGTCGGCGCGGCTGTCCTGTCCGTGCTCGGGGTACTCGTGGCGTCCCGGCTGATGGAGAGGCTTCTCGCCTCCCTGCGTGAGAAACTCGTCGACTCGGCACTCAGGATGCCGCAGGAGCAGGTGGAACGCTCCGGCACCGGGGACCTCATCTCCCGTGCCAGCGATGACGTCGCCCAGGTCTCCGAAGCTCTGTCTCAGGTCGTCCCCCAGCTGACCAGGACATTCTTCACCATCATCCTCACCCTTGCCGGTATGGCGGTGCTCGATCCACGGCTGGCCCTGGCGATCCTCGTGGCCCTTCCGCTGTACTGGTGGACCCTGCGCTGGTACCTGAGGACCGCACCTGCAATGTACGCCGCGGAACGCGCCGCCTTCGGTGACCGCGCGCACAATCTCCTGTCGTCGTTGCGGGGACTGCCGACGGTGCTCGCCTTCCGCCTCTCCCGACGCCACAGCGCCCGTATCGCCGAATCCTCCTGGCAGGTCAACAGGTGGGCGTTGCGCGCCAGGACCGTGCAGACGATGTTCATGTGGAGGGTGGACATGGCTTTCCTGCTCATGCTCACCGCAGTCCTGTTCATCGGCTATGTCCTGGTCGGGGACGGCCCCGACGGTTCCGGGTCGCTGACAGTCGGTGCGGTGACCACCGCCGTGCTGTTCTTCCTGCGGATCGAGGGGCCGCTCGGCCAGGTGATGCGGGAGATCGATGTCCTGCAGTCGGCGACGGCGTCACTGGCGCGGATCGTCGGGGTCACCGACTCCCGGCCTGCCGGCAGTACAGGTGGGGCAGAGGGAGCCGACCGCGCCGGCGACACCGGCGGTGACGGGGACGCCGGCTGTGACAGCGACGCCCGGGTGCTTATGGAGCATGTGTCCTTCTCCTACACCCCCGACGGGCCCGACGCCGACGACGTCCTCCACGATCTCAGTCTCACCGTCGCACCAGGTGAGCACCTTGCCCTGGTCGGAACCTCCGGGGCCGGGAAATCGACGGTCGCCGCACTCCTGGCCGGAGTCCATCCCGTCACCCGTGGCGTCCTGTCCTCCCCCCGGGACACAGTTCTCGTCAGCCAGGACAGTCACGTGTTCTCCTGGACACTGCGGGACAACCTCACCGTCGGTGCGCCGGACCCCACGGCAGTGACCGACACCGCCCTGCTCGACGCGATCGGACGCACCGGTGCCGGCCACATCCTCGCCGACCTTCCCGACGGACTCGACACTCCCCTGGGCCCCGGCGGCTACCCGTTGACCGCGGCCCGGTCACAGCACCTCGCCCTCACCCGGGTACTTGTCGCCGACCCGTCGCTCGTCATCCTCGACGAGGCAACGGCCGAAGCCGGCTCCGCGAACGCCCGCGAACTCGACCTCGCCTCCGACGCCGCGACCGAGGGCCGCACCGCCGTGGTCATCGCCCACCGTCTCAGCCAGGCCGCCGCGTGCGACCGGATCGCGGTGATGGAACAGGGGAGGATCGTGGAGATCGGCTCGCACCGGGAACTCGTCGACGCAGGTGGCAGATACGCACAGCTCTGGGACGCCTGGAGCGCCTCACGGTAGGTGTCCCCTCGGGCCCGCACACGACGACGCGTGGCGGACAGACACCGGCGCGGAACGGACAAAGAAATTACCCCCGTCACCTACCCCCGTCCAGTGAGTGCCAGTCACCCGGTCACCCTCCGGACTCTCCGTGGCGAACAGTGACGATACAGAAAGTGACGCAGAGGAAAAGAAAAGCAGTGTGAGGTTAGACACCGGTATACTTAGGCTCCACTTGGCGCAGAAGGCTCCGGCTTGGCTAGGGTGCAACAGAGATTCAACGAACCTGACGTTCTGAGAGGACTTTCATCCATGCGCACCCTGTTCCGCGGACGCCGAACGGCCCCGCTAGCACTCACTGTCACGGCCCTGCTCACCGCAGGATCCCTCGTCGCCTGCTCCGACAACAGTGACGACAGCGCCCCCGCAGCAGACACGAAGACCGTCACCGACGCCCGCGGCGAGGTCGAGATCCCCGCCGACCCGCAGCGTGTCGCCGCCTTCGACAACCGCATCTTCCGGGTCCTCCAGGACTGGGACATCGACCTGGTCTCCGCACCGGTCACCCTCATCCCGGACACGATCACCAAGTACCACGAGGACAAGAACATCCACGACACCGGCTCACACCGTGAGCCGAACCTCGAGGAGCTCGTCGCCTCCGACCCCGACCTCATCATCACCGGCTACCGCTACGCCAGCCAGTACGACAAGATGAAGGAGCTTCTCCCCGACGTCCCCGTGCTCGACCTCAGCTTCGGCCAGGGTCCCCGCGACGAGAACGGCGAAGCCGAGCAGACCCAGTCCACCGAAGACACCCTCAAGGACATCACCACCCTCATCGGAGAGGTCTTCGACAAGCAGGACCAGGCCAGCGACCTCGAGGCGAAGTTCGACGAGGCCAAGGACCGCGCCAAGGCAGCTTACAACCCGGAGCAGACCGTCATGGGACTGGTCACCTCCGGAGGCGACATCAACTACGCCGCCCCGTCCACCGGCCGCTCCGTAGGACCCGTCTTCGACATGGTCGGCCTGACCCCGTCCTACAACCACGACGGTTCCTCCAACCACCAGGGTGACGACATCTCCGTCGAGGCCATCGCCGAATCCAGGCCCGACTGGATCATCGTCCTCGACCGCGACGCCGCCGTCAGCGCCGACGAGGCCGGGTACAAGTCCGCAGAAGAGCTCATCAAGAACTCCCCCGCGCTGAAGAACGTCCCCGCCGTCCAGGAGGACCACATCATCTACCTGCCCTCGGACTTCTACACCACCGAGGACATCGAGGCCTACACCGAGGTCCTCAACTCCGTCGCCGACTCCTTCGAAGCCGCCCGGTAGCTCCCACCTCCCCGCCGACACCACTGTGACGACACCGCTGTGACCACGACAACCCCCGCCCCTCCGGAGTCCACCCGACCCCGGAGGGTCTGGCGTACCACCTGGCCGATGCTCCTCGGCGTCCTCGTCACCCTCGCACTGGTGACCGCCTCCCTGTTCGTCGGGGTCTACGACATCACCGGCGGCGAGGACGGCTGGGAGATGTTCTTCATCACCCGGGTGCCCAGGACCGTCGCCCTCGCCCTCGCCGGGGCGTCGATGGCGATGTGCGGGCTGGTGATGCAGCTGCTCACCCAGAACAAGTTCGTCGAGCCCACCACCACCGGAACCACGGAATGGGCCGGACTGGGACTCATCACCACGATGATCGTCATACCGGGGGCGTCCCTGACCACCCGGATGGTCGGGGCGGTGCTCTTCGCATTCGTCGGCACCGGCGTCTTCTTCCTTTTCCTGCGTCAGGTGAGGCTGAAATCCTCACTCATCGTCCCGATCGTCGGGATGATGCTCGGCGCGGTTGTCGGGTCCGTGTCCAGTTTCGTGGCGCTGAAGACCGACATGCTCCAGCAGCTCAGCATCTGGTTCACCGGCTCATTCACCGGTATCGTCCGGGGCCGGTACGAACTGCTCTACCTGGTCCTCCTGGTGTGCGTGGCCGTGTTCATCGTCGCCGACCGATTCACCGTCGCCGGACTGGGCCGGGACATCGCCACCAACGTGGGACTGAACTACGGCCGGGTGCAGCTCGTCGGCGTGGGCATGGTCGCCGTCGTCACCGGCATCGTCACTGTCGTGGTCGGCAACCTGCCCTTCCTCGGCCTGATCGTGCCGAACCTCATCTCCCTGTTCCGCGGGGACAACCTGCGTTCCAATCTTCCCTGGGTGGCGATGCTGGGAATGTGGGTGCTGATCACCGCCGACATTTTCGCCCGGACCGTCATCGCCCCCTTCGAGGTCCCCGTCTCCCTGATCCTCGGCGTCATCGGCGCCGTGGTGTTCGTGTTCCTTCTGGTGAGAGGACGCCGACATGCCGGCTGACACCGGGGCCACCGCCCCTCCCGCACACACCACCGCCCCGACGGGGACGCCTCAACGCACCAGCGGACCGTTCACCACTGCACGACAGCGTGTGCGCTACACCGTTCTTGTCGCCGTCCTCGTCGCCCTCGCCCTCCTCGTCACCGTGGCACACATGACCTACGGCAATCCGGTTCCTTTCGGAGAGAAAGGGTTCTGGAGGATCGTCAACCTGCGGCGGGACGCCCTCATCGCCATCGCCCTGGTCGCCCTGTGCCAGGCATTCGCCACCGTGGCCTTCCACACTGCCACGGACAACCGCATCATCACCCCGTCGATCATGGGCTTCGAGTCCATCTATGTCGCGGTGCAGACATCGGTCATATTCTTCTTCGGCTCCGTCGGCCTGGCACAGTTCACCGGACTCCCCCAGTTCCTCCTGCAGGTGGGCATCATGGTGGCTTTCGCCGTCACCCTGTTCACCTGGCTGCTGTCCGGAAGATTCGGCAACATCCAGGTGATGCTTCTCGTCGGGATCGTCCTCGGCGGCGGGCTGCGCTCCCTGTCCACGTTCATGCAACGCCTGCTGGACCCCAACGAATTCGATGTTCTCACGGCACGGACCTTCGGCAACATCGCCAACGCGAACACCGAGAACTTCCCGGTCATCATCCCTGTCGTCGCTGTCGTCTGTCTCGTGCTCTACCTCAGGTCCCGTCGTATGAACGTCATCGCCCTGGGGCGGGAGACCGCCACAAACCTCGGGGTCGACCACCGGCGGGAACTGATGCTCATCCTGTTCCTCGTCTCTGTCCTCATGGCCATGACTACCTCCATGGTCGGCCCCATGACCTTCCTCGGGTTCCTCGTCGCGACCATCGCCTACCAGCTGACGGACACCTACGACCACCGCCTCATCCTCCCGGTCGCGACCCTGGTCGGCTATGTCTTCCTCGGCGGGTCCTACTTCATCATGAGGAACATCTTCGACGCCGAGGGGGCGGTGACGATCATCATCGAACTCATCGGCGGGTCCGTCTTCCTCCTCTTCATCATGCGGAAAGGCCGTCTGTGATCTCCCTCGACAACGTCTCCAGGACCTACAGCGGTGACGTCACCGTCGGACCGGTCACTCTGGACATCCCGGCCGGTGGCGTCACCGCCCTCGTCGGACCCAACGGTGCCGGCAAGTCGACCCTGCTCACCATGATCGGACGTCTCCAGAAACCCGATTCGGGTACCGTCACGGTGGGCGGGCTCGATGTCGCCTCCGCGCCCTCGGGGGAGGTCGCGAAGATCCTGTCGATCCTGCGGCAGGAGAACCACTTCGTCACCAGGCTCACGGTCCGTCAGCTCGTGGGGTTCGGACGGTACCCGCACTCCCACGGCCGGTTGACCGTCGAGGACGAGAAGCACATCTCCGAGGCGATCGACTTCCTCAACCTCACGGACCTGGAGAGCCGGTACCTCGACCAGCTCTCCGGCGGCCAGAGACAGCGCGCCTACGTCGCCATGGTGCTGGCCCAGGACACCGACTACGTGCTGCTTGACGAACCACTGAACAACCTGGACATGAAACATTCGGTGCAGATGATGAGACAGCTGAGGAGAGCCTGCGACGAACTGGGCCGCACCGTCGTCATCGTCCTGCACGACATCAACTTCGCCGCCCGCTACGCGGACCACATCTGCGCGATGGCCGACGGCAGGGTCACCGTGTTCGGCACCCCGGAGGAGGTCGTCAGGGACGAGATCCTCACCGACATCTTCGGAACCCCGGTCAAGGTCCTCCACACCGAGGACGGTCTGCTCGCCAGTTACTTCTGAGTTGAGTTCAGGGTTGAATTCAGGGTTGAGTTCAGGGTTGAATTCAGGGGCGGCACGAACACACTGGTGACGAGTAGAATCGCGACCATGAGTACCTCTTACATCTCCCAGGGTCCCGGACTGCTGGAGTCCCTCCAGAAGCGTGGATTCCAGTTCCTGCTGTGGCGGGGCATCCTCGCCGTCCTTGTCGGCATTCTCCTGTTGATCTCCCCGTTCGGGTCAGCCACCGCCTTCGGCATCATCGTCGGCGCGTGGATGATCGTCGACGGTCTGTCCACTGTCGGCCTGTCGGTCGACCTGAAGAAGCGGGACGCCCCCTGGGGCTGGGTCCTCGCCGACGGCATCATCCAGACGCTCTTCGGCATCTTCGTGATCATCTTCCCCGTCAGTTTCGCCATCGTCAGCGCCTTCTTCGTCATCGGCTTCATGGCGGTGGGCATGGTGCTCTCGGGCATCGCACAGCTGTCCGCGCCGGTGGAGTACCGCAGCGGCTGGTCCATCGCAGTGGGTGTGGTCAACATCCTCTTCGGCGTCATTCTCGGGGCACTCGCCCTGTTCAACCCGGTCGACAATGTCGTCAGTCTCGCCTGGTTGGCCGGCATCGCCGCAGTCGCGCTCGGCATCTCGCTGATCGTCTTCGCCGTCAAGGTACGCAATCTCGGCAAGTGACCGGAGGCGGGAGTAGGTTCGGGACGTATGAGCACCCCCGCGCCGCACGTCCCCCTTTCCCTCCTCGACTTCGCCACGGTCTACCGTGGCGAAACTCCCCGTGACGCCTTCCGCCGTTCAGTCGAACTGGCCCGGAGGGCGGAGGAACTGGGTTACACCCGGATCTGGTACTCCGAGCACCACAACATGACCTCCATCGCGTCATCGGCCCCGGCCGTGCTCATCGCCCATGTCGCGGCGAAGACGGACCACATCCGCCTCGGGTCGGGCGGGGTGATGCTGCCCAACCACGCGCCACTGGTCATTGCCGAACAGTTCGGCACTCTCGCCGAACTGTATCCGGACCGTATCGATCTCGGCCTGGGCCGGGCCCCGGGCACGGACGCCCGCACGGTCGCGGCTCTACGGCGTTCCCCGCAGAACGCGGAGAACTTCCCCAGGGACGTCCTGGAACTGCAGGGGTTCCTCGCCGGCAGGTCCCGGGTCCAGGGCGTCGAAGCGATTCCCGGGGCGGACACCAACGTCCCCCTCTACATCCTCGGATCATCACTCTTCGGAGCCACCCTGGCGGCGAAGCTCGGCCTGCCCTACTCTTTCGCCTCACACTTCGCCCCCGACGCCCTGGTCCCGGCGGTGAAGGCGTACCGGGAGAACTTCACCCCGTCCGAGTTCTGCCCGGAACCCTATGTGATCGCCGCTGTGAACGTCACCGCATCGGACACCGAGGAGGACGCCGTTCGTCAGAGTGACATCGTCCGGCGCCGCAGGGTCGAGACAATGGCGCTGCGTGGCCGTCAGGTCGGCGAAGAGGACCTCGACCTTCTCATGTCCTCCCCCGCCGCCGAGATGATCCTGTCGATGCTGCGGTACCACGCTGTCGGTACGGGCGAGCAGGTCGCGGAATACCTGGAGGGCTTCACCCGCCACGCGGACGCCGACGAGCTGATGATCTCCCTGCAGTCCCCCACCACGACCGAGGCGCTGACCTCCATGTCGATTCTGGCGGACGCCTGGGGACTGCCCCTGTCATCCTAGGTTCACGTGCCGGGCCCGCACGAACCTGTCACTGTCCGTCCAGGTAGGGACGCCACCCACCCGATGAGGTGATCTCCGCGGCACCGTCGACGGCACAGGGCTGGCAGGTGAAACCGGTGAGTCTGCGTCCGTCGTCGAGCAGTACCTCCCCCAGCGCCATGGGTGCCGGCAGGGCGTCGAGGAACCTGGCCAGCTCGGCCGGTGACATTCTCCACTCCTCCCCTGCCACCGATGCTCCGCCGTTGTCGACCGGGCCGCTGAGTCCCGGTTTCGGGGGGACCGTGTCCAGGGCGTAGAGCCGATAGCGGGGACTGGTCCTGACCTCGCCCACGAAGTACGCGCCGTGGTCCGTGAGCTGGTGGTTGAGCGGCTGGCCGCGCAGGTGGGCCCCGACGACGACGAGGGATACAGTTTCGGCGCCTGCGGAGCGTACCCAACTTCCCGCGGAGGAGGCGTCCCCGGTGGTTCGGGGCTCCCCCTCATCCCCCTCATCCCCGGCGGTTCCGAGCCTGGCGGCGATTCCCGCGGCGACGGCGTCCCCGAAGGCGGGGGCCAGTACCGTGACCCCGAACTGCGCGGGGATCCCGTCGCCGTGTCCGCCGTCGTCGACGGTGGTCCAGGGAACTGCGGTGGCGCACATGTCGAACAGGTTGCAGAAGTTGGTGTACGTCCCCAACCTGGTGTTCACCCCCACGGGGTCCGCCCGGACCTCGGCGATCGTGGGGTGGAAAGGGGCGGTGGGGATGAGCAGGCCGTCGAGACCGTCCCAGGAGTTCGTGACTGCGCGCCGTCTCCGCCCGAGTTGCCGTTGCGCGGCGAGGACCTGCGGTCCGGTGTACCCCCCGGCTGCGGTGACGATGGCGGTGACGGTGGGGTCGAGTCCGGTCGCCGGGTCCTTGCTGTCCACAGCGGCGGTGACGAACTCCCCGACCGCCTCGGCACGCTCGGCGACCAGCGGTGAACCGTAGAGCATCCGGGCCGCTTCCAGAGCGGGGGCGAGGTCGACGGTGCGGATGCGGCACCCGGTCGCCCGCAGTCTCTCCACCGCTCCGGCGAAGGCCTCCCGCCATCCGTCGGACAGTTCCGGCAGTTCCCGGGGTATGCCGACCACCGGCTCGGCCGGTGCGCTGAACCTGGTTTCGGTGGGCCAGGTGCGTGTCCCGGTGGCGGAGATGCAGGCGGTGACCGCCTCAGCCACGGCCGTCGTGCGGGCGAAGACGCTCACGCAGTCGTAACTGGCGCATGCGGGCACCACGCCCCGGGTCGAGACCACGCCCGGGGTGGGTTTGACGCCGACAATGCCCTGCAGTCCTGCCGGTATCCTCCCGGATCCGGCGGTGTCGGTTCCGAGGGCGGCGTCGACGAAGCCCAGGGCGACGGCCACCGCGGATCCGGAGGAGGACCCTCCGGAGATGCGGGCGGGGACACGGGAGTCCCGCACCGCCCCGTAGGGGGATCTCGTCCCCACCAGGCCGGTGGCGAACTGGTCGAGGTTGGTCTTCCCGATGACGGTCGCCCCGGCGGCGCGGAGCGCTCCCGCCACGGCGGAGTCCCTGTCCGGGGTGTACCTGTAGCCGGGGCAGCCGGCGGTGGTGTCGAAACCCAGGACGTCGATGTTGTCCTTCACCGCGATGATCATCCCGGTGAGTGGTCCGACGGGCCTGCTGAAGGCGTCCTCTACCGCGTCCCTGGCCTCCTGCCTGTCGGACAGGGAGATGAAGACCTCGTCACGGCCGGCGGCGGCGATGCGGTCGTAGGCGACCTCGAGGGCGCGGAGGGCGCGGTGCCTGGTGCGGTAGGGCTGTGGCGCAGTCACGGTCACTCACCCACTTTCACGGGTCGGGGGTGCTTCCGTCCCCAGGGGAAGGCACAGAGTCCGAGGAGGACGGCGGCCAGGACTGTCAGCGGGCCCGCCCACTGCAGCAGGGGCATGTCACCGGAGGGGTTGTAGATCTCGGCACGGGGCCATGCCAGGTTGACGACCATGAGTGCCCCGTAGCAGACGGCGAAGATGTTCACGGCGGTCCCCGTCCGGCCGAGTGTGAACAGTTTCCGGCCTTCGGCGTCGGTCTCCACTCCCCGGTTGCCGGGCCAGCCTCTCAGGCGTTGGCGCAGCAGGGGCACGGTCACGGCGAGGTAGGCGAGGTAGATCAGGATGATGCACACGCTCGTCAGGGTGGCGAAGATGGCGTCGTTGCCCACGTTGACCAGCAGAACGACGACACAGAGGACGCCGATGACGACGGAGGGGAGGATCGGTGTCCCGGTGGTCGTGTTCACCCTGGACAGGGCGTCGGAGAACGGCAGGCGGCTGTCCCTGGCCATGGAGAACATCAGTCTGGACGCCGCGGTCTGGATCGCCAGGGTGCAGATGAGGATCGCGACGGCGACATCGATGAGCAGGACCGTGCCCCACGGTGACGAGAGGACCGTGTTGAGCACGTACGGCAGTCCCTCGTCGGCGAGGCGTCCGTCGGTGAGCGAGGGTGCGGCCATGAGTGCCCCGAGGATGAGCAGTGCCCCGCCGACGGCGGAGAGGGTGAGTGCCTGGCGGATCGTCTTCGGCGCGACCCTGCGGGGGTTGCGGGTCTCCTCGGCGAGTTCGCCGGCGCTGCCGAATCCGACCATGACGTAGGCTGCCATGAGTCCGGAGGCGATCCACGCCCAGATGTAGCCGGGTTCCTGACCCGGCTGTCCGGTGTCGAAGACCACTTCAGGTCCGCGGTGGGTGTGGGTGAACAGGGCGAGGATGATGGCGACGACGCCGACGAGTTCGCAGCACACGCCGACGGTGGTGACGTAACCCATCCAGCGGACGCCGATGCAGTTGATGACGGTGGTGACCACGAGAAGGACGGTTCCCAGGAGGACGGCGTTCGCGGCCCCGGACGCGGAGGTCAGGGCGGGGTCGTCGCCGATGATCTGGAATCCTGACCAGACGTTGGGAAGGACGACCTGCAGTGCGATGGCTGCCGCGGAGGCGGTGACGATCTGGGCGAGGATCATGAACCATCCTCCGAACCAGCCGAGGATCTCCCCTCCCATCCGGCGTGACCACTGGTAGATCGCCCCGGAGACGGGGTAGCGGGCGGCGAGTTCGGAGAAGCAGAGGGCGACCGAGTACTGGCCGATGAAGACGACGATCCAGGTCCAGAAGAAGGCGGGGCCGCCGAATCCGAAGCCCAGTCCGAAGAGCTGGAAGATGGTGGTGAGGATGGAGACGAAGCTGAAGCCTGCGGCGAAGGATGAGAACCGTCCGAGACTGCGGTGCAGCTGCTGGTCGTAGCCGAATTCGGAGAGGTCACCGGCGTCGGACCGGGCGTCGGTGCCGGTTCCGGTGCCGGTTCCGGTGCCGGTTCCTGTTCCGGGGCCGGACCTGCCGGCGGGGGCCGGGGATACGGGGACTGACATGTGCTGTGACTTCCTTCCGGGACTCGACAGGACTTAGTTCCTGTCATTTGACCGAAAGTCAACAGGGTGCATGTTTCAACGCCGTGTCACCGGGGTTCTTTCCTGGTTTCCGTGGCCCGCACCCGCACGCACCCGCATCCAGCCACCCCGGCGGCCCCGGCCACCCCGGCGGCCCCGGAGCAGGCCACAATGGTGGAGTGCCCGAACAACAGTCCGCCTCCCCGCGCCGGTCCGCCTCCCGGACCTCCCCGGTGCCGGCCGCACCCGCCCTCACATCCGGGCCCCTGAGGTCCCTGGCGGGCTCCCTGGCCTCCTCCCGGCGCGCCGGAGGACCTGACGGCGATGTCTTCGCTCTGTGTTCCGTCTGGTCGGCGGCACTGCGGGAGCGGCTGGACACCACGGTAGCGGCGACAGGATCGGTCGGACGCGGTGACGCCACACCAGCCAGCGATCTCGACGTGATCCGCCTCGGCGACGGTCCGACCCCCGGGCTCGACCGTCTCCTCGCCGCCGGTGTCCGCGGTGACCGGAGCGGCGCCACACCCGCCTCGGCAGGGCTTCCGGGACGCCGGGAAGACTGGGAGGCCGGCGTCCTGTGCTGGTGCGCCGCACCCGACCGGGACCGCGGTGTGGTGAAGACCGGACTGCTCGCCGACGCCGCCGACCCGGTGAGCGCCGCCGCTGCCGCCGCCGTTCCCGGCAGCGCGATGGTCGCCGACATGCTGAGGGACGCCCTGGCCCACAGTCCGCCGCGGACCACCGGACTGTTCCGTGCGGCGTCCCTCGACCTGAAGGGAGAGCTCCTGACCCCCGTGGTCAAGATCGCGCGCTGGGCCGCCCTGGGAAGCGGGTCCTGCCGGCACCGTACCGTCGACCGCCTCGAGGACGCCGCGGACGCGGGACTGCTCGCCGGCAGGGACGCCGGGGTGCTCGTCCGCGCCTACCGGACCGGCCTGTCACTTTCGCTCGACCTGGCACTCGGCACCGGCCCGTCACGCGTCTACGGCAGACACGGACGGATCATGTTCTCCGCCCTGCACCCCGGCGACGAACGTGACCTCCGCCGCGCCGTCAGCGATCTGCGTGGTGTGTGCCGCACCCTGCGTTACCGGCTGTCCACCTCCACGTTCACGGAGGTGTGAGATGACGTTCCGCGACAGGCGCACGGACAGTGACGCAGCCGGCCACGCAGCCAGACTTGCCGACATCGTGCGGGCCCAGCGAATCGAGGGCTGTGACGTCACCGGCCTGGTCCGGGAACTCTCCACGGTACTGCGCACCGGGGCACTCGCCCCTGACCTTGTCACCGGGCTGGTGCAGGACGCCCTCGACCGTGACAGTGCGCAGCCCGCTCCCCGGCGTCCCGTCCTCGACCGGCTGTTCCGGTCGAGACCCTACATCGACAGCGAGCGCTTCGTACTGCGCAACCTCCCCGGACTGACCAGTGCCCGCGTCCTCGGTGAACTGACCGGTGCCCTCAGCGCCCTGCGCACGGCGGAGTGGCTGGACACCCCCCTCCCCCCGGTGACCGGGTCGGACACCCTGCAGATACTGCACCGCCGGCTCTTCGGCGACGTCTTCGGCTGGGCCGGTGACCTGCGTACCGTGAACCTCTCCCGCCGCGACGTGGCCTTCTGCAGCCTGCCGCAGATGGAGGACCACTTCAACCTCGCACTTCTCGCCCTTGACCGGTGTCTGGCGGCCACGTCCGACGGGACACCGCCACCACCGGAGACCGTCGCGGCGTTCCTCGCCGAGTACATCTGGGCCCATCCGTTCCGGGACGGCAACGGTCGCAGTGCCATGGCGGTGGTCATGCATCTGACCGCTCCGGGTACCCTGGCCTCGATCAGTCCCGAGGCCTGGTACAGGGCGTCGGCGGCCTCGGTTTCCGGGGCGGTCGGAGCCCTGGGCGACGGCGACGGCCCCGACCCCCGCCCGTGGGCGGACCTGTTCGCCGGGGCGTACCCCGACGGTGCCGGGTCTGCCTGACCGGGGCGCCAGCGGCCGACCCCTGCCCTCCCCCGGGGCCGGCCCCTGTACCCCCGTCCAACCCAGTCCCGTTAACCCCTGTCCCGTCCACCCTGCACCGGAGGAATCCCGTGACAACACGACCGACCGGACGACGCCCCGGTCGACCCCGCGCCGGCACCCCGCGCCTCGACGGTGAGGACACCGCCGCCGAGATTCTCGACGCCGCCGCCGAACTGTTCACCACCGTGGGTTTCGGGTCGGTGACCACCCGCCGACTCGCAGAGGCGGCGGGGATCCGCCAGGCCACGCTCTACCACTACTTCCCCAACAAGAAAGCTGTGCTGCACAAGCTGCTGCTCGACACGGTCGAGCCTTCCGTGCACCTGGCCCGCGAACTGCTGGCCGCTGACGGTACGGGCGCTGACCCCGCGGACACGTTCCGGGAACTCGCCCGCCAGGATGCCCTCCTACTGTTCAGCGACAAGTGGAATGTCGCCGCCCTCTACAGCGCCCCGGAGGTCAACGACGAGGTCTTCGCCGGGTTCCACAGCCTGCGCGACGAACTCCGCGCCGCCTACACCGAACTGGGCCGGCGGATACTGGGACGGGACGACCTGCCGCTGCTGGAGCTGCCCTTCCACATCGTCGAATCTGTGGTCACCCTGCGGGCCGGAAGGCATGTAGACGACGGGGACGTCGGTCGGCTGGCCGATGCGGTGGCGACAGCGGCGGTGAGCGTGCTGCTGCCACAGTGACCGGCCTCCACCTGCCGCAGACCTCCCGGGTAGAGGACGGGACCGGACCGTGCCCTGACCCGGCTCATCCCGGACCCACCCCGTAACCATCCCGGACCCACCCCGTAACCATCCCGGCCCCACCCCGAGTTCATCACGAGGTCACCCGAGACTCAGCAGGACCTGCCCCTGTGCGACCTGCTCACCGACGGAGACGAACACCCCGGTGACTACACCGTCCCGGTCGGCGATCACCGGCGACTCCATCTTCATCGACTCCAGGGACGCCAGCTGGTCACCGGCACTGACCCGGTCGCCCTCGGAGACGGACAGCTGCCACAGGGTCGACGGCAGGCCGGCGTACACAGCCACCGACCCTTCCGGCACCGTCACCTCCGCCGGTTCCGGTGCGGGTGCCGGCTCGTCCCGGACGTCGAACTCACCGGACTCGCGCCACCGCTGCTTCTCGGCGTCGAAGGCCTCCGCCTGGGCTGCCCGGAACTCGGCGATCTCTGCGGCGTTGGCGTCGAGGAACCTGCGGTACCCGGCGTAGGAGAAGGTCCCCTCGGTGATGTCGGCGATTCCGCGGCCGGCGTCCGTCTCCGCCCTCAGCCGGGTGAGTTCCCCGTGGCTGACCGGGTACCACTCGATCCTGTCGAAGAACCGCAGTGCCCAGGGACGTCCCTGGAACAGTCCGCCGTTGCGGTACCGGTTCCACATCTGGGTGGTGCGTCCGACGAACTGGTAGCCGCCGGGCCCCTCCATACCGTATACGCACAGGTAGGCGCCGCCGATGCCGACCGCGTTCTCCGGGGTCCAGGTCCGGGCCGGGTTGTATTTCGTGGTGACCAGGCGGTGGCGGGGGTCGAGGGGTGTGGCGACAGGGGCTCCGAGGTAGACGTCCCCGAGGCCGAGGACGAGGTAGCTGGCCCCGAAGACAGTGCGGTAGACGTCGTCGACACTGTCCAGCCCGTTCATCCGGCGGATGAACTCGATGTTCCACGGGCACCAGGGGGCGTCGTCACGTACCCCGTTCATGTAGCGCTCGATCGCCAGTCTGGTCTGGGGGTCGTCCCAGCTCAGGGGCAGCCGCACGGTACGTGAGGGAACGGTGAGCTCATCGGTGTCGGGGATACTGTTCTCGATGCCGCGGACTGTGTCCACCAGCGGGGTGGGCAGCACCACAGCCGGGTCGACATGGATCTGCAGTGACCGGATCCCCGGGGTCAGGTCGATGACTCCGGGCAGCGCCACTTCGGTCAACCGGTCCATGAGCGCCTGGACCCGCATCCGCAGACCGATGTCCAGCTGCTGCTCACCGAACTCGACGAGGAGGTTCGTGTCACCGGACCGGCGGTAGGTCACCTCGGGGCGTCCCGGGGCGGCGGGCGTGTGCGCGATGATCCCGTGGTCACCGTCACCACCGGTCGGGTATGCCGCCTCTGTCGGGGCACCGGGGGTGGCGCACCGGTCACGGACGCCGGCCGCGGCATCCTCCTTCACGGGGACGAACCGCACCGTGTCCCCGGGTCGCAGCTGTCCCAGTTTCCACAGGTCGCCGCTGGCCACCACGGCAGGGCAGACGAATCCGCCGAGACTGGGCCCGTCAGGTCCCAGGATGATCGGCGTGTCACCGGTGAAGTCGAGGGATCCGACGGCATATGCGGTGTCGTGGATGTTGGAGGGGTGCAGTCCGGCCTCACCGCCGTCCTCCCGCGCCCACACGGGGTGTGGTCCGATGAGGCGGACACCGGTCCGCGCGGAGTTGTAGTGCACCTCGTAGTCCGTGCCGTAGAGGACCTCGATGTCCCCGGGGGTGAAGAACTCCGGAGCTTCGTGCGGACCCTCCGTCACAGCGATTCGCCAGTGGCCGGTCATCGCGGGACGCCGTGACTCCGGTACAGGCCGCGGTTCCGAGACCGCGGCAGTGCCCGGACGCAGCACATCCCCGGCGCGCAGGGCACGACCGGCGTGCCCGCCGAAGTTCCCGAGGGTGAAGGTCGAGGCCGAACCCAGGTACTCCGGGACGTCGATGCCGCCGCGTACCGCAAGGTAGGTGCGCAGGCCGGTGTCCTCTGTCCGTCCGACGGCCAGGACTCCGCCAGCTGCCACGGTGACCGGTTCCCACCGGGGAACTTCCCGGCCGTCGACTGTGCAGGTCACCGGCGCGCCGGTGACGCAGATGACGGTCTCCCGGGAGAATCTCAGTGTCGGACCGGTTGCCGTGCACTCCAGGCCGGGGGTCCCTTCCGGGTTTCCGACAGCTTTGTTGGCCTCGCGGAAGGACTGGTCGTCCATGGGCCCGGAGGGCGGCACACCGATCTTCCAGTACCCCTTGCGCCCGGGCCAGTCCTGGACGGTGGTGAGCATTCCCGGTGCGATCACGTCGATCCGGGGGTCCGGATCTGAGGTCGTCGACAGGGTCAGGGTGGAGTGGGTCACGGCGCGGAGGTCGGGGTCCACGGTCATCTTCCGCAGCAGCCCGAGGTTGGTGACCACACCGTCGACACGGGTGTCACGCAGGGCTGACAGGAGGCCGTCGAGTGCCCGGTCCCGGCTTCCGGCGTGGACGATGACCTTGGCGATCATCGGGTCATAGTAGTGGGAGATCTCCTGGCCGGTCTCGATCCAGCCGTCCACCCGCACCCGGACCCCGCCGCTGGTCCCGGTCTCGGGGAATTCTGCACCGGTGACTGTTCCGGGGCACGGGGCGGAGTTCTTGTCCGGGTCCTCGGCGTACACGCGCGCCTCCACCGCGGCCCCCTGTGGCCGGGGGTCGGAGTCGAAGACGGCAGGGTCCAGCCCTCCCTGGCCGTCGGTGCCCGCGCAGGCGAGTCTCAGCATCCATTCGACGAGGTCCACCGAGTAGACCTCCTCGGTGACGGGGTGCTCCACCTGGAGTCGGGTGTTCATCTCGAGGAAGTACGCCTGCCGCTCCCCCGGGTCGTAGACGAACTCCACGGTGCCGGCGGAACGGTAGTTCACCGAGGCTGCCAGTTCACGGGACGCCCGGTGGATCCGGGTCCGCACCTCCTCCGGCAGGTCCGGGGCGGGAGCCTCCTCGATGACCTTCTGGTTGCGGCGCTGCAGTGAGCAGTCGCGGTCACCGACGACCACCACGCGCCCGGCACCGTCGCCGAACACCTGGACCTCGATGTGACGGGCGGGGCGGACAAGGCGTTCAAGGAAGACACCGGAGGTTCCGAAGTTCTTCTCCGCCAGTGACTCGACCCTGGTGAAGGCCTCGCGGACCTGTTCGACGGTGGTGCAGGCCTGCATCCCGATACCGCCACCACCTCCTGAGGCCTTGACCATCACGGGGAGTCCGACCTCCGCGGTGGCGGCCACGGCGGCGTCGGCGGATTCCAGCAGTCCTGTCCCGGGGAGGAGGGGAACCCCGGCGTCCTCCGCAAGCCTGCGGGCGGTGTGCTTGACCCCGAACTTCTCGAGCTGACCGGGAGTGGGGCCGACGAAGGCCATTCCGGCGTCCTCGACCCGCGCGGCGAACTCCGCGTTCTCCGACAGGAAGCCGTACCCGGGGTGCACGGCGGTGGCACCGCTGGACCGGGCGACCTCGAGGATGCGGTCGATGTCGAGGTAGGACGCGGCGGCGGGGGCCGGGCCGATGTTGTGGGCCTCATCTGCCTCGCGGACGTGCGGTGCGGCGATGTCGGCGTCGGAGTACACGGCGACGGTGCGCATCCCGAGCTTCTTCGCCGAACGGATGATCCGTCGGGCGATTTCGCCACGGTTGGCCACGAGGACCGTGCCGGTGACCGGTGCGGTCCCCTGCTGCGGCGCCGGGTCGGGCACAGGGAGTCCGGAGACGGGGAGGCCGGAAACAGTGGGGAGATTCATCGCTGCGCCTCCGCGTCGATTCCGGCGTCCCCGGTACCTGCACCACCGGTGTCCCCGACACTGACGTCCGGCCGGGTGACCACCATCCGCAGCGGTGTGCAGTTGAAGTCGTTGCAGGGGTTGTTCATCTGCGGGCAGTTCGAGACGATGACAAGGACGTCCTTGTCCGCCCGCACCGCGACCCTGCGTCCCGGGGCAGACATTCCGTCGACGATGCCGAGAGTTCCGTCCTCCCCGACGGGGACGTTCATGAACCAGTTGAGGTTGGAGACCAGGTCACGTGGTCCCAGCCCGTGGCGTCGGCCTTCGGCGAGGAAGTTCTCCCGGCAGCCGTGGTCGTGCATGGTGTGGTGGCCGTACCGCAGGGTGTTGGATTCTCTACCGCAGGCACCGCCGATGGTGTCCTGCCGGTCGACCTCGTTGGCGACCACGGTCATCAGCGGATCGAAGCGGTTGGACCGCAGGACAGTCCCGGTACGGACGTACACGTTCTGCTGGCCGGCGAGGGTCTGTGGGACACTGTAGCGCTCGGCGGTGTCGACGGCGTTGTAGATCAGACAGTCGGCTGACTGGTTGCCGCCGACGTCGACGATGGTGAGCACGTCACCACGACGGATGACGGCCGACCACGGAGCCCGGGGGGCGACGGTCTCGTCGAGGATGACGTTGCCGGGCACGCACGGTCCTGAGGGGTCGAGCACGGTGCCGGGACCGTAGACGGCGCCGGCGGGAACGGAGGAGTGCGGGGTGGTCTGGGTGGTCATGACGGGCCTTTCGGTGGGGTGGAGGCTGGCGCATTCCGGGGGCATTCCGGGGCATGCCGGGGCGTTCCGGGGCATTCCGGGGCAGCGGGAGACGGAACAGGGCCGGGAGAGTGCCGGCCCGGGTGGGTCTCAGAGTCCGAGAGAGTCGGCGTAGTCGGTGCTGTTGAGGTAGGCACGGTGACGCTCCGGGGTGGAGTTCGCCGATTCCGGGTCGGGGCGGGTGGGGGTTGACCGCCACGCGTGGATGCGCAGCGGGCCGCTGACGTAGTCGGGCCGGGGGTCCAGCGGGTGCGGTGAGTTGGCGACGAGGATGATGAGGGGCAGTTCCGCGACGAGGTCGACGGCCGCACCGGGACCGGCTCCGCCGTTGAAGGTCAGGGCCCCGTCGGCGGCGACGTCGACGCCCTTGAAGAAGGACACCGACGGCGGGATGTCCCGCTCGCCCAGGCCGTGGCGGGCTCCTCCCTGTTCAAGGAGTTCCTGTCCGGAGGGGAAGACGCCGTAGAGGGAAGATTCCCCGTATTTGGCGACGGTCTGTGCCGTGGTCATCGTCCCGCAGAAGGTGTCGTGGTGGCCCGAGGTGTCGGCGGCGAGGGTGGCGAGCACCCTCCCCTCCCCCGAGAGCAGGGGATGGCCGGCGGTCAGGTATGCCTGCCAAGGGATTTTGACGGTGTCAGCGGCGTTGTAGCGTTCCCTGGGCTGCAGGGCGTTGTAGAGGAGGACGTGGGCGCAGGCCTCTCCGTCGGTGTCTTCGAGACGGATCCTGGTTCCGCGGGCGACGACACGGTGCGTGTATCCGCCCGGGGCGACGGTTTCTGCCCAGGTCAGGTCTTCCGGGTTGACGTCGACGGGGCAGAAGGGACTGGAGGACGCCGGGACGTACGGCATGTAGGGGTGGTCACGGTGTCCCTGCGCCCGGGCGTCGTCCCTGGCGCTGGACAGGTTGTCGGTGGTGTGGAGGTCACGGGGAGTGCCGGGCATGTCGGGCCTTTCCTGACGGCGGTACGACTTCGCCGTCCTGTTGTTCCTGTCGTTTGATCGAAACTCAGCCCAGTATGGGTTCACCCGGTTGCGGGGATATACCCCGACCGTTTCAGACAGGTAAACAGATCAGACCGTGACGCCCCGGTCAGCTGACGATCTTCAGCCCGACCACCCCGGCGATGATCACCGCCAGGAACACCGCCTTCATCACTGTCAGAGACTCCTCGCCGGTCAGCACACCCAGTGCCACCGTGGACACCGCACCGATGGCCACCCACACCGCGTACGCCACACCGGTCGGAAGCTCCCGCAGTGCCAGTGACAGCCCGGCGAGGCTGACCGTGAGGAAGATGAGGAACACCGCTATCGGCCCGACCCTGGTCACCGAGTCCACCTTCCCCAGTGCGGTGACCCACACCGGTTCACACAGTCCGGCGACAACCAGTACGATCCACGCCACAGCAGTTCACTCCCCGTCAACAATGTTTCCTCATCAAGTTTGTTGAGTGAAGAGTAACCTGACAGCCATGCCTTCGCAGACCGAGGACTTCCGGGCGGTGTTCCGCCACCACCCCGCCGGAGTGGTCCTCGTCACCGCCACCGTCGACGACCGGCCGGTCGGCCTGGTGCTGTCCAGTCTGGCGTCACTGGCCGTGGATCCGTTGGCGGTGTCCTACTCCCTGGCGAAAAAGACGGGACGCCCCGGCGCGCTGCTCAGGGCATCCACCTGCCTCGTGCACTTCCTCAGCGGGGAACAGGCCGACATCGCCCGGGAATTCGCTTCACCGCACGGCCGGCACTTCACCGCCGACCAGGGATGGACCACCGCCCCGACCGGGGAGCCGCTGCTCACCGACGCGCCGGCCGTGTTCCGGGTCCGGCCTGCCGGCACTGTGGAGGTCGGCCCGGCGACCCTGGTGGCGGCTGAGGTCCTGGATGTCACGGCGTCCCCCGCCGTCCTCTCCGGCGACCTGCCCCACCTTCTGTACGTCGACCGGACGTTCTGTTCACGACCGCGGGCAACCGGCGCCGCGGACGATCCCGCGCCCGGAGACACCGACAGACCCGGCCTGACCCTGAACTGAACCCGGCCTAACCGTTGGCGTTGCCCTGGGACCAGGTCGACCAGGGGATGTTCCAGTCCCCCAGCCCGTCGGAACCACTGAGTGTCTCAGCCCCGGTGTTCTTCACGGTGACGATGTCGCCGCGCCTGAGATTGTCGTAGACCCACTTGGCGTCCTCCACCGACAGGTTGAGGCACCCGTGGGATGTGTCGGTGTTGCCCTGGGCCCACACCGACCACGGGGCTGCGTGCAGGTAGATGCCGGAGTACGACATCTGCGTCGCATAGGCGACCTGGGTCTGGTAGCCCCCGGCGTCCAGGGCGAGACCGTAGGTCGTGGAGTCCATCATCAAGGTGTCGTACTGGTCACCGATGGTGTACACCCCGACCGGGGTTTCGTGCCCCGGCATGCCCATCGAGGTCGGCATCGTGCGCACGACCTCACCGTTCTTCGTGACGACAACCTGCTTGGTCCGGTCATCGGCCTCCACGCGGACATCATCGCCGATGGTGAACGTGGCCTCGCGGTTCTGCTGACCGTACATGCCGTCGCCGAGATCCTTGCCGTACAGGTCGGCCTTGACGTGCACCGTGGTGCCCGGCGCCCAGTAGTTTTCGGGACGCCACCGCACCTCCTGTGACGTGATCCAGTAGAAGGCCCCCTCGACATGCGGCTCGGTCTCCACGGTGATCGCCTTCTCGACAGCCTCACGGTCCGAGGGAATCTCATCGAACCTCAGTGCGACAGTCTGACCGATTCCGACCGTGACCCCGTCCAGCGGAGCGAGCGCACCGTCGGTCAGCAGGTCCGGGCTGAAACTGGTGAAAGTCTGGTTCAGCTCATCGTCGCCGGCGGAAGCCGAGAGACTGTAACTGCTGGAGTACTCCAGCGGTTCGGCGCTGGTCCACTTTGTCCTGTCCTCGGAGAACGTGCCGGCGACCTCGGTTCCTGCCGCGTCGACGAGAGTGACGTCGTCGAGACCGTCCCCGTCGGTGACGGTCACCGGGGAGTCGACTTTCACACCTGTCGCACCGTCGCTGACGCTGCTGACAAGTTCATCGGTGACCGGGGTGGAGGTGGTCGTCGAGGCGACATTGCCGACACCGCCGTCATTGCCCTTGTCGATGGTGCAGGCGGTGGTCGCCAGGAGGGCAGCCGCACCGGCGGCGGCGAGAATGGACCGGAAGATACGACCCGGGTGGTACTGCATGGGTGTCAAAACTTCGCTTTCGTCGTGTGGTCGACGGACCAGCCAGTGTGGTGGAGATCATCCGGCCCGCCGTTGACTGCAACTGTAGCGAGCACCCCGGACACGAAGGACATCAGAATCGCCGATCCGGCAATTTGTGTCCCAATTGTTATCCCGCGTGCGAATCTCTCCGACGCCGACCTGCCCGTTTGTCGCGGACGGGGGTGGTGGCCTATAGTCTTCTGCGTTGCACAGATGCGCCGGGCCGGTTGACGGGACCGGCCGCAGATCTTCTGTACGCGACATCTGTACGCGCCATTAGCTCAATTGGCAGAGCAGCTGACTCTTAATCAGCGGGTTCGGGGTTCGAGTCCCTGATGGCGCACCACACAGACCCCGGTGAGTTCATTCTCGCCGGGGTTCTCGCATTCAGTCGGACAGACAGGTTCTGCTGACCGGTACCACAGTCCGGTTCTGCGGCGGACCCGGTTGCCCGGCGGACCCGGTCGCTCAGCGAATCCGGGGTCCCGTCTGCAGCATGCCGACCAGTGGCCCGATCACCCAGTTCACCACAGCCATGATGAGTGCCCCCCAGAACGCGGCGCCGAACGTCGAGACCGTCAGCCCCGTACCCACCGTCTCGGTGACCACTGCCGCCAGGCCGAACACCACACCGTTGATGACCAGTGCGAACAGCCCCAGAGTCAGGATGCTCAACGGCAGTCCGATCAGCTGGAGCACCGGACGGACAGTCATGTTCAGCAGCAGAATCACCAGGCCGGAGAACAGGTAGACCAGCAGCCGGTCGTGGGAACCGTCGCCGAACAAGGGGGTGGCCGGGGCCACCACGTCCACCCCGTCGACGAGAGCGACCACGATCCACAGGGCCACGGCGTTGCCCGCGGCACGGACGAGAAAGTTCCAGAGAAAGCTCACCTGTCCGACGCTATCAGTTTCCGCCGGCGTCCTTCCCCGCCCCGTCCGACGCATCCCGCCCGGCAGCATCCCGCACGGCAGCCTCTTCCCGGCGTCTGCCACGGAGCCCTGTGACCCGACGGACCACCGCCGGCAGGCATGCCCCCACCACGATCATCACCACCGCCCGCAGCACCTGACCTACGGTGACCACCGGGGACGCCCCGGACTCGTGGGCGAAAGCCAGGACCGCGTAGATCCCGCCGGGCACGGTGGCCAGGTAGGCGTCAAGGGTGGTGATGTCCGAGACCCTGGCGATGACCAGTGCCGCCCCGACGGTGCCGAGAATCATCACGGTCACCGCGGCGACGATCACCGGCAACGCCCGGGACAGCTGGCGTAGCGCACTGACGGTCAGGGTGCCGCCCGCCTGCACACCGATGACAGCGTAGGCCACGGTGAGCACGATCCCGTGCGGTGAGAGCCACGCTTCCGGCATTCCCAGTGCCGAGGCGGTCCAGGTCACGGCAATCGGAACCAGGAGGAACGGGGCGGGCAGAGGCAGGCGTCCCCGGACAGCCCGTACTGTCAGCCAGGTCACCGCCCAGACAAGGGCGGCCCCCGCCACCGGCCGGGGATCGGGGTCGTACCACCGGTCCCCCTCCCCACTGCCGGCGGTCCCTCCCCCGCCGAGAAGATGTACGAACAAGGGCAGGGTCAGGACCACCATTGTCAGGCGCAGGTACTGGGTGAACACCACGAACTGCACGTCGAGCCGAAGTTCGCGGGCCAGGAGCGTCATTGCGCTGGCGCCGCCCGCCAGTGTGGAGATCATCGCCGAGACAGGGTCGGTGTTCCCGGACCGTGAGAGCACCAGACCGGCGACGGTGCTGACGAGGAGCATGACCACCACCGAGAGCACGGTGGGCAGGAGGTAGCTGCGGACAGTGGCTCCGTCCAGTGCCGCCAGCGGGCTGGTGCAGACCATGGCGATGAGGACCTGGGCGGGCTGCATGACCGCCGTCGGCGGGGTGACGGCACGGTCACGCACCAGTGCATAGGCACCGGTGACGACGAGGAAGGCGAAGATCCAGGACGCCGGGACGCCGACCGAGGAACACCACTGCCCCAGGACGAGTGCCACAGCACAGACCCCGGCGAGTTCCGCTGTGACGCGGAACCGGCCGGGGTCTCCGTCCTTCGCCCTGGGGCGGGTACCGCCCACTACCGTGCGTTGGCGAGGAGGCGCTGGATCTCCCTGATCTGCTTCTTCTCGTTGCGCTTGCTGCGCAGCCCCACGGCGACGATGAGGACCACGCCGGCGGCGACACCTCCGAGGACGAGCTGGACCTTCGGGTCCTCGAGCACGGACCGCACCTTCCCCTTCGCCTCGTCCGCCAGGGCGGCGGGGGCGACTCTGGAGCTCAGCTGGTCAAGGGTGTGGGAGAGCTGCTCACGGGTGCGCTCAATATCACGCTGGATGGCGTCGGTGCTACGTGCCACGGAAGATCTCCTGGGGTGTGAGGCCCGCACGGCAACGGTGTGCCGGATACCACGCCGGGTACCTCGGGGCCGGATCGGATCAGGTGTCAATCAGGTTTCAGTGGGCCATTGTACGGCGTGGGTGTCACCGGTCGCAGGGGAACCCCGTCGGACGTGAGGGGACGTATGCTGGCCTGCATGACTGACAACCGTCTCGCCGTCGGCGACACCGCCCCGGACTTCACCCTCACCGACGACCGTGGTCACTCCGTGTCACTCCACGACTACCGCGGCCGGAAAGTTCTCGTGTACTTCTACCCCAGGGCCGACACCCCCGGGTGCACCACCGAGGCCTGCGATTTCCGGGATTCACTCGCCCCGTTGAACGACGCCGGGGTCGATGTGCTCGGTATCTCCCCTGACCCGGTGGAGAAGTTGGCGTCATTCCGGGACAACCACGACCTGACCTTCCCTCTGCTGTCCGACCCGAACAAGACGGTTCTCTCGGCTTACGGGGCCTTCGGGGAGAAGAAGAACTACGGGCGGGTGGTGCAGGGGGTCATCCGGTCGACCTTCCTCGTCGACGAGCAGGGGAAGCTCGCGCTGGCCAGGTACAACGTTAAAGCGACCGGACATGTGGCCAGGATTCTCAAGGACATCCTGTGAAGCACGCCTGGAGCGGGGACACCGGGGGACGCGGGGGCGCCGACTACGACACCGCGGTCATCCCCGGCTGACCGTCAGGGCCACCGCCGCCACCCCGACGACCGCGACCGCGGCGCGCAGCACCGCGGGGGACAGGAGTCTGGCGACACGGACCCCGACGACGCCTCCGCACACGGCGCCGCAGGCGACCGTTCCAGCCAGAGACCAGTCCACGAGTTCCGGTGACACGACCAGGAACACGGCGGCGGCGACCAGGTTCACTCCCGCGACGGTGAGATTCTTCACCGCGTTGAGTTCCTGCATGTCCATGCGGGAGATGACCCCCAGCACCCCGGTCAGCAGGATTCCCTGGGCGGCACTGAAGTAGCCGCCGTAGATGCCCAGGAGAATGGCAGCCACCACTGCGGTGGCGGCGGCACCCCGGGAGCTGAAGGCGGCTGGCAGCTTCCCGTCCGCGGTACCCGGTCCGTCGCCCTGTCCGTCACCCGGTCCGTCGCCGGCGGTGCGGAGGCGGGAACGCCTTACGGCGACCGTCCTCTTCACCGTGGGTCCGAGCAGCACCAGTATCGTCCCGGTACAGATCAGCCACGGAACGACCCTGGTGAACACCTCCCCGGGCAGGGACAGCAGCAGCAACGATCCTGTCACTCCCCCCGCCACCGACGACGGCAGCAGGGCCCGCACCACCTTCCGCCGGGCGGACAGCTCACGCCGGTACCCGAATGCTCCCACGACACTGCCGGGGACGATCCCCACCGTGTTCGCCACGGTCGCGGTGACCGGCGGGTACCCGAGGAGCACCAGCACGGGAAAGGACACCAGGGTCCCACCGCCGACCACCACGTTGACTGCCCCGGCGGAGAACCCTGCGGCGAAGACCGCGACAAGTTCCGGGATGAACCCGAGCTCCGTCACACCGACCACCGGACTGCTCCTGATACCTCGTAGGTGGCAGAGCCGGGGTGCCCTGTATTCCTGATTGACGAAGTCATGTACGGCATTCTTCCGCTTCAATAGCACATCGTGCTTCAGATAATCCGTGCTATCCTTCCGAATTACAGAAGCCAGAGACCAGAGCACAGAGGGCAAGGCCAGAAGCCAGAGCACAGAGGCCGGGCAAGGCGACCAGGACGGGCGGCCCGCCCCGGGAACGGAACCGCAGTGACGACAGACCTTCGCGACCTCGCCCTGCTCGTCGCCGTCGTCGACACCGGTTCGATCACCGCGGGCGCCGACCTCCGGGGTATGTCCCTGTCCGCGGCGAGTACACGCATCAGCCGTATGGAGCGGCAGCGGAAGCTGCGGCTGCTCGACCGGAACCGACGCGGCGTCACCACCACCCCTGCCGGGCAGGTCATGGTGGAACAGGCCCGCAGGATCATCGCCGAGACACAGGAACTCGACCGCAGAATGACCGCGTACGGCAACGGCCTGCGCCACGAGATCCGTCTGGCGACCAACAGTTCGGCCGTCGACACGCTCACCGAGTTCCTGGCGGCGACTCTGACCCGTCTCCCGGACATCTCCGTCATCATCCGGGAGACCACAAGTTCCGACGCAGTCGGACTGGTGGACGCCGGCACAGTGGATCTCGCCGTCATCTCTGACGCTGTCACCGCCGACCACCTCGACGTGGAGCCGCTGTGGGACGACACCCTCGTCGTCATCGGCGCCGGATCCCGCATCCCTGGCCCCCGGTCACCCCAGGTCGACGGGGACGCCACGTTCCGGAACCTGCTCGACCGTCCGCTGGTGGGCCTGACCTCGACCAGTCCGCTGCAGCAGCTGATCGAGGACAGAGCCACGGAGCTGGGGGTGACACCCTCCTACCGGGTGCGGTTGCCCTCCCTCGCCGCCGTGTGTGCGGTGGCCGCGACCGGGGCCGGTCCTGCTGTCGTCCCCAGGGCCAGTGCCAGACGCGCCGGCCTGGGCAACGCCCGGGAGCTTCCGGACCCGTGGGCCCACCGGCGGGCGGTACTGGTCACCCGTGACCGCAGCGCACTGTCGGGTGCGGCAGCCGACTTCTGCGGGGCTCTCCTGGCGTACCGCTCTGAGGTCCTCTGAGGTCCGACGAGGTCCGACGAGGTCACTGCCGGAACTTGAGGTAACGGACGCCGAGTCCCCGACCTGCGTCGGGAATTCGTCAAGCCAGGTGGCCCAGGAAGGGTGCCTGTCCCGAAGACAGGCTCTGACCTGCATGTGCGCCCGGGGGGACTTGAACCCCCACGTCCGAGGACACCAGGACCTAAACCTGGCGCGTCTGCCGATTCCGCCACGGGCGCGTCCACGTCCGGCGGCACGGTAACAGTGTGCGGTGACCATCCGGTCACCACCCCGGCACCGTCCGCTCTGAACGCCCCGTCATCGTAGCAGCGCCCCGGCCGCCCGCCGTCGCCCCGGTACCCGGATACCGCCCCTTCGGGGTTTCGACCGCGCACCGTGGTGAGGGTACGGTGGAGGGCGTGTCCCGGGAAGCCCAGAAGAACCCCTTTCCGCTGCGTGTGCGCATCGTGCAGTGGTGTTTCCTCAGCGCCGCGGTCATCGCGACCCTGTGCCTGGCATGGTGGCAGTGGGGCCGGTGGCATGACAGCGACGGGTCGTTCCAGAACCTCGGATACGCCCTCCAGTGGCCCATCTTCGGAATCTTCTTCATCGTCGCCTACCGCAAGTACATGGAGTACGAGCGCGAACGGGCGAACGGGGAGGACGCCCCCGCCGCACCGAAGCCGGACTCCCCCGACAAAATCACCGAACTGTCCGAAGATCTTCTGCCCCGGCGGGATGACCGGCAGTCCGGCGGCACCCCGGACATTTTCGTGGACGACCGACGCCGTCGTGCCCGTGAGGCCCGCCGGAGCACGGACCGGAACCAGAGCCAGCACTCCGACGAGAACAGGATCCCCTGAACAGCATGACCTCTTCACCGTCTTCATCACCCACCACAGCACCGGTCGTCAGCGAGGACCGGAGGCGCCGGGTCGCCGGCGCACTGAAGCGCTACTCGGTGATGGCCTACATCACGGGCGTGTTCCTGCTCCTGCTGTGCCTCGAGATGATCCTGAAGTACCTGGTCTTTCCTCCGCTGGACGTCGAATCCCCCGGCTGGTTCTCCTTCATCGCCATCGCTCACGGATGGATCTTCCTGATCTACTGCCTGACCTGTCTCGACCTCGGTGTCAAGGCCCGTTGGGTACCCGGGAAATGGGTGACGACCATTCTCGCCGGCGTCATTCCGGTGCTCTCGTTCATCCTGGAACGGCGTCGCCGCGACGAAGTGGTCGAGGCTTTCGGCCTCTGAACCACCGCTAACGTCAGAGCCGCCGGTGCTGCTAGTGCCGCGGGTAGCGTCAGTGCCGGGGAGGCCCGGCCGGTGCCGCCCCGCCCCGCCGGCTCCCCGGCCCAGTCGGCGGCAGCCCACTCGTCGTCGGAGGCGTCACCGTCACGCCACTGGTGGCCCAGGCATGCCAGAACCGCGACCGCAGCCGCCTCCGTCGTCACCGGAAGTGACCCGAGATCGGGCAGGAAACCCGGGTTGTGGTTTGAGGGGATGTCGATGTCGAGACGTCCCGCAGCTTCCGCTCTCGCCCACTGACGCCGCGGAGTGATTCCCACCGTCCAGAAAAGATAGGGGCAGCCGAATGCCGTCGGGATGACGGGAAAATCCTCCGACGCCGTCCACGGGTCCATGTCCCGGGAATCCTCCCCGAAATGGTCGTCGAAGTGCGGTCGCACCACCTCGAACACCCCTTCGTCATTGTCCGTTGCGGCGAGAAGACCGACGAAACGGAACTCCGGCTCGCGTTCGCACCCCGCCGCGGCGGCTTCGGCCCGGACAATTCTCTTGATCGCCTCCACTGCCCTGAGGCGCCACTTCTCACTGTAGAACCTGCAGCTCAAGGCAATCTTCGCCGAATCGGGGATGACATTGTTGGCCTTCCCCGCCTCTATCGAGGCGACGGTGACCACACCGAACTCCCCGGGCGGAAGTTCACGGGAGATGATCGTCTGCAGGCGCATCACCACTGCCGCGGTCAGCACCACCGGGTCCACACTGCGGTGAGGCATCGAGGCATGTGCCCCGCGCCCGAACAAGGTGATCTCGATTGTCGTGGAACTGGTGGTCATCGGACCGGGGGAACAGTACACGGTACCCGAAGGGCCGGGAAGAACATGCTGGTCAAGGCACACGTCAGGGCGGGGGACCACATCGCACAGTCCGTCGGTGACCATCCCGTGTGCTCCGATGGCCAGTTCCTCGGCCGGCTGGAACACCATGACCACCGTGCCCGACCAGGATGACCGGACGGCGTCCAGGATCGTCATCGCCCCCAGGGCCGTGGCCGTGTGGGCGTCATGCCCGCAGGCGTGCATCGTCGGGACCTGCTGTCCCTCCGCATTGAGCTGGGAGTGGGTGGACGCGTAGGGCACACCGGTGGCCTCGGCGACGGGCAGGCCGTCGAAGTCCGCCCGGTACAGCACGGTGGGGCCCTCGCCGTTACGCAGGACTGCGGTGATCCCGTACCCGCCGATCCCGGTGGTCACCTCCCAGTCCGGGTAGCGTCGCAGTTCGGCCGCGATCCTCGCCGCCGTCTCCCGTTCCGCCCCGGACAGTTCCGGGTAACGGTGCAGGTCCTTGTAGAGGTCCACCTGCCAGCTGAGGTCAGCCCCTCCCGTGACGGCCGTGCGGACGATATGGGACGGACTACCGGACACACTCACGACGCCACCGGTTCCTCTCAGCTGTCGGGGAAGGGGTTCAGTCCCCCACTGTAACCCGGGAGGCGGCAAGTTCGCGCAGCAACGGGACGAGTTGCTGCAGCGCACGACCCCGGTGGGACAGGGCGTCCTTCTCCTCCGCGGCGAGTTCGGCACTGGACCGGCCCGGGGTCTCCTCCGGTTCGAACAGCGGATCGTAGCCGAAACCGTTCTCACCACGGGGCTGGCGCAGCAGCGTCCCACGCCAGGTCCCCCGTACCGTGGTCTCGGAGTCCACCCCCAGCTTCGCCGCCGCGGACTCCGGCAGAACCAGTGCACAGGCCGAGACGAATCCGGCGCCACGACGCCCGTCTGGAACGTCGGAGGTCTGGGCGAGCAGCAGGGCGTTGTTCGCGGCGTCCACGTCGTCGTGGGCGGAGAGCACCGGTGAACTCTTTCCACCGGACCAGCGGGCGGAAAGGACACCGGGCATGCCGTTGAGGGCGTCCACGGTGATACCCGAATCATCGGCCACGGTCGGAAGACCGGTGTGCCGCACCCCGTCGCGGGCCTTGATCAGCGCATTGTCCTCGAAAGTGGCGCCGGTCTCCGGGGTCTCCGGGTAGTCGGCGACGTCGCGCAGGGTCAGCAGCCTGATTCCGTCGACCCCCGCCGCGGCGAGGACCCGCTCCAGCTCGCGGAGCTTCTTGACGTTACGGGAGGCGACGAGGACCTTCACCGGGGCGTCCACCGTCACCGCCACTCCCCCAGGGTCACAGGTTCACCGAGTTCCGCGTCCAGAGCCGCACGCTGCAGGTCGACCAGATCGTACAGGCCGCCTTCCGCCAGGTCGAGGAGCTCGTTGAGCTCCGAACGGCTGAACTCCGCATGCTCGCCGGTGCCCTGGATCTCCACGAACCTGCCCTGTGCGGTCATCACCACGTTCATGTCCACGTCCGCCCGGCTGTCCTCCTGGTAGGGAAGGTCGAGACAGGGAACACCGTCGACGATGCCGACGGACACTGCGGCGACAGGGTCGAGCAACGGCTGACCGGGCACCACTCCCCGGGACCGCAGCACGGAGAGGGCGTCCGCCAGGGCGACGTAGGCTCCGGTGACCGAGGCGGTGCGGGTACCGCCGTCGGCCTGGAGGACGTCACAGTCGATGTTCACGGTGTTCTCCCCCAGTGCCCGCAGGTCCACGGCGGCGCGCAGCGAGCGGCCGATGAGCCGGGAGATCTCGTGCGTACGCCCCTTGACCTTGCCCCTGAGCGATTCACGCGGCATCCGCTCCGCGGTGGCGGAGGGAAGCATGGCGTACTCGGCGGTGAGCCAGCCCTCGCCCGAGTCACGTTTGAACCGGGGCACGCCCTCGGAGACACTGACCGTGCACATCACCCGGGTGGCGCCGAACTCGACCAGCACCGAGCCTGCCGGGTTGGTGGTGAAACCACGGGTGATGCGGACCGGCCGCAGCTCGTCGACGGCGCGTCCGTCGAATCGTCGGAAATCAGAGGAACTCATGCCGGACAGCCTACCGGCGCCACGGACGCCGGCACGCAGCGGCATGTCACCTGCACGTCACCGGCCTGCCAGAGGTTCATGCCCCAGACCAGGCACCGGATTCAGGCCGGAGCCCCCGGGACGACCACCATGTCCGGCACCGCCAGGTCCACCGGTCCGTCGAAGAAACGCCGCGCCCCCCGCAACGCCCCCTCCCGGTCCCCCCACGGGGGAATGTGTGTCAGGATCAGACGCCCCACCCCCGCTTCCGCGGCCGCCTGTCCGGCCTCTTCTCCGGACAGGTGCATCTGCGGCGGATTGTCACCGTTGTCCCTCTCCCCCCACGTGGCCTCGCACAGGAGCACGTCAGCTCCGGAGGCCAGTGCCGCCAGATTCGGGGTGGCGGCGGTGTCACCCGAATACACCAGGGAGGAACCGTCCGCGTCCTCCACCCGTATGAGGTATGACTCCGTCGGGTGCACCGCCGTCGCCGCGTAAAGCCTCGTCGACCCGATACGGTGCTCCGGGTACGTCCCGTCGGCGAACTCGACCGGTTCCTGGCCGGGAGCCTGCCAGCCGGACATGTCGAAGATGTCGCTGAAGTCGTCAACCTCGTCGAGAGCGTCAGCCGACGCCCTGCCCAGGTGCACGGGGGCGATCGACGGTCCCAGCATGGTGTGGACCCGCCCGGAGGCGTCCGTGGGATGGTAACGCTGCCAGACCGCCAGGGACGGGAAGTCGAGGCAGTGGTCCGGGTGCATGTGGGAGAAGAGCACGTGAACATCCCCGGGGCGGTCGTGGAACTGCAGCCGGGAGAGCACACCCGGACCGATGTCCATGACGATGTGCTCTCCGTCGGACATTCGCAGCAGATAACCTGACGCGGCATTGCCGGGGCCTGCGAGGCTGCCCGAGCATCCCAGAATCGTCATTTCCATGACAGGCATTGTCCCACAGGTCGTTTCCGTGGTGGTTCTGCGACGTGCCCCGCGTCACTGCACCGCAGGTCACCGAACCGGGGCGTCCCCCCTCCGGAACCGTCGTCCACCGCACGGACCACCGTGTGTACCGGCATCTGCACCACCGTCTCCACCACCGCCCGCACCCTCTTACCTCAGTATCTCCGGGATCTGCGACACACTGGTCACCTGCGGGCCCAGGAAGCGGCTGGCCAGCTGGGCGAACCGGCGGGGGTCACCGGTGGACTCGAAGGTGTGGACCGGGGTCCTGCCCGGATCGTCGTCAGCGAGGATCCCACCGTCGTTCAGGGTGCGGTACACCGTCTTCATCGTCTCCTCCGCAGAGCTCACGAGGGTGACCTCGTCCCCCATCACCAGCTGGAGCACCCCGGTGAGCAACGGGTAGTGGGTGCATCCCAGGACCAGGGTGTCCACCCCCTCGTCCTTGAGCGGCTCCAGGTAGGTTTCGGCGAGCCCGAGGATCTGCCGGCCGGTGGTGATACCCCTCTCCACGAAGGGCACGAACTGGGGGCAGGCCCGGGCGAAGACCTCCACGTTCGGGTTGGCCCGGAACAGGTCCTGGTACGCCCCCGAGGTGATGGTCGCCCGTGTCCCGATCACCCCGACCCGGCCGTTGCGGGTCACTGTCACGGCACGTCGCACCGCCGGCAGGATCACCTCGACGACCGGAACCGGGTAGCGTTCCCGGGCGTCCCTGAGAAAGGCCGCGGACGCCGTGTTGCAGGCCACCACGATCATCTTGCATCCCCGTTCGACCAGGTCGTCGGCGATGGCGGTCGCCAGCTCACGGACGACGGCCAGCGGCTTGTCCCCGTACGGGGAGTTGGCGGTGTCACCGATGTAGATCATCGACTCGCCCGGCAGCTGGTCCACGATCGCGCGCGCGACGGTCAACCCGCCGACACCGGAATCGAAGACGCCGATCGGTGAATTGTCGAAACTGCCTGCCGTCGCTGATGCCATGTGAACCGATCCTAGCTGCCCGCGCGCGCTCCTCTGCCCGGCACGGCCGCCGGTCCCCCGTCGCCCGGGACGGACCTGCCTCGGACCCGGCGCCCCTGTACCACGGCGGCTAGTCCACCGCCCACCGCGCCGAAGAGATGACCCTGCCAGCTCACCCCGGGGTCCCCGGGGAACAGTCCCTGGACCAGGCCCGCGTACACCACCGCGACGACCAGGCCGAGCAGGATCTGCCACAGGTTCCGGGCGAAGAACCCGCGCAGCACCAGGTACGCCGTCCACCCGTAGATGAGGACGGAGGAACCGACGTGCACGGTGTTGTCCGCACCGGTCAGCCAGATACCCGCACCTCCGACCACGACGGTGCAGATGCTCGACCACCACACAGCCTTCTGCCCGGACAGTGCGACGAGGAAGAGGAGTACCGCGCAGGCCGGGGTGTTGGCCGTCAGGTGGTTGACGTCGACGTGGAGGAACGGGGCGAAGAGGATGCCGCGCAGTCCCCCGATCTCCCGGGGTTCGACACCGTAGCCGGTCAGCGTGTAGTTCGACAGTGCGTTGACCAGCATGAGGGCCCAGATCACCACCAGGAACACCACGCTGGTGGCCAGTGCCCGGCCTGCCCGGCTGTGCAGCAGCCGGGCCAGCGGACGGCCCGTGGTGGAGCGCACCTGCCTGCCGGCGGTCGTGGCGGGGGTCTTTCCGGTCCCGGTCATGTCATCAGCTCCTTCCATGAGGGCACACCGTAGAGGGAGGACGCCGCGAGCACCGAGTGCACGACCGCGCGTTCCGCGCAGTCGGCGGCGACAGACATCAGCACGGCAAGGTCCTCGACCGGCATCCCGGCTCCGGTGTCGCCACCTCCCCCGGTGGACAGTGCGAAGAACGTGTCCCCGTCCATCGGCAGGTGGGACGGACGGACCGCGCGGGCCAGTCCGTCATGGGCCGAGGTGGCCAGGCGCTGGGCCTGGGCCTTGGTGACCGGAGCGTCGGTCGCGACGACACCGATGACGGTGTTGAGCGGGGACATGCCGCCGTCACCGCCCGGCACGGGCAGTTTCGTCCCGCCCAGTCCGCGGGCGAGCAGGCGTTCACGTCCACCGGCACCGGGGTCCGGCAGTGTTCCGTCACCGTCACGGTATCGGTCGAATTCGCCGCAGAGTTCGGAGCCGAGACCCCAGGGCAGGCCGGTGGCCGGGTCGACGACGGAACCGACCGGATTGGTGACCAGGCCCACCGCGACAGTGACGCCGGAGGGCAGCACGGCACTTGCCTGACCGAAGCCGCCCTTCACCGCCCCGGCGGTCGCCGCCCTGCCCGCACCGACACTGCCGTTGAGCGCCGGACCGGTCACCCCGGGGAGCTCGTCGAGAGCTCCGAGGGCTCGCTCCAGGGCCTCACGTCCGCAGGCTGCGTCGGGCCGTTCGGCCGGGGAACCGACCGGGAGGTCGAAGATCACCGCCGCGGGAACGATCGGCACGATCAGGTCCGGCGCGGCGTCCCCGAGGACACGCAGGCCCGCACCGTGGTTCTCCAGGCCGGCCATGACGCCGCCCGCGGCGTCCAGCCCGAAAGCGGAGCCGCCGCACAGGGCGACGGCGTGGACGGCCTGGGCTGCGTTGGCAGGGGCGAGCAGGTCGGTCTCCCGGGTACCGGGTCCCCCTCCCCGGACATCCACTGCCCCGACCGCGCCCGCTGGGGTGGCGACCACGGTCACACCTGAGGACAGTTCTCCGCCGTCGGAGTCTCGGGCGGGGGCGTGTCCGACAGCGGTCCCCGGCACGTCAGCCAGTCCGTTGACCCGGCCGGGGACCGCACCGAAGAGGTCGCCGGCGTGACCTCCTGCGGGGCCGGGGCGTCCTGCTGCGGTGTCCATGTCCCTCAGTTCCCGTCGGTGTCGTCGGTGTCCTCCGGAATGTCCAGGGGTCCCGCAACAGCGGTGAGGAGGCTGTCCTGGTGGTAGCCGAGCCATTCGACGTAGTTCTGCGCGGTACGGTACTCGTCCGAGTCCTCCCCGTGCCCGGCCCGGTAGGAGTCCAGTTGGGCCGCGTGGAAGGTGCGGATGTCCGCCACCGCATTGAGCCAGGGGCCGACCTGCTCACGGGTGAGGCTGAGGTTGACGGAACCGTCGGGGCCGAGCGCATCGACGAGTATCCGGAGGTTGACCAGCTTCGCGCGGATGATGTCCGTCTCCGTGAACTGCCGCGTCACCGCAGCCTCCCCGTCCACCTCCTCCTCCCCTTCACGGAAGAAGGAGGGCAGCAGACGGGCCAGTGCCGGGTCGTCGGGGGCCGTGGTGTGGCCGGACGGCAGACCGGTCATCTCAGCGAGCTCGTCCTTCGGCGCCGACCGCGCCCTGCCCATCAGTGCCTCGGAGACGGTCACCGCGGAATTGCCGAGCATCTCACGTTCCAGAGGCTCAAGTTTCGTGACGTACCTGGTCCCTCGGACCAGGCCCTTCTTCTTCGTCCAGGGAATCACCGGATCATCCTTCGCTGCGCTGCATGGTCGCCCACAGGCCGGCGGTCTGGAGCTTCTTGACGTCCGCCTCGACTTTGTCACGGTCCCCCGAGCTCACCACGGCCCTGCCCTCGTTGTGGACCTCGAGCATCAGCTCGGTGGCGCGCTTACGCGAGTACCCCAGCACGGTCTGGAAGACGTAGGTCACGTAGCTCATGAGGTTGACCGGGTCATCCCAGCAGATGCACAGCCATGGCAGGTCGGCCTCGGTCAGAGTGTCCGGCAGCTGCTCGGCCACAGGTGCGGCCACCGGTGCGGCAGGGGAAGTCATGTGACCCAGCCTACCGGTGGCTGCTCCCACGGCAACGGCACAGCACTAGTATGTGTCGGTGTGACCGCATCCACCCCACGCTCCGACAGCAGATCCACCGCACTGCTCACCGACATGTACGAGCTGACGATGCTGAAGGCGGCCCTGGCCGACGGCACCGCCGACCGCCGGTGCGCTTTCGAGATCTTCACCCGCAGACTGCCCAACGAGCGTCGCTACGGCGTCGTCGCCGGCACCGCCAGGGTCATCGAGGCGGTGCTGAACTTCCGGTTCACCGCCGAACAGCTCGACGGCATGCCTTTCCTCGACACCCCGACCCGGACCTACCTGGAGAACTTCCGGTTCTCCGGGCATATCGACGGCTACCGCGAGGGCGAACTCTACTTCCCCCAGTCGCCGGTGCTGACGGTGCGCGGCACCTTCGGTGAATGCGTGGTCCTGGAGACCGTCCTGCTGTCCATCCTCAACTTCGATTCCGCGGTCGCCTCCGCCGCCGCCCGCATGGTCACCGCCGCGGAGGGCCGGCCGATCATCGAGATGGGTTCCCGTCGTACTCACGAGGACGCCGCGGTCTCCGCGGCCCGGGCAGCCTACCGCGCAGGGTTCGTGTCCACCTCCAACCTGGAGGCGGCCGCCCGGTACGGCATCCCCGTCGGCGGCACCAGCGCCCACGCGTGGACCCTCCTGCACACCGGGCCCGACGGTCAGCCGGACGAGAAGGCGGCGTTCCGGTCCCAGATCGAGTCCCAGGGAGTGGGAACCACCCTGCTCGTGGACACCTACGACATCACCCGGGGGGTCGCCAACGCCGTCGAGGTGGCGGGCACGGAGCTGGGCGGCGTCCGGATCGACTCGGGTGACCTCGGCGTCATGGCACGGCAGGTCCGCCGTCAGCTCGACGCCCTCGGCGCCTATGACACGAAGATCTGCGTCTCCTCCGACCTCGACGAGTTCGCGATCGCCTCACTGCGCAGTGAACCGGTGGACATCTACGGTGCCGGGACTTCCGTGGTGACCGGTTCGGGCGCTCCCACCGCCGGACTGGTCTACAAGCTCGTCGAGGTCGACGGCATGCCCGTGCACAAGCGCAGCCGCGGCAAGATCACCCACGGCGGTGCGAAGCAGGCCCTCCGCGCCTGCCGGTCCACCGGCACCGCCGTCGAGGAGGTCGCGTGGCCGATCGGTGAACCCGTCCCGGACCTCGGCGGTGTGCTCCACCCTGTCCAGCTCACGGTGCCGCTCATGCGTGACGGTGAGCCGGTCGACGACCTCCCCACCCTCGCCGAGTCCCGGGCGCACCTGGCCGCCCAGCTTGTCTCGCTGCCCTGGGAGGGGCTCGCACTGTCGCGTGACGAGCCTGCCCTGGCCGTCCGCTTCATCGGTCTGTGAGTGCTGCCACGGACGCCACGGCTGCCACGGACGCCACAGACGCCCCTGCCACCCCCGACGTCCTCGACCTTCTCGACCATGTCGTCGATTCGCTCGGCGGTGCCCGTCGTGAAGGCCAGCGTGACATGGCCGCCGCCGTGGCCCGGGCCATCGACGACGAACACCACCTTGCGGTGCAGGCAGGTACGGGAACCGGAAAGTCACTGGCCTATCTCGTCCCCTCTCTGGCGCATGCGGTGGGCTCGGGTCGGCGTGTGGTCGTGTCGACGGCGACGATCGCCCTGCAGCGTCAGCTCGTCGACCGTGACCTTCCGCGGGTCGTCGACGCCCTCGCCGGGAAACTGGGGAAGCGTCCTGCCTTCGCGATCCTCAAGGGCCGGAACAACTACCTCTGCCTGAACCGCATCGGTGGCGCGGAAGACCCTGCGGGGCAGGAGCCTGCCCCGGACGCCCTGCTCGACGAGGCGGAGGTGACGGAGACCGGGGCCCAGGTCGCACGGCTGCGGGACTGGGCGGTGGAGATCCTGGAGTCCGGGAAGGGTACGGGCGACCGTGACTCGCTCCCCCGCGGGGTACCCGACCGGGTGTGGCGTCAGGTCAGCGTCACGAGCAGGGAGTGCGTGGGGGCCACCCGCTGCCCTTTCGGTGACAGGTGTTTCGCCGAGGCCGCCCGTTCCCGCGCCGCCGAAGCCGATGTCGTGGTGACCAACCACGCCCTCCTTGCGATCGACGCGATGGCGGACCAGTCCGTACTCCCCGCCCATGATGTCGCGGTCGTCGACGAGGCCCATGAACTCGAGTCGCGGATCACCTCGGTGGCCACCGAGGAACTCACCGCGGGGTCGGTCGCCGCCCTGGTCAGACGCTGCGCGAAAGCAGGACCGGACGGCTGCGCCGACTCCCTCGGAGAGGTCGGCGAGCGGTGGGCCACTGCGGTGGAGACTGCGGTGGACGCCGGTGACGCCCCGGAAGGCCGGTGGCAGCACGTCCCGGCGTCCCTCCACGAGCCGCTGATCCAGCTCCGGGACGCCCTGTGGGGCCTGAGGTCCAGGCTGCAGGGGTCACGTCCGGCTGGTCCGGGGTACGCCGGAGGGGACGGCACAGACAGCAGCTACGGTACGGGCGGAACCGACGGCACCGGGAAGGACGCCGAGAAAGCCGCTGAACTGTACCACTGCATTTCCGCGTGCGAGGAGATGCACGACACGGTGGTGCGCATCCTCGACGCGTCACCGGCCGCGCCGTCGGGCACGGAGACAGGCACGGGGACAGGCACAGATTCAGGGACAGATTCAGGCACAGTCGGCGACGACGGGAGAAGCACCGGCTCCGCGGCGTCCCCCACCCGGTTCGGCGAAGACGTCGTCTGGCTCGGCGGCGACCCCCACCACCGCACCGTGCGGGTGGCTCCGCTGAGTGTCGCGGGCCTCCTGCGCACCCGGCTCTTCTCCGACGCCACGGTTGTCCTCACCTCGGCGACCCTCGCCCTCGGCGGACGTTTCACCGCCATGCTGGCCTCCTGGGGGCTCCCGGCCTCCGGGTGCAGGACCCTTGACGTCGGCACTCCTTTCGACGCCTCCACCCACGGCATCCTCTACATGGCACAGCACCTTGACCCGCCCGGCCGGGGAGGCCCGTCACCGGGGGCGGCAGATGAACTGGCACAGCTGGTCAACGCCGCCGGCGGACGCACCCTCGGACTCTTCTCCTCACGCCGGGCGGCCGAGGCGGCGGCTGCGGAACTGCGCACGCTGGTCCCCTACGAGATCCTCCTCCAGGGCGACGACACCCTCGGCGCCCTCATCGACCGTTTCCGTGCCGAACCGGAGACCTGCCTCTTCGGCACGCTGGGCCTGTGGCAGGGAGTAGACGTCCCCGGGCCGTCCCTGTCACTGGTCGTCATGGACCGTATCCCCTTCCCCCGCCCCGACGATCCCCTGATGCAGGCCCGCAAGGACGCCGCCGACGCCGCCGGACGCAACGGCTTCATGGAGGTCTCGGCCGCCCACGCCGCTCTCCTCATGGCACAGGGTGCGGGCCGTCTGCTCCGCGGAGTCGACGACCGTGGGGTCGTGGCGGTCCTCGACTCCCGGCTCGCGACAAAGCGCTACGGCCGGTTCTTCCGCTCGTCGATGCCCCCGTTCTGGACAACCACCGACGGGGGTAAGGTCCGCGCGGCCCTGCGCCGGCTGCGCGCGTAGGAACACCTCCCGCGTAGGATCAGGAATGTAGTTATTGCACCGCCGAAATGTCCGCAGGAGATGCCCATGCCCGTGTCCAGTGAACAGAGCGACTTCACCGTCCCCACCGACGACCTCTACGGGTACCTGTACGGTTCACTCGCCCCGGAGGACGAGGACCGGATCGCGGTCGTGGACCTGGCCGAGGGCACGGAATCCTCGTTCGCGACCCTGCGCAGCCATGTCGACGCCGCAGCCGGCTGGCTGGCCCGCTACGGGGTTCGCACCGGGGACGTCGTCGCCCTGCAGTGCCCCAATTCCGAGGCTTTCATCGTCACCGCCCACGCGGTGTGGCGCCTGGGTGCGGTACTCACACCGGTGGCCCTGCTGTCCACCCCGGAGACCGTCGCACACCAACTGCAGGATTCGGGCGCGTCCCTGTTCCTCACCATCGCCGGTTTCGGTGACGGCGGGCAGGAGGCGGCCCGTCTCGCAGGGCTCGCGGACGACCGGCTGATCCAGCTGGACACCTCACAGGGGCTCAAACAGATGTACGCGGAGAGGAACACACCGCCGGCGGTGTCCTTCGATCCGTCGACCCACCTGGCCGCACTGCCCTACTCCTCCGGGACGACCGGACTTCCCAAGGGGGTCCGGCTCACCCACGAGAACCTGGTCGCCAACATCGCCCAGATCGAGAACGTGGGCGTGGTGACCCCCGAGGACACGGTCTACGGGATTCTGCCGTTCTTCCACATCTACGGGCTCACCGTCCTGGCCAACGCCGCCGTCCGTCTCAGGGCACAGCTGGTGACCTCACCGCGGTTCCAGCTGGACACCTTCCTCACCGCCCACGAGGAGCACGGAATCACCTTCACCTTCATCGCACCCCCGGTGGCGGTCGCCCTGGCCAAGCATCCCGCCGTCGACGGGCACGACCTGTCCTCCCTGCGCGGGGTGTTCAGCGGTGCGGCTCCGCTGGACGACGAACTGGCACGGGCGGTGGAGCAGCGGCTCGGAATCCGGGTCTACCAGGGTTACGGGTTGACTGAAGCCAGCCCGGTGACCCACACCAACACCGCGGACTCACTCTCCCGGGGTTCGGTGGGCCGGCCGGTTCCCGGCACCGAACACAAGATCGTCGACCCGGAGACTCTCGCGGAAATCCCGGTGCCGGAAGATGACGCTCTCAGCGCCGCCGGCGAACTGTGGGTCCGCGGACCGCAGGTAATGGCAGGATACCTGCACAATGACGCGGCCACGGCCGACGCCCTCCCCGGTGACGGGTGGCTGCGCACCGGTGATCTCGCACAGCAGGACCGCCACGGTGACGTCTTCATCGTCGACCGTCTCAAGGAACTCATCAAGTACAAGGGCTACCAGGTACCTCCCGCTGAGCTGGAGGCCCTGCTGCTCACCCTGCCGGATGTGGCGGACGCCGCGGTCGTGGGAGCTGTGGACGCCACCAGCGGTGAAGAGATCCCGAAGGCCTTCATCGTCCGCCAGCACCCGGCAGAGGGCGACAACAGGACAGACCAGGAGATCGGCGCCGCGGTGATGGACGCCGTGGCCGGGCGGGTCGAACCCTACAAGAAGATCCGGGAGATCGCGTTCATCAGTGAGATCCCCCGCTCCGCGACCGGGAAGATCCTGCGCAGGGAACTCCGGTCCAGGTTGTGACAGCGCTGGCCTGCAGCGCCAATCTGACAGCGCCAGACTGACACCGGGCTCAGTCTCGGGCCCAATCTCGCTCCAGGGCCACAACTGTCACTGACCCGGGCGCGACCTCGGTGTATCCGGCGTCCTGTACCACGGCCGCCGCCCGCGCCGAACCGTCCGCCGCCCGCTTCTCCGCCAGCGTGCGCACCTCAGCGAAACGGGACCTGTCCACCTCACACACGTGCAGGGGGAAACCCCGGGACGCCCAGTCCACCGCCGAGTCAGTGTCCATCGCCGCAGCCAGCAGCATCGAGCCGTGTCCCACCTGGGCAGCGGCCTTCCCCACGGTCATGGCCAGTGAAGCATCCACGTAGATCACCGGGGCGGCGTCCCCGGAGAGCACCTCCTCCGGGTGTTCGGCGTAGCCGGGCCCCGGCTCGAGGTCCGCCCCCTGGATCTGCAGCTTCGCCACCGGTGCCGGTGTCTTACCCACCGGGCAGGGTACGAAGGCACGAGCACTGGCGACACCGCCCTCCGGGGACCGGACGGATGCCGTCACCCCGGGCAGTTCCTGGACGTCCAGCCATCTGCTGTTCCGCGCACGCCGCACGATCTTGCGTATCCGTGCCCCGTACCACCGGAGAAGGGCCTGCGCGAAGTCACCCTCGCCACCGGCCCTCGGGTCCAGGCACACGGCCACGCATGCGGTGGCTGCCGCTTCCAGAAGTGCCCGTCGGTCCGGCAGGGGTGACTTGGGGAACTCCATCACCACCGGCATGGCCTGTACGGTGTCCGGGTCGGTGGGATCCTCACCGTCACGGTCCTCCGCCATCATCCCGGACAGCCGGATGTGCGCCAGCCGCACCGCGGCGTCCTCACCGTCCTGCGGGCCGGACGGGTCTCCGGCCGGCAGGTTCTCCGGGTTCACGTTCACCGGTGCTCCAGGGGAACCCTGCGGTAGGTGCCGTCCTCCAGGTCTGCGGAGTCGATCTCCTCCCTGGAGATGCCCAGCATGAACAGGACCTCATCGAGGAACGGGTGGTTGACCGCGGCGTCGGCCACTTCCCGCAGAGCGGGCTTGGCGTTGAAGGCGATGCCCAGGCCGGCCACAGACAGCATGGCGATGTCATTCGCCCCGTCTCCGACAGCGACGGTCTGGTTGAGGGCTATGCCGTTGGACCAGGCGAACTCCTTGAGGCTCTCCGCCTTCACGTCCCGGTCGACGATCTGACCGGTGACCCGTCCGGTGAGCTTTCCGTCGACGATCTCCAGGGTGTTGGCCCGGTAGAAGTCCAGTCCGAGCTCCCGGGCGAGAGGTTCGAGAACCTGCACGAATCCGCCGGATACCGCGCCGGTGCGGTATCCGAGACGCTTGAGGGTCCGGATGGTGGTCCGCGCGCCCGGCGTGAGCTGCACAGCCCGTGACACTTCCTCGATCACCGAGGCGTCGAGTCCGGCGAGTGCCTTCACCCGTTCGTGCAGTGACTCCGCGAAGTCGAGTTCGCCCCGCATCGCCCTCGCGGTGACCGCGGCAACCTCCTTCTCCCGCCCGGCGTGAGCTGCCAGGAGTTCGATGACCTCCTGCTGGATGAGGGTGGAGTCCACATCGAAGCAGATCAGTCTCTTGGCCTTGTTGGCCAGTCCGGCGCGCTGGATGGCGATGTCCACCCCGGTGCTGTGCGCGACCTCTGCGAGAGCCTCCCTCAGTTCCGCGGAACCACCGGGTGCAGGATCCGCCACCGTGACCTTGAGTTCCAGCCCGGTGACGGGGTAGTCGGCGATGCCGCGGATACGGTCGATGTTGGCTCCGTGGTCGGCGAGTACGCCACCGATGGCGGAGATGTGTTCTGCGGTGACAGGGTCTCCGAGGACCACCACGGTGTGTGTGGACCGACGTCGGGCCTGCTGGACCTCTCCGCCGGCGTCGACGGTGACGGTCATACCGGTGCCGGCGAGCACGCGGTCCAGTTCTGCGCGCAGTTCCCTGCCTTCAGAGGGGCGGTACCCGATGTACGCGGCGAGGTTGAGGTTGCCCCGGAAGACTGCCTGCTCGACGTCCAGCAGCTGGGTGCCGTGGTCGGCGAGGGCCCGGAAGAATCGTGCCGACACTCCCGGGCGGTCCGGCCCGGTGACGGTGACGACAGCGGGGCTCAGCCCTTCGGCGAGAGTGACAGTGAGTCTCGACGTGTCTGCGGGGGCAGGGACGTCGGGGGTGCCGGTTCCGGTCGCGGTCCCGACTCCCCCGCCGGCAGGTGTCGTGTTGTGCAGGGTGGTCTGTGCTGTCTGTTGTGCGTGGTCCACGGGAACCATTGTGTCATCAGCGCCGGATACGGCGACAGCCGCACCCCGCGTAGCTGGGGTACGGCTGTCGTATTGTCTCCCGTTTCCGGTCGGGAGACTGTCGGGTGGCTAGAAGTGCCGTCCGACGTGCGCTTCCTCGCGCATCCGGGTGACCATGTGCGGGTAGTGCAGCTCGAAGGCGGGCCGCTCGGAACGGATCTTCGGCAGGGAGTCGAAGTTGTGCCGCGGGGGCGGGCAGGAGGTCGCCCACTCCAGCGAGTTTCCGTAACCCCAGGGGTCGTCGACGGTGACGACCTCGCCGTAACGCCAAGAGCTGAACACGTTCCAGATGAACGGCAGGACCGAGACACCCAGGATCAGTGCGCCGATGGTCGAGACCTGGTTCAGGGTGGTGAAACCGTCCGAGTCCAGGTAGTCGGCGTAGCGCCGGGGCATGCCCATGTTGCCGAGCCAGTGCTGCACCAGGAATGTGGTGTGGAAGCCGATGAACGTCAGCCAGAAGTGGATCTTGCCCAGCTTCTCGTTCAGCATCCGGCCGGTCATCTTCGGGAACCAGAAGTAGACGCCGGCGTAGGAGGCGAACACGATGGTGCCGAACAGGGTGTAGTGGAAGTGCGCGACCACGAAGTACGTGTCCGACAGGTGGAAGTCCAGTGCCGGGGAGGCCAGCATGACGCCGGTGAGGCCGCCGAAGAGGAACGTCGCGAAGAACCCGAGTGCGAAGATCATCGGGGTCTCGAAGGTGATCCGGCCCTTCCACATCGTGCCCAGCCAGTTGAAGAACTTGATACCGGTCGGCACGGCGATGAGGAAGGTCATGAAGGAGAAGAACGGCAGCAGTACCGCACCGGTGACGAACATGTGGTGCGCCCACACTGCCAGGGAGAGGGCCGCGATCGACAGGGTGGCGAAGATCAGGCCGACGTAGCCGAACATCGGCTTACGGCTGAACACCGGGAAGATCTCCGAGACGATTCCGAAGAACGGCAGTGCCAGGACGTAGACCTCGGGGTGGCCGAAGAACCAGAACAGGTGCTGCCAGAGAAGTGCACCACCGTTGGCCGGGTCGTAGATGTGACCGCCCAGGAGCCTGTCGTACAGGACGCCGAGAGCTGCCGCGGTGAGCAGCGGGAAGATCAGCAGGGCCAGCAGGGAGGTGACCAGGATGTTCCAGGTGAAGACCGGCATCCGGAACATGGTCATACCCGGGGCGCGCAGGCACAGGATCGTGGTCATCATGTTGATGGCCGAGGCGATGGTGCCGACACCGCCGACACCGACACCGAGGATCCACAGGTTGGAACCGACCCCGGGGCTGTGGATGGCGTCCGCCAGGGGCATGTACATCGTCCAGCCGAAGTCGGCGGCGCCACCGGGGGTGAGGAACCCGGAGAGCATGAGCACGCCGCCCCAGGTGGTCAGCCAGAATCCCAGCGCGTTGAGGCGGGGGAAGGCGACGTCAGGGGCGCCGATCTGCAACGGCATGATGTAGTTCGCGAAACCCCACACGACCGGGGTCCCGTACAGCAGGAGCATCACCGTGCCGTGCATGGTGAACAGCTGGTTGAACTGCTCGTTGGACAGGTACTGCATGCCCGGGTGGAACAGCTCCACGCGGATCAGCAGGGCCATGAGACCGCCGATGAAGAAGAAGCAGAAGGACATGATGATGTACATGATCCCGAGCTGCTTGTGGTCGGTGGTCGTCAGTATGTTCCAGGCGTGGTTGCCCTTGAGGGACTTCCCGCCTTGCGGAGCAGGCCGTGTGGGAGCGACCGGATGGTCTTCCCGAGGCGCTACTGCGGTCATTCAATCCTCCTGACTACGCGGAGCCGCTCGTCGGGACGGCTCCCTTTGAATGAACTGCACGGTGTGTGGCTCGGCGGCGAAGTCGTCACCTCCGCCGACCCATCCAGCGCAGACTGCAACCCATGGTAATAGGTGCGTCCTGATATTGATAGCCGGAACCCCCCTGGCCGGTCGGGGCTGCGCGATCGGGGGTGGTGACCTCCTGACGGGCAGCTGGCGGTACCCCCTCACCGGCACCCCGGCCTCAGAACTCCCAGTCGTCGTCGGTGGTGTTCTCAGCCTTGCCGATGACGTAACTCGACCCCGATCCGGAGAAGAAGTCATGGTTTTCGTCGCCACCCGGGTTCAGGGCGGAGATGATTGACGGCGAAACCCTGGTTTCGTCGGCCGGGAACAGACCTTCGTATCCGAGATTGTTCAGCGCCTTGTTGGCGTTGTACCGCAGAAAGCGCTTGACATCCTCTGTCCACCCGAGGTCGTCGTAGAGGTCCTCGGTGTACTGGCATTCGTTGTCGTAGAGGTCGAACAGCAGCTCGAACGTGTGGTCCTTGAGCTCCTGCTGGCGCGCCGCGGTCTCCTTCTCGAGCTCACGCTGGTACTTGTATCCGATGTAGTACCCGTGCACCGCCTCGTCGCGGATGATCAGCCTGATCACGTCGGCGGTGTTGGTCAACTTGGCGTGCGAGGACCAGTACATCGGCAGATAGAAGCCGGAGTAGAAGAGGAAGGACTCCAGCAGGGTGGAGGCGATCTTCTTCTTCAGCGGATCCTCGCCCTGGTAGAAGTTCAGGACGATGTCCGCCTTGGTCTGGAGATTCTGGTTCTCCTCCGACCAGCGGAAGGCGTCGTTGATCTCCGGGGTGGACGCCAGGGTCATGAAGATCGACGAGTAGGACTTCGCGTGCACCGACTCCATGAAGGCGATGTTGGTGTAGACCGCCTCCTCGTGCGGGGTCAGGGCATCCGGGATGAGACTGGTCGCACCCACCGTGCCCTGGATCGTGTCCAGCATCGTCAGGCCGGTGAACACTCTCATGGTGGCCCGCTTCTCCGCCTCGCTCAGCGTTCCCCAGCTCTTGATGTCGTTGGACAGCGGCACCTTCTCCGGAAGCCAGAAGTTTCCGGTCAACCGGTCCCACACCTCGAGGTCTTTCTCATCGGCGATGGTGTTCCAGTTGATTGCGGTCACCCGACCTCCCGCCCGGTGGTGGACCGGAGTGGTGATCTGTCCCGACGTCGTCATACGGCTCTCCTGCTGTAGTGCGGATTCTCCGCCCGGCCCGGTACTCCCCCGTGGCCCGGCACAACCCTCACCGTACCCCATCTCCATCCCGGCCCACGGCAGGTTGCACCACCTGCCTCAGAGGTCCCGGTCACACTGTCGAGAGCCTTCCCGGCACCCCACCGGAGAAGGGTCGGGGGCAGTGCCGGAAAACCTTCCGCCTCCCCGTCACGGTAGCCACAGAACACACCCCTACCCCCGTTTTGAGGTGCCCCGAACAAGGTAAACGATACCTGCCTTCGAGGGGCCGGAGTCCCGAACTGCCGGCAGGCACTCCCGACAGCTACAGAAACCCTATATGACCTGCATGTTTTAGTAGACACACACAAGAGTGCAGCCAAAGTTCACTAAGGTCAGACACGCCTGTTTACCTGCACATATAAGCAATGGTAAGGCTAAATGGTCTAGATAGAGGATGATCCGATCAGTATGGTTGCCGGTATGAGCATCAACGAGAAGTTCCAGGAAGCAGTCAACAAGCAGGTCGTCGCCGAGCACCAGGCGTCACTCATCTACAGCCAGCTGTCCTACGAGATGGACCGTCTGTCCTTCCTCGGCATGCGGGACTGGTTCCGCGCCCAGGCAGACGAGGAGCGGACCCATGCACAGAAGTTCGCCGACCACCTTCTCGACCGTGAGGCACGTGTCGACCTGACGGACATCGAACTGCCGTCGCTGAAGATCGCGACCCCGCTCGACGCATTCGAGGCCGCTCTCGCCCACGAGCAGAAGGTGTCCGCGATGATCCGTGACCTCGCCCGCGTCGCCGATGAAACCGGCGACATCGATTCGCGGTCCCTGATCAACTTCTTCCTCGCGGAGCAGATCGAGGAAGAGTCGACCGTCAACGACATCATCGACTGGATCAAGGTCGTGGGCAACGACGGTTCCGGTCTCCTCCGCATCGACGCCAAGCTCGGTGCACGCACCTCGGCCTAGCAGCCGGCCGGTCCACGGAGGGCCCGGCGCAACCGTCACGGTTGCGCCGGGCCCTTCAGCTGTATGTCACCCGGGCAGGCGCAGACGCTGAACTCCGCAGCACGGTCTGTGCCACAGTCCGCACTGTGACCACTGCTGCGGTCCGCGGCACGGTCTGCACTCCGGTCAGTGCCGTGACACGGGTCAGAGCATGCAGCTCACGCACCCCTCCACCTCAGTGCCCGTCAACGCCGTCTGCCGCAACCGGATGTAATACAACGTCTTGATCCCCTTCCGCCACGCATAAATCTGCGCACGGTTAATATCACGCGTCGTCGCATCATCCGTGAAAAACAACGTCAACGACAGACCCTGATCAACATACTTCGTCGCCACAGCATACGTGTCAATAATCTTCTCATACCCGATCTCATACGCATCCTGGAAAAACTCCAGATTATCATTGTCCATATGAGGCGCCGGATAATACACCCGCCCGATCTTCCCCTCCTTCCTGATCTCAATCTTCGACGCAATAGGATGAATCGACGACGTCGAATTATTGATGTACGAAATCGACCCCGTCGGCGGCACCGCCTGCAGATACCGGTTGTACAGACCGAACTCCATCACCGACGCCCGCAACTCCGCCCAGTCCCCCACCGACGGAACACGAATCGACGACCCCTCAAAAATCTCCCGCACCCGCGCCGTCACCGGAGCAAACTCCTCCGGATCATACCGGTCAAAAAACGCACCCGACGCATACTCCGACGACTCAAACCCACCGAACCGCACACCCCGCTCACGAGCCAGCACATTCGACGCCCGCAGACACTCGAACATCACCGCCGCAAAATACGCGTTCGTGAAATCCAGAGCCTCCTCCGACCCGTAGAAAATATGCTCCCTCCCCAGGAAACCATGCAGATTCATCTGACCCAGACCAATCGCATGAGAACGCTCGTTACCCTGACGAATCGACGGCACAGAATCAATCGACGTCTGGTCGGACACCGCCGTCAACCCACGAATCGCCGTCTCAATCGTCAACGAAAAATCAGGGGAATCCACGGCCGCAGCAATATTCAACGACCCCAGATTACACGAAATATCATCCCCCACCCGAGCATACGACAAATCATCATTGAACTCCGACGGCGTCGACACCTGCAAAATCTCGGAACACAGGTTCGAATGCGTCACACGACCCTCGATCGGATTCGCACGATTCACCGTATCCTCGAACATGATGTACGGATACCCCGACTCGAACTGAATCTCCGCCAACGTCTGGAAAAACTGCCGGGCATTGATCTTCGACTTCCGGATCCGCGGATCCTCCACCATCTCATCATAATGCTCAGACACCGACACATCCGCAAACGGACGACCGTACACCCGCTCCACATCATACGGAGAAAACAGGTACATGTCATCATTACGACGCGCCAACTCAAACGTCACATCCGGAATCACCACACCCAACGACAACGTCTTGATCCGGATCTTCTCATCCGCATTCTCCCGCTTCGTGTCAAGAAAACGCATGATATCCGGATGATGCGCATGCAGATACACCGCACCCGCACCCTGCCGCGCCCCCAGCTGATTCGCATAAGAAAACGAATCCTCCAGCAACTTCATCACCGGAATCACACCCGACGACTGATTCTCAATATGCTTGATCGGCGCACCGACCTCACGGATGTTACTCAACAGCAACGCCACCCCACCCCCACGCTTCGACAACTGCAACGCCGAATTGATCGACCTGCCGATCGACTCCATGTTGTCCTCGATACGCAACAGGAAACAACTCACCGGCTCACCCCGCTGAGCCTTACCCACATTCAGAAACGTCGGCGTCGCCGGCTGGAACCGACCCTCGATAATCTCGTCGACCAACCGCGACGCCAACCCCTCGTCACCGTCAGCCAACCCCAACGCCACCATGCACACCCGGTCCTCGTACCGCTCCAGGTACCGACTGCCGTCAAACGTCTTCAACGTGTACGACGTGTAGTACTTGAACGCCCCCAGAAACGTCCGGAACCGGAACTTGTGCGCATACGCCTGCTTGAACAACCCCTTGACAAACCCCGGATCATACCGGTCCAGCACCGCAGCATCGTAGTAGTCGTTGTCGACCAGATACCCCAGCTTCTCCTCCAGATCATGGAAATACACCGTGTTCCGGTTCACATGCTGCAGGAAAAACTGGTTCGCCGCCTCCCGGTCCTTGTCGAACTGGATACGGCCCTGACCGTCATACAGGTTCAGCATCGCATTCAACGCATGGTAGTCCAGCTGGTCAGCCCGGTCCACCGGCTCCGCGACAGTCTTACCGAGATCAGTCGTCATCATGTCCCNGCGCCGAGCACTGGTCGGGCTTCCGCCCGGAGCGCATCAAGGCGATGGCCGCACAGGCCGCCTGATGTCCCGGAGTACCGGGAACTGACGGACGCGGGGGAGCGGACGCCGTGGTGCGGCGATCCGCTCCCCCGCGTCCGTCAGTTCCCGGTACTCCGGGACATCAGGCGGCCTGTGCGGCCATCGCCTTGATGCGCTCCGGGCGGAAGCCCGACCAGTGCTCGGCGCCGGCGACGACGACAGGTGCCTGGAGGTGACCGAGGGCCATCACGTAGTCACGGGCCTCCTCGTCGAGGGTGATGTCGACGAGCTCGTAGTCGAGGCCGGCACGGTCAAGGGCGCGACGGGTGGCGGTGCACTGGACGCAGCTGGGCTTCGTGTAGACGGTGATCATCGTGACGGCTCCTTGAGGTTGAGACTGCTGGGCGACTGCGCAGCGCCGGCCTTGCGGACGGCGGGGCGGGTGAGGGTCAGTGCATCCCAGGGGAGGAGTACCTCCCGGCGATGCGATGACGTCGACGATACACAGCCCGGCGTCCGGACACAACCTCCCAGGACACGAGATGTAGGGGTAATTACATCGCATGAACACAATATGTAGTGGTTGATTGAGTCAAAGACGCAGGTGGTCACAGGGGTCGGGCACTACATGTTGGGGCCGGCTACACCGTTGTAATTTCATCCACGTCGGTTCCGTCGCCGAGACAGCAGAAGAAGAGGACTACACGACATGACGACGCCCCCGCTCCCCCACCGGCGGGGTGGGGAAACGGGGGCGCGCTACGGTCGAAGAACCGGCGATCAGCCCTGGCGGGCCTTGAAACGCGGATCCTTCTTGTTGATCACGTAGACCTTGCCGTGGCGACGAACGACCTGGGCGCCCGGCTTGTTCTTCAGCGACCGAAGGGACTTGCGGACCTTCATCGGGCGCTCCTTTCCTCGTCATGGGCCTCGACGCCTGATGACGACCGCGGCTTGATGTGAAACAGACAGACCCGGAGAAACCGGGTCATGGCACATCGGAACACTCTAGACCGAGAACTCTCCCGGAACCAAACTCACATGAAATGGGTGAGGATCAGCACGACAAATGCCGCATACCAGACAATCAGCACCAGAGCCGGCATCACCCGACCACCGGAGAAGGAGTACCGGTCCGGGCCGAGGATCCCTTCACCGTCACGCTGACGCTCCCACACGATGTGCAGCAGGGTCGTCACGAACAACGGGAGGACGACCGCCCAGACGACCATGCAGTAGGGGCAGAGGGCCTGGATCTCGTAGACGGCCTGATAGGCCAGCCAGTGGACGAACAGGACGGCGAACACCAGTCCCGCCAGGAACCCGTACCAGAACCAGGCCCGGAACTTCGCCCCCGCCAGCAGTGCCATACCGATGGTGAGCACCACCCCGAAACCGAACAGCCCGATGAAGGGGTTCGGGATACCGAAGGCGGCCGCCTGGTGCGACTGCATCACATCGGTACAGGAGATGACGTCATTGATCGTGCACGCCGGAACGAAGTCCGGGTTCTGCATGATCTCGATCTTGTCGTACATGATCAGACCGGACATGAACAGCCCGACCGCTCCGAAGACCACCAGGGAAAGTGCGTACAACCGCGACCCGCCCCAGAAACCGGTGGACCCTTCTTGCCTCGTCGACGGCACCTGCGCCGCCGACCCGTCTGTCGTCACGTGACTCATAGTCTCCGATCCTTGCAGAAGCCGGGTGTCCGTGGACAGTGCCGGAGGGGGTCAAAAGCACCTGCCACCCCCGGTAACCTCCGCTGAGAGCCCACCTGCATGTGACCCCTGTTACTTCTCGTCAGCGGCGAGAGCGCGGATACCCCGGCCGGCTGCCACGGCGACGACACCCGCACCTGCGGCGAGACCGGCCAGGCCGAAGGACACGACCGAGGTGAGCAGTGAGGAACGGACGTTCGCCGCCATGAGCGCGGTCTCCCGCTCGGGGGCGTCCATGGGCAGGTCCGCGAAGGGCTTCCCTCCCGTCATCGCCAGAGCGTGCTTGTTCACGATGGCGGCCTGGGCGTAGGCGGTCACCGGATCGGCGACCTTCTTTCCTGCCAGTGATGTCACATCCTTGTGGACGATGATGTTCTCGGCGACGAGCTCCTGCCGGACCTTCGCGTAGCCGACGGCACCGACGGCGATGAACGTGTATCCGAGGAGAGAGACGGCACGTCCCGAACGGCGGGCTGCGGCGCTGTGGTTCCTGCTCATGGGGGGTGTCCTTTCGTGGACGTCGGGGAGAGCTCCGGGTGTCACCCGGAACGTCCGGATACGTTCCCGGACGGGTGCCGTTCTACCATCGCAATCCCGGTTGGGCGACACGTCAACTAGTCACCGGGCGTCCATCCTCCGTTACCGGAGACTCCACTCCACAGCAGCTCTCGCCTAGACCAGCACGTTTGCCGGTCTGTCCGGTACCCGGACAGATTTCCATTCCGACCGTATGACATCCGTGCCACACCCGTACGGGGCGGACGCGGTATCCGGGACTACGGCGCAGGCGGCAGCGCACCACGCCGGCGGTGTGGGGGTCAGGGGTTCGAGTCCCCTCAGCTCCACCACGAGAAACTCCACCCCTCTCGGCGTCCACCACCTGCGCATTTGGTGGTAGTCACTGCAGTGTTGTACCTTATCCCTCGTTCGCAACACACCTCCGGAACACCGGTGGCATGCAGCGTACGGGGCTATGGCGCAGCTGGTAGCGCACCACACTGGCAGTGTGGGGGTCAGGGGTTCGAGTCCCCTTAGCTCCACCACCTTCGACTGACGGGGGCGGTCGGCATCTGATGATGCGGACCGCCCCCGTCAGTCATTTCTGCCTGCGGCGCCCTGTTCCCGGGCCCCGGGGTCAGTCGTCGTGTTCAGTCCTGAGGATCTCCCCGGTCTCCGGGTCGATCCACAGTTCCCACTCCCCCGGTCCGTCCCCGATCCTGGCCTCCCACGCCACACGTCCGTCGTCACTGTCGAGTTCCAGGGACTCCAGTTCCCCGGGCCGGGACGCCACGGCCGCTGCCGCGGCGTCTGCGGCGGTCACGGACGGCGCCTGCTGTCTCAGGGAGTCCAGGCGTACCTCCCTTTCGGAGGTGATCTCCCCGCTGCTGCGGTCGACGAAGATCTTGGTGCCGCGTCCGTCGGCGTCCACGACGGTCACCTCCCATGAACGGCCGTCGTCCCTGTCGTCCCTGTCGTCACGGTCATCGAGGTCGTCACCGTCGTCGTCCCTGTCGACGTCGACGACCCAGGTACCGGGCCGGTGCTTCAGGGCTGCGTCCATGGCGGCGGTGGCGTCCACCGCGTCCACAGAGGCCCCCTGCGGGACGTCTGACGCCGCGGCGGACGCCGGCGATGAAGAGCCGGTTGACGGGCTCTGCGCAGCAGCGTCGGTCGTGACCTGCTCGGTGACGGTGACGGTCGTCTGGGCGTCGGAGGAACTGTCGCTTCCACAGCCTGCGGCGGCGAATCCGAGGCCCACGGCTGCCGTGGCCAGTGCCGCACGCGTGGCAGCACGTCCGGCCGTGCGCCCGGCTGTCCGTGCGGCTGCTGCCTTTGCCGTGCTTGTGGATCGGGCGGATCGGGTGGATCGGACAGGTCGGGCGGTGCGCATGTGGTACTCCGTCTGAGAAGAGGGGTGAACGTTGTTTCCCTTCTCAGGGTACACAGCCCCCGGCACACTGCCCGCATGCGCAGACGGCGCGGCACCCCCCGGAGGAGGAACCGCGCCGTCGCCGGACTGTGGTGACCACCACCAGCCGGTCCTGTCACCGGGACCTGACGGTCAGGTGGTCGGCGTCACTCTATTTCACGACGTCGGGGACCCAGTCGGCCATCTTCGTCGGGTCATCGGGGTTCTTCTTGATGTCGAACTTCGTCCCGTTGACGTACAGGGCCGGCGTACCTGCCTGGTCGCCTTCCTTGCTGATGAGCTCCTGGTAGTTGGACTCGAGCATCGGCTGGTACTTGTCACGCGCGGAACCGTCACGGATCGCGGAGACAGTGGCGGCGTCGACACCGAGCTTCTCGGCAGAGTCAGCGAAATCGTCCAGGCTGTAGCCGGTGATCTCGGTCCGGTTGAGGTAGGCCCAGTCATGGTAGGCCCAGAACGCTCCCGCGTTCCCCGTCTCGGCGATGGCGTAGGCGACGATGCCTCCCAGCGTGGAGTGCCCGTCTGCCCCACCGGCGAGGAAGTTGACGTCGTTGAGCCGCAGCGACAGCTTGCTGTTGTCCAGGGCGTCCTTGAGGCTGACGTGGTCGGCCTCGACGAGGTCCGCACAGTAGTGGCAGCTGTAGTCCTCGTAGATGTCCACGGCCGGGGCGTCCGCGGGGACGGATTCGCCGCGGACCAGGATGTCGCCGTCCTCGACACTGACGTTGAAGTTCACGTCAGCTGCCGCGAGACCGGACTTCACGTCCTTACTGTCCCTTCCCTGGATCACCACGACGGCGATCACGACAACTGCGATGACGACGATCGCCACGAGTCCCCAGAGGAATCCACTGCTCTTCTGGTTCGGGGCCTTGATCTTCTGGCTCACCTGATCCTGCTCTCTGTCCGTGTGTGCTGTAGTACCGGCGTCCACACTAGCCCCGTGGACATGTCAACCACCACATCCTCCGCTCCCCCGACCCCCTGTTGACAGGAAACCGTCAGCCGGGGCGTGAACTCGACCGTCGACGTCTCCCGGCCGGGGACACCCCCGACGCTCCCACGGCTTTGTCCGGGTGTCACGCAAGGATGTACAACGTTGACGGACCGACGCTGGGTCGGGATTCAGGGAAGGAGAACAAGGTTGTGACCAGTCCCGCCCGGACAGCGCTGACACCCCTACGGTTCCTCGAACGCGCAGCTGACGTGTACCCGTGCAGGACCGCGTGCATCGACGGCCCCCGTCGCATCACATTCTCCGCCATGCGGGAGGACGCCCTGACCACCGCACGCGCGCTCCGACGCCGGGGACTGCGCCCCGGTGACCGCGTGGGTGTGCTGGCCCGCAACTCCTACGAGGCACTCCTGGCCCAGTTCGCCGTCCCCCTGGCGGGCGGCGTCCTGGTGGCGGTCAACACACGCCTCGCCCCGGCCGAGGTCAGCTACATCTGTGACCACGCCGGGATCCGGGTCCTGTTCGGCGACAGCGACCTCGTGGAAGCCTGCCGCCCCGTCCTCGACGGGTCCGGCACGGTGGAACTCTTCGTTCTGGTGCCCGGGTCCGACGGGACCGTGCCGCAGACGCGCTTCCGTGAATCCGGTCCAGTCGGTGGCACCTCCACCGTGGTCACCGTCGACGACTTCACGGCCGGGGGCGTCCTGCACCCCGGTGATCCCGACGACGACTCCACCTTCCCTTTCGCCGTCGACGACGAAGAGTCCCCCGTCGCCGTCAACTACACCTCCGGCACCACCGGGCGCCCGAAAGGCGTGGTGTACACGCACAGGGGTGCCTACCTCAACGCCCTTGGTCAGGTCACCACCCAGAACTTCACCAGGGACACTGTCTACCTGTGGACCCTGCCGATGTTCCACTGCTCCGGCTGGTGCACCGGGTGGGCCGCGACAGCCGTCGCCGCCACGCAGGTGGCCCTGCGGGCCGTGCGCGGCGCAGAGATCTGGAGACTCATCGACACCGAGCATGTCACCGCCCTGTGCGGGGCACCGACTGTCCTCACCACCGTCGTGACAGACCCTGCGGCCCACCGCGTCCGCGATGTCTCGGCCGTCACCGCAGGTGCCCCTCCGGGGCCCGCCGTGATCGAGTCCTGTGAGAACCTCGGCATCACCGTCACCCAGGTCTACGGGCTCACCGAGAGTTACGGCCCCTACACCGTCTGCGAGTTCCGCCCGGAATGGGCCAAGCTTCCGGCCTCCGAGCGCGCCAGGCTCAAGGCGCGCCAGGGCGTCCCCATGATCACCAGTGCCGACGCCCGGGTCGTGTACCCCGTCCCTCAGGGTTCCGCTGAGGGAACCCCGGCGGGATCCGATGAGGAAACCCCGGCGGGAACCCCGCTGACCGACGTACCGCGGGACGGCCGGACCGTCGGGGAGATCGTCCTCGCCGGCAACGGTGTGATGAAGGGTTACCTCCACGACCCGGAAGCGACCGCGGCGGCCTTCACCGACGGCTGGATGCACACGGGTGATCTGGCGGTCAGGCACCCCGACGGCTACATCCAGATCCTCGACCGGTCGAAGGACATCGTCATCTCCGGAGGGGAGAACATCTCCACGATCGAGGTGGAGCAGGCGGTGTCAACCCATCCCGCGGTCGCCGACGTCGCGGTGGTCGGTGTGCCCGACGACACCTGGGGAGAACGGCTCCGCGCGTTCATCGTCCTCGACCGGGAGACAGCCGACGCCGCCGGCCACGACGGCTGGTCCGCGCGGCTCACGTCGTCGCTGATCAGCCACTGCAGGAAACTCATCGCAGGGTACAAGATCCCGCGGGACTACCGGATCCTCCCGGAACTGCCCCGAACCTCCACAGGAAAAGTGCGGAAGGACGCCCTGCGCCGCCGAACGTCGGGTCAGACAGCGACGCGCTGACAGACACTCTCTGCGGCTTTCCGGCCGGGCTTCGGGCGGGGATTTGCGTCGGCGGCCCTGCCGGTACTTCCCCTGTTCCCGCCTGTGTCCCCTCCGGACAGAACTGCCACCCCTGTATCCGACCTTCTGGTTACGGCTCAGCCCCGCTGACGCAGCCCCACTACAGGGAACGGATCTCCCGCTGCACGTACCCGCACCCGGAGCACCGCCGTGACTGCACCCATTCCCCACCTGCACTCCCCTCACCGGATTCCCCGGGACGGGGCGCGTCCTCCAGCTCCCACATACTCCAGGAGTGCCGGTGGCCGGCTGACGATTCGAGGGATTCGGGGGCTCCCGACGCACCACCCTGTACGGCCTCCGATGACGGCGCCTTCTGGACGGAACCCACCACCGCAGCTGCTCCGGCGACAAAACCGATGGACAGACAGACGACGCCGGTGATGACGGTGACAAACATGTGCGGTGCGGTCTTTCTGGGTGGTGGGTGGTGCGCCGGACGGTGCCGGCTCATCGTATTCTCAGGGTCAACTCACCGCCAAATCCTGCGGTGCTGCACACGCCCGTCAGGACTCTCTGCACACGAACCGGGATGACCTCCGGATCTCCGGGGCCGCGGCCACGGGGCCGCAGTCACTGTCCGGCGCTGTCCCGGTACCGTCCCGGAAGAACTCTGGTGGCCGGGCGGCTTCGCCTTATGACTCGCAGGCAACTCCGTCGCCGTCCCGGTCAAGGTCGGTGGAGTATCCGTTCTGACCGGCATGGATCGGTGCGGCTCCGGCGGCACGGACAGCAGCACAGTCCGGGTAGTAGGCCGCACCCGGTGCCTCAGCTTCCTGGACGGGAACCTCCTCGGCCGGGGCCGGCGCGGGAGCAGGCACAGGTGCGGGTGCAGGAGCAGGTGCCTCCTCAACCTGCGCAGGTACCTGGGGAGCCTGCCCCGCTGCCGGAGCCGGCTCAGGGGCGCTCCGCGGAGCGTCCGGATTCACGTGCGCGCCATCGTCGTCACCTGGAACGATCACCGCGGCGGCCGGCTCTTCCGCGGTGGGCTGCGGCAGTGTGCTGCTCGACGGGGCCGTGGTCGACGTGGTGCTGGTGGTCGTGGTCACCGTATGACTGGTCGAGGTGACCGTGGTCGGTGCGTCCTCACTGTCGCCCGAGCCACAGGCGGTGAGGGACAGTGACAGCATGACGGCGACTGTCGCAACTGCCGGTTTTCGGTTCATGGTGAGTCTTCTCCTCGTGAAGGTGACCATGTTCGGTCACTGGGAGAAAGGTAGGCTGTACCACAGTTCAACTCAATCGAAGGGGTAGACCGGGGCTGGAGTTACTTCAGCTTCTGCAGAGGGACGACGGGCCCGGCCACCGCACCCTGGCGATTCTCTAAGTCACATCCGTGGCAACCCCGTGGCCGACCAGCGTGCTCTGCCGTAGTTGACGTCGCGGCGGAAAACTCGGCAGCGAGGACTCCGCCACCTCAGACAGGAAAACTCCCGGTCACCTGGTTGGTGACCGGGAGTACCGGTGGAGCCGCCGGGAATTGAACCCGGGTCCTCCGCGACCTCGCCAGGGCTTCTCCGTGCGCAGTCCGCTCTATCCCTGCTCGGCTCTCCGGATCACGCAGACCTGTCCGGACGATGAGCCCAGCCACCCTGAGATGTCCCTGACAGTCCGGATGGCGGGACCGTCAGGTGAGTTCCCGGAACGATGCCGGTGACCGGAGGGGGAACATGCCCCGGGCCGACAGACACGCCTCGCTGAATTAGGCAGCGAGAGCGTAGTCGCGCTGAGTGTTCTCGGCGCTTAATCATGTGCTGCGACGCTCACGGTGGTCTCCAGCCTGCACCGGCACGCTTCCCCTGGCTCAATGCACGGAGTCGAAACCTGATCGACCCCTCGTGGATCCCCGGAAAACCGGATCACCCGCATCCCCTGCCGCAGGAAAGCTCGGTCAACGGCAGGATCTACAGACTACAACCCGCAGACTGTCCGTTCAATTCCCCGCCCGCGAGCGGTGCAGCAGGGGCGGAGGACGAGGGAGGACGAGAGAGGGGTGGGACAGCAGCGGTTGGACCGGCCCGCACGGTTCAGGCGTTGATGCCCTTCACGCGGCGTCCCAGTTCCCGGGTCACCTCGCGCTCCTCGGTGCGCCGCTTGATGTCCTGGCGCTTGTCGTAGTCCTGTTTGCCGGTGGCCAGGGCCAGCTCCACCTTCGCCCGCCCCCCGGAAAAGTAGATCTGCAACGGGACGAGGGTGTTCTTTCCGTCGCGGACCTTACCCATGACCGAGTCGATCTCGCCGCGGTGCATGAGCAGCTTCCGGGTTCGCCGCGGAGCATGGTTGGTCCAGGTTCCGTGGGTGTACTCCGGAATATGGAGGCCACGCAGCCAGATCTCACCGTCGTCGACGGTGGCGAAGGCGTCCACCAGGGACGCCTTCCCCTCACGCAGCGACTTCACCTCGGTCCCCACGAGCGCGATCCCGGCCTCATAGGTCTCCAGGATCCTGTAGTTGTGCCGGGCCTTGCGGTTGGTGGCGACGACCAGGGGGGCACCGCCCCTGCGCCCGGGTGTCCCCTTCGCGGCGTTCTTCTTCCCCGCGGTCCTGCCGGAGTCCACCGGCGTACTCTTCTTCGCCATAACCCGGGCAACCTTACCCGGTCACGGTCACTTTTTCACGTACCACCGCAGTGTCACCTGGGCGGTGACCGCGGCGACGACCACACCGGCGACCACCACCAGCGGGGCGATGGTCCAGATGTCCGAGGTCGTGATCCTCGCGATGAGGTGCGAGTCATAGAGCGAACGCAGCGCCTTGTCGAGGATCATCGCCTTGCCCGCGAACATGCCGGCCACCGCCAGGACAGATCCCAGCAGGGCGGCGAACACCGCCTCGATGACGAACGGGGCCTGGGTGTACCACCTCGTCGCACCCACCATGCGCATGATGCTGACCTCCGTGCGGCGCTGGAACGCCGCCATCTGCACCATGTTCATGATCAGCAGGACAGCCGCAACACCCTGGACGACCGCGAGGATGAAGCTGGCGTTACGGATCGCGTCGAGGTTGCGGGTCGCTCCCCGGAGATCGTCCCCCTGGTCGACGACGGTCGCCACGCCGGGCAAGTCCCGGACCTCGTCGATGGCGGAGGTGTCGAGCGGGTCGACCAGGCGCACGTGCAGTGCCGCGGGGAAGGCGTCCGGGCTGGTCTGTGCGACAAGCTGCGGGTCCGACTCCTGGAACAGTTCGACAAATCTCTCGTAGCTCTGTGCCTTGTTCCGGTAGGTCACAGACTCGACTTCACTGTTGTCCTCGAGTGCTCCGCGGACCGCGGAGCACTCGGGGCCGGAACAGTCCTGGTCGGCCACGGACACGGCGTCGTCGAACTGGACCATGACCTCGATCCGGTCCAGGTAGATGTCCTTGGTCTCCGATGTCATGTTGGTCAGCAGTACTCCCGTGGCCACGAGGGCCAGGGAGATTGCGGTGGTGATGACCATGGCCACCGTGATGGTGACGTTGCGCCGGAAGCCGTCGAAGGCCTCGCGGAGTATGAAACCCGGTTTCACTGTCTCTCCCTCTGTTCCTCTGCCTGTCAGCTACCTGCCGACGCCGTACACACCGTGTGCGTCATCCCTTACGAGCTCTCCCTTGGAGAGCTCGAGGACCCGGCGACGCATCGAGTCGACGGCGGTGTTGTCGTGGGTGGACATGACCACGGTCGTCCCGTTCCGGTTGATCCTGTTGAGCAGTGCCATGATCTCCCCGGAGGTGTCCGGGTCGAGGTTGCCGGTGGGCTCGTCGGCCAGGAGGACCAGTGGGCGGTTGACCACGGCGCGGGCGATGGCGACCCGCTGCTGTTCGCCGCCGGAGAGTTCGTGGGGACGCCGGTTCTCCTTGCCCGCCAGTCCGACCAGGTCCAGGGCCCGTCCCACCGCGTCCGCGGTGGTGTCCCTGTCCTTGCCGATAACCTGCATGGCGAAGGCGACATTGTCGAAGACGTTCTTCTTCGGCAGCAGACGGAAGTCCTGGAAGACATAACCGATGCGTTGGCGCAGCTTCGGAATCTCACGCGGCCTGAGCGCGTTGACGTGGAAGTCCGCGACGTGGATGTCGCCGGAGTCGGCGTCCTCCTCCCGGATCATCAGCTGCAGGAACGTCGACTTTCCTGAGCCGGAGGGGCCGATGAGGAAGACGAACTCCCCTTTGTCGATGTTGACCGAGACATCTTTCAGCGCGGGGCGGCCGGACCCGCGGTACGCCTTACTGACCTTCTCGAATGTGATCACGTGGGCAACCCTACCTGGTCACCTGTGACTGATGAAACAGATGTTGCAGGTGTTACGCATGTTACTCCGGTGTCGCCTGCGGTACCTGCGCGAACCGCCGACGGTCGCCTACTGTCCCTGCTGCTCCGCCATCCGCCAGCGGATCCCGGCCTCCAGGAACCCGTCGATGTCCCCGTCCAGCACCTTCGACGGGTCGTTGACCTCGTAGTTCGTCCGCAGGTCCTTGACCATCTGGTACGGGTGCAGGACATAGGACCGCATCTGGTTGCCCCAGGAGTTCGAGCCGTCCCCGCGCAGGGCGTCCATCTCCGCCGCCTCCTCCTGACGTTTCCTCTCCAGCAGCTTCGCAGCCAGAACCCGCATCGCCGACGCCTTGTTCTGGATCTGCGACTTCTCGTTCTGGCAGGTCACCACGATGCCGGTGGGAATGTGGGTCAGCCGCACCGCCGAGTCCGTCGTGTTCACCGACTGGCCGCCGGGGCCTGAGGAACGGTAGACATCCACACGCACGTCGTTCTCGTCGATGTCCACATGGTCACTCGTCTCCACCACCGGAAGCACCTCGACCTCCGCGAAGGAGGTCTGACGGCGCCCCTGGTTGTCGAAGGGACTGATGCGAACCAGACGGTGCGTGCCCTGCTCCACCGACAACGTGCCGTACATGTAGTCGCCGTGGACGACGAAGGTCGCCGACTTGATCCCCGCCTCCTCCGCGTAGGAGATGTCGTACACCTCCACCTTGTGCCCGTGCTTCTCCGCCCACCGGGTGTACATGCGCATGAGCATCTCCGCCCAGTCCGCGGCGTCCACGCCACCGGCGGCGGAACGGATGTTCACCACCGCCTCACGGTCGTCGTACTCCCCGGAGAGCATCGTCGTGACCTCGAGGGACTCGATCTCCGAACGCAGTTCACCGAGCTCGGCGTCGGCGAGTTCCCTGGCCTCCCGGCCCTCCGCGGCGTCCTCTACGGCAGCTTCCTCAGCCATCTCGTACATCACGGGAAGGTCGTCCAACCGTGAACGCAGCCCCCGCACCTTCCGCAACCTGGACTGCACATGGCTGAGCTGACTGGTGACCTGCTGGGCGTGGTCAGGGTCGTCCCACAGCGACGGGTCTGCGGCCTGCGCCTCCAGTTCCCTGACACGGTCATCGAGTTCATCGAGGTCAAGCACCTTCTCGATAGTGGTCAGGGTGCTGTCGAGGTGGTCGAGCGCTTGGGTGACATCCGGCTGCATGGTGGTCCACTCTACCGCCCCCGGCCCAGGCACCCCGCACCCGCCCGCGCGGGTCACCGCCTGCCACGGCACAATAGGGACCATGACTTCGCCGACGTCACCGATCCCCGCTGAAGCACTCCAGGCCATCACCAAGACCTTCATCATCGCCCACGACCGGGACGACGACGCCGCCCTGGCCCAGGCGCTCGTCTACAACGCCGGGAGACTGGCGTGGCGCATGCGCGAGGCAGGACTGACGACGGAGTACAAGACCTCGGTCTCCGACGTCGTGACCGCCGCCGACAACGCCGCGGAACAGTTCATCGCCGAGACCCTGCACACCCTCCGCCCCGAGGACGGTCTGCTCGGTGAGGAGGGAACCTCGGCGTCCAGCCACTCCGGCCGCACCTGGGTGATCGACCCCGTCGACGGCACCTACAACTTCACCACCGGCTCGGACTACTGGTGCTCGGCCCTGTCCCTGGTGGAGGGCGACCCCGACGATCCTGACCTCATCCACTTCGGTGCGGTCCACCGTCCCGCCATGGGATACACGTGGTTCGGCGGTGCTGACTTCCCGACGAGCCTCGACGGCCGTCCCGTCGGACGGCTCGACGACGGCGGCAGGAACCTCGCACCGGCCGCGACCTGCCTCGGCGGCTACCTCCACCCCACCGACATCGCCGACCCCACGGTCAACGAAGTCTACACCTCGGTGGTCCGGGAGTTCGCGACCGTGCGCTGGAACGGATCGGCCTCCGTCGACCTCGGCAACGTCTCCCAGGGAAACAACGGATGCTGGATGCAGCACAGCGTGCTGCCCTGGGACCTGCTGCCCGGCCGGGCACTCGTCGAAGGTGCCGGCGGACAGGTCGAGAGAGTCACCGCCGGCGGGAAACTCTGGTCCGTGGCGGGGACGCCGGCGTCCGTCGGGCGGGTGGTCGAGATCCTCCGCTCGGCCGGGGACGGAAGTTGAGCGGCACCGTGGCAGCCTCCGGAGCACCCGACTGGTGGCGTTATGCCGTGATCTACCAGGTGTACCCCAGGTCTTTCGCCGACTCGGACGGCGACGGGACAGGCGATCTCCCCGGAATCACGGCGCACCTGCCCTATGTACGTGACCTCGGCGTCGACGCCGTGTGGATCTCCCCGTTCTACCCCTCACCCCAGAATGACGCCGGGTACGACGTCGCCGACTACTGCGACGTGGACCCCCGGTTCGGCACCCTCGCCGACGCCGACGCCCTCATCTCCCGGGCCCACGACCTGGGACTCCGGGTGATCGTCGACCTGGTCCCGAACCACACCAGCGACCGTCACCGGTGGTTCCGCAGTGCACTGGACTCGCCGGTGGGCAGCAGACAGCGGGCACGCTACCACTTCCGGGCACCGGACCCGGAGCACCCGGACACTCCCCCGAACAACTGGCGGTCCAATTTCGGCGGGTCCGCCCGGTCGAAGCATCCCGGGGACCCGCACGGACAGTGGTACCTGCACCTTTTCGACTCCTCCCAGCCCGACCTGAACTGGGATGACCCGGGAGTCCACGACGCCTTCGACGGGGTACTGCGGTTCTGGCTGGACCGCGGCGTCGACGGTTTCCGTGTCGATGTCGCCCACGGGATGGTCAAGGAACCCGGACTTCCGGACACTGGCGACGCCAGCGACGCCAGAGGGACCGGGGAGACCGGGGACGCCGCCGGCGCCGACACCATGTCCTCCGCCGCCTCACCCTACTGGGACCTGGACGGGGTCCACGACATCTACCGCCGGTGGCGGCGCATCATCGACAGCTACGGTACCGCAGAACAGCAGCGCATCATGGTTGCCGAGGCGTGGGTGGACCCGGTCGACCGCATCGCCCGGTACGTGCGCCCCGGTGAACACCACCAGGCGTTCAACTTCGCCTTCCTCGACACCCGGTGGAATGCGGCGGACCTCAGGACCGTCATCACCGACTCCTTCCGCGTCAACGACGCTGTCGGAGCACCCACCACGTGGGTCCTGTCCAATCACGACGTGATCAGGCACGCCACCCGCCTCGCACTCTCGCCGCAGGAGGCGGTCACCCAGCTGGCCGGACCGGTCCACGAACCGGACCGGGCCACCGGCCTGGCACGCGCGAGGGCCGCCACCGCCCTGATGCTCGCACTGCCTGGCAGCGCCTACCTCTACCAGGGTGAAGAGCTCGGCCTGCCGGAGGTGCTGGACATCCCGGACTCCGCCCGCCAGGACCCGACCTTCCGCCGCACCCGCGGCACCGACCACCCTGAGCTGGGCCGTGACGGGTGCAGGGTGCCGCTGCCCTGGACCGCGGACGCCCCGGGCTTCGGGTTCGGGCCCGCCGACGCTGCCGCACCTCCGTGGCTGCCCCAGCCGCCCGTTTTCGCCGACCTCGCGGTCGACAGGCAGGCCGGGGACCCGGACTCCACCCTCGAGCTCTACCGGACTGTGCTGGGGCTGCGCAGGGAACTGCGGACCTGTGAGGGCCGCGCCACGGTGGACACCCCTGCCTCAGCGGAGGACGCCGACATCGTCACCGTCACCGTGACCACCCCCGTGACCACCGTGACTGTCTGCACGAACACCGGTACACGGCCGTGGACCCCGCCTGCCGGGGCGAGGGTGGTGCTGGCGACCACACCCGGGGTCACCACCCGTGTCCCCCCGGACTGCACCGTGTGGCTGACCGGGTTAGGATCGCGGTCAGAGTGACGAACCAGTCCGGCAGGGATCTCTGATCCCCCGAGGATCACCTGGAGACACATGTCTGACCTCCGTCCCGAGTCTCTCCCCGTCCACGGTGTGGGGCGTGACGATCTCACCCCCCCGACCCCACCCCCGACCACTTCCGCTGGTGGCTGCTGCACCATCTGCAGTACACCGTGGGCAAGGACCCGGAACACGCCTCGGTGACCGACTGGCGGCTGGCCCTGTCACACACGATCCGCGACCGGGTGGTCACCCCGTAGTTCGAATCGACCCGCCGCACCTGGGCGGAGGACCGGAAACGTGTCCACTACCTGTCGATGGAGTTCCTCATCGGCCGGTTGCTGGAGGACGCCGCGATCAACCTGGGCCTGCGCGATGTCGTCGAGGAGGTCCTCGACGGACTGGGGCTCAGCTTCACCGCCCTGACCGAGGACGAGCCGGACGCCGCCCTCGGCAACGGGGGTCTGGGCAGGCTGGCAACCTGCTACATGGAGTCGATGGCCACCCTCGCCTGCCCCGCGGTGGGTTACGGCCTGCGCTACGAGCACGGGCTGTTCCGCCAGAGTTTCGACCACGGCAGGCAGATCGAGACCCCGGAGGACTGGCTGGCCACCGAGGCCCCGTGGAACTTCACCCGCCCCGAATCCTCCTACGGCGTCGGCTTCGGCGGCTCGGTCGAGGACGTGGAGGGACGCCCGGTGTGGCGTCCCCGGGCGCGGGTCCGGGCCACCGCCCACGACACCCCTGTCGTCGGTTACGGGGGGAAATGGGCGAACACCCTGCGGCTGTGGGCGGCGATGCCCACCGCGGACCTGTTCGACCTGGAGCGGTTCAACGCCGGTGACATCGTCGCCGCCTCCAACCATGAGGCACTGGCCCGGGCACTGTCACGCGTCCTGTACCCGAGCGACTCCACCGAGGAAGGCAAGGAACTCAGGCTGTCCCAGGAGTACTTCCTCACCTCCGCATCAGTCCAGGACATCCTGAGGCGCTACCTCACCGACCACACCGACCTGACCGGACTTCCGGACCGGGTCGCCATCCAGATGAACGACACCCACCCGGCGATCGCCGGACCGGAGCTGATCCGCCTGCTCGTCGACGACCACGGGTTCGCCTTCGACACTGCTGCGGACCTGACCACCGGTGTACTCGGATACACCAACCACACCCTGCTGCCGGAGGCCCTGGAACGGTGGTCGGTCGGTCTGATGCAGAAAGTCCTTCCCCGCCACCTGCAGATCATCGAGAGACTGGACTCCCGTGAGATCGAGATCGCCGGCCCCCGCCCCGACGGGGTGGGGCTGATCGGCGACGGTGCGGTGAAGATGGGCGACGTCGCATTCGTCACCAGTCACCGCATCAACGGTGTCTCGGCACTGCACACGGAGCTGGTGCAGCGGGACCTCTTCCCGGTCCTCGACCGGCGGCATCCCGGCCGCATCCTCAACGTCACCAACGGCGTCACCCCACGCCGGTGGCTGAAACTCGCCAACAGGCCGTTGGCCCGACTGGTCACCGACACCGTCGGGGAAGGGTGGGAGACCGACCTCGACCGACTGTCGGACCTGGAACGTCACCTGGACGACCCGGGTTTCCTCGAAGCCTTCGGGGAGACGAAACACCTCGCCAAACAACGACTGACACAGTGGCTCGACGACAGGTTCGACATCAGTGTGCCCACCGGGGCCCTCTACGACATCCAGGTCAAACGGCAGCACGAGTACAAACGCCAGCTGATGAACATCCTGTGGACCATCGCCCGCTGGCAGAGGATCAGACGGGACCCGGACAACGGGGGGCAGGGCTGGGTCCCCCGGGTGAAGATCTTCGGGGGAAAGGCCGCGGCAAGCTACCGGGCCGCCAAGGACATCATCCGTCTGATCAACGATGTCGCCGAGGTGGTCAACAACGACCCTGTCACCCGTGACCTGCTGCGCGTGGTCTACCCGCCGAACTACGACGTCTCCATGGCGGAGAAGCTGATACCGGCGGCGGACCTGTCCGAACAGATCTCGACGGCAGGTATGGAGGCCTCAGGCACGGGCAACATGAAGTTCGCGTTGAACGGTGCCCTGACTGTCGGCACCCTCGACGGGGCGAACGTGGAGATCAGGGACCATGTCGGTGCCGAGAACTTCTTCCTCTTCGGACTGACCGCCGACGAGGTCGTGGAGCGCCGCGGGGTTCCCGGGCACGCCCGGGCCGCGATCGAGGACAGCCAGGCGCTGCGGGATGTACTGCAGGCGGTCGCCGAGGGCACGTTCAGTCCCGACGACCACCACCGCTATGACAGCCTGCTGGACAACATGTGGAACAACGACTGGTTCCTCGTCGCCTCCGACTTCGACTCCTACGATGCCGCACAGTCCGAGGTGGACAGGGTCTACCGGGACCCGGCGCTGTGGCAGCGCAGGTCCGTGATCAACATGTCACGGATGGGCTACTTCAGCTCCGACAGGTCGATCAGGGAGTACATGGCGAAGATCTGGGATGTCCTCCCGGTCGTGTGACCGCGACCGTACACAGGCGACCGGGCACAGACGGCACAGGAGATGAAGGGGAAGGGGGGACCGGGATGATCACCGACACGGACGCCCGACGATTGGCCGCGGGAACACACCCCGACCCTTTCGCCGCCCTGGGCCCCACCTCCGACGGTCGGGGAATCGTCGTCCACGTACCGGGGGCCCTTGCCGTCAGTGTGGTCAACGACACTGACGAGGCTGCACTGACCCCCCACCCCGCCGCCCCGGGAGTGTTCACCGGCCGTCTACTGCCCTACTACCGGTTGCGCGTCACCTGGCCCGGCCCGGCCGGGTGCCCCGCTGTGACCGAGGACAGGGAGGACCCCTACCGGTTCGGCCCGGTCATCGGACCGCTCGACGAACTTCTCATCAGCCAGGGCAGACACCGTCGCCTGTGGACCGTGCTCGGGGCACATGTGATGACCTTCGAGGGGGTCCCCGGCGTCCACTTCGCCGTGTGGGCGCCCGACGCCGAACGGGTCTCCGTGGTCGGGGACCACAACAGCTGGGACCCGACGGCCCACCCCATGCGCCTGCGCGGGGCGACCGGGGTGTGGGAGCTGTTCCTGCCCGGACTCGGTGACGGGGCGGTCTACAAGTACGACATCCTCGGCCCCGGTGGCCGGCCCCTGCCCCAGAAGGCCGACCCGGTCGGCTTCGGCGCGGAGAAGCCCCCGGCCACCGCCTCCGTGGTACGCCGTCTCGGCACCCACCGGTGGAGGGACGCGGAGTGGATGCGGTCGCGGACCTCCCCGGTCACCGGCGGTTCCCCGGCCGCCGGCGGTTCCCCGGCCGCCGGCGGTTCCCCGGCCGCCGGCGGTCCCCCGCACTCGCCCGGTCAGGCGGGCACCACGGACCCGGTCAGCATCTTCGAGGTCCACCTCGGGTCCTGGAGGCGCCGGCCCGACGGCACCACCCTGACCTACCGGGAACTCGCCGCCGAGCTTCCCCGTTACGTCGCCGACCTCGGTTTCACCCATATCGAGGTTCTCCCTGTCTCCGAGTACCCCTACGACGGGTCCTGGGGGTACCAGCCGGTGGGTCTCTACGCGCCGACGAGCCGGTACGGCCTCCCGGAGGATTTCGCGGAGTTCGTCGACGCCGCCCACTCCCTGGGGCTCGGCGTCCTCGCCGACTGGGTACCGGGCCACTTCCCCACCGACGCCCACGGCCTCGGACAGTTCGACGGCACCGCCCTCTACGAGCACCTTGACCCCCGTCGCGGCTTCCACCCCGACTGGACGACACTGATCTACAACTACGGCCGACCCGAGGTCGCCAACTACCTCACCGCCAACGCCCTGTACTGGCTGGAGGAGTACCACCTCGACGGCCTTCGGGTCGACGCCGTCTCCTCGGTCGTCTACCGCGACTATTCACGCCGCCCCGGCGAGTGGATCCCCAACGATGACGGCGGACGGGAGAACTACGAGGGCATCTCCTTCCTCCGGGACACCACTGCAGTTGCCGCCGGGGAATGCCCGGGGGCCCTGACGGTCGCGGAGGAGTCCACCACGTACCCGGGTGTGACCGCGCCTCCGCAGCCGGGGAGCCGTACGACGGGCCTGGGGTTCAGCTACAAGTGGAACCTGGGCTGGATGAACGACTCCCTGGAGTACTTCGGACGTGACCCGCTGTACCGGAGGTACCACCACGACCAGCTCACTTTCGGTCTCACCTACGCCTTCTCCGAGAATTTCGTCCTGCCGGTCAGCCATGACGAGGTCGTGCACGGCAAAGGCTCGGTGTACGGCAGGATGCCCGGCGACCACGCCGCCCGACTGGCCAACCTGCGGGCCTTCTACGGGTACATGTGGGGCTACCCGGGCAAGAAGCTTCTGTTCATGGGTACCGAGTTCGGCCAGGTCGCCGAATGGGACCACCGCGGGCAGCTGGAGTGGCACTGCCTCGACGACCCCGGCCACGCCGGAGTCCGGGCCCTGGTGCGTGACCTCAACCAGCTGTACCGGAGCGAACCTGCCCTGCACCGCGGTGACTGCGAGAGCCGGGGATTCCAGTGGCTCATCGTCGACGACCCCGACAACCTCGGCCATGAGGTGTTCGCCTGGTTGCGCCGCGGTGCCCCGGGGGACGCCCATGTCGTGGTCGTCTGCAATCTCACCCCGGTCGAGCACCGGGGGTACCGCGTCCCTTTCCCTGTCCCCGGGGCGTGGACCGAGGCACTCAACACCGACTCCGCCTACTACGCGGGCGGAAACCGGGGAAACACCGGGCGCATCGAGACCGAGGCTGTGCCTTCCGGCACCGAGGCACAGTCCGCCCTGCTCACACTGCCACCACTGACCACACTCTATTTCGTCAAGGAACGACCGTGACCACACCACACAACACCACCCGCCCCACCACCCCATCCACCGGAAACCCGACCGGCCCCCTGCATTTCGGTGCCGCGCCCCGGCTGACCAGCCAGACCATGGCCTTCGTCCTCGCCGGCGGCAGGGGAAGCCGGCTCCGTGAGCTCACCGCCCGGCGCGCCAAGCCCGCCGTCTACTTCGGCGGGAAGTCCCGCATCATCGACTTCGCCCTGTCCAACGCCCTGAACTCGGGTATCCGCCGGATCGCCGTCGCCACCCAGTACAAGGCGCACTCCCTGATCCGTCACCTGCAGCGCGGCTGGAGTTTCTTCCGCGCCGAGCGCAACGAGTTCCTCGACATTCTTCCCGCCAGCCAACGTGTCGCCGAGGAGAAGTGGTACGCGGGCACCGCCGACGCGGTGACACAGAACATCGACATCGTCGACGACTACAAGGTGAAGTACGTCATCGTGCTCGCCGGCGACCATGTGTACAAGATGGACTACGAGGTGATGCTGCGTCAGCATGTCGACACGGGCGCGAAAGTGACCGTGGGCTGTCTCACCGTCCCCCGCGGGGAGGCGTCCGCGTTCGGTGTCATGCACACCGACGTCACCGGGCGGATCGTCGACTTCCTGGAGAAACCGGCCGACCCGCCCGGCATGCCGAATGATCCGGACACCTGCCTGGCGTCCATGGGCATCTACGTCTTCGAGTGGTCCCTGCTCCGCGACATCCTGAGGGAGGACGCCGCGGACCCGGACTCCGCCCACGACTTCGGCCACAACATCATCCCGAAGCTCGTGGACGACGGTTTCGCCTACGCGCACAGTTTCAGTGAGTCCTGCGTGATGAGTGGTCTGGAGACCCGCCCCTACTGGAGGGACGTCGGTACCGTCGACGCGTTCTGGCAGGCGAACATAGATCTCACCGACTTTGTCCCGGCGCTGGACCTCTACGACAACTCCTGGCCGGTGTGGACCTACGCCGAGCTCGTCCCTCCGGCGAAGTTCATCCATGACGAGGAGGACCGGAGAGGCTCGGCCGTCCAGTCCCTGGTGACAGGCGGCTGCATCATCAGCGGATCGGAGATCAGGAACTCGCTGCTGTTCACCAACACCCGGACCCGGTCGTACACGGTCCTGGACCATGCCGTGGTCCTTCCCGGGGTACAGATCGAGCGCAGCGCCAGACTGTCGCGGTGTGTCATCGACAGTGGCGTCCACATCCCTGAGGGGCTTGTCGTCGGGGAGGACCCGGAGGAGGACCGGAAGTGGTACAGGTGCTCGGACTCGGGCATTGTGCTGGTCACCCAGGCTATGCTCGACCGTCGGCAGCACGAGCTGGGGAGGTGAGGCGGGCGATGGTTCCACGGCCGCGCCGGCGTCGGGTCCTGTCCGTCGCCTCGGAGTGTGCTCCCCTGGTCAAGACCGGTGGTCTGGCTGACGTCGTCGGCGCACTGCCGGCGGCCCTGGAGCCGTCGGGGTGGCACACCCGGGTGCTGGTCCCCGCATATCCTCAGGTCAGTGAGATTCTTGCGGGCACGCGGATGCGCCGGGTGTGGTCCACCGGGGATCTTTTCGGGGGCCCGGCGACGGTACGCCGTGGTGTCCTGGACTGTGCCCCGGGTGCCGGCTCCTCCGGGCTTGACCTGATGGTCCTCGACGCACCGCACCTCTTCGACCGTCCCGGGGGCCCGTACACCGTCGACGGACATGACCACCCTGACAACCATGTCCGCTTCGCCGCGCTGTCCTGGGTGGGGGCGCAGCTGGCGATCGGGGGGACCGGTGACAGGTGGCGTCCTGACCTGGTCCATGTCCACGACTGGCAGGCCGGGCTGGTCCCGTCCTATCTCAGGTATGCGGCAATGGCCGGGGCTGTGGTGCCGCCGACGGTGATGACGGTGCACAACATCGCCTTCCAGGGGGTGTTCGGCCTTGATCAGCTTGACCGGTTGAAGTTGCCGACCTGGGACTTCCACATGGACGCCCTGGAGTACCACGGACTGGTCAGCACCCTGAAGGCGGGGATGGTCCACGCCACCCGGGTCACGACGGTGAGCCCGAGTTACGCCGAGGAACTCGCCACCCCGGAGTTCGGGTTCGGCCTCGAGGGGGTCGCCGCGGCGCGGCTGGCCCGTGGTGAGATGACCGGCATCCTCAACGGTATCGACACCACGGTGTGGAATCCTGCCACCGACCCTGCCGTGACCCCCTACAGTGCCGCCGACCAGAGGGGGAAGGACGCCGACCGTGCCGCCCTGCTGGAGGAGTTCGGGCTTCCCGACACGGGCGGGCCGCTCGCGGTGGTGGTCTCCCGGCTGACCCACCAGAAGGGCATGGACCTGCTGTGCGCGGCGGCTCCGGGTTTCACCGCCGCCGGCGGGATGCTCGCCGTCCTCGGCTCCGGCGATCCCGACCTCGAGCGTCGTCTCACCGACCTGGCCGCCCGGTACCCGTCCTCGGTCGGGGTGCGTACCGGCTACGACGAGGCCCTGAGCCACCGGATGTACGCCGGCGGTGATCTGGTGGTGGTTCCCTCCCGCTTCGAGCCCTGCGGGCTGACCCAGCTCTACGGTCAGCGCTACGGTGCTGTCCCGGTGGTCGCCGCGACCGGGGGTCTGCGGGACACGGTCACCGACGCCACTCCTGAGGCACTCGCCGCGGGCACGGCCACCGGTTTCAGTTTCGGTGACGTGCGACTGGGCGGGACGGTGGACGCCGGGGGTCTCGGCTTCGCTCTGGGACGGGCGGTCGACCTCTACGCCGACCGGGGGGCGTGGGTGAGGTTACGGACCTCGGCGATGACCACCCCGGTGGACTGGGGTACTTCAGCCGCCCGGTACGTGGCACTGTTCGACGGGCTCGTCGGGGCAGGTGCACCGTGACCGGAGACGGGGACACAGGCCAGGCCGGCCCGGCGCCCGGGGACACGGCACCCGGCGCGCCACTGCAGGTGTCGCGGGGGCGTCCGACGCCCCTGGGAGTCACCGCTGAAACGCCCGGTGCCGGGGGCGGTACCGCGGTGCCGGCGGTGAATGTGGCGGTGTGGGCTCCTGAGGCGACGTCCGTGGAGTTCTGTGTCTTCACCGAGGGGGACGATGCGGGCCCTCCGACCGAGATCCGGGTGCCGCTGCCCTACCGTTCCGGCGGGATCAGACATGCGCGGGTCAGCGGGGCAGGACCGGGGACCCGCTACGGGTTCCGTGTCTCCGGGGCATGGGACCCGGTCTCCGGACGCTACGCGAACCCCGCGAAACTGCTGCTCGACCCGTTCGCCCGCATCGTGGAGTCCCCGGTGCGCTGGCACCCGCTGATGTCCGCGTTCACCGGCAACGGTGAGGCCGACCGGAGGGACAGTGCGTCGGTCGTCCCCCGGTGTGTCGTCGCTTCACCCGACTCCGGCGCGGCGGGACCGCCGGGTGATGTCCCGGACCCGGCGTCCAACCGTCCCGGGCGTGCCGCCGACCACCGCTGCGGCGATCTGGTGATCTACGAGGCCCATGTCCGGGGCATCTCCGCAGCACATCCTGACGTTCCCGGGGAGCTGCGAGGGACCTATGCGGGCATGGCCTGTCCGGCGGTGGTGGACCACCTGCGCAGTCTCGGTGTGACTGCGGTGGAACTGCTGCCCCTGCAGACCTTCATCGACGACCGGTTCCTGGTCAACCGGGGTTTCACGAACTACTGGGGGTACCAGCCGGTCAGCTGGTTCTCTGCGGAGCCCCGGTACGCCACCGACGGTACCGGGGTAACAGCGGACCGGGAACTGCGTCAGCTGGTCCATACCCTCCACGGAGCGGGACTGGAGGTGATCCTCGACGTGGTCTACAACCATTCCGGGGAGGGAGACGAGCTGGGCCCGAGCGTGTCACTGCGGGGGCTGGACAACAACGGCTACTACCTCATGGACGGCAGCGGGTACGTCGACGTCACGGGCACGGGAAACTCGCTCGCCACCCACCACCCGCAGACTCTCCGCATGATCACCGACAGTCTCCGGCACTGGGTGACGCACTTCGGTGTCGACGGTTTCCGCTTCGATCTGGGGGCGGCGCTGGGAAGGACGGGACCCGGGGCGTCCTTCGACCCGTCCGCCGCGTTCTTCCAGACCCTGGCCCAGGATCCGGTCCTGTCGCAGGTCCACCTCATCGCCGAACCGTGGGACATCGGCGAGGGCGGTTACCGCCTGGGACAGTTTCCCTGGCCCTGGGCCGAGTGGAACGACCGGTTCCGGGACGGGGTCCGCCGCCTGTGGCGCGGGGAGACCCCCGGCGACACCGACCTGGGTTCCCTCTTCCTGGGTTCGGCCGACCTGTTCTCCGGGGGCTCCTACGACGCCTACGACACCGGCGACACCGGCGACACCGGCAGCCCCGGCGGGAGCCGGGCCGGTACCGCGACGGTGAACGGGGACGGGACGGGGAGGCTGTCAGGTGGCACCGCCGGTGGCCCGGCCCGCCCGGTGCCCCGGTCCGCTGCGGCGTCGGTGAACTTCCTCACCGCCCATGACGGCTTCACCCTCGCTGACGTGGTCTCCTACTCTGAACGGCACAACGGTGCCAACGGGGAGAACGGCAGGGACGGTCACGGGGAGAACTTCTCCGACAATCTCGGTGCCGAGGGCCCGACCGACGACCCCGGGATCCTGGAACGGCGGGCCCGCAGGGTCCGGGCGATGCTGACGACCCTGCTGACGGCGCAGGGCACGCCGATGATCCTGGCCGGCGACGAGCTGGGCAACAGTCAGGGCGGGAACAACAACTCCTACGTCCAGGACAACGAGGTCGGCTGGGTGGACTGGGCAGGTGCGGACCACGCACTCACGGACTTCACCCGGAGACTGACCGCTCTCCGCCACCGGCTGCCGGTGCTGCGGCAGACGGCTTTCCGGCACGGTCATCTCAGGGCCGACGGTCTGCCCGACGTCACCTGGTACCGGGCCGACGGGGCGGAGGCCGGCCACGACGACTGGCATGACCCGGAGCACCGCCTCATCGCGGTACTGCTGAGGGGAACCGCCGGAGACCTTTTCGGGGAAGCGGCGGCGGGCACGGTCCTGGTCGTGCTGAATCCGGGACCGGACACGGAGTTCACCGTCCCCGACAACGGTCTGCACGTGTGCATGCGGGAGGATCCGGCGACTGCGACGTCCCCGGCCCCCGGTCCCCTGCATCACCCGTGGAGGCTGGAGATCGACTCCGCCCGCCCGGGTGCCGGCACCTGTTACGCGGACACGTCCGGGGCTGTCGACTGCCCCTGGGACGGTACCGGAACCTACCCGGTGGCAGGACAGTCCGTGGTGGTGTTCTCCGCACCGTAGGCCCCGGCCCGAAAACAGCACCACAGAACAGCACCACACACCCGGGCACGCCTGACGGGCCCCTGCCCCTGCGCAGGCACGGTCGCCCACCTATTCTGGAGTCCATGAGTCTGAGCTACGCCGATGACCTCAACCTGGCCCTGAACATCGCCAATGCCGCCGACGCGGTGACCATGGACCGCTTCGAGGCCGGTGACCTTGAGGTCCACTCCAAGCCGGACCTCACTCCGGTGTCCGACGCCGACACCGCCACCGAGAAAAGGGTGCGCGAACTGATCACCACCCACCGCCCGGGGGACGCGATCCTCGGCGAGGAATTCGGCGGTGACGTCGAGAAGGTCGGCAGGCAGTGGGTCGTCGACCCCATCGACGGTACGAAGAACTACGTCCGTGGCGTCCCCGTGTGGGCGACTCTCATCGCACTGCTGGTCGACGGCGTTCCGGTCGTGGGGGTGGTCTCCGCGCCGGCACTGTCGCGGCGCTGGTGGGCGGCGCAGGGCATGGGGGCCTGGCGAACCTTCGGGGCCGACCGGGCCCACCAGATGCACGTGTCGAAGATCTCAGACATAGCCGACGCCTCGATATCCCTGTCGTCCCTGGAGGGGTGGAGGGACGCCGGGCTGCGTGACCGTCTGCTGGACCTGACCGACTCGGCGTGGAGACTGCGCGGCTACGGTGACTTCTGGTCGTACTGCATGGTCGCCGAGGGCACGGTGGATGTCGCCGCGGAGCCGGAGGTGAACCTCTGGGACCTCGCCGCCCTGGACATTCTCGTGCGCGAGGCCGGGGGGAGGTTCACCGGTCTCGACGGGACCCCCGGTCCGCATTCGGGTTCGGCCGTCGGTTCCAACGGGCTGCTGCACCGGGGCGTCCTCGACGCTCTCGGCACCACCGGGCCCAGGTAGGTTACCGTGGGAGTTCACGGCGGGCGGTGGCCGCGGACAGTTCCCGTGCCCTCATCCACTCTCCCCTATTGACCCGCCCCACCCGCAGAAAGGCAGACATGACGACTCTGACGTCCCTTCCCGAATGGACCGCACTGGTCGGACAGGCCCCGCGGATACGGGAGACCACGCTGCGTGACCTGTTCCGTGAAGATCCCGGCCGGGCCGGTGACCTCACCTTCGACGTCGGCCCGTTGCACGTCGACCTGTCGAAGAATCTGGTGGACGCCACGGTCATCCGCCACTTCACCGCCCTGGCCCGCGCGGTGGGGGTGGAGGAACGCCGTGCGGCGATGTTCACCGGAGAGCACATCAACGTCACCGAGGACCGCGCGGTCCTGCACACGGCGTTGCGGCTGCCGGTGGAACTGGACCTGGTCGTCGACGGGCAGGATGTCGCCGCTGACGTCCACGACGTGCTCGGCCGCATGAGGGACTTCGCCCGCGGCCTGCGTTCGGGTACCTGGCGGGGCTCGACCGGTCACACCGTCAAGGAGGTCGTGAACATCGGTATCGGAGGTTCGGATCTCGGACCGGTGATGGCGGCGACCGCCCTGCGTGCGTACCTCACCGCCGGGATCACCCCGCACTTCGTCTCCAATGTCGACCCTTCGGACCTGGTGGAGACCCTGCAGGGGCTGGACCCGGAGTCCACACTGTTCATCGTCTCCTCGAAGACCTTCACGACCGCGGAGACCCTGGCCAACGCGCATGCGGCGCGACGCTGGCTGCTGGAGAAACTGGGGACGGACACCTCGGACCCGGACGCCGTCCGCGAGACTGTCGCGAAACACTTCGTGGCGGTGTCCACCAACGCGGCTGAGGTCGAGGCCTTCGGCATCGACACGGCGAACATGTTCGGTTTCTGGGACTGGGTCGGCGGCCGTTACTCCGTGGACTCGGCCATCGGTCTGTCGCTGATGGCCGCGATCGGCCCCCGGGACTTCATGGAGTTCCTCGCCGGTTTCCGTGAGGTGGACGACCATTTCTCCTCCGAGCCCCTGGAGATGAACGTCCCGGTGCTCATGGGCATGCTCGGGGTCTGGTACACCTCGGTCCTGGGCGCGCAGTCCCATGCTATCCTGCCCTACTCCCAGGATCTGGCCCGCTTCCCCGCCTACCTGCAGCAGCTGACGATGGAGTCGAACGGCAAGTCGGTGCATCTCGACGGGTCCACCGTGGACACGGAGACCGGGGAGATCTACTGGGGGGAGCCGGGGACGAACGGCCAGCACGCCTTCTTCCAGCTCCTGCACCAGGGCACCCACCTGGTACCCGCCGATTTCATCGGTTTCGTCAACCCGCACGAGGATCTTGTCGCCGCCGACGGCACCACCAGCATGCATGACATGCTCCTGGCGAACCTGCTGGCGCAGTCGAAGGTGCTGGCTTTCGGGCGGACCGCCGAGGAACTGCGGGAGGCGGGGGTGCCGGAGCTGCTGGTCCCCCACAAGGTGAGGCCGGGCAACCGCCCCTCGACGACCATCCTCGCCGACAGTCTCACGCCCCGGGTGCTGGGGGCACTGATCGCCCTCTACGAGCACGTCACCTTCATCGAAGGGGTGGTGCTGGGCATCAACAGTTTCGACCAGTGGGGTGTTGAGCTCGGTAAGGAGCAGGCGTCCAATCTTCTGCCCCTGCTCAGTGATCCGACGACCCCGGTGGATTCCGGGGACGCCTCCACCGACGACCTGGTGGAGTTCATCCGCGCCCGTCGGAGCCGGTAGGTCATTCCGGCTGACAGACCGGACACCACCAGATGACCCGCTCGAGTTCCCCGTCGTCTCCGCCGGAGTCGGGCCCTCCGAGGAAAGCCTGTGCGACCGGGGTGCCGCAGCGTCGGCAGGCCCGGCCGGCGCGGCCGAACACGTAGTCGCCCATTCCGGGTCGGCGGTCGCCGGTGAACACGCGCCGTGGTTCCCTCCGGTTGGCCCACATCACCTTCCTCGTCAGGTCCAGCAGGCTGGTGGCGGTGTCCACCCCGTCGGCACCGGTGCCGACGGGACGCCGCGGGTCGACGCCGGCGAGGAAGCACACTTCCGCCCGGTACTCGTTTCCGATGCCCGCCACATTGCGTTGGTCGAGCAGTGCCGCACCGATGCTCCGCTCCGGCCGGGAGAGGATGCGTCGCAGTGCCTCCTGCCGTCGCGAGACCGACTCCTCCGGCACGGTTTCCTCCGGCACACGGCCACCGACGGCCTTTGCCCCGGCGCCGTGGCCGGACGATGTCCACGACCCCGGGGCGTCCCAGTCAGGGGCGAGGATGTCGGGGCCGAGGTGTCCGACCACGGAAGCGTATTCACCGCGGTCGAAGAGACGCACGAAGCCCAGACTGTGCCCGACGACCTCGATCTCAGGTCCGCCGGGGTGCTGCGGGGCGAAGCGGAGGACCACCCGTGCGGTGTGACCGGGGCGTCTCCACCGGGTGCCGACGGTGTGGACCGACCAGACCCCCTCCATCTTCAGGTGGGTGTGCAGGACCCTGCCTGAGACATCGATGAACAGGTGTTTGCCGTAGGGCCAGACCTGGGTGACCTGCCGCCCGACGAGGTCTTCGGTGGCGAACCGGGGGACCCTGATGTCACTGCGGGTGACGGTCCGTCCGCCCATCCACTGCATCCTTTCGGAGAGCTGGAGTACGGAATCGCCTTCGGGCATGCTGGTCTCCTGTTCTCTGCCGGTGGTCGGTTCAGGCCCCGCAGCAGCCTGCCGTGCACGGTGCCCCGTCAACGGCACTGCCGAAGTTCGGGACTGTCCCGCAGGACGCCGTGACCCTGCCGGACCCTTCAGTCTGTTCCTCCACGAGGTCCACGACCATGTCGGCGAAGTCGGGGGTGGGCCCGGGTGTGGCCGCACGGCTCAGCCTAATCCCGAGTTCTGCGGCGACCTCCCTCGCCTCGGTGTCGAGGTCCCAGATCACCTCCACGTGGTCGGAGATGAAACCGACCGGGCAGAGCACCACCGGTCGCCGGTTTCTCTGTGCGACCCGGTCACGCAGGTGGTCGCAGATGTCCGGGCCGAGCCAGGGGACCGCCGGGGGCCCGGAACGGGACTGCCACACCAGTTCGACGTCCCTGCTGTCGTCCCTGCACGGGTCACCGACTGCACGCGCGTCGGGGCCACCGCCGGGTGCGAAAGAGGAGGCCGCGCGGATCAGCCGGGCGGAGTCACGGACCTGCCTGGAGTAGAGGTGGCCGCCGGCGTCGGGCGGGCCTGCCTGCCTGTCGGCGCTGAGGGGGACCGAATGGGCGGTGAACACCAGGTCGGCGTCCGCCCCGGCGTCTCCGAGCGCCCTGCGTGCACTGTCGACGGAGTGGGCGAAGGCCGCGATGAACCGTGGATGGTCGTGGAAGTGCCGGAGCCTCCGAAGCCGGGGAGGACTGTCCCCCCGGTCCAGGACGGACTGCCGGGCCCGGGCGATGTCCTCGTGGTACTGCCGGCAGCCGGAGTACCCGCCCCAGGCGGAGGTGGCGAACACGACGGCGTCGCGGACACCGTCGGCGGTCATGCGCGCCACGGCGTCCTCGACCATGGGGTGCCAGTTACGGTTGCCGAAGTAGACGGGCAGGTCATGTCCGCGTGCGGCCAGTGCCCTGCGGATGTTGGCGATCAGCTCCCGGTTCAGGTCGTTGAGCGGACTGCGCCCGCCGAGCGCACGGTAGTGCTCTCCGACTACTTCGAGCCGTGACCGGGGGATGCCCCTTCCCCGGGTCACATTCTCGAGGAAGGGGATGACGTCCCCGGCCTTCTCCGGTCCACCGAAGGACAGCAGCAGCACTGCGTCGGGATCGCTCATGGTCTCGTCTCTCCTGTTTCTGCGGGGGTGGTCAGTACAGCGGTCATCCGGTCGAGGAAGCTGATGACCGTGGCGCGTTCGGTATCTGTCAGGGCTGCGGCGACTCCGAGCCGTCGCGCGTGCACCTGTCCGACTCTGGAGCGTGCGGCTGCCGCGGTCGGGGCGGTGACCTCGATCAGGAAGGCACGGTGGTCTCCGGGGCTGATCCTGCGGACGATGTGCCCGTCCTCCTCGAGCCGCCGCAGCAGTCTGGTGGTCGACGCCCGGGAGATCCCCAGGTGTTCGGCGATCATGGTCGGGGTGACAGGGATGTCCTGACGTTGTGCTGCCATGAGATAGCGCACGGCGTGCATTCCCTGTCCACTGATCCGCATGTACCGGCGGGAGGATTCATCGCACTCGCGTTCTGCGGTCCGCAACCGCCCCAGGGCGCGCATCACCTCGAATGCCGGGGCCGGCTCAGGTGGGACGACCGGCATCTCCGTCCCGGGTTCGTCGTCGCTGCCGCTGTACGTGCCGGAGCCGCAGGTTTCAGCAAGTTGCCGGGGAGAGAAGGCGTGGAGGTCTATCCCGTCATCAGCCATGACAGAGATGATAAATCAACGTTAACAATAAACCATTTCTTAATACTTCCGTGGCAGTCCGACACCGGTCACTGACGTATCTTCCGGTAGGCCTCAAGCGCCTCCTTCCGCGACACCGCGAGGTCCACCACCGGTTCCACGACGGATCCGGGATCATCAACTGCCGCAGTCCACCGCCCGACGTACTCCCCGTCAGGATCGAACTTCTTCTGCTGGGTCACCGGGTTGAAGATGCGGAAGTAGGGTGAGGCATCGTCACCGCAGCCCGCCGCCCACTGCCAGTTGAAGGGGTTGGACGCCGGGTCCGCGTCCACCAGGGTGTCCCAGAACCACTCCTCCCCGAGACGCCAGTGGATCAGCAGGTTCTTGGTGAGGAAACTCGCCACCACCATCCTGACCCGGTTGTGCATCCACCCCGTGGCCCACAGTTCCCGCATCCCCGCGTCCACCAACGGGAAACCTGTCTCCCCGGAACGCCACGCGGCGAGATCCCCGGCCAGTGCAGGGTTCGGGCCGGACGGGTGGCACGGCTCTGTGGCGGTGGCTGTATCCGTGGCCGTGCCGCCGCTTCGGTCACCACGCCAGGGGAAGCGGTCGAACTCCTCACGGACGCACCGCGTCGCCAGATCCGGACGGTGGTACAACCTCTGCCAGCTGAAATCCCGCCACAGCAGTTCAGTGCGCAACGCCACGGCGTCCTCCCACCGAAGGTCACCCCGTTCAGCCGCCGCACCGACGGCGAACCACACCCGGTGGGGACTGAGCTCACCGTGTCGCAGGTGCGGCGACAGACGGCTGGTGGCGTCCTGCCCGGGGAAGTCCCGGCCCACGGCGTAGCCGGCACGGGTCCCCTCCCGGCCTGACACCGATGAACGGTCATCACCGGTGAACGCGGCAAGGGAGGCCAGCGCCGCCTCCTCCCCCGGGTCCCACACCCGTTCCAAGGTCACCGTCCACGGTTCAGGCGCACTGCGGGGCACCGCGGGGAACGGCACCGCGGCAGGCGGGTCGACAGGCCCGCGGAGACCGTCGGGGACGCCCGGAACATCATCGACCGCAGCCGCCGTCGCCTCCTCCGCGAGCTGCCGGGCGGCCCGCGAATACGGGGTGAACACCCGGTACGGCCCACCCCCTCCGCTACGGCCCTGCCATGGCTCGGTGAGCAGATGACCGGCGAACCTGTGCACCTCCCCGCCCTGCCGGGCGAGCCGCTGCTTCACCACCGCGTCCACCCGGCACAGCGCTTCGACGTAACGCCGGTTCCAGACAACCGCTCCCGCACCCAGGATCCCGGGCAGGGCCGGGACAATGACGGTGGGGTCGCCACGCAGGTGGAGCAGAGGTACCCGGTACCCGGCGAGCCGGGTACCCAGATTCTCCAGGCTCCTGCCACGCCACCAGGCCGACGCCCCACCGGCCTGCCGGGCACCCGTGACCCCGGGATCCTCGTCAACGACCAGTCCCACGACCGGGCCCCGGGCGGCCGCCCACTGCAGGGCGGCATTGTCGGCCAACCGCAGGTCGTCGCGGAACCACACGACGGTGGTGCCGACCGGGCCGGAAGTGCCGGGGATCTCCTCTGAACGCATGCCGCCTGAGGGTACCCGGTCGCACGGGCGGGACGGGCCTCAGCGCACGACCAGACCTTTCGGGGTGAACCGGGCACCGGCACCGGTCCACACCCCTGTGGCTTCCCTGCCCAGCGACAGAACGTCGACGCCGTTGATCCTCTCCACCGTCACCGGTGACAGTCTTCCCTCCCGGACCAGGTCCGACAGTGCACTGACCACCGCCTGCACGTCCCCGGGGTCCGCTCCCGCCGCACCCGACGACCCGGAGGCCCCGTCATCCGCCAGTGTCGGCCGGGAGAACATCAGCACCGTCCGCCCGCCCCTGGTCAGATGGGCGATCAGCCGACCGTCACCGACCACGACAAGCGCTCCCGGCCCACGGGTCGGCCGCCCGGGACGGCCCCGCGCCCCGTCCGCGGAAGACCCGCCGCCTCCACCGCCGGCGCCGCCACCCTCCCCGTCCACGGCGTCCGCAGCGTCACCGGAACCCGGCCAGGGCACCGCGGCTCCGAAAGGGTTCGCCGGATCCGAAGCGGCGAGCACCACCGGGCCACTGTCCTCCCGGGTGCCAGGTTCCTCCTCGATCGCACGGAGCCGGTCGACGACCACCCGGGATGCGAACTGGGCGCCGCCGAGACCGTCGACGATGTACCCGCGCAGCAGTGCCCCACTGTCCTCCCACGCGGAGAGCAGGCGGTACGCGGCGGCGAACCCTCCCCCGTAATGCTCGGCGACGACCGAACCCCGGGTCACCACCGCATACCGGTCCAGCCATGCCTCGACCCGGGCGACCGCGCGGTCCGCCGCCGAGGACGACGGTGCCGGGACCGCCGACCACCGACCGGGGACCCCTGCATGGGCGTCCATCGCCGCCCGACGCGACCGGACCTCCTCGGACCTGGCTGTTCTGGCGAAAGTGGTGCGCCCCATCCGCAACCGGGCAGCCGATCCCCTCCCACGGTTCCTCCGGGGGGCCTTGTGTGCCCCCTTCGACCCTGACGCGCCTCCCGGACCCCGACCGACGACGTCGGTGAGTCCGGTGCCGGCCAGGCGGGCCCGGACCGCGGCGAACGAGTCAGGGACCAGCAGTCCGGCGTCGAAGAGTTCCCTGATAGCGTCATCCACCGCTTCGTGCGCGGTCCCGCCGGGCAGCTGCGCGGCGTCCTCACCGAGTGCCCGGGCAATCTCGGAGGCCAGGAAGGCCCCACCTCCGGCGACCCTGTCGGCCACCAGTCGGGCGACCGGTCCCAGGGTGACACCGTCGGGGTCACCGCCCTCCACGAGCAGCGGGGCGAGATCGGCGGGCAGCAGAGTCACCAGAGGATCTGTCGGCGAGGCCGCCCCCGCCCCGACTACCACGACCTCACCGGAGGAGATGAGCTCGTCAAGGTCTTCCGGCCGGTATCCGGGAATCCGGGCAGGCAGCACGACCGTCTCCCAGGCACTCGCCGGCAGGGGCACACCCGCGAGCTGTTCGATGACAGAGGCCAGGTCGTCAGGCTCGGCGGTGCCGAGCCCGTGCCAGGAACCCAGGAACGCCGCATAGGTCTGGGTGCTCACCGGCTCCAGGGCACCGCGGGCCTTCGCCAGGGTCGCGGCACGCAGTCGGCGCAGCACACCGGTGTCCACGTAGCATTCCTGCCCGTCCACGGTGACGGTGTCGAGGCGCCGGCTGCTGACCCACCGGCGTGCCAGGGCGTCGGCGGTGGCCACCCCGAGACCGAACTCCTCCGCCACCCGGGATGCGGTGAACGGCCCGTGTGTCCGGGCCCACCGCAGCAGCAGCTGGTCCACGGCGTCCGGTACGGTCTGCGCCGCAGCGGCGACCCCCGGGGGCACAGGGATACCGAGTCCGTCACGCAGCAGTGCGGCGTCCTCCACGACCGCCCACCGCAGGACGCCACCCACCCTGACCTCGCACACCCTGCGGGGCATCATCGCCCGGACCTCGTCGAGCACCGCCGGGGCACCCTGCCCCCCGACGGTGACGGCGGCGGGGTCCACCCGCCTCTCCACCTCGTCCGGGGACAGCGGGCCCAGCGCACGGAGCATGTCCACGACCTGCTCCGCCGTCCGCGCCCTCCGTCCGTCGGAGAGCCACTGCAGGCCCGCCACGATGTCGGCGACGACCTCCCCGTCGAGCTCCAGCCCCTCCCCACGCTGACCGAGGACGGCGGCGAGCAGGGCAGGGTCGACCGACAAGGCCGCGGCGCGCTCGGCGGAGTCCCCTTCGTAGAGGAACGCCCCCGTGTAGCTGAACAGGAGGGACTCGGCGAATGCTGAGGGGGTGTCGGTGGTGATCTCGGCGACCCGCATACGCCGCGAGCCCACCGCGCCGACGATGCGTTCCAGGACCGGGAGGTCGTAGACGTCCTGCAGGCATTCACGCATGGTCTCCACCATCACCGGGAACTCCGGGTGCGGGCGTGCGGCGTCGAGCAGCTGGGACGCCCGCTGGCGCTGCTGCCACAGCGGCTGGCGGCGGCCCGGGTTGCGCCGCGGCAGGAGCAGTGACCGGGCGGCGCACTCGCGGAAACGTCCGGCGAACAGGGCGGAGGAGCCTACGGCGTCGATGACCTCGTGGACCACCTCTTCCGCAGGACCGGACAGGTCAGGACCTCCGGAGCCGGTCACCCCGGGGGCCCCGGCCGGCCGCCGGGGTACCACCGGGTCCGCCCCCTCACCGGTGAGCAGTTCGGCGCCGGGCGGGTTCTCGCTGTACGGCAGGCGCAGGACGATGCCGTCGTCACCGGCGACCGCCATCGCGTCGATACCGGACCGTCGGTTGAGTTCCGCACCGATCGCCAACGCCCAGGGAGCGTTGACAGACCTCCCCCACGGGGAATGCACGACAACCCTCCAGTCCCCCACCTCGTCGTGGAACCGTTCGATCAGTACGGTCCTCTCGTCGGGGAGTACCCGGGTCGCCTCCCGTTGCTCACGGTAGAACATGTCGATGTTGGCCCGGGTGTTGTCGTCGAGGAAGGACGCCGACCTCAGGTCCCCGTCACCGCCGGTTCCCCATGACCTGCGCGCCGCCCCGATCACCGGTGCGAGTTCGGCCGGGCGCCCCTCGGCGTCCCCCACCCAGAACGGCAGTCGGCCGGTGTGGCCGGCGGCCGGGGTGACGATGACCTGGTCACGGGTGATCTCGGCGATCCGCCAGGAGGACGCCCCCAGTGTGAAGACGTCCCCCACACGCGATTCGTAGACCATCTCCTCGTCCAGTTCCCCGACACGGCGTCCCCCCGCGGTGCTGTCACCGTCGGCGGGGAGGAACACCCCGAAAAGCCCACGGTCCGGGATTGTCCCCCCGCTGGTCACGGCGATACGGCGGGCCCCGGGGCGGGCGGTGAGCTGCCCGGTGACCGCATCGTAGACCAGCATCGGCCGGAGGTCGGCGAAGTCTGTGGAGGGGTAGCGTCCGCTGACCAGGTCGATGACCCCGTCGAAGGCCTCTCTCGGCAGGGCGGCGTACGGGTGGGCCCGCCGTACCGTCCGGAACCACTCCTCGACGTCCACACCCTCCTCCCCCGCTGACTCTGCCTGCACGGCCCGCGCCACGGTCTGCTGTGCCAGCACGTCGAGGGCGTTGGTCACCACGTGCAACGGTTCGAGGTCACCGGCAAGCATGCGGTCGACGATGACGGTGGCGATCTCGGCGTCCGCCCGGTGCAGCGGATACACCGTCGACCTGGACACCGCGCCCACGGAGTGTCCGGCACGCCCGGCGCGCTGCACCGCCGAGGACACCCCGGGTGGTGCCCCGACCTGGATCACGTGGTCGACCAGTCCCATGTCGATGCCGAGCTCGAGTGAGGATGTCGCCACCACGCACCGCAGGGTGCCTTCCTTCAGCCCCGCCTCGATGTCCGCCCGCTCATCCCTGGACACCGACCCGTGGTGGGCACGGGCGATGACCGCGGGCGCGCCGGGCACGGCGGCGGACTGTGCCATGACCTGTGCGGGATCCCTGCGGGTGGGGGCGGCCAGGGACTCCGGGTCGTGTTCCCGGGCCCACATTTCGTTGAGGGCACCGGTGAGCCGTTCGGCGGTGCGGCGGGAGTTGACGAAGACCAGGGTCGAACGGTCCGCCATGACCTGTTCGTACACCGCGCGCTGGACGTGCGGCCACACGGACTTCTGCTGCGGCAGTGCGGATTCGCGGTCCAGTCCGGAGGCGACGCGTCGCCCGGATCCTGCGTCGGTGACTCCTCCTGTACCTTCCCCGGTGAGCATCGGCCCGACCAGGGCGTCGTCGACCGGTGCCTGTCCTTCGCCGCCGTGACCGGGCACGTCACCGTCGGGGTCACCGGCGGGGTCACCGGCGGGGTTCTCCGGGAATTCGGGGGCTTCGGGCGGATCACGGAAGTCCGGTACCACGGACCGTATCCGCACGTCCCACAGTTTGTGCACGGGAGGGGCCACCACCGTCACCGGCCTGTCGCCGCCGAGGAAGGACGCCACGGTGTCCACCGGGTTCACCGTCGCAGACAGGCCGATCCTCTGCACCTGCCCACCGGCACCACCGGTGCCTCCGGCACTACCGGCACGACCGTCACTACCGGCACCGGCGACGAGAGCGTCGAGGCGTTCCAGGCTCAGTGCCAGGTGCGCACCACGTTTGGTTCCGGCTACCGCGTGAACCTCGTCGACGATGACCGTGTCGACGTTGACCAGGGTTCCTGCAGCTTTCGAGGTGAGCATGAGGTACAGGGACTCAGGGGTGGTGATCAGCACGTCGGGCGGGGTGCGCAGCAGTTTCGCCCGTTCATTCTGCGGTGTGTCGCCGCTGCGCACCCCCACGGTCACCGGGGAGATGTCCGTCCCCCCGGCCGCCGCGGTCCGTGCGATCCCCGCCAACGGGACCCGGAGGTTGCGTTCGACATCCACCCCGAGAGCTTTCAGGGGTGAGATGTAGAGGACCCGGGTGCCGGCCGGTTCCCCGTCACCGCGCATCAGCCCGCGGGAGGTCAACCTGGACAGTGCCCAGAGGAAGGCCGCGAGTGTCTTACCCGACCCGGTGGGGGCGACGACAAGCGCGTGCTCTCCCCTGCTGACGGCATCCCAGGCGCGGGACTGGACGACGGTCGGCTCCCCGAACACCTCCCGGAACCAGGACGCGACCGGGGCGAAGAAACGGTCCAGGGGATCGTCCCCGGGTTCTGTGGCACGAACGTCGGTCATGGACACCAGTCAACCACGCGGGTTCTCCCGGACCCGGTAGAGGCGGAAGTCCGGCTGACCGACACCGTCGTTCGGCACGTCCAGTTCCAGGGTGGCGACTCCCGCCCCGTCCTCCCAGATGGTGGGGTACCGCAGGTTCACGGCGTCCTGTGCCCCACGGCCCTCGGGCGGGACGGTGAGCACGTAGCGCACCCCGCTGTTCCACAGGTCGTCCAGCGAGGTGACGAAATCCGGGTCCGAGGGCACGGTGAACACCGAGGGGTCCCGGGAGAACAGCACCACCGGGAAACCGAAGGCCACGTCAAGCAGGACGCTGCCCTCCGGCAGGTCCCGGGAGTCCAGGTACCCGGCGATCTGCCGCTCGGTCCCCCAGGTCCGCAGCACAGCCCGACGGTCCTCGAGGTCCTTGGCGTCCATACCGGACGCCAGGGGCGTCGCCGCCGCGAGCGCGTACTCCTGCGGTGCGTAGGTACGCGAGGTCATCCCCCACGCTGTGGTGACCGTACCGGTGAGCGCGAGGACGACCACCCCGGTCGCCGCGAGCACCGGGTGTCCTGTCAGCGGGTGGTCACCCCTGGCCGTGGGACGCAGACCGGGACGCCGCGGGACGACCTCCCCCACCGGGTCCGGCACGAGCATCCCCAGGACGGTGGCGAGAAGAAGCGCGACGAGGAAGAACCTCAGCAGTCCGAAGGTCGCACCCGTGACCGCGGTGAGCACCTGGAACACCAGCACTGCGCCGAGGACGGCGACCGGCGCCCACATTTCCGGGGAACGCCGACGGTGCCCGAGGAGTGCCACGACGGCGACCAGGACCGGAAGCCCGGGGGCGAGCATGAGGATGCGCACCAGTGAATCCGTCGCCGCGGGGACGCCGGACCCTGTCGCGCCACTGGCCTCCAGGATCGCGGCGTTGCCGTACACCCCGCTGGTCTGCACACTCAACGTTCCGGTGGTCAGCCAGGAGGTGCCGAACCACACCAGCACCGCGACCCCGACCGGGAAGGTGAAGACCACCACGTCGGTCACCGCCCTCGCCAGGCGCCTGTCACCCCGGGTGCGCAGGTAGGTCACGGTCCCGACGAACACACCGGCCACCGCGGCGGAGACCAGTCCGTCGTAGCGGGCGAGGAAGGACAGTGCCACGGCGATACCTGCGGCGGTCAGGTCGTGGACGTCATCGGTCCGGGAGAACCGCATGAGCCGGCGGGTCGCCCACGCCACGGCGAAGAGGAACGGGGCCTCGCTCATGCCGTTGGCCCCGTACAGCACGACCATGGGGTTGACTGCGAAGATGACGGTGAGGACCACCTGCAGTGACGTCCGCAGGCCACGGTCGGCACCGGTCCGCCACACCTGCAGGACCGCTCCCGCCATGAACAGTGCGGAGACGATGACTCCAGCCAGGGCCCTGTCGCTCATCGCCGGTATGCACGGCGTCAGCGCGACCAGCGGCAGTTCCAGGAGAGTGCTCAGCGGGGTGAAGACGAAACCGATGTCCACCAGTGCCGGGGTCCGGCTGAACAGGACCGCCGCGGCGGACTGCACACGGCTGAGGGCGTCGCCGAAGAACACCCCGTCGAAGGCCGCAACGGTCCCTGCGACGAGGTAGACCACCGCTGCCGCGGTGAAGACGGCCGTGTCAGAGGATCGTGTGCGCATCACTCCTCCAGTCCGTGGGCGGTCTTCTCCCAGTAGGAGGGGCGGAACACCAGCTGCCACATGCCCTTCACCGCGGCGATGCTCATCAGCAGCCAGTACGCCGGGTAGGTGAACACGGCGACCAGCGGTGCCGGTTCGCGTCCCTCCCGGGCACCGACCAGGTTCATGTACATCGTCAGCGCGTTCCCGGCGACGAGGCACACCAGCGAAGGGTAGAAGACGACCGGGGGGAACAGTTCGGCGACGAAGGTGGGCTGGCCCATGATCCAGAGCAGGAACAGGTACCAGAACATCAGGTTGATCACCGCGGTGACCGGGGTGGACGCCATGAGCAGTGTGAACCTCAGGGCCGGCAGCCACCCGATCTCGCGGAGGAACCAGCCGGGACGGCGCATGTACACCAGCCAGGTCTGCAGGTACCCCTTGTACCAGCGGGAGCGTTGGCGCAGCCAGTTGATCGTGTCACTGTTGGCCTCCTCCAGGGTTTCGGAGTCCAGCACGGCCGTCCGGTAGCCGTGGGCGGCGATACGCACCCCGAGGTCGGCGTCCTCGGTGACGTTGAACGGGTCCCATGCCCCGAGTTTCTGCAGTACAGGACGCCGGAAGTGGTTGGAGGTGCCGCCGAGCGGCACGGGGGCGTTCATCTTCATGATCCCGGGGAGCATGAGTTTGAACCACACGTCGTACTCCACGGTGAACCAGGCGGTCAGCAGGTTCTGACGGACGTTGCGGAAGGACAGCCTGGACTGGATGCACACCACCTCGGGGCCCAGTCGCCGGAAGGCGGCGACCACGCGGCGCAGCTGCAGGGGGTCGGGGGTGTCCTCGGCGTCGTAGATGGTGACGATGTCACCGGTGGCGTAGTGCAGTCCGTAGTTGCAGGCCTTCGGTTTGGTCCGGGGCTCGGCGGCGGGGACCTCCACCACGGTGACCGTGGATCCTGCGTCCGGGTCCTGCGCCACGGCGGCCCGGGCGGCGGTGATGGTCGGGGCGTCGTCCTCCTCCAGCAGCAGCAGGACCTGGAGTTTGTCCGCGGGGTACTCCAGCGATCTCACCGCGCCGATGAGCTGGCCGACGACTTCGGGTTCACCGTAGGCGGGGACCAGCACCGTGTAGGAGGGCAGGTCGGCGGCGGGGAGGGCCATGGCCTCACTGTCGTCGACCCGGAGGATGGCGTCGCCGCGCAGTCCCCGTCGGAACATGATGAACCGGTCGATGAGTGCGGCGGCGTACCAGGCGACGGACAGTCCGCTGAGGATGACGAGTGTCGTCGACCTGGCGACGATGACGCCCGTGACGACCACCGCCAGCAGGACGACGACCGCCACTTTCTGTGCCCGGGTGAAGACCACCGAGGCGGAGAACTCCGGGGTACGCTCCCGCAGTCCGTGGACGGCGTCGTGCAGCGCCGCGCGGGACCGTTCGTCAGTGGTGGCGGTCATGCCGTTTCCTCTCCCTGGTTCCCCTGCCCGTTCTGCCCGGCCTGCCCGGTCTGCCCGGCCTGTTCCGCCGGGCCCGACTGTTTCCACCGGGCGTCGATGATGCCCCGCCCGACGGCGGCCACGACGTCGAGGTCCTTGGCTCCGGTCACGGTGCTCTGTGTCGCCGCGCCACCGCGCAGCAGCACGGTCACGATCCGTCCCGCCAGCCCGGTAAGACTGTCGGTGACCAGGGGAAACGCCGCGCCGGGCCGGTGGTCGTCGACGGCGAGGACGGACACGTGACGGACTCTGCCGTCGGGTCCGTCGTCGCGCCAGCTGAACCGGAGGAACGTCGTCGTCAGGTAGGCGTCCTCGTCGAGGACGGTGTGTACCCGTCCGGTCACACCGTGGCCGAGGTCGATGTCGTACGCCGGTGACCGTCGCCCGTTGACGGAGCTGTAGAACTCCTCCTCACCGAAACGGCCGGAGGTGTCCTCGTCACCGGGGACGAGGGTGTCGACCATGACCTCCCGGTGGCGTCCCTCCCGGTCCCACGCGGGGATGACCGTGGTGGCCCGCAGCTGCTGACGGAGGTAGGTCGTTCCCGCACCGAAGTAGCGGGACGCCCAGCCGAAGGAGGTCTCACCGGTCTGTTCCCAGCCGTAGGGCAGGGGAACTCCGACGGCGACGGCCGTCGTCCCGGGCGCGTCCTCGGTCACGGAGGTCACCGGTGGTCGCGGCAGTGGTGCGACGGCCAGGACGGCGGCGGCGACGAACACGGGCAGGCCCGCCAGCCGTGCGGCGGGGACGGAGGGCAGACGTCTCCTGATCCTGGGCCTGGCGTGGCGGACCCGGATCTCGGTGAGGGACGCCACCACGGCCCCGGCCAGTCCCGGAAGGCAGGTCAGCACGGCGACGACAGTATCTGCGCCACGCGTGCCTGCCCCGGGGAGCAGCTGCCCGATCAGACAGAGCAGCGCGCCGACGCCGAAGGAGATGCCGCCGACGACGGTGCGTCGACGGGCGGACCCGTCGTTGACGGCGACGAGGGCCACGGTGACCCCCAGGGTCGTGGCCAGCGCCGATCCTGCCCATCCGCCACCGCACAGCAGGGTGACCAGGGCATACACCGGGCCGTTGTAGATCACGAGGACGGCCCACGCCGCACCGAACCGGAGTGTCGACCGGCTGCCGAACAGGAGGGCCGATGCGCCGAAGGTGAACACGATGAGGCTGAGAACGTCCAGTCTCAGCAGGTCGGACCATTCGATGAGCCGGGGGGCGAGCATGGTCCGCAGACTCACCGCGAGGATGAGTGCCATGACGCCGACGATCCAGTCGACCTCCCTGTCGTGGATCGGGAGGTCTGGTCGCCTGCGCAGTTCCACGCCGAGGAACATGACCACGGCCATGGACGCGGCGGCGACCGTGTAGGCGATGCCGGTGGGGGACCCTGTCGCGAGGAGCTGGCCGACACTGTTGGCGTATCCGGTGACGCAGAGTACGAGCAGCACCAGCCAGCGCCACAGGTACCTGATCACGGACGACGCCTCCGGACGGCCACGCCCACGGCGACGAGCAGGGCGGCGACGACGACAGCTGCGACGACGGCGACCAGGGTCGCGTTACCGGAACGGGTGGAACTGTCTGCCGGGTCGGCGGCCGGGGCGGGACGGTCGTCGGGGACGCCGATCTCGTGGACGCCACCGTCGTCCTGGCTGACCACGGCGGTGCCGCGCAGGTCGGCCCACCCGGTGCCCCGGCCGGTGTCGGTGGCCCGGTCGAGGTCGTCGATCAGCTGGTCGAGGAGTTCGGGGGAACCGGTCGACCCTGCGATGACGCTCATGCGGTGACGGTCATGGTCCCATCTGGTCTGCAGGACGCCGAGGTCGGTGGAGGTTTCCGCCTGGAGACCGTCGGCGGTGAGGACGCCGTCGGTGAAGGTGACGGGCAGCGCCTCACCGGTGGTGAGGTCTCCGCCGTCACCGTCGGCGTCGACGACGAGGAGGGGTCGCCCGGAGTCCCGGGTGCTTCCGGCGTCCTGCGGGGCGACGGGCACGGGCCGCACCCGGGCTCCGGTGGTGGACTGGAACCCGGAGAGGATCCGTGCGGCGCGGTCGACGTCCGTGGCGTCACCGTCGGTCAGGATGACGTCGACCTCGGGGAGGAGGGCGGCGGGAAGTGCCTGGAATCCGTGGGTGAGGCGGGTGGGATCCTCGGCGTCTGTACTGGTCACCGTAGTTTCAGGGTCCACCCGGAGGGTCAGGGGCGCGGTGGTTCCGCATCCCTGCACCCCGGAACCGCTGAAGGTGAGGGTGACTGAGTTGTAACGGGTCAGCAGGTCCGCGGGGATGTCCACCTCGCGGTCGAGTACTCCGGAGGCGAGGGTGCTGTCACCGGTGGTTGTCGTCCGGTCGACGACGGTGCCGTTGACCGCGACGGTGAGCTCTCCCGGCGCATCTGCCGGCAGGGGGCTGACGCTGCCGCTGAGGTGGAGCTTCACCGAGCCTGCGAGCCTGCCGAGTTCACCCTGTCCGATGTCGAGGACGACCTGTGCGGATCCTGTACCGGTGGCGGTGAGGGCGGTGGCGCCGAGGTCGGCCAGGGTTTCTGCCCGGGGGGACAGTTCCACGGGGATGTCGCGGGCGTGCGCGTCGGTGCTGTCGAGCAGTCCTGTCAGCCCGGTGTCGGGGTCTCCTGAGGTCAGTAGCCGGGCCTGGTCGAGCAGGTCTTCGCCGGTGCCGTGGAGCACCACGGTCGCCTCGGGCGTGCCCGGGTGTTCGAGGGTGATGCCGTGCCCGTTGTCTCCGGGGATGTCGATGCGTCTGGTGAGGGCGGCGTCCTGAACCCCGGTACCGTCGGCTGCGGTGCCGTCAGCTTCGGTACCGTCGGCTGCGGTTGCGCCGGCACGGTCCCGTTCCACGACGCGGATCTCCGGCGCCTGGGAGCGGTACATCGCGGCGACCGCGGTGGTGGTCTCGAGGGCTGCCGCGGTGACGCTGGCGTCCGGCTGCGCCGGGACGGTGACGGTGAGGGACCCGAGGACGGGGGGAAGCGCTTCGGCGAGGGTGGCCGGCGGACGTGTGGTCCCGTCGTAGCTGACCGAGGCGTCACGCAGGACGGAGGTGACCGTGTCCAGTGGATCGTGGCACCAGGTTTCGTCGACAGGGTCCAGGGTGGTCCGCAGCTGGACGGTGGCCCCGTCGCCGGTGACGTCGATTCCGTCGAGCGGCAGGGTGACGGGGATGTTGCCGCGGTTCTGCCCTGATTCCACGGTCGCCCGCCCGAGGACCCGGTTGTCCTGGACAACTTCCATGACCCCACGGGAGTAGGCGGCGGGGACCTGCAGCGTTCCCCGCAGCGCGGTGGGGGTCAGTCCTGTGGGGACGGGCAGGGTGACGGTCACTGTCGCGGTGCGTCCGGGGAACTGTTCCTGTTCGGGGACGCCGAGGTCGCGGAAGCTGATCCTCGGGTCAGTTGCCGCGGACGCGGGTGCGGTGACAAGGGCGGGGGTCGTGAGCAGTGCGGCGGCCGTGACAAGGGCGGCGGCGCGGGAAATTCTGGATGACATGAGCGGCTTTCGGTGATGTCGCCGGCGTCTGCGGGTGGTGCCGGACCGCGGAATTCTAACACCCCACCACTTTCGGACGGTAAGCGTGCACTGTTTCTCCCCCCGCCGCAACCCCCGCCGGAAAATCCGTGCGCGCTCAGCGCCGCTCCGGGGTCAGTTCCGGCACAGAACGGACAGAACTCACGGTGATCAGGACCCCGCAACTGCACTCCGCCCGGTTAGACTGTTGACCTATGACGTCCACCATCGACGACGAAACACTCGCCCACCGCCTCGCCCAGGGCACCGGCGAGATCCTCAAGGGCGTCCGGAATGTCGGTCTGCTGCGTGACGGCGAACTGGGGGACGCCGGGGACTCGATCGCCCAGGAGTGGATAGCCAGGGCACTGGCAGTGCACCGGCCGGAGGACGCCGTGCTCTCAGAGGAGGCCGGTGACGATCTGGTCCGCCTGGAGCGCGAACGGGTGTGGATCATCGACCCGCTCGACGGGACCCGGGAGTACGCGGGGGTGCGGCAGGACTGGGCGGTCCACATCGCTCTCGCCGTCAACGGGTCGGTCACCACCGCCGCTGTCGGCATGCCTGACCTGGGGCAGGTTTTCACCACCGGGGAGGCGCGGGCGGTGCCCGGCCATCTGACGGGAAGGATGGTGATCTCGCGGACCACGACCCCGCCGGTGGCGGTCCAGATCGCCGAGCGTACCGGGATGGAGCTCACCACGATGGGTTCCTGCGGGGCCAAGGCCGTCAGCGTTCTGCTGGGGGACAATGACGCCTACGTCCACGCGGGCGGGCAGTACGAATGGGACAATGCCGCCCCGGTGGGCGTATGTCTGGCTGCGGGCCTGCACTGCAGTCGGCTGGACGGTTCTCCGCTGGTGTACAACAACGCGGACACCTACCTGCCTGACATTCTCATCTGTCGGCCGGAGCTGGCGGACACCATCCTGTCGGAGGCCGCGGAGTACTTCGGGGAGCACGGGGGCTACCGACCGTCGGAGTAGTGGCGGGGTCCTGCGCCTGTCCCTGTTCGGGCAGCGGGCAGCGTTCAGTGAATTGCCGAACTCTTCCAGATGACATATCATCTATATTATCAACTTGAAGAAACTATATGTCATATAAGTGAATGTACATTAACAATTAGACTTTAGGGCACCCCTGCCTATAAGATTCTCTCTGTGACTAAAGATGTAGTCTCCCGACATCGTTCCGGCCGACCTTCCCGGTTCAGTGTGACAGATGTCGTCACTACAGCCCTCCGTTTAGGCGTGGGCAGTTTCAGCGTCGCCGCAGTAGCCAGAGAGCTCGGGGTAACCTCAGCTGCTGTCTACCGCCGGTTTCCCTCCCACCAGCAACTGCTGGACGCATGTATCGACGAGATTCTCTCGGAGATCAGCCCGGTTCCCCTGGGACTCTGCTGGCAGGACACGCTCCGCCACGCAGCTGACGAATGGTGGAACCTGTGCCTGCGCCATCCGGATTTCCCTGAGGTGGTCTCGGGATACTGTGACCCGGTCTCCCGGTTCACCACGGTGCCCTTCCGCACTCACCTCGACCGCCTCGCCGAACTCGGTTTCTCTCCTCGCAGGTCCTACGCGGCCGCCTCTCTGCTCGTCAGTGCTTTAAACGGAGCCTTCCACATACCTGCCACCGGAAACCCTCCCCTACCTGAACATCTCAGAGAACTGGTTCGGAAGGAGAGTGTTGCGACCATCATCGCCGGACTGGAGCAGGAATTCGAGGAATCGGGGAAAACAGCGCTCGTCAGCGACATCGGGAGAGCCCTGTGAAAGTGTTACGGGTCGGGCTCAACATCACCTCGGCAGCCGTTCTCACTCTTGCCACGGCCTGTTCACCCTCCTCCCCTGCTGCACAGGAAACAACCGTGCAGGCATCGGAACTCTCATCCGGAACGGGGCAGGCGAACGAGACAACCTGGCCTGCGGTCGCGGGCTCCGAACTTCCGGTGGGCGAGGCGGCGGACCTCACCGGACCCCGCAATGCCGTCTGCCCCTACCTGGATGGAGTCGACGTCGAACAGTCGACCGGTGAACGGTGGACGGGGACATCCCTGGACCAGAGGTTTGACCCGCCTGCCTGCGTTTTCTGGTCTTACGGTGAAACTCCGCAGGCCGTGGTCCGGGTCCGGTCCATGACGACCCACAGCGCCGCTGTGGACGAAGTCAACCACGCCGCACCTGTGGACTCCACGACGAAAGCGACACAGCCGGAGGGGTGGTCGGGAGGGCGTGGCGGCAGCTCCGACAGTGAGTACGGGGTTCCCGGCGGCGGAGCAGTGTACGCGGTCTACCGCGACAACGTGGCGGTAGTGGTGAACACAACCCAGGACCAGTCGGTGAAAGCACAGCGACTGGCGGAAATAACCATCAGCCGACTCGGACTCTGAATGAACCGTCACTGCCAATTTGTCAAGCCCCGGGTCTTGCAGAGGGTCGTTTGTCTGTAGACCCGAGTTCTTCATGGGGAGGGTCTGACCACCGACGCTCGGGCCAGATGGTCTTGACCTGCGCCTGATCCTACCGAGGGCGCGCGACACCGACGGCAGTTGTTCGAACCAGCGCCGGGGGCCGGGATCCGGGAGCATATCGGTGGGACAAGGGCGGGGCGACAGAAGGAGAGGATCCGGGACAGACGGGCTCCGGTCAGACGGTCAAGCCCCTGGTAGTGGTGTAACTCGTTTTTGATCCTTCGTTGGTGGTCAGGCGGGTAGTTGCATCAGTTCATCGGTGCTCACCTCCGTCGCCTGGCTGGTGTCGGTGTTGGTGGTCAGGGTGA
>NZ_LR131106.1:2373473-2793875 GCF_900626215.1 Corynebacterium neomassiliense | reverse complement strand
TGACTCCTCGAGGATTCTTTAGACGGTTGACTCGAAGGATCACACGGTGGCCGCTCTACATCCGTGCACAACACGGATTCGTAGAGGGGCTCGGCCACCGAGTTACACCACTCTATGGGGCACTACTTCCGGGTGCCCGAACGCGCCGATCAAGTCCGGGTAGATACTGCCAAGTGACCTGCAACGCGACGTAGTCGTCATCGGTATCCCACAGCAGTTGCAGTCGTTGTTTCTGCCGGTCGGTGAGATAGTCCGTTCTGGTCAGCAGGCCCCGGCGGTGCTTGTACAGCGGATCGTCCTTCCTCCCCCGCCGCCCAGTGGTTTCCCGCTGTAGGCGTTGCCGACACCCGGTGAGTTTCTCGGCGGCCAGGTGGACGACGTGGAACTTAGTCCATGACCTTCCGCGCCGCAGGGAGTGCGTGGTCGACGGCGGTGGCGTAGCCGGTGAATCCGTGCCACTTGTCACGACCTTTACCCCGGCCTGGAAGTCCGGGTCACGTTCACAAAGCCAGGTCCGCAGAACCTCTGCGCTGCGGCCCGGCCGCATGTCGATCAGACGGGCCGGACCCGCCCCGTCGACCAGTGAGGTCAGATCCACCAGTACCGTAACCATTGAGGACGGTTCACCGGGGCGGCGGGTGTGCTTCCAGACATGCTCATCGACTCCGAGGATCCGTACTCCGCCCCAGGTGCGACGGGTCGGCGTAGACAAGGTTGCGGGCTGCGGTGACGGCGACCTTGTTGACCAATTCCCAGCCCACCCCGAGCGCCTTAGCAGTGGCTTTCACACTCATCCGGTCGATGGCAAGGCGCTGGAGGATCCAGCGGGGTCACCCGCCCGGTCAGCGTGGCTCCATCGTCGGCGCACGGCAGGGAGGTCTGGACGATCTTCTTGCCGCAGGCGGGGTTGGTGCAGGTGAAGCTGGGTACCCGGACGTGCAGGCGAGTGGGGAACCCCACGACCAGCAGGTCGACGAGTCGACGTCGGACGTGGTCCCGCTTCGCCCCAGGCATCGCGCAGTCCGGGCAGGAATAGGCGACTGACACCGGGGCAGTGTCGATGATGGTGAGTGTGCCGGCGTCGGCAGCACCGGTGATCGTCAGTCCGAGTTCCGCAGTGCGGCAGATGGTGTCGGCGACGAGGTTGCCAGTAGGGTGCACGGTAGGGTCCTGGTTCGGTCAGATGGAAGCTTCGCATCTCTCATCTTGTACCGGCCGGGGCCTGTGCATGTTGTGCCACCCCGGACCCCGTCCTACTGCCAGCTATACGCACTCCCCACCGCGAAGAGCCAGTAAACCACGCTGTTTTCAACAATCAGTACAGCTGGGTACACATGGCGAGAACCTCCCCGGCCGTGTCCACGGGGATCATCCATGGTCACCGACGGGGAGGACTATCTCTCAGAGGCATTCCCGTGCCATATCACATCTGACGACGTGAATGAGCGGCCTCAGATGGCGGGAGTCAGGCCTCGCGACGACTCCTCATCACCAACCATGCACCCCCACCGACGAGAATCACGGCGAGTGCACCAAGACCCATAACACTTGCACCGGTGTTGGCCAGGCCGCCACCGTGGGACTCGGGGCCAGCGCTAGGACGGGCGCTGTCAGAATCAATGGTCTCGTGGTCAACTTCCGGATAATTCACGATCGGAGAATCAGGCGCATCCGGGTTCACCGGATTCACAGGGATTACCGGAGCGACCGGGATGGTCGGGATGATCGGGATGATGATGGCGGCGTCGTTGTCGTCCGTGACATTCTCGACAGTCACCTTAGCGACCTGGTTCTCCACGAGAGTGACGGTTCCTTGTCGGGAAGCTCCCTTCTCGTCGACCACTCCATCACCGGACCAGACGATGTCGGACCAGGCGACACCATTTATGGATGACGAAGCATTGGCCTCCGTCAGGGTAATCTCCACTCCGTGCGGCAGGTCTGAGACGTCCACCGGGGTATCCGGAGTAACAGTCACCTTCCTGAACTGTTCGATACCTTCACTGTCCTTCCAAGACAGCAGGATGTCATAAGCTGCGTCCTCCTCAGACTTAACCTCATTAGCTTTGTCACCGCTGATCTTCTTCTGGATTTCTATACCGGTGACAGGCTCACTCGGCTCCGTGGTACCCGGCTCACTCGGCTCCGTGGTACCCGGCTCACTCGGCTCCGTGGTACCCGGCTCACTCGGCTCCGTGGTACCCGGCTCACTCGGCTCCGTGGTACCCGGCTCACTCGGCTCCGTGGTACCCGGCTCACTCGGCTCCGTGGTACCCGGCTCACTCGGCTCCGTGGTACCCGGCTCACTCGGCTCCGTGGTACCCGGCTCACTCGGCTCCGTGGTACCCGGCTGCTCCGCAATGACGAAGGTCTGGGCCTTGTCACCCGCGTCGTTGTGTGTCGCGACCTCCTTGCCGTCGAGACTCAGAGCCTCAAGCACGACCAACGACTTTCCTGCATACTTGGCGGCTTGCTCGCCAGAGATCTTGAACTCCATCGCAACGGTGCCGTCGACCGTGGCCTCCCCGCCAGTGGAAGGCGGGGTGGTGAAAGTCACCGCGCCCTTGATTCCTGTTTCCTCACCCTCGGCCGTCACCAGCTGGCCCGCCATGGTGTATTCGGTCGCGGGCTTCAGGTCATGGAAAGTCACCGTGTCAGTGATCGAACCACCATTCGTAGAAATGGTCTTGCCGTCGGCTCCATCGACGGCACCCTCCGTTACAGTCGCGGAGGTAGCGATGGAAGGCACCGCATCCTCATCTGCGGTGTCACAGGGCAGCTTCGCCGAGAATGCGTGGTGATGCACCTCTCCGGCGCTAGGCCCAGCAGTCACCGAGCTACCGGAATACCACTGGCCGTTTGTGGTCGTATTCGAGTCGAATTTCAGAGAGGAATTCGGAGCCCACATGGCGCCAAGAGGCACTTCGGTAATTGAAACCTCACCACTGACATCGGATAGATCAAACATAATGTAGCGAGCCAGCTCCTGGTCTGCGCCACCTACATCCCATCCCTCGAAGTCTAGCTTAAGATCCGTGGTCCCAGCCGGAACGTGGATAATCAGGGGCGCAGCGGCGGTTGGCTTGTAGCCGCCCGCCTTCGCCATCTTCATCTTATGTTGAGTAAAGTTGGCCAAGTCTCCGTACTCAATAACGTTAGGCTTATCGGTCGAAAAGCCCGAGGGGGCAGGCGATCCACCTTCCTCGCCGATCGTGACCTTGTTCACGGAGCTCGCTTCTGACAGATACAGCGAATCAAGGCATTTGTTCGCCTGTGAGACCTTGGTGTCCAGAGCTTCGAAGTAGGAGGCCACAGTATCTTGCGCAGCCTTGTATGGGCTCAAGTCATTAACGAAAGGGGTTGCCGCCTGCAGATCGATATTTCCTTCCTCCTCTCCTGCCGCAGTACGGTGAAGTCGCACGAAGTTACTCCGCTGCTTAGCTTCTAGACCCTCGGTCTTGACAAGTTTGGCTACAGCCTTGCCCGCCTCAGAACCGTCTACTGCTCCCCGGTTCGAGACATCAAAAGACCCGTTTCCGACAAAGCTGTCCGCCAAGATACGGACCGGAACACCATCCACCTTTGGGACAGAGTAATCCCCCGTTCCCGCCGCCTTGTGAATTACTGGATAGTTGGACTTTGTTGACTCCAACGACTTGAAAGCTGCGACGGACCCTTCAAGCTCACCGTTACCCAGTTTCACGTCACCACGCCCTACGATAGTGAACCCGTTGTTCACTTCAAAGGGATTAATGGACGCATTGTCGGCTGCCGCGGCAGTTCCCGTCGATACGGCCATACCGGCAAAGAGTGCAGAAACACCGATCGCCGATATCGCACGCCTCCAACCGGGAACTGCATTCATTCTTAATGATCGATTCAATTCGACTCTCCTTAGAGCAAGTGGACGTGCCAGGTAAAAGTAGTCGACGTAAACTCTTACCGGGCTTTTGTTTGACTCACTAAGACCGCCAGTTCAAGAGTCATAGCGAGCGAATTATAAGTCCAGTCCACGTATGAATAAAAGTTATCACCCGACACTTTTTATTCGTTCCCCCCCCTTACATATTCGATTCTTCTTGTTTGAGTGTGGGGTAGGGCCAGGGATCCGTCATAGTCGGTGATGAACGGTCATGACCAGCACAGTTGGCCTGTCAAACACAGCCGCGAAGTACCGCTGAGCCGGTTGGATGTCCTCACGGCCGATCAGCCGCAGCACACTGATCGCTGTGTTCCGTAGCGTCGCCATCACCCGTGGGCCGACCCCGGTACCGATTAGCGACGCATCCTCACCGAAGACCACGTCACGGCCCCAGTGCAGCTTGTTCTCAATGCCCCAATACCGCTGAACCCACCTCGGCAGCATCACCACACCGCGGCAGACGCCGCGTGATGACAGGTACGGGAGTCTCTACAAAACTCGGAGCGATTCAATCAACCGACTCGGGCGGAACCACCCGGGTGAGCACATCGATGGAGACGAGACCGGACAAGCGGGTGTGAGTGGATGGTGTGAACTTTCCGACGCGTGGCATGGCGCCAACGTACCACCAGAGAACATAACTTAACATTATTGGGGCTAAAGCGTAACATCACTAAACGGGAGAATGGACTCCCACCATGGAAACACAATCTCCATCAACAAAAAAAATGCCGCGGCCAACAATAAAAAAACAGCAATAGCACGCACCAACCTCGGACCGGGCAGGTGCCGCCACAACCATGAATACATCTCATTCTCCTCCAGCCAACACAGCGGGAACAATTCCTTCCACCTTGGATTCAGAATGTTCAAGAACCGCGTGGACTATCATCCGCTCCTTATTCGAGAAGCGTGGGTTACATGTCGTCAAAGTGAGAATGGGAAGATCACCCTCAGAGACAAATGCACCACCAGTTCCCGGGACAGGGTTAAGAACGCTGATGTTCCCCGGCGAGGTCACGTACCTTCCGGGTAAATTCGCATATCTTCCGGACACAACTTCATCGACAACAGGGGCGTGAAGGCAATTTTGCACCGCTCCCCTACGAGAAATCTCCGATGAATTCTCGTCGTTACCGACGGGAAGAACTCGGTAAATGTACCAGGTTGTAGCTGTCTCCACCACCACCGCATCACAAGTGCTGAGGTAACCCAAATCATTGAACGGGGCACCGCGCCCCACCCTATGTCCGGCCACCGCGAAGTTCCCCGGCTGTCCCGGCAGCTGAGTGTTCACGTAGTGCCCGGGACCCCGGTCCAGGGCATCATCGGACGTCCCCTGCACCACTGCGTAACTGAAGTCTGGGCCAAACGAGGGGATGAACATGCGAGCGAAAGCGGCACCTTCCACATCGCGGGTCAGCGGGCGAGGATTCTCGTCCGCCCACTGCCGCTCCAGGTCCCCGGACGCCTGGGCCTGCAGTTTCCCGGCTTCAATGTCCGTCCACCAGACCTGGTAGACGACGAAAAGGGCCACAATGACGCCGAGAGTCAGAAGCAGTTCCCCCGTGACCGAAGCGAAGGTCGGAGTTCTCCGTTGTGCGTCAGAGCCCGACTCGCTCTTTCTGTCCGCACTGTGCTTCGCCACACGCGCATTATCACCCTGTTCGACCAGACAGGCCAGCACGCGGAAGTTACAGCCCGAACTATTTACCCCCGCATCTCTGACGCACCAGAACATATTCCAACAATAGTAAACTACGCGAAAGTTGCCAAGCTGCATTCACCACACCGAAAGATGAATCACTTCCACACCATTAAAGGATAACGGAAGAGCTACTCGCCGGTACTTCACTGACCGCGGCCGCGCCTCACTCCCAGAATACCGTCTTACGCGATCAGCATCCCCACACTGCTTGTGATTACTTTATCATCCTTCAGTTTGCGTACCTCCCCCTCAATGGGGTCACTTCGGCGCAGCAGACCCCTCTTCCACACCACCCCTGAACTTGTCGACACTTACCCTTTGACAGGGCAACAACCTCGACAGCAGTGAATTCAACTTGCATTCCCGATGCACCCCCGAGGACAGACCTGCAGCAACTATCCACTTGTACGTATTCCATCCGTCTGGAAAACTTCTCCATGCAGTAATTGATCATTTTTTTACTGCTCTTTTCCCTTCATCATTCACATCTACAGAAAGGATCTACCATGATCGGTGGACTTCTTCTCGGTCTCGGCGGCACCCTCGGACTTCTGGTCACTGGCCTGCTTGGTCTGGTCGGCAGCGTCGCAGGTTCCCTCATCTAACATCTGAAGGCGATTCTCAACTAGATTCGCTGAAAGTGCAGATACTGTCGCACCAGACTTGGACCGGGTTCCTTCGGGAAGCCCGGTCCATCGCCTGTCACGCAGGTGCAATTCACCGGCGCACTCTCTGACAACCATGGGAAGATTAAACAACACCGGACAACGACGGGGACGACCTTCGAAATTCAGTCCGGAAGATGCCGTGGAAGCGGCCCTGAATATCGGAGTGTCAACTTTCACGATGGCGGCGGTGGCTGAAAAGCTCGGAATCACCAGCCCCGCACTGTACCGGTGTTTCAGTTCCCGCGATGATCTTCTGGAGGCCTGCCTCGGGAAAATTTCTTCCCAGGTCACAGATCCTCCTCACTGCGAAGACTGGAGAGAATTTCTTGGCACAGTCGCTGACAGCGCATGGGACATGTTCACCAGGTACCCCTACCTGGAGGCGGTGTTCACCTCGCAGACCCGGTCACTTCGCACCGTCTTTCCTGTGACAGATCAATTACTGGCGCAGTTGAATGAGTTCGGTTTCACATGGAGGCAGTCGGTGTTCTCCCTGATGTACATCACTGACCTGACCACATCTGCTGTAGCTCACCTCCAGCGGCAGCTGGCGGAGTTCCTCCGCGACCGTGGCAGTCCCGGTGCCCGGGTTTTCAGGGGACCGGACGACGAACCTCTCACCGACAGGGAGAGCCTGACCGAGGCGTCACGACGGCAGTGGAGGAGAACCGTGGATTTCTTCCTCGACCATCTCGCCGTGGTCGCCCCCCGGTGGCCCGAGTACACCGGACCTGTGGCCGGACCGCCACAGCCGCAGTGACCGCCGTAGTGACAGCCACGGTGACAGCAGCCGTACAGGCACCGTGACGGAACCTTGCGCCGTCCTGTTGTCCTATCCTGGTGGGCATGAGTTCCACCACCCCTCCAGGCGCATCCTCCGGGCGTACGGTTCCCACCCCCTACGAAGATCTCCTCCGCGAGATCCTGGACCACGGCGTCCACAAGGACGACCGGACGGGTACCGGCACCCGCAGCCTGTTCGCCCGTCAGATGCGGTTCAACCTGGCGGAGGGTTTCCCCCTGGTCACCACCAAGAAAGTGCACCTTCACTCGGTCGTCGGGGAACTGCTCTGGTTCCTCAGGGGGGATTCCAACATCGCCTGGCTGCACGACCACGGTGTGAGCATCTGGGACGAGTGGTCGGACGCCGACGGCGACCTCGGACCCGTGTACGGGGTGCAGTGGCGGAGCTGGCCGACACCCGACGGCCGGCACATCGACCAGATCAGTGCCGCACTCGAGACCCTGAAAACTAACCCGGACTCACGGCGCAACATTGTCTCCGCCTGGAATGTCTCGGAACTGGGCAGCATGGCGTTGCCCCCGTGCCACCTGCTGTTCCAGCTCTACGTCGCCGACGGGAAGCTGTCCTGCCAGCTCTACCAGCGCAGTGCCGACATGTTCCTCGGCGTCCCGTTCAACATCGCCTCCTACGCGATCCTGACCCATATGTTCGCCCAGCAGGCCGGTCTGGATGTCGGGGAGTTCGTCTGGACCGGTGGCGACTGCCACATCTACGACAACCACCTCGACCAGGTCCGGCTGCAGCTGTCCCGCACACCCCGGCCCTACCCCACCCTGCACCTGAAGCACGCCCCGGACATTTTCTCCTACGACTTCGGGGACATCGAGGTCACCGGGTACGATCCGCACCCCGGGATCAAGGCACCGGTGGCCGTCTGATGGGCGCGCAGCCGGCATTCACCGGCCGCCCCGTGATCACGTGGGACGATCTCGGCGGATTCCCCGACGGGGTGGAGATCGGCATGATCTGGGCCCAGACCACCGACGGCGTCATCGGCGACGGCGCCGACATGCCGTGGTACCTGCCGGAGGACCTGAAACACTTCCAGACGACCACTCTCGGAACTCCCGTGGTGATGGGGCGGATCTCCTGGGAGGCCCTTGACCCCAGGTACCGTCCCCTGCCGGGCAGGGACAACCACGTCATCAGCCGGGACGCCGCCTACGACGCACCCGGAGCCACCGTGCACACCTCACTGCCCGGCGCCGTCACCGCCGCCGGACTGTCCGCCCTCGAGCTGGGCGTGTCGACGGTGTGGATTCTCGGCGGCGGCCACGTGTACCGGCAGTGCGTCCCGGTCGCCGAACGGGTCGTGGTCACCGACATCGCCTGCGGCGCGCCGGAGAGGTTCACGGTCCGGGCACCGGACATGCGGGCGGAAACCGACTTCACGGTGGCCGACGGTCCGTGGCTGGACTCCGCCCGCGGCACCGCCCTCACGGGAGAGCACCCGCTGCGATACCGTATCTGTGAGTTCACCCGGACGACCGGGGGTCGCCGTACACGCCCCGCCCGGTCCTCCGGGTCGACCGGCACAACCCTGTGAAGGAGAAATCCATGTCCGATGCTCCGGCTCCCGCTGTCACCCTGTACACCACCACCTGGTGCCCGTTCTGCACCCGCCTCGTCGAGAACCTCGACCGTACCGGCACCCCCTACACCCGGATCGACGTCGAGGAGGACGCCGACGCCGCGGCCTGGGTCGAGTCCGTCAACGACGGCAACAGGGTCGTCCCCACCGTGAAGTACGCCGACGGTTCGTACTCCACCAACCCTCCGGCCGGTCAGGTTCGCCGCCGTGTCGCCGAACTCACCGGCACCTCGTCACAGGCCTGACGTAACAGGCCTGACACCGGCCCCCTGCACCGCTTTCCCACCGCTCCCCCGCACCGGCAGAGCCGGGATACCGCCGCCCCGGCGGTCCCCGAAACTGCCCGGGCGGGGGTTGCGCATGTTTAAGACACTATCTTCGTCCCTGCCCATTTGGTCCTACCTCTGCAGGTGTCCCTGCAGTCACCCCCTGTGTATCCGATGTCCCTGCACGTCAGCCACACGGCTGGGGGTAGAGCACGCGGACGGGACCCCCCTTTTGAATTCAACATTGAAAAGACTTCGCACACTTCTGTAACTTGGCTCCCATCCGCGGCACGCCTGTGACTCCTGTCACTGACGGTCGGACCGGTCCATATCCGGTCCCGTTGCCCGCGACATGCTCGATATCCGTTTTCACAGGGATCACCGAACACGAAAGGGAGCCCATGTCGACACCCGACCCCCGGCACACACCGACAGCCGAGGAGTTCATCGCGGCACAGCAGAGCGCCGAGTTCCAGGAGCTCCGCACCAAGCGGCGCAGTTTCACCTTCCCGGTCACCATCGCAGCCATCCTGTGGTTCGTCGTGTACATCGTCACCGCGATGTTCCTCCCGGACTTCTTCTCCCACAAGCTCTGGGGGAACATCAACGTCGGACTGGTCTTCGGTCTGCTGCAGTTCCTGACGACCTTCGTCATCACCTGGGCGTACGTGAAGTACGCCGACCGTGAGCTCGAACCTCTCACCGCGGACATCCGCAACCGTCTCGAACACACCGGCCCGTACTCCGACACCCGCACCGTCTAAGGGAGCACCATGACCACGACATACCTCGCGGCCTCCAGTTCGGAAGCCGGAAACCCCGTCCTCAACATCATCATCTTCGTCGCGTTCATCGTGGTGACGATGACCATCGTCACCAGGGTCGGCAAGAAGACCTCCACGGCGTCCGACTTCTACACCGGCGGCGCCAGCTTCTCCGGAACCCAGAACGGTCTGGCCATCGCGGGCGACTATCTTTCGGCGGCGTCCTTCCTCGGCATCGTCGGCTCCGTCGCACTCACCGGCTACGACGGATTCCTGTACTCGATCGGCTTCTTCGTGGCATGGGTCATCGCCCTCCTCCTCGTCGCCGAGCCGCTGCGCAACACAGGCAAGTTCACCATGGCGGACGTCCTGTCGTTCCGGCTCAAGCAGCGCCCCGTCCGCCTGGCCGCATCCTTCGCCACCCTGGGTGTCACCCTGTTCTACCTCATCGCACAGATGGCCGGAGCCGGTGCACTGGTCTCCACCCTCCTCGACATCCACAACAAGGGCGGGCAGGCCCTGGTCATCGCCATCGTCGGCGTCGTCATGATCGCCTACGTCCTCATCGGCGGAATGAAGGGCACCACCTATGTCCAGATGATCAAGGCCGTGCTCCTCATCGCCGGCGTCTTCATCATGGTCGTCATCGTCTTCGCCGCCTACCGCGGCAACTTCTCCCACCTGCTGGACAAGGCCGTCGAAATGCACGGCGGGGACACCGCCATCCTCGACCCCGGCATGAAGTACGGGGTGGACACCGCCCACAAGCTCGACTTCATCTCCCTCGGACTCGCACTCTGCCTCGGCGTCGCCGGCCTCCCCCACGTCCTCATGCGCTTCTACACGGTCCCCACAGCCCGGGAAGCCCGTAAGTCCGTGGTCTCCGCCATCGTCCTCATCGGCGTGTTCTACCTCATGACCCTCGTCGTCGGATACGCCGCCGCAGCCTACGTCGGACCGGAACGGATCTCGAACTCCGCCGGCGGCGCCAACTCCGCCGCACCACTGCTGGCCCTCGAACTCGCAGGACCGGTGTTCATGGCGCTGATCTCCGCCGTCGCCTTCGCCACCGTGCTCGCCGTCGTCGCCGGCCTGGCGATCACCGCCTCAGCCTCGGTGGCGCACGACCTGTACCACTCGGTCATACGGCGTGGTGAGTCCACGGAAGAAGAGCAGGTGAGGGTATCGAAGATCACGGTGGTGGTTCTCGGCGTCATCTCCATCGTCCTCGGAATCCTGGCCATGGACCAGAACGTCGCCTTCCTCGTCTCCCTCGCGTTCTGTGTCGCCGCCTCGGCCAACCTCCCGACCATCCTGTTCTCGCTGTACTGGAAGAGGTTCAACACCACCGGTGCCGTCTGGTCGACCTACGGTGGTCTGATCTCCGCCCTCGTCCTGCTCATCTTCTCCCCCGCCGTCTCCGGCGCCAAGGACTCGATGATCTCCGGCGTGGACTTCTCCTGGTTCCCCCTGACCAACCCGGGGCTCATCTCCATCCCCGTCGGATTCCTCCTCGCCGTCCTCGGTACCTACCTCGGCAAGCCGGACCACAAGGAGGCCCTGCAGGCGGAGATGGAGGTCCGCTCGCTGACCGGTGTCGGAGTCGAAGCTCCGGTCCAGCACTAGAACCGGATCACGTGCCCCGGCTCCCTAAAGCGGGGTGCGCTTTTTGCCCGTGGCAGGCACACGCTACACTGTCACGGTGCGCCCCAGTAGCTCAGGGGATAGAGCACCGCTCTCCTAAAGCGGGTGTCGGCAGTTCGAATCTGCCCTGGGGCACAATACAGACCGTCACTGCAGGTCAGGAGCCGCTGTGACCGGCGAGCAGGGAGGCGAAACCACCTTCCGGGACGCGGAAGTCCGCCCCTCCGTCCCCCTGCAGCGCCTCCCCCGCCACCGGACGGGAATTCCGGGGCTTTCCGGCGGAGGCTGCCCCGTCCGGTGCACCACTGTCACCCGTGAACCCGCGGACTCCCCGGACAGCCGTGAGTTGGCGGGCGAGTTCGCCCGCGGCCCGCTCGATACGGGCGGACAGTCCGCTGTCCGCACCGAATTCGGCGGTGTCCGCGAACACTCCGGTCGGCAGCACCAGGGCGTGGAGGAACGACAGCAGCGGCCGTACCGCGTAGTCGAGCACCATCGAATGGCGGGCAGTCCCCGCGGTGGCGACCATCGTCACCGGCACCTCTTCGAGGGAACGCATCTCCAGGGTGTCGAAGAACATCTTGAACAGGCCCGAGTAGCTGCCCTGGAACACCGGGGTCGCCACGATCAGCCCGTCCGCGGCGGAGACGGTGCGCCTGGCCCGGTCCAGGGCCTCCGAGGGAATGTAGGTGGTCATGTACGTGGCCAGGTCGGAGGCGAGGTCGCGCAGGTCGATCCGACGGACCTCCAGCCCCTCACCTGCCGCCGTGACCCGGCGCACGACGGCGTCCCCGACCCGCTCGGCGACCTGGCGCGTGGTGGACGGGTCGCCGAGACCGGCGTTGACGATCACAAGGCTCTTCATCACTTCTGCTCCTCTGCAGCGCTGGCTTTTCCGGCCGCTCCTGCTGCACCGGTTGTGTCCGCCGTCTTCCCCGCGGGTTCGATGAGGTGGATCGGGGCGTCCTTACCCTCCCTGACCAGCGACTCGTGCGTCGGAGGATCCGAGGGGACATGAGCGGGACGCCGTGCCTCGAGTTCCCGCCGGAGCACCGGGACGACCTCGCGGCCGAGAATCTCGATCTGTTCGAGGACGACCTCCTTCGGCAGTCCGGCGTGGTCGACGAGGAACAGCTGGCGCTGGTAGTCGCCGACCTTGTCTGCGTAGCCGAGGTAGCGGTCGATGACCTGGTCGACGGTACCGACGGTCAGGGGTGTCATCTTCGTGAACTCCTCCATCGACGGGCCGTGACCGTAGACGGGCGCGTTGTCGAAGTAGGGCCGGAAGAACTTCTCCGCCTGTTGCGTCGTCTCCCCGATGAACACCTGCCCTCCGAGGCCGACGACGGCCTGGTCGGCCGCTCCGTGACCGTAGTGTTCGTACCGTTGACGGTAGAGCCTCACCATGTGCTGGGTGTGTTCGATGTTCCAGAAGATGTTGTTGTGGAAGAAACCGTCACCGTAGTAGGCGGCCTGCTCTGCGATCTCCGGGGAACGGATGGAACCGTGCCACACGAACGGCGGGGTGTCGTCCAGGGGCCGCGGGGTCGACGTGAACCCCTGCAGGGGCGTGCGGAACTCGCCCTTCCAGTCGACGTTCTCCTTGCGCCACAGGGTTCTGAGCAGGTGGTACTTCTCGACTGCCAGGGCTATTCCCTGCCGGATGTCGGCCCCGAACCACGGGTACACCGGTCCTGTGTTGCCCCGTCCGAGCATGAGGTCGAGGCGTCCTCCGGCGAGGTGCTGGGCGTAGGCGTAGTCCTCCGCCAGGCGGACGGGGTCATTCGTGGTGATGAGGGTGGTGGCGGTGGAGAAACGGATCCGGCTGGTCCGTGCGGCCAGGTAGGACAGCAGGACCGGGGGATTCGCCGGTGCCGCGAACGGTGGATTGTGGTGTTCACCGGTGGCGAAGACGTCCAGTCCGACCTCTTCCGCCTTCTGCGCGTACTCGACCGTCGCGGTGATGCGCTCGTGTTCGGTGGGCGTGACACCGGTGGTGGGGTCGGTGGTGACGTCGCCGATGGTGAAGATTCCGAATTCCATGGTTCCATTATGGACCCATCTAGTTGACGCGTCAATTACTTTCCGTTGCGGCGGGCGGCCACAGCACGCAGCACCCGGTGAACCACCTCGATGACAGCGGCACCGCAGACGCCCACGACCGCACCCACGGTCATCAGACCGGTGTCCCCCGGCTCCAGCAGCACAAGGTCACGCAGGAAGGGGACGGTGAAGATCACCACGTACCCGAGCACACACCCGCACAACAGCAGGACCTTCCACCACACCAGCGGACGGGCCACGATCCCCAGCACCCACAGGCCCATGATGATCAGGGCCAGCAGCACCGCGGTACCCGCCCGGTCCCGCTCAAGGGCGGGGGCATCGCCGCCCGGGTAGACCGCGATCCACATCGCCACCGCGATCCCCCCGATCAGCAGTCCCGAGGGCAACGCCAGAGACAGCACCCGGCGGACGAAACCGTCCTTCGGCCGTTCCGTGTTCGGAGCCAGGGACAGGACGAAAGCCGGGATCCCGATGGTGAACCACCCGGTGATCGTCACATGGATCGGCTGGAACGGGAAAGAGATGCCGAGGACGCCGACCACCAGAGCCAGCACCACCGAATACACGGTCTTCGTCAGGAACAGGTTCGCCACCCGTTCGATGTTCCCGATCACCCGACGTCCCTCGGCGACGACACGGGGCAGAGCCGAGAAACGGTTCGTCAGCAGAACCAGCTGCGCCACCGACCGTGTCGCGGGAGACCCTGACCCCATCGCCACCCCGATGTCGGCCTTCTTCAGCGCCAGGACATCGTTGACCCCGTCCCCCGTCATCGCGACAGTGCGCCCGGCGCGGTGCAGGGACTCGACCATCTCCTGCTTCTGTTCCGGACTCACCCGACCGAAGACATTGGCCCGGGCGATCTCCGCGTCGAACTGATCTTCGGGAAGTCCCACCAGGCTCCTGGCGTCCACGGCGACGAGCTCCCTGTCCGTCGCCCCGGCCGCCACCGCCTTGACCGAGTCCGGGTTGTCCCCGGAGATGATCTTGAGGTCGACATTCTGGGCCGCGAAGAAGTCCAGGGTCTCACGCGCATCCGGCCGCAGCTGCTGGCGCAGGGTCACCAGGCAGGGGTCCTCCAGCACCGGGGCGTCCTGCATGGTGGCGTCCTCCCCCGGTACCGCCAGGTCACCGTCGACCCGGCCGAAGGCGAGGACGCGCAGCCCCCGGTCACCGAGGCGCTTCGCCGTCCGCGCCGCAGTCCCGTCCTGCTCCAGAAGGACGTCCGGGGCACCCAGGATCCACGCGTCACCGGAGGTTCTCACGCCGGAGAACTTGTAGCGGGAGTTGAACGGGATCTCGGCGGAGTCCGGGAACGGCTGCGCGTCCGGCATCGCCGCGAGAATCGCCGCAGCCGTGGCATTCCGGTCCTCCTGGGAGGCGACGAGCCGGCCCAGCACCTCCCGCGCCCTGTCCGGCGCAGTGGAGCCGTCAGCCGCGCACACGGCGTCCAGTTCCATCTCATTGGTCGTCAGCGTCCCGGTCTTGTCCGTGCACACCGTGTCGACCCGGGCCAGTCCCTCGATGGCGACCAGTTCATTGACGAGTGCCTTGTAACGTCCCAGGCGTATCACTCCGGCGGCGAAGGCGATGGATGTCATCAGCACCAGGCCCTCCGGAACCATCGGCACGATCGCCGCGGCCATGGACAGGATCGACTCCTTCAGGTCGGTTCCGGAACGGGCGAGCTGGGTCCAGATCGTCAGGATGCCGGTGGGGATCAGCAGCCAGGTGATGACCTTGAGGATGCTGTTGATCCCGTTCATCAGCACCGAATCCGTCAACGAGAACTCGCTGGCCTTCGCCGCGAGCTGCGCCGCATAGGCCTGTGTGCCGACCTTCTCCGCCCGGTAGACCGCATGACCGGAGGTCACGAAGGAGCCCGAACGCAGCTCCTCCCCCTCCTCCTTGTGCACCGGGTCCGACTCCCCGGTGAGCTGGGACTCGTCAACGGACATTGCCCCGGAGACCACCGGTCCGTCCACCACGATCTCGTCACCGGAGTGGAGGACGACCAGGTCCCCCTCGACGACCTCGGTCTGGTGGACGGTGACCCGCTCACCGTCACGGATGACTGTCGGGAGGGTCTCGCCCACGATCTTCAGGTTGTCCAGGGTCCGGCGCGCGCGGAGTTCCTGGATCACACCGATCGCGGAGTTCGCGATGATCAGCAGGCCGAAGGCCGCGTTGATCACCGACCCGGTGGACAGGACAATCGCGCACAGGACGCCGAGGATGGCGTTGACGCGGGTGAAGACGTTCGCCCTGATGATCTGTCCGACACTGCGGCCCGTACCGCGGCCGGTGACGTTGGCACGCCCCTGCCTGGTGAGTCTCTCCACCTCTGCGGAGGTCAGGCCGGTGAGCGCCGGAGCGCCCGTGCTCTCTGCCTGGTTGCTGGTCGTGTTCCCGGTCGTGTTCTCCGGTGTGTCCGCCACGGTGCCTACCTTCCCTCGAAAACCGGCGCCCGGTGTCCGGCGCGTGCCTCCCGCGCCTCTTTCACGTCCCTGCTGGACCAGCAGGCTGCGGCCTCCCGGGCCAGTGCGGGGTCACCCGGACGGTTCAGGGCCTTCTTGAACCAGGCTGTCGCCAGGGGTGCCTGGGCGGCGACCTCCCGGGCAAAGGCCAGGGCGTCCCCGGGGTTCCCGGCCCGGGTGGCGAAGCCGGTGGCCGTTATCTCCCTGGCTCCGATCCTCTCGCCCGCGATGAGCATGTTGCGGGCGACGGACCCTCCGAGCAGTTCGACCGCACGGGAGACCGTCCAGGGGTCAAGGGCGAACCCGTGGTCCACCGCGGGAATCCACAGCTGTGCGCCCGGTCCTGTCACCCGCAGGTCGCAGGCGAGTGCGAGCTGGCAGCCGGCTCCGACCGCCGGGCCCTGGATGTCGGCGATCACGGGCACCGGCAGTTCGGTGACGGTGGTCAGCATTTTCTCCAGCGCGGTGAAGAAATCGTCCTCGTAGACCCCTCCGTTGAGGTTCGCCCCGGCGCAGAATGCAGGCCCTTCTCCGCGGAGCAGGACCGCCCGGGTACCGGGCCCGGTGCCGGACAGGGCCGCTGTGACGGCGGTGCAGACCTCCGCGTCCAGGGCGTTCCTGCGCTCCGGCCGGGTCAGGGTCACCAGGGTCACCGGTCCGTCGGTCTCCGACTTCAGCACGTCTCGAGTCATGGGGCCCATTGTCTCTCACCTTGTGACGGCGTGCTGTGACGGCGTGCTGCGACGGTGTGTCGCGAACGCGTGTCGTGCAGGTGTGCTGCCGTCCCCCGACCCGGGCCTCTCCTGCCCGTGCCTGTCCGACCCGGGCCTCTCCTGCCCGTGCCACTTCCGGTCCGGCCGGGTCCTCTGCTCAGGCCAGGGGGGTACCGAACACCGCGTCACGGGGGTCGGCGCCGATGCGGCCTGAGTAGTCGGGGTCGTCGTCGATGGCGGTGATGGCCTCGACCTGGTCCGGGGTGAGGCTGAACCCGGCGACGTCGGCGTTCTCGGCGACTCTTTCGGGGCGGCGGGAACGCGGGAACACGATCAGTCCCTGGTCGAGGTGCCAGCGGATGACGACCTGGGCCGGGGTGACACCGTGTTCCGCGGCGATCTTCTCTATGACCGGGTGTCCGAGCACGCCCCGGCCCAGCGGGGACCAGGATTCGGTGGCGATGCCGCGTGACAGGTTGTCGGCCCGCTGCTCCTGCTGGGAGAATCCGGGGTGGATCTCGATCTGGTTGACCGCGGGGGTCACGCCGGTGGCGCGGACGATCTCGTCGAGTACCTCGGGGTAGAAGTTGGAGACTCCGATGGACCGTGCCCTGCCCTCCTCCCGTGCTGTGACGAAGGCCTTCCAGGTGTCGACGTAGCGGTCCCACTTCTCGACGGGCCAGTGGATGAGCCAGAGGTCCACGTGGTCGAGTCCGAGGTTGTCCAGGGAAACTCCGAGTGCTTCGAGTGCGTCATCGTAGCCCTGGTCGGCATTCCACAGTTTCGTGGTGATGAAGAGGTCGTCGCGGGTGACCTCGCCGTCGGCGACGGCGTCCGCGACGGCGCGTCCCACTTCGGCCTCGTTGCCGTAACCGGCGGCGGTGTCGATGTGGCGGATGCCCGCGGCGATGGCCGCCCTGGTCGAGGAGTACGCCTCCTCGGGGGTCAGTTCCCACACCCCCAGTCCGAGCTGGGGGATGGTGTGTCCGTCATTGAGTGTGATCGTGTCGGTGGGTGCAGTCATGGGTCCCGTTGTACGCGAATTTTCTCCGTCCGTCGCGGAAGGGGTTCGGCGTCCCCGTCGAGGGTATGCGCGTGGACGTGTCTTCCAGATGTATTCAACATATATTTTGCTTGTTTTGTTGACACTTCGTTGCTTTTATACAACACTTGCTGCTGTGTCACCACGGAAGAAACCTGCCGCCCCGATCCACAACCGGATCAGGGTGCTGCGCGCCGAGCGGAACATGACCCGGGCGGCTCTCGCCGATCTGCTCGACGTGAACCCCCAGACGGTCGGCGCGCTCGAACGCGGTGACCACTACCCGAGTCTCGATCTCGCGTTCCGCGTGTGCGAGGTCTTCGACCTCCCCGTCGAAGCGGTGTTCAGCCGCACGGAGTTCCCTCCCCTGTCCTCGGAGATCTACCGGAACACCAGGAAGGACGCCCCTTGAACCCCGTCACAGCCCTCTCCTCCCGAATCAACGTCCGGCTCCGGGACCGCAGCGAACGCTGGCGCCGGCGCAGCGACGCAGTCTCCGCCCGGCTTTCCGGCTGGAGGACGCCGCACCGCACCCGGCTGCTTGTCCGCACCTACCTGGGATCCCTGGCACTGGGCACGGTGATCAGCGTGATCCAGGTCTTCTGGCCGCCCGTCATGTTCGCCTGGCTTCTGTTCACTGTGATCTCCTTGGCCAACTGGACCATGCTGCGCACCGTCATCAATATCCGCGATGTCGCTCCCGAGGAGGAACTCGACGAGTACGAACTGGAGGTCCTGAGGACCTGGCAGGTCACCGCCTACGGATGGCTCGTGATCCTCGCCATGGTCGCCTCGACCTTCATGATCATCCTCGGCGCCTCCGACATCGGCAGCCTGGACAGGTGGATGTACACCGGCGGCCTGTTCACACTGCTGGGGGTTCTCGCCGCCGTCGCCATGCCGACCATCGCCTACGCCACGACCTTCGGTCCGGTGCCGCCGGACCGGACCACCGACCCCACCAGCGAACCGTCAACCGACTCAGCAGCACCGCAACTGCCCGACAACGACCAGAGGAGCACCTGATGCCCACCCTGGAACTGGACCACCTGTCCAAGACCTTCAGCACCGGCGGATCCACCGTCCGGGCCCTCAACGACCTCACTTTCACGGTGAACCCGGGGGAGGTCTACGGATTCGTCGGCTCCAACGGCGCCGGAAAGTCCACCGCGATGCGGATCACCCTCGGCGTCCTCTCCCCTGACTCCGGCGAAGCCCGGGTCGACGGCACCCCCGTCAACGACGACATCCGCCGGACCATCGGATACATGCCGGAGGAACGCGGACTGTACGACAAGGAACGCATCGCCGACCAGCTGGAGTTCTTCGGCAGACTCCACGGACTGACCAGGGCGTCCGCCCGCAAAACCACCGCAGGGCTCCTGGAACAGCTCGGACTGGCGGACCGCGCCGACTCCAGGCTCGAGGAACTGTCCCTGGGCAACCAGCAGCGGGTCCAGCTCGCCGCGAGTCTGGTCCACGACCCCGCCCTGCTGATCCTGGACGAACCTTTCAGCGGTCTAGACCCGGTCGCGGTGTCGGTCATGAGTGAGATGCTGCTCGCCAAGGCCGCCGAAGGGGTACCGGTGCTGTTCTCCTCGCACCAGCTCGACCTCGTGCAACGCCTCTGCGACCGGGTCGGCATCATCACCCGCGGTGAGATGCGCGCCGAGGGCACGGTCGACGAGCTCCGCGGCCGGGGTCCGGTCATCTTCGAGATCAGGACCCCCGCCCGCGACTGGTACCCGCCGGGAACGACAGTCACCGGGATGACCGGGGGCGAAGGCGGTCCCGGCGACGACGGCTCCACTGTTCTCCTCGACGCCGGTGGTGTCGACGACCAGACCATCCTCAACGCCGCTCTCGCCGCGGGCCCGGTGCACGGGTTCACCCGTCGCGTTCCCGATCTCAACGAACTGTTCAAGGAAGTGGTGGCGTCATGAGCTCCCGGTACTCTCATCTCGACGCGGTCCGCACGGTCGCCGGCCGCGAGATCCAGGTCGCCCTGCGCAGCAGAAGTCTGATCATCTCGACAGCCATCGTCTTCATTGTCGTCGTCGGCGGGGTGTTCATTCTCAGCTGGCTCAGCGACCGTGGTGAGGACCGTCCGTCACTGGTCGTCTCCGGAGTCGACACCGCCACCGTGTCGACCGTCACCGGCGACGGGATCGAGGTGACTGCGGCAGCCGACCTCGCGGAGGCGACCGCGGCGGTGAAGGACGACGGAAAGGACGCCGCTCTCGTGCGCTCTGACGGGCGGTTCGAACTCGTCAGCGACGGTGCCCCTGACCCGGCACTGTCCGCCGCCGCCGGGGCGGTCGTCGCCACGGTCACTCAGGCCGAGGCACTTGACGCGGTCGGCGTGGACCCCGCGGACTTTGCGGCGGCGATGCCGGACGCCACCCTCCACACAGTCGACGTCTCCGACTCGGATTCCGGGGACACGGCCCCTGCCGTGGTCACGACCATGCTGGGCACGATGGTGATCGTCACCTTCATCATGATCTTCTCCGGCAATGTCGGGGGCCGGGTCACCGAAGAGAAGTCGTCCAGGGTCGTCGAGATCATTCTCGCGACCATCCGGCCGCTCGACCTGCTCGCCGGCAAGGTGCTCGCGATGCTGGTCATCGGTTTCGCCGGCACCGCCGTCATCCTGGGGTCCGCGGTGGCCGCCATGTCCGCCACCGACCTGCTCGGCGAGGTGGATCTGGATCCGTTGACACTGGTAGTGCTGCTGGTCGCCTTCGTCCTGGGCATGCTCTTCTTCAGTTCGCTGTACGCCGCCGCAGGGTCTCTGGTGAGCCGGGCTGAGGACCTCAGCAGTACGCAGATGCCGGTGATGCTGCTGCTCTTCGCGGCGCTGTACCCGCCGGCGTTCGGGTTCTCGGCGTTGGACACCCCGGTGATGCAGGTGCTCACGTGGGTGCCGCCGGTGTCGATGGGGGTGGCACCGATGCAGTTCGCCGCAGGTAACCTGTCCGGGGTGGGCCTGGTCGCGTCGTTCCTGCTGTTCGCCGTGGTCACCACCCTGGTCCTCGTGGTTGTCGCGAGAATATACCGGGCGTCGATCCTCCACAACGGCCGGAAGCTCGGCTGGATCCAGGCACTGCGGCGACGGTGACGGCCCGGGAGCCGGACGGGAGTGCCTGCCGGGGAAGCCCGACGGGGGACGGCAGGACCTGACAGGTCCGGACCTGCCGCCCCGAAAGGGGGTGAGTTAACGGCGACTACTGTCAGTTAACTGCGCTGACGGAGGGTTAACGTTCGGGGTCACCGCCCCGTAACAGGGCGGAAACGACGACAGGGTTTCCTGGGTACATGACTGAATCACAGGCCATCGCCGAGAACTCCTCAGACTCCGAGCTCATCGCCCCGACCCGGACCGCCACGCCGTTCCACACCACCCTCGCCGAGCTGAACCGGATGACGCCTGCCCAGATTTCGGCGATGATCGGCGACCTGCTCTACAACCCCACTCTCGGGGAAGAGGTCGCCGCAGCCGCCCCGTTCCGGAACCTGGAGCACCTCCTGGATGTCGCACACCGCGAACTGCTCAGAATGCCGCGGGTCGAGGTCCTCGACAGTATCCAGGCTCACCCGGTCCTCGGTGAACAGACCTCCGACATCTACTCCAGGGAAGAGCAGTCATTCATCCTGGAATCTCCACCTGAGGTCCTCAGCGAGATCGCCGACCTGTGCCGGCGCTACGAAGAGCGCTTCCACCACCTGTTCCTCGTCTGTGCCCAGGGGATCGGCGGTCACGAGGTCCTCCGACTGCTACGCCGCCGGCTGGAGAACCCGACCGTCACGGAATGGGAGACGACGGTCCGGGAACTGGGCAGGATCAACACCCTGCGTCTCCGCAGCGTCGTGAAAGGCTGACTGTCGTCAGAAGCTGACCACAGTCCCACCGGTGTGGATACCGGTTCGCACTACCCGTTGGCGCTACCCGTTGGCGCTACCGGGCGTCGACGAGGTCGATGATGAACACGAGGGTACGGCCGGCCAGGGGATTGCCGCTGCCGACAGGGCCGTAGGCCAGTTCCGGGGGAATGGTCAGCTTGCGGCGTCCTCCCACCCGCATGCCGGGGATTCCGTCCTGCCATCCCTGGATAAGCCCGGCGAGGGGGAATTCGATGGTGGTTCCACGGTCCCAGGAGGAGTCGAACTCCTGCCCGGTCTCGTAGTCGACGCCCACGTAGTGGACCTCGACCATGCCGCCTGCCACGGCCTCGGCGCCGTCACCGACGGTGATGTCCTCGATGACCAGTTCTTCAGGGGCCGGCCCCTGTTGGGCGTCGATCTGCGGCTTGACCATCTCGGTCACACTCCTCTTCTCGTCGGATACAACCGCGCCAGTCTACCAGCTGCACGCGGAAAACCCCGGTCGAGGCAGGAGCGCGAACTCCCCGACCCCGTCCGGGAACCGGTGTGACCGGGGGAAGGCCGGAGGGGAACAGCCAGGGCGGAAGGAGGGGAACCGGCAGGTCAGGCGATGGAGACCCCGGATATGACAGGCCCCGCCGACCGCTGTTCATGCGGGGCGGGGTGACAGCTGCCGGCGGCAGTGACGATGGTGACCCGGTTCCGCGTGGGGCGGCACCGGGTACGGTGTCAGCGCTCGGAGCGCGGGGTGACCTTGCGGAGGGTCTCGCCGGTGTAGATCTGGCGGGGCCGGTTGATCTTCGCGGTCGGGTCGTTGACCTGCTCGAGGTAGTGGGCGATCCAGCCCGGGAGCCGGCCCATGGCGAACAGCACGGTGAAGAAGTCCGTGGGGAAGCCCATGGCCCGGTAGATCAGACCGGTGTAGAAGTCGACGTTCGGGTACAGCTTCCGGCTGATGAAGTAGTCGTCGTTGAGGGCGATCTCCTCCAGCTTCATCGCCAGGTCCAGCAGGTTGTCGCCACCGAGGTGGTCCAGGATCTCGTGCGCGGACTCCTTGACGATGGCGGCACGGGGATCGTAGTTCCGGTACACGCGGTGACCGAAGCCCATGAGCTTGACGCCCGGCTCCTTGTTCTTCACCCGGGCCATGAACTCGGTGGCGTCGTCACCGTTGGAGTGGATGTCCTCGAGCATCTCCAGGACCGCCTGGTTGGCTCCACCGTGCAGCGGGCCCGACAGCGCGTTGACGCCGGCGGCGATGGAGGCGTAGATGTTCGCCTGGGAGGACGCCACCATGCGGACTGTCGAGGTCGAACAGTTCTGCTCGTGGTCGGCGTGAAGGATGAGCAGCTTGTCGAGGGCCCTGGCGACCACCGGGTCGATCTCGTACTCCTCGGTCGGGTAGCCGAACATGTTGCGCAGGAAGTTCTCCCGGGCGTTCAGCGCATTCGAGGGGTACATGTACGGCTTGCCCTTGGACGCCCGGTAGGCGTACGCGGCGAGCATCGGGACCTTGGCCATGAGCCGGTAGGTGTTCTTGAGCTGGAAGTCCTTGTTGAGAGGGTCCAGCTCATGCTCGTAATAGGTCGCAAGGATGTTGACCGAGGACGCGAGAACGTTCATCGGGTGCGCATTGCGGGGGAAGATCTTGAACTGGCTCTTGAAGTCCTCGTCCAGCAGGGTGTGCTTGCGGATGTTGTGGTTGAAGTCCTCGAGCTGGGTCTCGTTCGGGAGTTCACCGTTGATGAGCAGGTAGCTGACCTCGTTGAAGCTGGCGTTGTTGGCGAGGTCGGCGATGTCGTAGCCGCGGTAACGCAGGATCCCGTTGGCTCCGTCGATGTAGGTGATCTGCGACTTGGTGGAACCGGTGCTCACGTACCCGGGGTCGAACGTCGTGTAACCCGTCTCGGCGAGGAGCTTACCCAGTGCGAAACCGGAGTTTCCTTCGGTCGCCTTCACGATCGGCATCTCGTACTCGCCACCGGGGTAGTGGAGAACGGCCTTGTCCTGGTTCTCGGAAGCCATTGACATCCCTTTCGATGTTTTCTCAAGTTCTCGGTTACGTCCACAGTCCGATCGCCACCAGTGATGGCGGCCCGGAGGAGGGCACACGGCCGGACTGACCGGACCGCGGGCGGTCGTGGGATAGGACACACTCTACAGAATTCCCGACACAGGCAACACGCCGGTACCGGATACTCCGCGCCACGGGTACCCCCAGACTCTCCCCCTTATGAAACGGTACCCGGCACGGCGGGTGCGCCGTCGACCGCGCACCCGCCCCTGCGGCCCCCGGTAGTCGTTCCCTGTTGTTCCGGACGGGCCGTCCACAGGTTAGGCTGATGCGTGGCACACTCCGGGATCACCACAAGATCCGGGGACGACAAGAAGAAAGCGGACAGTACCTCACCATGAGCGATCAGTTCCTGACCCTCCCCGAGAACCTCCTCCCCTCCGACGGCCGGTTCGGCTGCGGTCCCTCCAAGGTCCGGCCGGCCCAGATCGACGCGATCGTGGCCGGAGGCCGGGACATCATCGGGACCTCCCACCGCCAGGCGGCCGTCAAGAACGTCGTCGGTTCCGTCCGGGAAGGCCTGGCGCAGCTGTTCCAGCTTCCCGAGGGCTACGAGATCATCACCTCACTGGGCGGGGCCACCGCCTTCTGGGACGCCGCGGCCTTCGGCCTCATCCGCGAACGCTCCGCCCACCTGACCTATGGCGAGTTCTCCGGGAAGTTCGCCACCGTGTCCACGAAGGCACCCTGGCTGGCCGACCCGGAGATCCACGCCTTCGAGCCCGGCGCCGCCCCGGCGTCCTCCGAACTGGACGGCACCGACGCCGACCTTGTCGGCTGGGCCCACAACGAGACCTCCACCGGCGCGATGGTGGCCGTCCACCGGCCTGCGACGGACGCCCTCGTCGCCGTGGACGCGACCTCCGGTGCCGGCGGTCTCCCCGTGGACATCTCCGAGACCGACATCTACTACTTCTCCCCGCAGAAGTGCTTCGCCTCCGACGGTGGCCTCTGGTTCGCAGCCTTCTCCCCCGCCGCGCTCGAGCGCGTCGAAGAGATCAAGGCCTCCGGCCGCTACATTCCGGCGTTCCTCGACCTGAAGACCGCCGTGGACAACTCCCGGAAGAACCAGACCTACAACACTCCGGCCGTCGCCACCCTGCTGATGATGGCTGACCAGGTCGGATGGATGAACGCCAACGGCGGGCTCGAGGGAATGGTCGAGAGGACCTCCGAATCCTCCGCGATCCTCTACAACTGGGCCGAGTCCCGTGCCGAGGCCACCCCCTTCGTCTCCGACCCTGCAGGACGGTCCCTGGTCGTCGGCACGGTCGACTTCGACGACTCGGTGGACGCCACCGTCATCGCCAAGACCCTGCGTGCCAACGGGATCCTGGACACCGAGCCCTACCGCAAGCTGGGACGCAACCAGCTGCGGATCGGTATGTTCCCCGCCATCGAGCCGGAGGACATCCGTACCCTGACCAGGGCCGTGGACTACATCCTCGACGCCGGCGTCGCCTCCCGGTAACAGCCGCACCGCCCGGGATCTCCGGAACCGGTCCGTGGAAGGGAACAGCCCGTCATTCCGACGTATCTGTGCAGGTGTGCGCTACAGTCGCAGGCGAGAGAGCTTTCACTACCACCACGGAGGTCCCGATGCAGGAACTGGAGTTCGTCCCCGGCGACAGTGACGCCACCTCCCTGGTCCTGCGCGTCCCCGGTTCCGCAGAGGACGGTGAGCGCTTCCTGCTGGAGGTCACCGGCCCGCTGAAGGAGATCCTCACCGCCTCCCCCACCACCGGCGGCATAGAATCCGCAGGTGCCGGACAGGCTGCCGACACGACCCCCACCTCAACCGGACCCGCCGTCCGCCCCCTCTCCGGGGCAGCCGACGGTCGCGGCGGAGGCACTGCCCCGAAAGAGCGCAGGGAGAAGGTCCGTCTGCGTCCCCGGGACATCCAGAAACGCCTCCGGCACGGGGCGACCGTCGCCGAGCTCGCCGCGGAAACCGGCGAACCGGAGTCCCGTCTCCTGCCGTACGCCCACCCCATCGAGATGGAACGGCACCGTATCGCCCAGCTGGCCAGGGACGCCTACCCCGTCCGCGCCGACGGTCCGGCGGAGCACACGCTCTGGGAGGTCCTGGCCACCGCGTTCGGTGCCCGGGGGGAGGATGTCCGAGCCGCCGAGTGGGACGCGGCCATGGACTCCTCCGACGCCTGGATCGTCACCGTGACCTGGACCCGGGGCAACAGACGGGGTGCCACCCAGTTCGTCGCCGAGTTCCGCTGGGTACCCGCCCGGAGGCCGGGAGCCGGACCGTCCACGGTCGAGCCCGCGAACTCGGTCGCCGGCGACCTCATCGACCCCCGGTTCAACCGGCCGGTCCGCAGTGTCACCCCCGTACCCGGGGCCGGAGAGCCCGGTGACGGGTTCGACGGGAACGGTGACGTCGTCGACGACGTCTTCCCCACTGACGGAGACGCCGCCGGCAACGGCGGTACCGGCGACAACGGGGCCACCGGCGCGGACGGTGACACCGGGGTACCGGGCCCCGCCAGGCGTGACGGGTCGACCGTGGACCTGTTCGGCGATGCGGTCGGCAGATCCCCGTCCCACCCTTCCCGACGCAGGAAAGGCGCTGCAACCCCGCACTGGGAGGATGTGCTGCTCGGGGTCCGCAACCCACCCCGGCGGAGGAAATGACGGATGGGGTCACAACAGGTCGTCACCCTCTGGTTCATCACCGCGGCGGATCCGCGTGCCGTTCTCGCCGCGGAGCCTGCAGCCGACCGGGGATACGCGCGGAAGCTTCTCGCCCAGCTCAATCCGGCCTGGCCGCTGACCCACATCGGTGACTTCGACATGAACCGGTCCGCACCCCCCGGCGACGGAGAGTTCTACATCGGCGGATACCGGGGACTCACTGTCGTGCAGACCGTCCTTCCGGATGTCCCGCACAACTGGTCACTGTCCGGCCTGCCCCAGCTCACAGAGCCTTTCGCACCTTTCGCGTCCCTGACCCGGATGATCCCCACCGCCGACCTGCTCGTGACGGTGCACACTCCCGGCAACCGTGACGGCCTGGGCGGTTTCGCCCACTGGGTGGGCGGTCGGATGACCCGCTGTTTCTACGCGACCCGGGAACACATCATCGAGGACACCGGACTCCCGCTGCCCGCCGAGGCGGCTTTCTGGGAGGGGGACACCGAGGCACACGGAATCGAACTGCCGTTCCGTCCCTCCGAGATGGCTGCCGCCGCTGTCACCCACTGGCTGGGCTTCCGGGTCTCCGACGAGATCGACATCCCGGTCGCGGCCTTCGCCGTCGACGGGCGCCCTGAGGTCCGCACGGGGCGGCCCGGTGACCTCCCGGTTCCCGCCGTGCCGGCCCCTCCGGTACGGGCCGGCACCGCCGGGGACGCCACGACCGTCACCGACGACTACGACGACTACGCTGACCGCCCTGACAATGACGGCGAGTCCCGCCCCACCGGTGAACTGCTGCGCGGTGCCGCGGTCTCCGTGCTCCGTGGCGTCCGGTGGGGGTTCAGGTGGCTCCGCTCCGGCGCGCACCGGATCGGCGACGAGGTACGCCGACGTGCCCGTCAGACCGGACGCTGAGCGGCATCCGCAGCACCCGGCGACGTCGCCGCATAGAAGCCGATGGCGGCCGAAGTGGCCACGTTGAGTGAGTCGGTGCCGGGTGCCATCGGGATCTTCGCCCGGACATCCGCCGCCCTCATCGCATGTTCGGTCAGCCCCGGCCCCTCCGCACCGACCATGACGGCGACTCTCCCCGCCCCACGGACAGCGTCCTCCAGGGTGGTCTCCGTGTTCGGCGTCATCGCCACCACCCGGTAGCCACGGTCACGGAGGTCCGACAAACCTCTCTGCCAGGTGGTTGTCTTCCCCGGCATGTGTGCGAACGGCACGCGGAGAACATGCCCCATGGACACCCTCACGACCCGCCGGTACAGCGGGTCGGCGCACCCGGCACCGAGAAGCACCGCACCGACCCCCAGCCCCGCCGCATTGCGGAACAGGGCGCCGATGTTCTCGTGGTCCCCCACACCTTCGAGGACGCCGATGACGCGGTTGCCGGGGTCCAGTCCGTCGAGCACCTCGGTGACGGTGGGCTCGGGTACCCGGTCGGCGGCAGCGACGAGGCCGCGGTGCATGTCGAATCCGGCGACGTCGGCGAGTGTCTCCCGGTCCACCTCGTAGAGAGGGACACCGGAGAGACCTGCCGCGACAGCAGGGTCGGCGGCCGCGGCGTCCGCAAGTTCGGCCAGGCGCCGCGGGAAACCCACCACGCAGCGCACCGGGAAGCGTGAGGAGATCAGCCGCGGGACAACGAGGTTACCTTCGGCGATGACGAGGCCCCTGCCTCCGGGGAGGTCGGGACGGCGGTCGGAGGAGTTGAGGTCCCGGACGTCGTCGAGGCGGGGGTCCAGGGGATCGGATATGACGGTCACAGGTTCCACCCCGGTCAGCCTAGCGGGTGGGCCGGGGCGGTCGGCCGCCGAGTCCGGTCCCCGGATCAGGGTCCTGCTCAGCCGATGGCGTCCTTGATGGGGTCGATCCCGAAGTAGACGGCGAAGAGCACCGCGACGAGGTACATCAGCGGGTGGACCTTCCGCCAGTTGCCGGTCCCCAGCTGCAGTACGACATAGGCGACGAAACCGATGCCGATGCCGTTGGCGATGGAGTAGCTGAACGGCATCATGACGATCGTGAGGAATGCCGGCAGGCCCGTGGTGAGGTTGCCGAAGTCAATGTCCTTGACCTGCGCCATCATCATCGCACCGACGATGACGAGAACCGGGGCGGCGGCCTCGATCGGCACGATCTCGTAGAGGGGGGTGAGGAACATGGCTGCGAGGAAGATGAGACCGGTGACGATGTTCGCCAGCCCGGTCCTGGCACCGTCGCCGATACCCGCGGCGGAATCGACGAAGACCGTGTTGGAGGACGCCGAGGCCGCGCCACCGACAACCGCACCGGCGCCCTCGACGATCAGGGCGGTGCGCATGTCGGGCAGGACGTCATTCTTGTCGACCAGGCCGGCCTGCTTGCCGAGGCCTGTCATCGTGCCCATGGCGTCGAAGAAGTTCGACAGCACAAGGGTGAAGATGAGCAGGCAGGCGGAGAGGAAACCGACCCTGGTGAAGGCGCCGAAAAGGTCGACGTTGCCGATGAGGCCCAGGTCCGGCAGACCTCCGAGGGAGTCCGGGACGGCCGGGACAGCCATGTGCCATCCCGTGGAGGGGGAGTCGTCAGGGTCCCCGGCGACCGCTTGGACGATGACGGCGAAGACGGTGGTCGCGACGATACCGATGAACAGGCCCCCGCGGACCTTCCGTGCGGCAAGGATCCCGCAGATCACCAGGCCGACGACGAAGACGACGCCGGACCAGCTGACGATGGAGCCACCGACCCCGAAGCTGACCGGGACGGTGGTGTTCATGTCGTCGGTGTTGCGGGTGACGAAGCCGGCGTCCACGACACCGACGAAGGCGATGAACAGTCCGATGCCGACGGTGATCGCCGACTTCAGGGATGCGGGGATCGCGTGGAACACGGCTTCCCGGAATCCGGAGACCGCCAGTGCCACGATGATGACACCGTCAATGACGACCAGGCCCATTGCCTCGGGCCAGGTCAGTCCCTCGGTGGCGACGAAGGTCACCGCGACGAGGGTGTTGATGCCGAGGCCGGCGGCGATGCCGAACGGATACTTCGCGAAGATGCCGAAGGCGATCGTCATCACGCCGGCGGCGAAGGCGGTGACGGCGGCGACCGGGGAGATTCCCAGCACATTGCCGTCACGGTCGGCGACGGTGCCCAGGATGAGCGGGTTGAGCAGAATGATGTAGGCCATCGCGAAGAACGTGACCACGCCGCCACGGACCTCGGTGCCGACTGTGGAGCCGCGTTCGGTGATGTGGAAGTAGCGGTCGAGGAAGGACCGCGGTTCCGCACCTGCGGGGGTCTTCAGTCCTGTCGGCCCTGCAGGCCCTGTCGGGGTTGCCATATGGAACCAGCTTTCAGTTCAGGAAACGTCAGATGGGACGTCCCAGTTTCTCCCGTCGGCGCGGTGCGGGCAACCTGAGCCGCAGTGAGTACGGTGAGGACGGTGAGAACAGTGGGGGAAACGGAGACTGTCGAGGCCTGCGGGCGTACCGGAAATTCGCGGCACCTCTTAAGTACCTCTTCAGTACCTCTACAGCACCTCTTCAGTACCTCTCGGGGCCGCCGTCGTCGTACGCGGTCCGGGAGGCGCTGCCCTCACCTGCTTCACGGGGGGTCTCGGAATGTGCGCCGCAACCGTAGTCGGATGCCACGACCCTGCCGTCCGCGGAGAATTCGTTGGCGCACACACCCACCTCAGGAATACCGGCCTGTCCCGCCCGACCGGCCTTTCCCGCCCGACCGCCCGACCCTGCTGCCCCGGTACGCACGTGCCGCTGCAGGGGGAGCCAGAAGGCACAGCTGTCGCAGGAGCGTTCCGCCAGACCGGCGAACTCCGGGTCCGGGGCGTCCTCGCCGGTGGTCCAGCGCCGCACCGCCGCCTCCCAACCTGCCCGCGTGAGACTGCGACGGGCGCCCGGGTTACGGGGGACACCGTCGGCAGAACCGGCAGAACCGGCAGTACCGGCAGGGTCGTCGGGGTCTGTCACGCGGGGGTCGTCGGTCTTCAGGGGCAGACGGTCCCCGGGCCGCAGGTCCCCCGGCCGGATCCTGTCCTCGTAGGGCACCCAGGCGGGTGCGGCGAGGGCGTGGTCTCCTGCGTGGAGTGAGACCTCGTTGACCGTCACATGCTCGGTCCCCGGCGCGCAGGCGATGACAGCTATCCACTCCCAGCCCCGGTATCCACGCTCGCGGCATTCGAAGCGGTGTGCCGCACTGTCCGGGCCCACGGTCGTGGCACCGAGATGACGGCCCCCCGCTTCCGGCCCGGCGATCTCGACGCCCGCTTCCTCGGCGCCCTCCTCTCCCCTGGCAGAGAGCAGGACGCCGCGACCGGCCCCCCGCCGGTCATGTGTCCGCTTTCCCCCGTGTCGTCGATTGCTCACACTCCCCATTATGGCAGCAGGGAGCCCATGGTCCTGTACCCGCCCAGCTCCCCCCGCCGTTCCGGGCCCTTGTACCGCGGGGCTCCCGTGATTGCCGTCCTTTCGGTCCTGGCACTGGCCGGATGCTCGTCGGGGGGTGGAGGGGACACGCCCGGGTCGGCGTCCGGACAGGGTGCGGGGGACGCCGCGACCCTCACCGCGGAGGTTGTCGCGGAGTACCCCTCCGACCCGACGTCCTTCGTCCAGGGTCTGGAGGTCATGCCGGAGGGGGACCTGCTCGTCTCCACCGGACGTGAGGGGAGTTCCCGGATCTACCGCACCCCGCTCACCGGCGCCGTGTCGGTCGGCGACGGTGCCGGCCCGACCGGGGCTCCCGTACCCACGGTGTCCGTCGACCTCGACCCGGAGTTCTTCGGTGAGGGATCGACACGGCACGGTGACACGGTCTGGCAGCTGACGTGGAAGGACGGGGTCGCGGTGAAACGGGACGCCGCGACACTGCAGGAGACCGGCCGGGTGCAGTACCCCGGTGAAGGATGGGGCCTGTGCACCAACGGCGAGCGGCTGGTGATGTCCGACGGTTCGTCGACGCTGACCTTCCGAGACCCGGAGACCTTCGGGGAGACCGGACGGGTCGAGGTGACACTCGACGGTGAACCGGTGACACAGCTCAACGAGCTCGACTGTTCCGACGGTGAGGTGTGGGCGAACATCTGGCAGTCCGACAGGATCGTGCGGATCAGCCAGGCCACGGGCGAAGTCACCGGCGTCCTCGACACCTCCGGCCTGGACCTTCCCGCCCGGGACCGTCGGGGAGCGGACGTGCTCAACGGGATCGCCCGGGTACCCGGGACCCCGGACCACTACCTTCTGACCGGGAAGCTCTGGGACACCGTGTACGAGGTGACCGTCCGGTGAGCAGTGACCGTCCCGGTCCCACCCACCGTCTGGCGGCGAAAGTCTGGGGAATGCTCGGCGCGGACGGGGCCAGAGAGTCCGGTCTGACCGCGCTGATGTACGCCACGATCGCGAACTTCGCCGTGGACGCTGTCCTGGCCGTCGCACTGGCAGGCACCCTGTTCTTCTCCGCGGCCACCGGCGAGTCGAAGAGCTCTGTCGCCGCGTACCTCCTGGTCACCATCGCGCCTTTCGCAGTTCTCGCCCCTGTGATCGGCCCGGTCCTCGACCGGATCCGCACCGGCCGTCGCCTGGCCATGTCACTGACTTTCGCCGGTCGTGTCATCCTCGCGGCCGTGCTGCTGCAGAACTTCCACTCGTGGCTGCTCTACCCTGCCGCACTCGGGATGCTGGTGCTGTCCAAGGCGTACGGCGTCCTGAAATCCTCTGTCACCCCCCGGCTGGCGCCCGAGGGACTCGACCTGGTGCGCGCCAACGCCCGGCTGACGATCACCGGACACATCGGCGGTTCCATGGTCGCCGGCGGGCTCGCGGCGGCCGTCGCCTTCGTCGAGGATCCGCAGGCGGCACTGTGGCTGCTGCTGGTCTGTGCCCTGGCGGGAATCTACCTGTGTGCTCTCATGCCGGACGCCGCCGAGGGCAGTGCGGACGAGGTGTACGCCGATCCTTTCGCCCCCACAGAGGTCATCGCCGCTCCCCGGGGTGAGCGGACCTCCGACGCCACAGCCGTGACACGTGACATGCCCGCACCGCCGGGGCATCGTCCGCGCGGTTCACTGGTCAGGCAGTGGCGCCGGTCGATGTCCGTCCGCTTCCCCGACGCCACCCGCACAGCCATGTGGGGTACCGCCCTGCAGAGGCTGGGGACGGGGTTCATGACGATCTACATCGCCTTCGTCGCGAAGTCCTCCCACGGTCTGTCCGGCACCGAGCAGCTGGCCCTCCTGGGCGTCGTCGGGGCGGCCGGTGGTGTCGGTACCTTCCTCGGCAATGCGGTCGGTTCCCGGGTGAGGTTCTCCCGTCCGAGGTCGACCGTCATCGTGCTGGGCGTGGTCTCTCTGGCGTCGGTGGTCTTCGCTGCGGTCGTCGACGGTGCGGCCACGGCTGCGCTGGCCACCGCGGTACTGTCCGTGGGAAGCGCGATATCGAAGTCCTGCCTGGACGCCACGATCCAGGAGAATCTCGACCAGTCCGCCCAGGCGTCGGCGTTCGGTATCTCGGAGACGACACTGCAGCTGTCCTGGGTCCTGGGCGGCACTCTGGGGCTGCTGCTGCCGACCGAGCTCACCGTGGGTATGTCGGTACTGGCAGCCACCGGTACAGTGTTCTTCGTCAACGTGATCGCGGCGTCCCGCGGCATCGGTGTGGGATCACTCATCGGCCGTGTCCGGTCACGGTCCTGACCGCAGCACCGAGACGGAAAGCAGGCCCCATGTCGGACGAGTCCCCGAAGCAGACGAAGAAGCAGCGGCGAAAGGCCGCACAGCGCCGCCAGCTGCTCACGTTCCTGGGGATTGTCGTCCTCGTCGTCGTTGTCGCCGGGGTGGTCCTGGGGGTCCAGAGGTACCGGTCCTCGCAGGCGCACACCTCCCCCTCCGACCTCCGGGTCACTGTCACCACCGCTGACGGCGACATGGAACTGGCACCGTATTCGGTGTGCGGCTTCGACGACACCGACTGCAGCGGCGGGCAGTCCTCGAGGATTCCGCTTCCCGCCGACGGCGAGGTGACGGTCAGGCTGCCGCAGGACATCTACGACCATGACTGGAAACTCGTCCGGATCTACGATGATCCCGCCGCGAACACGGAGAACTCCTACTCCGCCAACGAGCAGAAGGAGTTCACCCTTCAGGGCTCCTCCCCTGCCGAGGACGCCGAGGGCAACCGGCCCCGGCTGGCTGTCGCGGAGATCCAGACGCTCCTCGTCGAAGGCTCCGGTGACGACGAGGAACCTGTGGCGGCGGTGTGGTCGCTCACTCCGGACGATGTCGCCGAAGACGCGACCGGCGCCACGAGCACCACAGACGCCGCCGACCGGTAGTCACCTCCGCGCACCGGGGAATCGCCGGGGCGGCACCGGGGTTTCTGCCTCAGGCGTCGAGTTCGCGGGCGATTGTCCGCAGGATCTCGGCCACCTGGTGGCCTTCTTTTCGCCCGGGCCGTCGTCCGGCCTCCAGCGCCGGCTGGATCCTGTTCTCCAGCAGCGAGACGGTGTCCTGGACCAGTCCGTGGAGTTTCTCGGGCGGGTACCTGTGCGCTGCGCGGCGGGGCCCCTGGTCGAGCACTGTGACGCGCAGTGCCTCCGGACCACGGCCGCGCAGGCCGGTGGCCAGGTCGTATTCGATGCGTTGCCCCTGGACGAGTTCGGTGACTCCCTCGGGGAGCACCTGACGTCCCACGTAGACGTCCTCCTGGCCGGGGTTTGTCACGAATCCGTAGCCTTTGTCGGCGTCGAACCATTTCACCTTGCCGGTCGGCATGTCTTCTCCGTGTCCTTTCCTGTGGTCTGCATCCGGCGTCGCCGGGTGCACGGGGAACCGATGACTTTATCAACCGGACCCCTCCGAATCACAACTGCCCCAGTTGTCCCGCTAGTCCCACGCTGCCAGGTATGTGACCAAGATCACTATCTCACTCAATCCACAGCATCACAATTGCATAACGACACAGACACGGATTGATAACGGGGCCGCTGAGCAGGAACTCCGTCCTTCTTCCCGCCCCGCAACCTCCACCAGCGCCTCCGGTCAGACCACTGTCCGACACCGGGTCCCGGCCCCGGACGACCTCACGTAGCGTGACTAAAACGTGACCGGACGTTACGCTGTCCACCGAACCGAGCGGGGACGTCCCCGCTTGCAGACAGAGACAACGACGGAGAACGACGGACAGTGGCGGACCGGTCACCGGCCCCGCCCCACCGTCAGACCGGAAGGAACGGACAACCTCTATGGGACGCCACAAGACCAGCACCCGCTTCACCTCGACCAAGCGACTCGCCGTCGCCGGCATCGCTGTCGCCGGCCTCGGCGCAGCCCTCGCCCCGGCCGCCACCGCCGCGCCCGACTCCGACTGGGACCGCCTGGCACAGTGTGAGTCCGGCGGAGACTGGCACATCAACACCGGCAACGGCTACTACGGCGGACTCCAGTTCTCCGGCTCCACCTGGAACGGCTTCAACGGCGGAGAGTTTGCCCCGCGCGCCGACCTCGCCAGCCGTGAAGAGCAGATCGTGGTCGCCGAGCGCGTCCTCGCCTCCCAGGGTTGGGGGGCATGGCCCGCCTGCTCCTCCAAGCTGGGCCTGAACTCCCCCGCGACCCCCCGTACCCGTCCCTTATACACCCCTGACGCGGCCGACGAAGAGGNNNNCCCCCCGTACGGCCCCCGCCGCGACCCCGGCACAGCCGCAGGCCGTCGCCGCCGACGTCGCCGTCATCGAGGAGACCGAGGACGTCTACGCCCTCGACACCGTGTTCGCGCAGATCTCGGCACTGTTCGAGGCCGCCGGCTACCCGGTCCCCCAGCAGATCACCGACGCCTACAACGAGCACCGCGAGGAACTCGACGGTGCCTACCGTGCCGGGACCGAGAAGCTGGGCCAGGCGGTCGACGGCATCACCGCCGCCGCCGGTGCCCTGAGGTTCTGACACGGCACACCGGAAGCTACCGGGGCCGGGTCACCGACACCTGCCCCGTCCACGGCGAAGGCCCCGCAGAACAGCTGTTCTGCGGGGCCTTCGCCGTGCATCGGTCACCGGGACCGCGCAGAGACTACTTCGCGCGGTTGATCACGGTGAACGGGTGGACATAGGGCAGGGTTTCCGCGGGAACCGGGAGATCGATGTCACCGTAGGGGCTCAGGGCACCGGCGTCCCCTGCGATGAGTTCGCTGACGGCGTGACGACCCTCCGGGACGTCCTTCGGCCAGCCCGGATCAACGTAGTGCTTCTTCTCAACATCAGCCATGTGACCCATCATTCCACACCTGACCGGGCGTGCAATACCTGAAGACCCCGGACGGGCGCGACCCCACCCCCGGCACCCGTCCGGGTAAAATCGACGGAATCATGCCCGACAACGATTCCAGGACGGATCCCTCCACCACTCCCCCGTTCCCGACGTACGGTGAGTGGCTGGCCGACCACGGTGACTCCACCCTCGTGGACCTGTTCTGGCGCCTGCGTGCCTTCCACAGCCCGTTCATGCCGTCAGCGGGTTCCGGGACAGCCGGATCCGCCCGTGGCACCGCGCCCTTGCCGACGGTGACCGACGTCGGGGCGCTGCGACAGCTCGACGCGGCCCACCTGGCGGTTCTCCATGCCCTGGTCCGGGCCGGTGCCACCCACCGTCCGGTGGACCGCGACGAGCTCCGGTCCGCACTCACCGGGCTCTTCGACACGGCCGGAACACCGGAGCACCGACGCCTGCCCGCAGAGGAACTCCCCGGGCTGCTGACCTCCCTGGCACACCTCGCACTGGCCTACGGGCCGGGACTGCGTGTCGACGGGGCAGGCGACGCCGAGACCTTCCCTGTGGCGGTGCCCGGCAACCTCCGGTCACTGTTCGGCCCCGCCACCGACATTCCGTGGGCCCTGGTCGACGGCTACCGTTGCCCCGTTCCGACCCGGGACATGCCCGACGTCCTCGGAAAGCTCCCGGAACGACAGCGGCGGCTCCTCGACACCCTGTCGTCGGCCGGCGGTATCGGACACTCCACCAGTCTCGACGATCCGGAACGGCCGCTGGCGCGCATGATCGCCGCCGGCCTGCTGGACCGCATCGACGCCGGGACGGCGCGACTGTCGCCCCGGGTGGGTGCCTTCATCTCAGGCCGGATCGTCCCCGCGCCCGGCGGCGACTTCACCGTCGCCGTCCCGGTTCCGGTCACCGGCGCTGTCGACAGTGCCGGGGCGGCACGCGCGGTGGAGACCCTGCGTCGGGTGACGGACCTGCTCACCGATCTGGCGACTGCACCGCTGCGTCCGCTGACCGCGGGAGGGGTCGGCGTCCGGGAACTCACCCGGGTCTCCCGCAGCACCGGGGCCACCGTCGGGGAGGTCACGGGCACGCTGCTGCTGTGCAGGCACGCGGACCTGGTCTCCCGGGGTCTGCCCGTGCCAGCTCCCGAGGTGGACGCGGCCGGTCCTGACGGCGACGTCTGGGGGGTGACCGACCGGGGGGCGGAGTTCCTGTCCGCGGACACCGCCCGTCGCTGGGCACTGCTGCTGTACGGCTGGTCGTCCAGCCCCCACGCCCAGTGGGAGGCGGCGACGACCGGTGCCCACCTGCTCGAGGACTCCCTGGACAGCCCGCGGATCACCGCCCTGCGCCGGATCACCGCCGAGCTGGTGACCGTGCTCGACGGTGGGACGGACGCCGCGGAGAAGCTGTGGCAGCTGCGCCCCTCCCTCGCCGCCCGTACCGGAGTCGACGCCCTGGACGCCGTGCTCGGTGAGGCGGAGGAGCTCGGTCTCCGGGTCGACGGCAGTCCCACCGGTGCCGCCACCGCACTCGCCACCGCGCTTGACGCGGATCCCGGCCCGGGTCCCGCCTCCGCCGACCCTGTCGACGCCCTGACGGAGGCACTGGCCCGTGTACTGCCCGATCCGGTGCACACCCTGCTCATCCAGGCAGACCTCACAGTCCTGGCGCCGGGGCTGCTCGATGCCCCGACCGAATCCATGCTGCGCCGTATCGCGGACGTCGAGTCCACCGGCATGGCGAGCGTGTGGCGGATCTCCACCGGATCACTGAAGAGGGCGGCGTCCTACGGGGAGTCCGCGGAGAGCGTCCGGGGGTTCCTGTCCGGAATGGCCGCGGAGATCCCCCAGGGCCTCGACTACCTCATCTCGGACACCTTCCGGGACACCGGATCCGTGACAGCGGGGACGGCCTCGACCGTGCTCACGGCACCGGACGCGGCCATGATGGATCTCGTCCTGGGGCAGCTCACCGACGCGGAGGCGGACCGCGCCGGGCTGCGCCGGATCGCGCCGACTGTGGCGGTCAGCCGGTCACAGCTCTCGGTCGTCGTCGACGCACTGGACGCCTCGGGCGCCAGGGTGAAAGTCGAAGGCGATTCCGGTGCCGTCGCCCACGGACCGGTCCTGTCCCTGGTTCCTGACCCGGACCCGCCCGTGGTCACCCGGGACGACGTCGCAGGCCAGCTGGAAGCGGCGGTCGAGACCCTGCGTCGCTCACAGGAGACGCGTCCCGACGATCCGGACGGCTCGGGGACAGTTCCGGGGGTCGAGACGGTCCGCGAGCCGAGGGCGATCATGGACGCCCTGCGCACCGCCTACGACCGGGGCACCCGGGTGGAGATCAGCTATGTCGACGCCGACGGCTCTGCGGTCCGGGAGTGGATCTCGGTGGTGACGATGAGCCCGGTGAAGATCGTCGGGGTGACGGAGTCCGGGGGAACGTCACTGGGAATCCGCCCGCACCGCATCTCCTGGGTCGGAGTTCCCGTGGGCTGAGCACCGTCTGCTGCAGGAGCCGGATCCGGACTAGACTGGTCCGGTTGCGGTCTGCAGCAGCAGACCCGTCCCGGCCGGCACCGCCGCGGGCCCCACCGCCCGCCACCGCCGCCTGCCACCACAGTCCCCGTTGTTAGGAGTTCCCGTGCCACTCGGCGACGGACCACTGATCGTCCAGTCCGACAAGACAGTCCTGCTCGAGATCGACCATCCGGCGGCAGCCGAGGCGCGCAACGCCCTGGCCCCGTTCGCGGAGCTCGAACGCGCACCCGAACATGTCCACACCTACCGCATCACTCCGCTGGCCCTGTGGAATGCACGGGCCGCCGGGCATGATGCCGAACAGGTGGTCCATGTCCTGGAGACCTATTCGCGATTCCCGGTACCGCAGCCGCTGCTCATCGACATCGCGGAGACGATGGACCGTTACGGTCGGCTGACCCTGGCCACGGACCCCGCCCACGGGCTGGTACTGGAGTCGAAGGACCCGGCGGTGCTCGCCGAGATCCGGAGGCACCGGAAGATCAGCCCCATGCTCGGTGAGCAGCTCGACGCGGACACCGTCGTCGTGCACCCGTCCGAGCGGGGCCGGATCAAACAGGAACTGATCAAGGTCGGTTGGCCCGCCGAGGACCTCGCCGGGTACGTCGACGGGGAGGCCCACCCGATCGCACTGTCCACGGAGACTGAACCGTGGGAGCTGAGGGACTACCAGGAGATGGCCGCGGACTCCTTCTGGTCCGGCGGGTCCGGCGTCGTCGTTCTGCCCTGCGGTGCCGGTAAGACCATGGTGGGGGCTGCGGCGATGGCGAAGTCGCAGACCACCACCCTGATTCTCGTGACCAACACCGTGGCAGGACGCCAGTGGCGTGACGAGCTCATCCGCCGGACCACCCTCACCGCCGACGAGATCGGCGAGTACTCCGGGGAGAGAAAGGAGATCCGTCCCGTCACGATCGCCACCTACCAGGTCGTCACACGCAGGACGAAGGGCGAGTTCCGTGCTCTGGAGCTGTTCGACTCCCGTGACTGGGGACTGATCATCTACGACGAGGTCCACCTGCTGCCCGCCCCGGTCTTCCGGATGACCAGTGACCTCCAGTCGCGTCGCAGGCTGGGGCTCACCGCCACCCTGGTGCGTGAGGACGGACGCGAGGACGACGTCTTCAGCCTCATCGGGCCGAAACGTTATGACGCCCCGTGGAAGGACATTGAGGCCCAGGGGTTCATCGCGCCCGCGGACTGTACCGAGGTGCGCGTGCAGCTCGGTGACAGTGAGCGCATGGTCTACGCGACCGCAGAGCAGAACGAGAAGTACCGGCTGGCCGCCTGTTCCCCGGTGAAGACCCCGGTCGTCAAGAGGATCCTGGAGAAGCACGCGGGCGAACCTGCCCTGGTCATCGGCGCGTACATCGACCAGCTCGAGGAACTCGGGGAGGAGCTGGACGCCCCGGTCATCGACGGCAAGACACCGAACCGGCGACGCGAGGAGCTCTTCGACGCCTTCCGTGCGGGGGAGGTCGGCGTCCTCATCGTCTCGAAGGTCGCGAACTTCTCCATCGACCTTCCGGGTGCATCGGTCGCCGTCCAGGTGTCCGGCACCTTCGGGTCACGGCAGGAGGAGGCGCAGCGTCTGGGCCGTATCCTGCGGCCGAAGCCGGACGGGGGTGCGGCGTTCTTCTACTCGGTGGTCACCCGTGACACACTGGACGCGGAGTATGCGGCGCACCGCCAGCGGTTCCTTGCGGAGCAGGGGTACGGCTACCGCATCATAGATTCTGTAGACCTGTAGGGGATCACCGTGACCGAGTTCAATTTCACCGTCGACGAGAGCTTCGCCCGCACCCACAACGAGTTCTTCCGGGACGCCCGGCGCTTCCAGTGGTCGGCGGGGATCCTGGGTCTCCTGTTCCTTGTCGCCACGGTTGTCCTGGTGCTGGTCGGCACCGGTCTGACGGTCACTGTCGGTGTGGCCTGCGGGATCATGGCCCTGCTGTGTCTCGTGATGGTGCCTGTGCTGCCGCGGCAGCTGGGCTCACCGCAGTCCTACTACGACCGTTACGACCTCGTCCCCGCGGTCGTGGCGAAGGTGAACCCCCGCGACGTGGTGCTGCTCGCCCTGGTGGACACGGCCGTCGACGGCACCGGTGAGCCCTCCACCCCGGCCCTTGCGGTGCGGACGGTGACCTCGGTCCCGGGCATCCGGCGGGTCGTCGGTGAGCACGTGCCGTCGATGGCCGTGACAGGGATGCGCACCACCCGCAACCGGAACCACTGGGAGGAGATCTCCCCGATGCCGGTGGCGTGGGGGACGAAAGACCGTGCGGTCATCGACGCCGCGGACGGCGCCGTCCCCGCCGGGCGGTGGCGGAAGCTCGAGGGACTGGTCGGCCGGGTCGACGAGGTCGAGGCGACGAGGCGGAGACTGCTGGAACTGTAGCCGGGGGCGCAGGGACCGTTGGGGGGAGCCAGGGGCGCGTCCCGTGTTCCTGTGGTGATCTTCCGGGCCGTGGACTAGACTCTGGATTGTTCAACAATCCGACGATGCGGCGTCCCGCAGGAGACAACCCGATGACAGCAATCGACCTCAACGCAGACCTCGGCGAAACATACCGTGGCGTTCCCGTCGCCGACGACGCCGCCATGATCGGACTGGTCAGCAGCGCGAACATCGCCACCGGATTCCATGCCGGCGACCCGCACTCGATCGCCGGGACGGTGGAGGCGGCCGCGCGACGCGGCGTCACCGTCGGGGCACACATCGGCTACCGGGACCCGGAGAACTTCGGCCGTACCTTCATCGACATCGACCCCTCCCGCCTCGCCGACGAAGTCCTCTACCAGATCGGGGCACTCGACGCCCTCGCCCGCCGGTACGGCACCCGGGTGCGGTACGTCAAACCCCACGGCGCCCTGTACAACACCATCGTCCACGACACAGAACAGGCCCGCGCAGTCATCGACGGCGTCCACGCCTTCTCCGCGGACATCCCCGTCATGCTCCTGCCCGGCGCAGTGGCCGCCGACATCGCCGGGAAGAAGGGCCTCCGCGTCATCCGCGAGGCCTTCGCCGACCGCAACTACAACCCCGACGGCACCCTCGTCTCCCGTGACCGGCCGGACGCCGTCGTCCCCGACCCCTCCTTCGTCGCCGACCGCGTACGCCAGGTCGCCACCACCGGTACCGTCACCGCAGTCGACGGCACGGTCATCAGGGTGGACGCCGAATCCGTCTGCGTCCACGGTGACTCCCCCGGCTCGGTGGCACTGGCGCGCAGCATCGTCGAAGAACTCGCACGCGACGGCATCACCGTCCGGAGCTTCCTGTGACCGCCCCGACCCCGCAGTCCGTCCCCGTCCACCGCGTCGGCACTCTCGCACTGCTCGTGGACCTGCCCGACCTGGCGACCGCGATGGCGTGGCACGCCGCGCTCAGCGCCGACCCCCTGCCCGGCCAGACCGAGGTCGGCGCCGCCGCAGGCACCGTCCTCGTCCGCTTCAGCTCCCCTACCCACGCGGCCTCGGCGCGACACATCCTCCCCGGGTTCACACCCGGGCGCACGACCCTGCCCGACCCCCGTGAAGTCACCGTCGACGTCGTCTACGACGGGGAGGACCTCGATGGCCTCGCCACCGGTCTCGGGATGAGTACCGCGGCGCTGGTCGACCTGCACTCCTCGACGACGTGGGTCGCCGCGTTCGGCGGCTTCGCCCCGGGTTTCACCTACTGCGTGCCGCAGGGGGACCCCCGACTGCCGGAGATTCCGCGGCACCGGTCCCCCCGGACAACCGTCCCCGCCGGATCGGTGGCCCTGGCCGGGGAATTCTCCGCGGTCTACCCCCGCACCTCCCCGGGCGGCTGGCAGCTGATCGGGACGACCACCACTCCGTTCTGGGACGCCGCGTCCGCCCACCCCGCCCTGCTCTCCCCCGGTGACCTGGTCCGCTACCGGCCGGTGACACCCCGGGCCGCGAACGATGCTGTCGGCAATGCACGCGACGCCGCCGTCCTGGAGAACATCGGCGGGCTGGCACTCACCGCCCTGGTCGACACAGTGGTCGTGGTCACCGGGGCGGAGGCACCTGTGAGCGTGCACCGCCGGCCCGGCACGACACACCCGGGCCGACCGGTGCCGCAGGGAACCCCTGTCCTGCTGACACCCGGCACACAGCTCACCGTGGGGCCGGCGACACGGGGGCTGCGCAGCTATGTCGGTGTCCGCGGCGGCGTGGTCACCGCACCGGTCCTCGGATCCGCGTCCACGGACCTGCTCTCCGGACTCGGCCCCGCGCCCCTGACGCCCGGCGACCTCGTCCACGCCGGGCGCCCCTCCGGGACAGTCGCACCGGTAGCCGCCTCACCACGCACCGACGGGGTACTGCGGGTGGTCCCGGGCCCCCGGGACGACTGGTTCCCAGGAGGCGTCCGTGCACTGACCGCCACACGGTGGACGGTCAGTCCCGCCTCCAACCGGGTGGGGATCCGCCTCGCCGGAGACCGCCCCGTCGTCCGCGACCGTGACGGGGAACTGCCCAGCGAGGGCATGGTCCCCGGATCTGTGCAGGTCCCCCCGGACGGGCTTCCGGTGCTGTTCCTGCGGGACCATGCGGTCACCGGGGGTTACCCCGTGATCGCCACCGTCGTCCCCGGGGATCTCGACGCCGCAGCCCAGCTGGCACCCGGCAGCACCGTCACCTTCAGAGCCGTCGACCCGGACCCCGGCACCACCGACAGAATTCCCCAGGAGAAACCATGACCCTGCACACCGTACTCATCGCCAACCGTGGGGAGATCGCCGTCCGCATCGCCCGCGCGGCCCGCGACCTGGGCATCTGCTCCGTCGCGGTGTACTCGGAACCTGATGTAGGGGCACTGCACACCCGGGTCGCCGACGAGGCCTACGCCCTGCCGGGGTCCACCTCGGCGCAGACCTACATGAACATCCCCGCACTGCTCGACATCGCGGCCCGCGTCGGAGCGGACTGCCTCCACCCCGGCTACGGGTTCCTGTCGGAGAACGCGGACTTCGCCCGCGCCGTGACCACGGCCGGTCTCACCTGGATCGGACCGGACCCGGAGACCATCGACACCCTCGGCGACAAGATGGCGGCCCGGCAGCTCGCCGAGTCGGTCGGGGCCCCTCTCGCCCCCGGTACCTCCGAGCCCCTGACCTCCTGGGAACAGGCCCGCGACTTCGCCGCTGAGCACGGCCTGCCGGTGGTCGTCAAGGCGGCCTTCGGCGGCGGCGGTCGCGGACTCAAGATCGTCACCAGGGAAGACGGTCTCGGTGCGGTGGAGGACGCCTTCGCCTCGGCCGGCCGTGAGGCGGGCTCGGCGTTCGGCCGCACCGAGTGTTTCATCGAGAAGTTCCTGGAGAAGCCCAGGCACGTCGAAGCCCAGGTCCTCGCGGACAGGCACGGGCATGTCTCCGTGGTGGGTCTGCGGGACTGCTCCACCCAGCGCCGGTTCCAGAAACTGGTCGAGGAGGCCCCCGCCCCCTTCCTGACCGGGGGGCAGCGCCGGCAGATCACCGAAGGTGCGCGTTCAATCTGCGCGGCGGCAGGGTACGTCGGCGCCGGGACAGTGGAGTTCATTGTCGCCGATGACGGCACGGTCTCCTTCCTGGAGGTCAACACCCGGGTCCAGGTCGAGCACCCGGTCACCGAGGTGACCTCCGGGGTGGACATCGTCGCCGAACAGTTCCGCATCGCCGCCGGTGAGCCCCTGAGCTGGATCGCCGCAGGCGGGGCCACGGACCCGGAGACCTCCGGTCACGCCTTCGAGTTCCGGATCAACGCCGAGGATGTCGCCAACGGTTTCGTCCCCTGTCCCGGCACGGTGGACAGGTTCGAGGTGCCGACCGGACCGGGTGTCAGGGTGGACGCCGGAGTTGTCCCCGGCTCCCGGGTCCCGGGATTCTACGATTCAATGCTCGGCAAGTTGATCGTGTGGGGCCCCACCCGTGAGGTGGCGCTGCGGCGGGCGCGCGCGGCACTCGACGAGTTCCGGGTCAGTGGCGTCCGCACGGTCCTCCCGTTCCACCGTTCCATCGTCCGGGAGCCTGCCTTCGTGGCAGCCGACGGGAACTTCGGCATCTACACCGACTGGGTGGACACCTGCTGGTCACCGTCCTCCGCTGTCGCCGGCGCGGGCAACGGCGACAAGGTGGAGGACGCCTACGTCGAACGCACGGAGATCTCCGTGGAGATCGACGGCCGGCTGCACCGCGTCGGGATTCCGGCCGGGGCGCTCGGTGCGGTGACCGTCGGTGCCGGGGCTCCCGGTGCGCCCGGTGCGGTGACCGTCGGTGCCGGGTCCGTCGGTACCGGTGCGCCCGGCGCGGGGTCCCCGGTACCCTCCCCTTTCGCCGGCACTGTGGTGGAGTGGAAGGTCGCCGACGGTGCGCAGGTCAGCGAGGGTGAGACGGTGGTGACCGTCGAGGCCATGAAGATGGAGAGGGCGGTCACCGCTCCGGCGGCGGGAACACTGCAGATCATCCGGGACGCCGGTGACACCGTCGCCTCGGGTCAGCCGCTGGCGGTCATCGTGGAGGAGTCCGCCCGGAGGTGACGGCTGTCCCGACCCCGGTACCGGGGAGCCCGATACACTTGTCACCATGCGTGCTCTCAGTGTTGCCACGGCGATCCGTCGCGCCGTCTCCGCCGGGGAGTACTTCCCCGGGGAGAAACTCAACGAGGTGACGACGTCCGAACGGTTCAGCGTCTCCCGCAACACTCTCCGGGAGGGTTTCGCTCTCCTCGACGCCGACGGCATCATCGAGCGCATCCCCAACCGCGGAGTGTTCATCGCGTCCCCGACCCCCGACAGTGTCAGCGACCTGTACCGTGCCCGTGCCGTCATCGAGCCCGCCGCCCTGTGGTGGGGGCCTGACCTGGACACGGCCGCCCTCGATGCGGCCGTCCGGGACGCGGAGGACGCCGTCTCCCGGCAGGACTACTCCGCAGCAGGTCTGGCGAACCAGAGGTTCCACCGTGCGGTGGTGGCGGCGGCCGGATCACCGTTGCTCGACGACGAGACCGACCGGCTCCTCGCCCGGATGCGGCTGGTGTTCCTGCAGGCGGAGAAGGTCCGGCACGATTTTCACCGGCAGTTCGTCCCCGTGAACCGGGAAATAGCCGACCTCGTGTCCGGCGGGAGGAGGCAGGACGCCGCGACCCGCCTCCGGGAGTCCCTGACCGAAACCGGTCTCCAGCTCAGGGAGCTCGTGGAGACGGTGGGCGGGAACAGGCGGCTGCCGGCACCGTCGTGACCACGGTCCACGACCGTCGGCCGGCCCCTGTCAGAGAGAGGCCAGGTGCCGGGCGACCGCCTCGTGCACCGTCGCGTCATCGGCCACCGCCGGCACGGTGATATGTGCGTCATGTCCGTGGTCGCGGTTGAACTGGTCGACAACTTCGAGGGCGTGCTCGTTGCGCGCCCAGGCACGTCGGGCCACACCACCCATGACATCCCACAGCATCGCACTGCTGATGATGCGGTCCACCCGCTCCGACCCGTCGAGGACCATGCCGAAACCGCCGTTGATCGACTTGCCGATACCGGTTCCGCCACCGTTGTGGAGGGCGACCAGGCTCATGCCCCGGGCGGCGTTGCCCGCGAAGCACTGGACGGACATGTCCGCCATGACGTTGGACCCGTCCCGGATGTTCGAGGTCTCACGGAACGGGGAGTCCGTTCCCGAGACATCGTGGTGGTCCCGACCCAGCATGATCGGCCCGACCTTTCCTTCCCGGACCAGTTCATTGAACTTCAGGGCGATGCGGATCCTCCCCTCGGCGTCCTGGTAGAGGATCCGGGCCTGCGTGCCGACGACGAGCTGCGCGTCCTCGGCGTCCCGGATCCAGTTGTAGTTGTCACGGTCCTGGTAGCGGCGTTCCGGGTCGATGGCTTCCATGGCGGCCAGGTCAGTGGTGTGGAGGTCCGCCGGATCCCCGCTCAGGCACACCCACCGGAACGGGCCGTAACCGTAGTCGAACAGGTGGGGGCCCATGATGTCCTCGACGTACGAGGGCAGGACGAACCCGTCCTTGTCGTCGACACCGTTCTTCGAGATGGAGGTCTCCCCGGCGTCGAAGACCGCCTTGAGGAAGGCGTTGCCGTAGTCGAAGAAGTACGATCCCCGCTTCACCAGGGCGTCGATGAGGTGGTAGTGGTGACGCAGGGTGCTGTCGACCAGCGTCCGGAATTCTGCGGGGTCCTCGGCGATCATTCTGGTCCGCTCCCCGAAGCTGAGCCCCTGGGGGCAGTACCCGCCCTCGTAGGGGACATGGCACGAGGTCTGGTCCGACAGCAGGTCGATCCTGATGTCCCTGTCCAGCGCGTACTCGAGCAGGTCGACGATATTGCCCTCGTAGGCGATGGAGATGGCGGTGCCGGAGTCCAGGTTGTCCTTCGCCACGGAGAAGACCTTGTCGAGGTCCGGGGAACTGACGTCCACCCATCCCTGGTCCAGACGGGTCTGGATACGCGAGGGGTCGACTTCCGCGATGACGCCGACCCCGCCGGCGAGCTTCATCGCCTTGGGCTGCGCACCGCTCATCCCTCCGAGACCGGAGGACACGAACAGCCGTCCGCGGAGATCATCCTGCTCAGGAATTCCGAGGAACAGCCTCCCCGCGTTGAGGAGGGTGTTGTAGGTGCCGTGGACGATTCCCTGCGGACCGATGTACATCCACCCTCCGGCGGTCATCTGTCCGTAGTTCGCCACCCCCATCTCCTCGGCGATCTCCCAGTCCTTCGGGTTGTCGAACTCGCCGACCATCAGCGAGTTGGTGATGATCACGCGGGGAGCGTCCGGACGGGAGGGGAACAGTCCGAGGGGGTGCCCCGATTCCATCACCAGCGTCTGTTCCCGGGTCAGGACGCCGAGGTAGTGCCTGATCAGCCGGTACTGCATCCAGTTCTGGCACACCGATCCGGTCTCTCCGTAGGTGACCAGTTCATAGGGGTACAGCGCCACCGCGAAGTCGAGGTTGTTGTCGATCATCACCTGGAAGGCCCTGCCTTCCAGCGTGGCTCCCGGGTACTGGTCCACCGGCCGGCCCCAGATCCGACCGGCCGGACGGAAACGGTAGCCGTAGATGCGCCCGTAGGTGGTGAGCTCCTCGAGGAACTCCGGGATGATCTGGTCGTGCAGTGACGGGTCGATGTAGCGCAGTGCGTTCTTCAGTGCCGTCTCGGTCTGAGACGGTGTGAGCCGGAATCCGCGCGAGGGGGCCCGTCGGATGCCGGGTTCGAAGTCCGGCATCTCGGGCAGTTCCGTGATCAGCGGTGCGGTGTAGGCGGCGGTCGCGGTGGAGTTTGTCATGTCCCGTTCCAATCTTTGTCTTGTACTGCCTGGGGGTGTGTCCCGGTGTCCGGGATCGCTATATGTCGAGTGCTCTGACCAGGGGAACTCCTGCCCGGTAGACGATGTGGTCCCTGCTCGGGGCGTCCACCACGGCAAGGTCGGCACGGCTGCCCGGCGCGATCTTTCCCACGTCGGCCCGGCGCAGTGCGCGTGCACCGCCGGCCGTGGCGGCCCAGAGTGCCTCGTCCGGGGTCATCCCCATCTCCCGGACGGCGATGGCCATGGCCATGGACATCGAGTTCGAGTAGCAGGTTCCCGGGTTGCAGTCCGTGGCCACGGCCACGGTGATTCCGGCGTCGATGACCCTGCGTGCGTCGGGGTAGGGCTGTCTGGTGGAGAACTCCACCACCGGCAGGAAGGTCACGACCGGTCCACCGGAGCCTGCCGCCTGTGACAGCAGGTCGATGTCCGCGTCGGTGAGGAAGGTCGCATGGTCGACGGACGCCGCCCCGAGTTCCACCGCCAGGCGCGGGCCGGGCCCCGGGCCCAGCTGTGCACCGTGCACCCTCAGTCCGAGGCCGTGGTTCCGGGCGCTTTCCAGGATCTCCCGGGACTGGTCCTCGTCGAAGGCGACGGGAGAGTGGGGCTCGCAGAAGACGTCACCCCATTTCGCCGAGGGGGCACACGCCTGAGTCATGGCTCCTGCGACCAGGTGGACATAGGCGTCGGGGTCGTGCCGGTACTCTGCCGGGACAACATGACCCCCGAGGAAGGTGACTTCCCCGGTCATCTCGTGTGCGATTCCCAGCAGACGCTTCTCCTGGGTCGTGTCCAGTCCGTAGCCGCTCTTCACCTCGAGCAGGGTCGTTCCCTGTGCCCGGGCCTCACCGACGAGACGCCGCGCCCGTTCCCGCAGGGCATCGTCCGTGGCTGACCTCGTCGCCGCGACGGTGGAGGCGATTCCTCCGCCGTCGTAGGCCGCGCCCGCCATCCGTGCCGTGAACTCCGCGCTGCGGTCCCCGGCGAAGACGATGTGGCTGTGGCTGTCGACGAACCCCGGAATGACGGCTCTGCCGCCCACGTCCACGGTCCGTTCGGCGTCCGGTGCGGTGGCGGCGGTTCCGGTCCAGGTGACGGTGCCGTCCTCGACCAGCACGGCGGCACCGGGGATGACGCCGAGGTCCCAGTCCGGCCCGTCGTTCGTGACGAGTTCCGATATGCCCGTGATCAGCGTCGTGGTCCCGGTTGTTGTCCCGGTTGTTGTCCCGGTTGTTGTCCCCGTTGTTGTCACAGTCAGCTCCTCAGCTTTCCGATGATGGAATCCAGTCCGTCGCAGGGGTCCTCCACCCCGGGGACCACGCCGTCTTCGGCGACGAGGTCTCCGCCGACGAAGACCCGGCGTACCTGCGCTGCGGTGGCGGTCTGCGGAATCCTGTCCGGCAGCACTCCCGTCAACTGCAGAGAACTGTCGTCCACCTCCACCCAGTCCGCGAGGGAACCGACGGCGATCCTTCCTGCTTCGGGCCATCCGGCTGCGGGTTGACCGGCCCCGGAGAGCATGGCGACAAGATCTCGGGGGGCGAGGTTCTCCCTGCGCCTGCTGCGCAGGCGTTCGTGCATCTCTGCGCTCCTGACCTCACGGAAGGGGTCGATGAGCACGTTCTCGTCGGAGCCGATGCACATCGGTACGCCGGCATCTGCCAGCCGCAGCACCGGTGCTATACCGTCGGACAGATCTGCCTCCGTCGACGGGCACACGCACACTGTGGCCCCGTCGTCCGCCAGGATCCGGACATCGTCGTCGGTCAGGTGCACGGCGTGCACGGCAACCGATTTCGGCGTCCAGGCCCCTGCCTCCCGGAGCAGGCCGGTCGGGGTCAGCCCGGTGTGCTGCAGGCATGCCTCGTTCTCCGCCTCCTGTTCCGACAGGTGGACGTGCAGGACCGTGTCCCGCTGCCGGGCCCAGTCGGAGACTGTCGCCAACTGTTCCCGGGGGACGGCACGCACCGAGTGGACGGCCGCACCCAGTCTGAACATGTCGTCGTCCGGAATCGGGTTGATCCTCTCCGCCCAGCCGGCTGCGTCACCGTCGGAGAACCGGTTCTGCACTCCTTCCGGTGCCGCGCCGAATCCCGAGGAAAGGTAGCAGGTGTCCAGCAGGGTCAGTCTTATCCCCACCTCCCGGGCCGCCTGCTTCAGTGCCAGGCCCATGATGTTGGGGTCCTGGTAGGGGGTGCCGTCGGGCTGGTGGTGGACGTAGTGGAACTCGGCGACGGAGGTGTACCCGGCGGCGAGCATCTCCGCGTAGAGGCTGCGGGCGAGCCGGAGGTAGCTGTCCGGGTCAAGCCGCGAGGCGATGCGGTACATCGTCTTCCGCCAACCCCAGAAGGTGTCCCCGGGGGCTCCCGCTCCCCGGAGGGCACGGTGGAAGGCGTGGGAGTGGCAGTTGGCTGCACCGGGCAGGACGGTTCCGTCCAGCACCGTGTCACCGCTGCGGGGGTCGACGTCGGCGACCACCGAGGCGACTGTCCCGTCGAGGACCTCGACCCGTACGCGTTCAGCTACACCGTCGGGCAGCCAGGCCCGTCGCATCCAGTAGCCGGTAGCGGTCGGAGTTGCAGCCGCCGTGATGGCGGCGGTGGCGGCGGTGGCGTTTTCAGCCACGGGACACCCCCTGCACGGTGTCAGCCTGGACGGTGGTCAGCCACCGGTCCACGCTGACCAGGGCACCGGCGAGAGCCTTGACCCCGAGAGCGCAGTCAGACAGTTCGGCATGTTCGGCCGGGGTGTGGGACGCTCCCGTACCGTTCCGGACGAAGAGCATGGACACCGGCACACCGTGGTTCTGGAGGACGCCGGCGTCATGGCCGGCGCCGGTTCCGACCACGGGCAGCTCCTGTCCGGTGGCCTCCGCGGCGCCCTCGGCCACCACCTCCCGCAGCCGGGAGTCGAACCAGGTCCCGGGGGTCCAGGACTGTCTGACGGGGGCGAAGTCGGCGACATCGTCAAGGACCGCCTCCACGGCGTCCTCACCCGGCGCCCGCACATCCAGCGAGGCCGTGACACGCGACGGAATGACGTTGACACCGTTGGGTTCGACCCGGAGACGCCCGACGGTGGCACTGGCGTCATGCACGACCGCGGAGTCCCTCACCGCCAGGACGAACTCCGACGCCCTGACCATCGCGTCGGACCGCCGGTCCATGGGGGTGGTGCCTGCATGGTTGGCCTCACCGGCGACGGTCACCTCCCAGCGCCCGTGGGGCCAGATGTGACTGGCGACCCCGACAGGGGCGTCCAGGTCGCCGAGAGCGACCCCCTGCTCGACATGGAGTTCGATGTGCGCCCCGATCACGGAGACCAGGTCCGGGTCCGCACCGTAGTCTTCCGGGTCCACACCTTCGGCCCGCAGGGCCTCGGACAGGGTGGTTCCTGCGGCATCCCGGCGCGACAGCGCCTCCTCGGCGGACAGACTTCCGGTCAGGACCCGCGAACCGAAGCAGGCTATCCCGAACCGTGCACCTTCCTCGTCGCTGAACACGACGACTCCCACCGGGTGTTCCGGCACGACTCCCCCGTCCTGCAGCAGCTCGACGGCCGCCAGCGCACTGACGACGCCGAGGGGGCCGTCGAACTCCCCTCCTCCGGGGACGGAGTCGAGATGGGAGCCGGTCGTGACACCGGGCCGGTCGGGGGTGGGGCGTCCTCCCCACCAGGACCAGATGTTCCCGGCCCTGTCGACGTCGACCGTGAGACCGAGTTCACGGCTTTTCGCGGTGAACCATTCCCGCAGAACCCGGTCCTCGTCCGTCCACGCGAAACGTGACCATCCGCCACCGGTGGCCCGGCCGACCGGTGAGATTTCAGCGAGCATTGCCGCCACACGTTGTTCCAGTGCCCTGGTGTCGTCTGTCACCTTGTCTCCTCTCACTTCAGTTCTCCTCCCAGTGCACATTCCACGTCCGAGGCCATCTCCCTGAGATCGAAACTCAGGGCGTCGATGATGTCGGCGTCCATGCGGTAGCTGGGCGCCACAATGCTCAGCGCCGCCACCAGCTGACCGCCGACCCTCACACCCGTGGCGATGGCGGTCACGTCCTTCTCCACACTGTCCTCCACGACCGCGGCCTCCCCTTCGTCACCTCGGAAGACCTTCCCTGCCGCGGAGTTGTCCAGGGGTATGGTGTTGCCCACCCAGCTGACGTGACGGACGGAGTGGGTCCCCTCCTCGATGTGGATGTAGAGGGCCTCCTCCTGGCTCACCTTCACCGACAGGTACACGGATTCACCGCATTCGGCGGCCAGGGCCCGCATATAGGGTCCGGCGCTGTTGATCAGGTTGTTCTTCGACAGTGCTCTGGCGCCGAGCTGGATCAGCCGGGGCCCGGCGCGGTAGCTTCCGTCCTCTTCCCTGCGCAGGAAACCCTGGGCGCACAGTGAACGCAGCAGCCGCAGTGCGGTACTTGCCGGCAGATCGGCGTCCCGCGCCGCCTCTGTCAGTGTCATGGAGTCTTCGCTGCACACGATGCCCAGCAGCTGGAGTGCCCGCTCGACGGATTTGGTGACTCCCTCGCCCGCCATCAGGACGCCAACCCCTCAGCCTTGAGCCACTCATCGGCGATCTGGCCGAGATCACCGCCGTCGGCGATCTTCCTGTTCATGTCGGTCAACCCTTCCGTCGTCAGTGCCGCCTGCACCTTGTTGATGACCTCACGTCCCTGGTCGGTGATCTTCGAGGACCGCACGACGGGGACGATCTGCGCGGGAAGGAACAGGTTCTTGTCGTCTTCGAGGGGTTTGAGGTCGTTGTCCTCGATCGCGGGATCGCTGCTGAACATGTCGCCGGCCTGAGCCTGGCCGCTCTTCAGGGAGGCGAGGGTCAGCGGCCCTCCTGCGTCAAGGACCTTGAAGCTCTTGAAGTCGAGTCCGTAGACCTCCTTGAGACCAGCGACACCCATGTAGCGTTCCTTCCATTCCGAAGGCCCGGCGAGGGTCATGTCGCCGGCGAGTCCCTGCAGGTCGGAGACCTTGTCGACCTCGGGGTGTTCACGGGCGAAGTCACTTGACAGTGTCACGACATCCTTGTTCTCCGCCTCCGACACATCCAGGATCTCGAGGCCGTCACCGACCTTCTCCTTCAGTTCAGCGGTGATCTTCGCGGGGTCTGTCTCCGTGGTGTCGGGGTCGAGTGCGGAAAGGTAAGTTCCGCTGTACTCGGGGAGCATGTCGATCGAACCGTCCTTGAGTGCCTCGAGATAGATCTCCCGGCTGCCGATCCCCAGTTTCTCGGTCACGTTGATGCCCGCGTCACGGAGTGCGTGGGAGTAGATCGTCGCGAGAAGCTGGCTTTCGGAGAAGTCCGCCGATCCGATGGTCAGTGTCGAGCTGTCTCCCGAGGAGCCGGTGCCGGAGGAGGTCGGGTCCCCGCCGCCGCAGCCTGCCAGGAGGGATCCCGTCACTGCCGCCGCGACAACTGTGGTCATTACTTTTTTGAACATTGTGTCTCCGTTTCGATGCTGTGCTGTCTGTGGTTCTGTGGTTCTGGGGTTCTATTTCTTCACTCTGAGTCCACGGGGGACCGCCACCCGTTGCGCAGCCATGAAGATGAGGTCCATGACCAGTGCGAGAAGTGTGATGAGAACTGCTCCGCCGGCGATCTGGGCGTAGTCGTTCATCGCCCGTCCGTCCAGGATGAAGCGCCCGAGTCCGTTGAGGGACACATATGCCGCGACCGTGGCCGTTGAGACGATCTGCAGGAGGGCGCTGCGGATCCCCGAGATGCCCAGGGCCGTGGCACAGGGAATTTCGACCCTGAACACGATGGAGATCTCGGACATGCCCATTCCCCGGGCGGCGTCGATGACGTAGTCGGGAACGGAGTCGAATCCGGTGACGATTCCGGTGATGATCGGGGGGACTGCGAGGAGGACCAGGACGATGAGGCCCGGGACCAGGAATGCCAGGTCACTGGAGAAACTGGGGGAGATGAGGATCACCAGGAGTATGAGGAGACCCAGTGTGGGCAGGGCCCTGGCGGCGTTGGCCAGTGCCATGACCGTCTGCTTGCCCCGTCCCGTGTGCCCGATGTACACGGCCACCGGGGCGGCCACCGCTGTGGCGACCACCAGGGAGACCAGCGAGTAGAGGATGTGGTAACCGAGCTGGTAGAGAATTCCGCCGTCACCGCCCCAGTTACCCGGGTCGGTCAGCCATGAGATGACTTCAGTGAGCACGCTTGCCTCGCTTCCATGGGGACAGCAGCCTGCCGATGAACACCAGCACGAGGTCGAGGACCACGGCCAGGAGGAGACTGAACACCAGTCCCGCCACGATCGGTTCCATGCTGTTCCGGGTGAATCCCAGTGTGAACAGTGTGCCCAGCTGGCTGATACCGATCGTCGCGGCGATCGTCACGATCGAGACATTGGACACGACGACGTTCCTCAGACCGGCGAGGACCGCGGGCACGGCCAGCGGAAGGCGGACGCGGAAGTATTCCTGGACGCCGGTGAATCCCATGGCTTTCGCGGAGATCAGGGTGGTCTCGTCGACCGATGTAAGCCCGTCCACCACCACGCGCACCAGCAGTGCGACGGTGTAGATGGTCATGGCGACCACGATGTTCACGGGGTCGAGGATCTTCGTCCCCAGGATTCCCGGGAGCAGCACGAACAGGGCGAGTGAGGGAATCGTGTAGAGCAGTGATGTTCCGGAGACGACGAACTCCCGGATTCTCGGGACGTAGGTGGCCAGTGTCCCCAGCAGCAGGGAGATCACCAGCCCGATTCCGGTCGGGACGAGTGTGAGTTTCAGGTGACTTTTCGTCAGGTCGATGATGAGGTCCATGTTTTCCGGGACCCATTGCCAGTTCATGGTGATCTGCCGTCCTGCCGTTATTCCTGTGCCCGTGCGGCAGCTGTGACGGCACCGGAGTCGAAGCTCCCCGCCACCCGTCCGGAGGGGTCCACTGCGACGGCCCGTCCGGCGGGCGCGGCCAGGGTCGCGTCGAGGCAGGCCTGGAGGTTGTCGGTCCCGACCGTCACGGCCCAGTCCAGGGTCGCGGCATCCAGGACGTCACCGGTCCTGATCTCGCCGCCGGGGTGGGTGACGGGCAGAGGATCGAGTACGAGACCGGCGGATGAGCCGAATGCCAGGGCCCGGTAGTCCCGTCCTTTCCCGAGGAAGTTCCGGACGAACTCGTTGGCCGGTGCGTTGAGGAGTTCCTCGGGTGTCCCGATCTGCTCGATCTTCGCCTTTTCCCCGAGGACGACAACCTGGTCCGCCAGAAGCAGCGCCTCGTCGATGTCGTGGGTGACGATGATGATCGTTTTGGCGACCTTGGCCTGGATCTTCAGGAACTCTGTCTGGAGCTGTTTGCGGACCACGGGATCAACTGCGCTGAAGGGCTCGTCCATGAGCATGAACGGCGGGTCGGCGGCGAGGGCTCTGGCCACCCCGACCCGTTGGCTCTGGCCTCCGGAGAGCTGTCCCGGGTACTTGTCCTCGAACGAGGAGTCGAGACCGACCATGTCCATGAGTGAACGGGCGCGTTCACGCAGGGCTGCCTTGTCGATGTTCTTCTTCTCGAGGCGTGGCACGGTCTCGATGTTGTCGATCACGGTCCTGTGCGGGAGCAGACCCGCGTTCTGGATGACGTATCCGATGTGGCGGCGCAGTTCGACCACGTCACGGGATTTCACGGATTCCCCGTCGAGGAGAATCTCACCGGAGCTGGGTTCGATCAGCCGGTTGACCATCCTCAGAGTGGTGGTCTTGCCGCAGCCCGACGGTCCGACGAGCGCGGTGATCCTGCCGTTGGGAGCACTGAACGTCAGGTCCGTCACTGCGACGGTGCCGTCCGGATACTTCTTCGACACGTTTCTGAGCTCAATCATGAGGCTCCTCTTGGTTGCGGTGGTGACAGTCTCAATCTGCTGCGTCACCGTGTCGTCCGAGTTACTTCATTGTTACCGTATCATGAAACTGGACTTTCACGATGTGGAAGTTGATATGCTCCGGAGTGTTCACGTCAACACATATCCGCATGTCAAACGAAGGAAGCTCCCCATGCCTTTCGAACTCGGCGACCAGCTCACCCCTGACTCCCTCTGGAGAATCGCCGTGGAACAGGACACCGTCTCCGTCCCGGACAAGGTCCTCGACAGGATCGGCCGGCTCCACCACCGCCTGGAATCCCGGGACACCTCGCAGCCGGTGTACGGCAGGACCACCGGTGTCGGCGGCAACAAGTCCACACGCCTGGAGGGTGAGGGACACGGCATGAGGCTCCTGCGCAGTCACGGCCTGGAAACCGGGGAACCTCTGGACCGTCCCGTGGTCAGGGGCATGATCGCGGTGCGCGCCAGCCAGCTCTCCCACCCCGGCTCCGGAGTCCCCCCGGAACTGCTGCAGCGCCTCGTCGGGCTGCTGGACGCCGATGAACTGCCCACCGTTCTCTCCCGGTCGGCCATCGGCACCGGGGACCTCTCCGCCCTGGCGGGACTCGGGCTGGCCCTTGCCGGGGAGCGTCCCTGTACCCCGGAGATGCACCAGGCGCCGTTCCGCTTCAGTTCAGACAATGCTCTCCCGTTCATCAGCAGCAGTGCACTCACCGTGTCGCGGGCCGCCCTCAGCCTCGTCAGACTCGGGAAGCTGACGGACGCCGCGGCGGCGGTGTTCGCACTGACCGCCTCTGCGGTCGCCGCCAATCCGCAGCACTGGTCCGCAGCCTCCGCCCGGGCCGCCGCAGCCCCCGGCGTCCCGGAGGTGGCTGATCTGCTGCGGAGGCTGACCGATTCCCCCGCCTTCCACGGGCCCGTTCCCCGCGTCCAGGAACGGTACGGATTCCGTACCTTCATCACGGTTCTCGGGGCTCTCGTGGCACGGACTGCGGCGCTGCGGGACCACCTGACCGCACTGATGAACATCGCCCAGGAGAATCCCCTGTTCGTCGAGGCGGAGGACGGAACTGTCGACGCTGTGCACCACGGCAACTTCAACCAGATCGAACTGGCCCAGGAGCTGGACGCCGTGAACCTCGCACTGGCGTGCACCTGCCCGCTCACCGAAAGCAGGATCGCGGACGCCATGGACCCCGGCATCACCGGTCTCCCCCCGTTCGTGGCACAGGGGCCCGAGGGGTCCTCGGGACTCATGATCCTCGAGTACGTCTCCTCCTCCGCCGGTGCCGAGATGCGCGCCTCCGCTGCCCCGGTCTCCCTGGGGACCACGACAGTGTCCCGGGGGATGGAGGAGGACGCCAGTTTCGCACCCCAGGCCGTCGACCAGCTGAACCGTTCCCTGGACGCCTTCGAGGTGCAGCTGGCCTGTGAGCTCTTCGCCGCCGTCCGGGTCCTCCGTCTCCGCGGCCGCGCCGGACTGCTGTCCCCCGTACTCCGCGAGATCTGGTCCGGGGCGTCCACGTTCGACACCACCGACGAGGACCACGATCTCAGGCCGGGTTTCCGCCGCACACTCGACTTCGTGCCCGGTATCGCCGACATCCTCCGCAGCTCACCTGGTCACGGACTGACGGCCGGCCGCGGGGTCCGCGCGGAATAAGGCGCTGCCCGGTCGACACGCTCCTGCTGAGAGCTCCCGACCCACTGTCCGGACGCCGGGTTTGACAAGATCCGACCGCAGTGAGCCCACAAAGTCGTACCGTGACCACGGCCTCCGAGGTCACCGACGTACAGATCACGCATTCCGAGAGACCAGATTTCCGGCGACCAGATTCCCGGGACATCGGCCACATCCGCACCACCCCACCGACGGGTTCCGAAATGCGGTCACCGGCGTGTGTGCTGATCATGCGGGGATGGGACCGACCTTATAAGTCCTCAATGAGGTCACCACTCCGTATTCCGAGAAGAAAGGGTGACTGGTTCCGCGTGACCGGGTGACCCGAGGAGCGCCTAATCGACCAGTGTGACTCACCCTCGGAATGCTCACCGGCACAAACGGGTTTCCCCTGCGTATCCGGGCGTTCGAGTGCAACAAGCTTGAAACGACGGCATTCGTCCCGCAGCTGGAGGCGCTTACGGACACCTACGGCCTTAGTGACGTCACCGTCGTCGCTGGCGCGGGCATGATCAGTGACACCAACCGGCGGTATCTGGAACAGCTGGCCTGCCCTACGTGCCAGGTGGGCAGACCGGGAAAATGCGGTACCCGATGCGGTCACGGCACGGGCCGGCGTCGATCTCCCTCTCTGCCGGCCAGGTGTCCGAGTAGTACTTGTCAAGGCAGTGCTCACCTGCATCCACGATCTCGATCACCAGACGCAGTACCACCCACAGGCCTTTATGTCGAGCTATCGGCTCGGATACCGGTGACCCGTTCCAGAGTGCGGCCAACACCCGTCGCCGCGGCGTCCGACACGCTCATCATCCGCTCGACGACCAAGCCGGCGAAACTCTGTTCCACCTGATGGCGTCCGATGCCCTCGCCCCAGGAGGGTCGCGTTGGTGAACAGGCAACGGTCGCCGGACGACCACGCGGGGAACGACGCGGAGTTCTCCGAACCCGCTACGCACAGGGCGGTCAGTGGTCCGGCGTAAAGGACGTCTATTCCCCCAGGTTAGACGAGGTGATGACGGCGGCGACGACGGCGGCGACGATCCACGTCGGGTCCGGGAACCACTCCATCTCCATCTGTCAAAAGATCCCCGTGGATCCGGAGGACGTCTCGACCACCGTGCGCCCTCCTGGATCCACCCGTTGGCCATGCCGTGGACGAAACAGTGTGCGGGCCCGCCGGAGCTTCAATGGACCAGTCGGGTGGGTGGTCTCGTTCCTGAGGCAGAGGTCCGCACCCCGGCCATTTGACAGCGGCATACTCAGCGGATGGTTGTCCGCCGAGCGGTGCGGATCGGCCCGGGTCTACAGGGTCGCCTCAGCGGTCCAGAGGTTCGCAACGGCGGCGTACCGGTTGATGCCGTCCGTCACGGCACCTGGTACTGCAGGTCACGGGCATCCGTCACCAGCATGTGTCCCGGCGAGTGGGTGATGGCCAGTTCCGGCTTCGAGCTCATCACCACGGACTGCGGGGTCACGCCACAGGCCCAGAACACCGGCACCGTTCCCGGGGCAACCTCGACGGCGTCGCCGAAGTCCGGGTGCGCGAGGTCAGGGACACCAATGACACCGGGATCACCGACATGCACCGGGGCCCCGTGGACCGAGGGATAGCGAGAGGTGATGCGCACAGCATCCGCCACCTGATTCGCCGGGACCGGGCGCATGGAAACCACCATCGGCCCGTGAAACTTCCCTGCCGGAGAGGTCTCGATAGAGGTTCTGTACATAGGAACGTTGCACCCTTGCTCGATGTGCGCGACCGGAATTCCGTTGTCGAGGAGAGCTGATTCAAAAGTAAAGGAGCAACCGATGATGAAGGAGACGAGGTCTTCACGCCACAAGCCAGTCACATCGGCGCGTTCTTCGGTGAGTTCACCGTTGCGGAACACACGGTATCCCGGAATGTCGGTCCGGATATCACCCCCGAGGAGTAGTTCGGAGGAGATCTCCCCCGGTTCGAGGATACCGAGCAACGGGCACGACTTCGGATTGCGCTGCGCGAAAATGAGGAAGTCGAAGGCATCCTCTTTCGGCAGAGTGATGAGGTTGGCCTGTGCGTAGCCCGCAGAAAACCCGGGGGTGGGGACCTGCAGGCCGTCTCGGAAGAGCGCGCGTGCCTGCGCCGGCGACAGCGCGGCCCGTTCTTCGTGGGAGATCGGGGATGGGACAGTCACGGATGGATTCCTCTCTATTTCCAGAGATCAGCAATACCGGTCAGCGAGTTCCACCCGAGGTAGAACTCCAGCGCCAGAACGATGACGCCGATAACCAGCAGCCACTTCGGATACGCGTACCCGTGGAGCAGATCTCGGCGCTTCCAGGCGACCCAGAGCACAAGAGCGAAGGCGACGGGAAGGATGATCCCGTTGAATGCTCCCGCGAAGATCAGAAGGGTCTGGGGAGCGGCGCCGAGGAACAGGAAGATTACCGCGCAAAAGGCGATGAACGCCACAGTGAGAGCATTCCGGTTTTTCGGCTGCGTCTGCTGGGTCGTGATAAAGGTGATTGAAGTGTACGCGGCGCCCACCACTGAACTGAGTCCGGCGGCCCAGAGCACGATCCCGAACATGCGGAGTCCCAGTTCACCGGCAGCGTGGTAGAAGGCATCCGCGGCGGTATTGTCCTCTGCCAGTGTCACTCCGGTCGCGGCTACGCCGAGCACGGCCAAAAACAGAAGGATGCGCATCACACCGGTGATGACTATGCCCGCGATGGACGTCTTCGTGATCCTGCCGACATTCTCCGGACCGGTGACACCACTGTCGATAAGTCGGTGTGCTCCGGCAAAGGTGATGTATCCGCCGACGGTGCCACCGACCAAAGTGGTGATCACCATAAAGTCGATTTCGTCGGGAGCCACGGTGTTCTTCAGAGCCTCCCCCACCGGCGGGTTGGAGACTACGGCAACGTAGAGCATGAGGAGGATCATCAGGGCGCCGAGGCCGACCATGATGCGGTCCAGAGCGAGACCGGCCTTTCGGGACAGGAAGACACAGATAGCGATGAGGGCGGAGAGTGCGCCACCGAGCTTCGGGTCCATGCCGAGCATCGCGTTGGTCCCCAGCCCGGCTCCCGCGATGTTGCCGATGTTGAAGGCGACACCTCCGGTGAACACGAGGACTGCGATGAACCACCCGAGACCGGGAAGCACGGTGTTCCCCAGTTCATGGGCTCGCTGTCCGGAGACAGCCAGAACCCGCCACACATTCAGCTGCACAGCTATGTCGATGATGATGGAGATGATGATCGCAAATGCGAGTGCAGCCCCCATCTGGACGGTGAAGACACTGGTCTGGGTCAGGAACCCTGGACCGATGGCGCTGGTGGCCATCATGAACATCGCCCCGAATGTCGCCGCGCGACCGGTGGGAGTCATTCCTTTCCTGCGCTGTCCGTCTGATGGCCCGACTGCCGTTTTCTCACCGGTAGCAGCCGTACCACTGCCCTCGGGACAATTGTCCGCGCCAGCTTCGTTCATCGTTGCACCTCTTTCGTTATGGTGCAGATCACTTTATGGGATTGTTGAACAACCCACAATGTATGTGTTCAACAATCTGAGAGCTTTTACAAGACTGTAACGCTGGCAGCGCCGATGGACGGATCCGCGCCCAAGCCCAGGGAGATTGGTGATCAGACTGTGACGCCACCGCCTGCGTGAGGTCGAATCCGCACGTGATTCCCACATTGCGCCGGCTTCGGCAGCCCCCGAGCATGCAGCTCGTGCGCTACCAGTACCCGGAGACAGCTGTCCTGTACCTGTTTTCCGCCTCCCGTTACCGGTTAAAACACCCTGATCTCGCCTACCGCCGGGCCAGCCATGCCGCATCGTCAGAGACTCTCCGGCGCCACACGTCCGGCACGCCGATGATGTGCTCAGACAGGTACTCCGCGTACTCGAAGTCCGTGCCGGTGGCAGGCTCCCGGCCGCCGGTACGGGCGGTGAACCAGTCCAGGACAGTCTGCGGATGCGTCCCCCTGGAATCCTCCGACGCCACCGACACCCTCGTGGAGACCCCCGACAGGTCGAGGTCCTGCCCTTCCGGGATCCGTGGTGTCATCGCCAGCAGGAACGAGGCGTCCTCCACGACCTGCTCCGCCACCGTCAGCCCGGACCCGAAGGTCACCAGGCCGACCCGGTCCGCTGCAGCTCCCGCGACGAACTCCCCGGCCCGTTCCCGCACCTCCGCGACCGCGGACGCCACCGCGGCGGCGGTCTTCTGCAGAGTTCCGTCCCCGTAGCCCGGCAGGGGGTACACCAGGTCGACGACCGTCACCCCGGACTTCTCCGCCAGTGCCGCGAACAACGGCAGCCACAGCTGGTCATGGCTTTCGGCGTCCCCGAACCAGCCCGGCCCCCCGTGCAGGCTCACAGCTACCGCACCCGTCGGGGACGAGGGACGCAGCACCGTGGCAGCCAGGCCGGCGATAACGACGGGGGACGCCGCGGGTCCCGACCTCAGGAAGGCGACACCCGGCATCGTCTGGTCGAGTCCGGCCCCCAGCACCAGGAGGCTGCAGTGGGTGATGAGGTCGGGCACACGGGCCCACATCCGTTCCGTGGCGTCCTTCAGTTCGGCGGTGACCGCACCGCCCGCACCCTCGTCAGTGGTCAGGGAGGTGTAGATCTCCGGGTAGGAGTCACGGAAGTACTGCAGGAGCAGGCCCAGCTGCTGACGTGGGCTGAGCTTGTCATGGCCGGCCATGGCGTCCTTCGGATGACCCTTGGGCAGGTCAGCGGGGTCCACCGCCTCCAGGTGTTCGACATGGTCGGGGTCCGCGCCGGTGGCGGTGAGGGGGGTGGGTCGCTGGATGTGAGTCATGTCGCCCATAGTATTGCGGTCATGGTCCAGTCCCCCGCACACACCACCACTTCCACCACACCCCCGGGCCGGGGTCACCGACCGGCCGGCCGCGTCGCCGGCATCGGCCCGACCATCTTCGCCACCGCCACCGCCGAAGCGGTGCGAACAGGTGCCGCCAATCTCGGCCAGGGTTTCCCCGACGACGACGGTCCGGCCGAGATGCTGCGTATCGCCGCGGACGCCATTCTCAGCGGCGACAACCAGTACGGTCCGGGTCCGGGTGTCGCACAGTTGCGCGAGGCGGTCGCACGGGACCGGCGCAACCGCTGGGGACAGCAGGTCACCGCCGACGACGTCCTGGTCACCGTGGGCGCCACCGAGGCCATCGCGGCCTCCGTGCTCGGCCTGGTCGACGAGGGGCAGAGTGTCGTGACCCTGGAGCCGACCTATGACGCCTACACGGCGGCGGTCGGGCTGGCGGGTGCGACGGTACGTCCGGTACGGCTCAGACTGTCCACAACCGGCACAACCGGCACAACCGGCACCGGCAGCACAGGGGTCCGCCGCTGGTCCCTCGACAGGGAGGCATTCGCCGCCGCTGTCGCCGGGCCGGGGACCGCCGCCGTGCTCCTCAACACACCGCACAACCCCACCGGCACGGTTCTGGGCCGCGGTGACCTCGAGTTCATCGCCGATTGTGTGCGGGGAACAGACATCGTCGTCATCAGTGACGAAGTCTATGAGCGTCTCGCCTTCGACGGGGAGCACATTCCCTTCGCGACCTTGGACGGCATGGCCGACCGCACGGTCACCATCTCCTCGGCCGCGAAGAGTTTCAACGTCACCGGCTGGAAGACCGGATGGGCGATCGCCGTGCCGGAACTGCTCGGCCCTGTCACCGCGGCGAAGCAGTTCCTCACCTATGTCGGGGTCACGCCCCTGCAGCCGGCGGTGGCCTGGGCCCTGGACAACGCGGACGCGTGGTCCCGGGACTGGGCACGGACACTGCGTTCCCGCCGCGGGCGGCTCACCACGGCCCTGAGGGACGCCGGGATGGAGGTTCTGGGAAGTGACGGGACATACTACGTGATCACCGACATCTCCCCGTTGGGGCTGACGGGGGCCGACGGGAACCCCATGTCTGCCGAGGAGTTCTGCCGGCGTCTTCCTGCAGCTGTGGGCGTGGCAGGGATACCGGTCTCCGCCTTCGTCAACGACCGTGCGGCCGCCGACCCCTCTGACCCGGTGCACACGCTGGTCCGGTGGACGTTCTGCAAGAACGATGAGACGCTGGATCTCGCCGCCGTGCGTCTGCGTTCGGGGGTGAAGGTACACCTCGCCGGGGGTGAATAGTCACCTACTGAACCGCTCGGTCTAGAATCCCCCACAGAGTTCCACTGAAGATTCTCACTTAAGCGTTTCACCACAGAGTTGCACTGTGGTTCACCGTGCCAACCACACCGTGTCTGACACGGTGTCCCACTTCGGCTGCGCCTCCGTCAGCCCCGTCCCTCAGGAGTAACCATGGCCGACAAGATCCGTACCACCCACGTGGGATCCCTGCCCCGCACCCCCGAACTGCTGGAGGCAGGGGCCCGCATGGCAGCCGGGGACATCGACCGGACCGAGTTCCTCGATGTCCTGCGCACCAGTGTCAACGAGGTCGTCGCCCGTCAGCACAACCTCGGCATCGACATCGTCAACGAAGGTGAGTACGGCCACATCACCTCCGACCCGATCGACTTCGGAGCCTGGTGGTCCTACATTTTCGACCGCTTCTCCGGACTGCGAGCCCCGCAGCCCGGCGAGTGGGTGGAGATGGACGTCGTCCGCTCCTCCCCCGGCAACGTGCAGTTGACGAGCATGAACGACCGCCGTGACTGGACCGCGTTCCGTGAGGCGTACTCCGATCCCTCGTCGGGCTGTCTCATGGGCAGGGCGATGAGCGTACCCACCTTCGTCGGCCCGGTGACCTACACCGGGCAGGAGCAGGTCAGTGCCGACATCGACCTGCTCACCACAGCTCTCGACGCCGCCGGACCCCCCCGGAAGGACGCCTTCATGGCGGCCATCTCCCCCGGTTCGGCCGCCCGCCTGGCCAACGAGTACTTCGCCTCGGACGAGGAGATCGTCATCGCCTGTGCCGAGGCGCTGCACGAGGAGTACAGGGCGATCACGGACGCCGGCTTCACACTGCAGATCGACGCCCCTGACCTCGCGGAATCCTGGGACCAGATCAACCCGGAGCCCACGGTCGCCGACTACCGGGCGTGGATCCGCATCCGTATCGACGCGATCAACCGGGCCCTTCGCGGAATCCCCCGGGAGCAGGTCAGGCTGCACATCTGCTGGGGATCCTGGCACGGCCCGCACACCACGGACGTGCCTTTCGGCGCCATCGTCGAGGAATGCCTCAGGGCGGAGGTCAGCGGCCTCACCTTCGAGGGCGCCAGCCCCCGCCACGCCCACGAGTGGCGGGTGTGGTCGGAGCACCAGCTGCCCGAGAACACCCTGATCTACCCGGGTGTCGTGTGCCACTCCACCAATGTCGTGGAGCACCCCCGTCTCGTCGCCGACCGGATTCTGCAGTTCACGGACCTGGTGGGCCCCGAGAACGTCGTCGCCTCCACCGACTGCGGTCTGGGAGGACGCCTGCACCCGCAGATCGCCTGGGCGAAGCTGGAGTCCCTGGTCGAGGGCGCCGCCCTGGCGTCCCGCGAGATCTACGGCAGCTAGACAGCTGCCCCGTCAACTAGTCCATCCGAGAAAGAGACACGAAGAGTCACATGGTCAACAAGATCCGCACCACCCACGTAGGGTCGCTGCCCCGCACCCCGGAGCTGCTGGACGCCAACAGCCGTTTCAGTTCCGGAGAGATCTCCCGTGAGGAGTTCCTCACGATCCTCCAGCAGAGCGTCGACGAGGTCGTCGCCCGCCAGCACAACCTCGGTCTCGACATCATCAACGAGGGCGAGTACGGCCACATCACCTCCGGGGCGGTGGACTACGGCGCCTGGTGGAACTACACCTTCACCCGGCTGGGCGGCCTGACGATGACGGACACCGACCGGTGGGCCAACCCGGAGCGGATCCGTTCCACCCCGGGGCACATCAGGCTGACCAGCTTCCCTGACCGACGCGACCGTGCCGCGTTCAGCGAGGCCTACGAGGACCCGGAGTCCGGTATCTTCACCGGCCGCGCGAAGGTCGCGAACCCGGAGTTCACCGGCCCGGTGACCTACATCGGCCAGGAGGAGGTCGACACCGACGTCCAGCTTCTCACCACTGCCCTCGACAAGGTCGGTCACGACCGGTCCGGGGCTTTCGTCGCAGCCATCGCCCCCGGTTCCGCCGCCCGTCTGACCAACAAGTTCTACGACACCGACGAGGAACTGGTCCGGGCCTGCGCGGACGCACTCTCCCACGAGTACAGGGCCATCACCGACGCCGGTTTCACCGTCCAGTTCGACGCTCCCGACCTCGCCGAGGCATGGGACCAGATCAACCCCGAACCGACGGTCGCCGACTACCGCGCGTGGATCCGCATCCGCATCGACGCACTCAACGAGGCCATCCGGGACCTGCCCCGCGAACAGACACGGCTGCACATCTGCTGGGGATCCTGGCACGGCCCGCACACCACCGACATCCCCTTCGCGGACATCATCGACGAGGTCCTGCGGGCCCGGGTGGGCGGCTACAGCTTCGAGGCCTCCAGCCCCCGCCACGCCCACGAGTGGCGGGTCTGGACCGACCACCAGCTTCCGGAGAACACCCTGATCTACCCGGGTGTCGTCTGCCACTCCACCAATGTCGTCGAGCACCCCCGTCTCGTCGCCGACAGGATCGAGAAGTTCGCCGGGATCGTCGGCCCCGAGAACGTCGTCGCCTCCACCGACTGCGGTCTGGGAGGACGCCTGCACCCCCAGATCGCCTGGGCCAAGCTGGAGTCCCTGGTCGAGGGTGCCGCCATCGCGACGAAAGAGCTCTTCGGCTGACCCTCCCGGACCTGCGTCAGTCCTCCACGGCGTCCAACGGGGGGATGCGGGCGGCCCTCACCGCCGGCACCACCGCAGACACCACCCCCACGACGACAGATCCCACGAGGACGCCCAGGACCAGTCCACCCGGTACGACAAGGGCTGTCAGCCCCACGCCGCCCAGGGCGCCCTGGAGGCCGTAACCTGCGGCGAGGCCCGTGACAACGCCGACCACGGCACCGTACACGGAAGTCAGCACCGCTTCCGCGGTCAGGGTCCTGCGCACGAACCCGCGGGACGCCCCCACCGCCCGCAGCATCCCGATCTCCCGGCGACGCTCCACGACGGACAGTGCCAGCGTATTCGCCACACCTGCCACGGCCACCAGCACCGCCAGTGCACAGAGCGCGTAGACGAGGGCGGTGAACCTGTCGACGAGTTTCGTCTGCTGCCCAGCGAACTCCTGTGGTGTCTGGACGTCGACGGCCGGGTAGCGGGACACCGCCCCGGCAATTCCCTCACGCAGGGTCGCGGCGTCCTGTGAACCGTCCCCGGTCACGGCGACGGCAAGGGTACGGTGCCCGCCCAGTCCCCTCGAGCCGGGGGCAAGTTTCCAGAATGCGGTGGAGGACACCACCACGTCACCGAGAAGTCGGGAGTGCCCGTAGGTGCCGACCAGGGGCATCGGCGCGGACGCTGGCTGCCCGGGTACCGCGATGTCCACGGTGTCGCCGACAATCCACCCGTGCTGACGGGCGAAGGACGCCGACATCGTCACCCCCTCCCCGTCCGACAGGTCGGTCGTGCCTTCGGTCTCCCCGACATCCAGTGCAGTGGTGGGATCGCCGTCACTGACGGACGCCAGGACGACACCGTCCCCGGCCGTGCCCACGATCAGCGGGGCTTTGCCCACCGTGTAGGTCGAGGCGACGCCCGGGGCGTCCTGCACGGCGGAGACCGCGGGTCCGGGCACAGGCTCGCCGGTCAGCCCGTCCGCCGAACTGACGACAAGATCGGCCGTGACCTCGGAGTCCACCGCCGTCGTCACACCGTTGACGACCGAGGCGCCGAGAGAGCCGGTCACGGTGGTCAGGGCCAGTCCCAGGGTCAGTGCGAACGCGGTTCCGGCCGTCCGCGCCGGATCACGCCGTCCCTGGGCGACGGCAAGTCTGAGGGCCGCCCCGCTGACAGGAAGGCGTCGGGTCAGTGCGGAAACGACCGGCACCATCACAGTGACCAGGCCATGGAGAACCGCCGGGGAGACCAGGTACACCCCGGCGAAACCGGCCACCGTGCCGACGCCGGCGAGTCCCACCCGTGCCCCGGTTCCCGCCCCGGACAGCAGTCGTCCGGCCAGGCACAGGGCCAGGGCTGCGGTGAGCAGCATGAGTCCCACGAGAACACGACCCCACCGGGGCCCGCGTCGGGGAGCCCCGGAGCGGCGCAGAGCCTCTGTAGCTGACACCCGCCCGGCACGCAGTGCGGGCAGCAGTGCTCCGGCGAGTGTCACACCGACCCCCACCGCCACCGGTAGCGCGACCGACACCACTGTGAGCTCCGGGACGGTCAGGCTGACATCGGACAGCCGTCGACCGACAGCGGGAACCACCGACCGGACCACGAGTAGTCCGACCACCACCCCTGCCGAGGATCCTGCCACCGCGCAGGACAGTGCCTCGATGAGGATGGCCGCCACGGTCTGCCCGCGCGTCATGCCCAGTGAGCGCAGAAGTGCGGTGTCCCGCTGACGGCGCACGACAGTGGTCGTGAACGTGTTGAAAATGGTGAAGGCTGTGGCCAGCAGCGCGGTTCCGACGAACGCGTACAAAAGGTAGGGGATGAAACCGATGGTGTCTCTGGTTGTCTTCTCCGCCTCAGCGACAAGCTCGGCACCTGTACGCACGTCCGGCGCAGGGGCGTCGGGGGACGTCAGCAGTGCCGAGACCGATGCTGCTACGGACTCCGCGCCGGACGACCCGGCGACCGCGACGTGGATCTCCGGGACTCCGTCAGCGCCGTAGCGGGCCATGTACTCCCCTGCGGGGAGGTACACCGCAATGTCCCCGCCGCCCCCGGCCGTGCCAGGCGTGCCGCCTGTGCCGGCCGTGCCGCCCGCTACGCCCCCTTCTGGCGGATCCTGCAGTGCCAGACTGTAGTCTCCGGTGCTGTCCTCGACCACGACGATGCTCCCGGGGTGCAGGTCGCCCTGCACCGTGGACGCCGGGATATAGGCCTCACCGCTGCCCGAAACTGTGGGACCCTCCCCGGAGCCTTCTCCGGCCGAGGACTCGCCCGGTATCTGCGACTGCCCGCGGGTGCTGCCCTTACCGTTGATCGGCCAGGGTTCGAGGTGGACGCGGTGCCCCGCAGTGTCCGCCGGTGTGCCGTCGGGGAGTGTGACGCTGACGGTCCTCCTGTCGTCAACTGACACTGAAGACACGTCCTGCAGGGATGCGATCCTGTCGGGGAAAGACGGGTCAAGTTCCGTGCTGCTCTGTCCCGGTCGGACCACCACGTCCACTCCCTCGTAGCCGGAGCTCATCATCGAGGACGCCGTGGTGTTCAGGACCGAGATCAGCATCTGGGTGGACGTGAGGAAGGCGACCGCCACGGCGATCGCCAGAACACTGAGGAACTGTCGGGGTGCGCTGCTGCGCAGCGACCGCAGCGACAGCCTCAGCACGGTTCCCCCTGCCCGGGCAGGCGAACGCTCATCCCGCGTGTGGTCACGCGTCATTACTGCTCACCTGGTCCACCTTCCGGTGTCACCGCGCCCGCTACTCGTCGCGTGCCTATCCTGTCCGGTAACCTCCCCGACGGTACCGGTGCAACGGCCACCGTGCGACACCTGCCCCCTGGGGTGAATTGTGGGTGAACACCGCACGCAAAAAAACAGAGAGTGCACAGGCACAGGAACCGACCAACCATCCACACAGGACAGTCAACCAGACCCCGCACCCACACACCCTCAACAACAAAAAAGAATGATGCCGGCAGTGACCTACTCTCCCACACCCTCCCAGGTGCAGTACCATCGGCGCAGGCAGGCTTAGCTTCCGGGTTCGGAAAGGGACCGGGCGTGACCCCACCGCTGAAACCACCGACAAACACAACGAAACAACACACGCCACACACCCCCCACAACACACCAAGGGGGCCGGGCACACGGTGCCGTTCCAGACACTGCACAGTGGACGCAAAAACCCTCACAACAACACAACACACGCACACAATCAGAAGTGAAGCACTCGGCCAATTAGTACCGGTCACCTCCAGCGCTCACACACTGTCCAGATCCGGCCTATCAACCCCGTCGTCTACAGGGAACCTCACACGAAACCTCATCTCGAAACAGGCTTCCCGCTTAGATGCTTTCAGCGGTTATCCCTCCCATACGTAGCCAACCAGCCATGCCACGGGCGTGACAACTGGCCCACCAGAGGTATGTCCAACCCGGTCCTCTCGTACTAGGGTCAGCCTTTCTCAAGTTTCAACGCGCGCGGCGGATAGAGACCGAACTGTCTCACGACGTTCTAAACCCAGCTCGCGTGCCGCTTTAATGGGCGAACAGCCCAACCCTTGGGACCAACTCCAGCCCCAGGATGCGACGAGCCGACATCGAGGTGCCAAACCATCCCGTCGATATGGACTCTTGGGGAAGATCAGCCTGTTATCCCCGGGGTACCTTTTATCCGTTGAGCGACACCGCTTCCACAAGCCGGTGCCGGATCACTAGTCCCGACTTTCGTCCCTGCTCGACCTGTCAGTCTCACAGTCAAGCTCCCTTGTGCACTTACACTCAACACCTGATTGCCAACCAGGCTGAGGGAACCTTTGGGCGCCTCCGTTACACTTTGGGAGGCAACCGCCCCAGTTAAACTACCCACCAGGCACTGTCCCTAACCCAGATCATGGGCCGAGGTTCAGACATCCAATACGATCAGAGTGGTATTTCAACAACGACTCCACAACCACTGGCGTGGCCACTTCACAGTCTCCCACCTATCCTACACAAACCGAACCGAACACCAATACCAAGCTATAGTGAAGGTCCCGGGGTCTTTTCGTCCTGCCGCGCGTAACGAGCATCTTTACTCGTACTGCAATTTCGCCGGGCCTGTGGTTGAGACAGCAGGGAAGTCGTTACGCCATTCGTGCAGGTCGGAACTTACCCGACAAGGAATTTCGCTACCTTAGGATGGTTATAGTTACCACCGCCGTTTACTGGGGCTTAAATTCTCCGCTTCGGACAAAAGCCCTAACAGGTCCTCTTAACCTTCCAGCACCGGGCAGGCGTCAGTCCGTATACATCGACTTACCGTCTTCGCACGGACCTGTGTTTTTAGTAAACAGTCGCTTCCCTCTATTCTCTGCGACCCACACCAGCTCCAGAACGCACGGTCCTGCCACCAGCACGGGCCCCCCTTCTCCCGAAGTTACGGGGGCATTTTGCCGAGTTCCTTAACCACAGTTCACCCGATCGCCTCAGTATTCTCTACCTGACCACCTGTGTCGGTTTGGGGTACGGGCCGTACATGCACTCGCTAGAGGCTTTTCTCGACAGCATAGGATCACCGACATCCCCGCAAACGGGTACGCATCACGCCTCACCCACACAAGCCCCGGATTTACCTGGGACTCGGGCCACACGCTTACACCACAATCCACTAAGTGGCTCGGCTACCTTCCTGCGTCACCCCATCACTTGACTACTACCGGCTCAGGTCCCACGCATCCACCACCACACCACGCCAAAGACGTGACCTGACAGCTTCAGGGCAGTTAGTATCACCGATTCACCATGATCGCACACACACGGGTACGGGAATATCAACCCGTTATCCATCGACTACGCCTGTCGGCCTCGCCTTAGGCCCCGACTCACCCTGGGAAGATCAACTTGACCCAGGAACCCTTGGTCATCCGGCGGATGAGTTTCCCACTCATCATTCGCTACTCATGCCTGCATTCTCACTCGCATAGCCTCCAGCACTGGGTCACCCCGCACCTTCACCGGCCACACGACGCTCCCCTACCAACCCCGCACACACGTGCAGAGTTCCGCGGCTTCGGCGGTGTACTTGAGCCCCACTACATTGTCGGCGCAGGACCACTCGACCAGTGAGCTATTACGCACTCTTTCAAGGATGGCTGCTTCTAAGCCAACCTCCTGGCTGTCTTCGCGATCCCACATCCTTTTCCACTTAGTACACCCTTAGGGGCCTTAGCCGGCGATCTGGGCTGTTTCCCTCTCGACCACGAAGCTTATCCCCCGCAGTCTCACTGCCGCGCTCTCACTTACCGGCATTCGGAGTTTGGCTGATGTCGCTAAGATGATAGTCCCGCTAAACCAACCAGTAGCTCTACCTCCGGCAAGAAACACACGACGCTGCACCTAAATGCATTTCGGGGAGAACCAGCTATCACGGAGTTTGATTGGCCTTTCACCCCTACCCACAACTCATCCCCTCAGTTTTCAACCTAAGTGGGTTCGCGCCTCCACGACGTCTTACCGTCGCTTCACACTGGCCATGGGTAGATCACCCCGCTTCGGGTCCAGGACACGCCACTACAACACACTCGTTAGTATTCGCTTTCGCTACGACTACCCCACACGGGTTAACCTCGCGACGTGCCGCTGACTCGCAGGCTCATTCTTCAAAAGGCACGCCATCACCCCGAAAGGCTCTGACGGATTGTAGGCGCACGGTTTCAGGTACTATTTCACTCCCCTCCCGGGGTACTTTTCACCATTCCCTCACGGTACTATCCGCTATCGGTCACAACGGGTATTCAGGCTTACCGGGTGGTCCCGGCAGATTCACAGCAGATTCCACGAGCCCGCTGCTACTCGGGGACACTCGCAACCCGACCACACATGCTTTCACGTACCGGACTCTCACCGTCTACGGCAGGCCATTCCAAACCACTTCCGCTAGCACACGCAACCCGGGCGACCAGCTGTCAGACCAGTCACACAAGACCCCACAACCCCAGCACACGCAACCCCTGACAGGTATCACACGCACACCGGTTTAGCCACCATCCGCTTTCGCTCGCCACTACTCACGGAATCACTATTGTTTTCTTCTCCTACGGGTACTGAGATGTTTCACTTCCCCGCGTAACCTCCACACCGGCTATACATTCACCGGCAGGTGACCGCACACAACCACGGCCGGGTTTCCCCATTCGGACACCCTCGGATCAACGCTCAGTTGACAACTCCCCGAGGCATATCGCAGTCTCCCACGTCCTTCATCGGCCCACTGTACCAAGGCATCCACCGTACGCCCTTCACACACTTCACACACAACTGCGCCGCACAAAACGACACACGCAAAATTGCATCAAAAGAAGATACTCGCGTCCACTATACAGTTCTCAAACAACACCAGGCACCCCACACACCACCCGCAGCACAACACCACGACCAGCACACAAGACACCCGCACCAAGAACACACGACAACGTCGCTGTCCCAGACACCCAACACCATGACAAACCAAACCCGGCCACCACCAACGGCAACCCACAAGCCACACACGACACACACCGGACAATCATCCACCCGGAAAAAACACTCACACGCACCCGAGACCCGGACACGCGGAAACAAACCAAAAAAACTCCTTAGAAAGGAGGTGATCCAGCCGCACCTTCCGGTACGGCTACCTTGTTACGACTTCGTCCCAATCGCCGATCCCACCTTCGACGGCTCCCTAACGAGTTTGGGCCACCGGCTTCGGGTGTTACCAACTTTCATGACGTGACGGGCGGTGTGTACAAGGCCCGGGAACGTATTCACCGCAGCGTTGCTGATCTGCGATTACTAGCGACTCCGACTTCATGGAGTCGAGTTGCAGACTCCAATCCGAACTGAGACCGGCTTTAAGGGATTAGCTCCACCTCACGGCATCGCAACCCACTGTACCGACCATTGTAGCATGTGTGAAGCCCTGGACATAAGGGGCATGATGATTTGACGTCATCCCCACCTTCCTCCGAGTTAACCCCGGCAGTCTCTCGCGAGTCCCCACCATAACGTGCTGGCAACACAAGACAAGGGTTGCGCTCGTTGCGGGACTTAACCCAACATCTCACGACACGAGCTGACGACAACCATGCACCACCTGTACACCGGCCACAAGGGAAACCACATCTCTGCGGCGATCCGGCGTATGTCAAGCCCAGGTAAGGTTCTTCGCGTTGCATCGAATTAATCCACATGCTCCGCCGCTTGTGCGGGCCCCCGTCAATTCCTTTGAGTTTTAGCCTTGCGGCCGTACTCCCCAGGCGGGGCGCTTAATGCGTTAGCTACGGCACAGAAGTCGTGGAAGACCCCCACACCTAGCGCCCACCGTTTACGGCATGGACTACCAGGGTATCTAATCCTGTTCGCTACCCATGCTTTCGCTCCTCAGCGTCAGTTACTGCCCAGAGACCTGCCTTCGCCATCGGTGTTCCTCCTGATATCTGCGCATTTCACCGCTACACCAGGAATTCCAGTCTCCCCTACAGCACTCAAGTTATGCCCGTATCGCCTGCACGCCCGGAGTTAAGCCCCGGAATTTCACAGACGACGCGACAAACCACCTACGAGCTCTTTACGCCCAGTAATTCCGGACAACGCTCGCACCCTACGTATTACCGCGGCTGCTGGCACGTAGTTAGCCGGTGCTTCTTCTACCACTACCGTCACCCGAAAGCTTCGTCATGGTTGAAAGGAGTTTACAACCCGAAGGCCGTCATCCCCCACGCGGCGTCGCTGCATCAGGCTTGCGCCCATTGTGCAATATTCCCCACTGCTGCCTCCCGTAGGAGTCTGGGCCGTGTCTCAGTCCCAATGTGGCCGTCCACCCTCTCAGGCCGGCTACCCGTCGACGCCTTGGTAGGCCATTACCCCACCAACAAGCTGATAGGCCGCGAGCTCATCCCACACCGAAAAAACTTTCCACCACCGACACTAAACGATGGTCCTATCCGGTATTAGACCCAGTTTCCCAGGCTTATCCCGAAGTGCAGGGCAGATCACCCACGTGTTACTCACCCGTTCGCCACTCGAGTACCCTGCAAGCAGGGCCTTTCCGTTCGACTTGCATGTGTTAAGCACGCCGCCAGCGTTCGTCCTGAGCCAGGATCAAACTCTCCATAAAAGCAACAAACCCTACAAAGAGCCGTCACCGGCACAACAAAAAACTGAACTGCTGACATCCGGCACAAAAACCGGACATCCACGCACAACCCCGGTCGGGGGACCGGGACCGCACGCAGGTCACAAAAACCAACAGACAGAAAACAAAAGATCCATATTTAACAAGCAGTCACCCACTTGCCGGGACCATCCGAACCGTCTGCATCATCTGCGACTTGTAAAAACTTGGTTCATCACACTATTGAGTTCTCAAACAACAACCGCACACCACGAACCNCCTGCCCGTCACCACCCCCGCGGAAACCACGCCCGAGGACTCTTTGACCCCCGTTTCCCCGGAAGCTGCGGACAACGGCCCCCGGGACACGACCGAGACTCGACCGGGACACTCCCCGGACACTCCCGGGGACAGGACTCCCGCAGGCTGAGAACAGGCTCAGGAAGCCAGCCGGAGAATCCTCTCCACACCCTGGTCGGTGGACTGTTCCGCACCCGAGAGTACCCGGTCCACCAGCTTCGGGCCGATGACCGGCACATCCACCTGCACCGCCACCGTGGTCACCAGCGACGTGACATCGCCCGGGTCCCCCTCCGCCTCCTCGAACACCTGGTTGGTCGCCATGGTCCCCAGGTTTCCCGGCAGCGGCACCGAGGTGAACAGGGTGAAGGAGCCGTCCTCGTCAGGGGCGGACAGTTCGGCACGCTGCACCATGACCACGGCGTCCTCCCCCTGGCCGAAGGTCGCGGTGACTGTCGCCGTCACCGAGCCGTCGTCGAGCAGTTCGCGTTCCCCGCCGGTGAGGGTCACCGTCTGCCCTGGACCGTCGCCGACGGTGAGGAGGAACTCCTCGGACTCCACGACCCTGCGCACCGTCTCCAGCGGCAGGTCGATCGTCCGTGTGACTGTTGTCGCCCTGGTGACCATGGTCTACCGGTGCCTCCATTCGGGGTCCCGCTTCTCCAGGAAGGCGGCCATCCCCTCTTTCTGGTCCTCAGTGGCGAACAGGCTCCAGAAGGCTTCCCGTTCCCGTCGCATACCCTCGTTCAACGGGGTGTTCATCGCGGCGTCGACGGTCTCGGTGGCCACGGCGAGAGCGACACGGGAGAAGGACGCCACTTTCCTGGCCACCGCGTCGACAGCTTCCGCGAAGCCCTCGGAGGGCAGTACCCGGGACACCAGGCCGCTGCGTTCCGCCTCCTCCGCCCCCATCATCCTTCCGGTGAGGATGAGGTCCATGGCCTTGTAACGTCCGACTGCCCGTGTCAGCCGTTGCGTCCCGCCCATTCCGGGGATGACGCCGAGACCGATCTCCGGCTGGCCGAACTTCGCACGGTCGCTGGCGAGGATGATGTCCCCCATCATCGCCAGTTCACATCCACCGCCCAGCGCGAATCCCTGGACCGCGGTGATGACCGGGGTCTGCACCTCCGTGACGCGGTCCCACCGGGCGTAGAGCTGTCTCATCCGGACATCCGGCCAGGTCTGGTCCTTCATCTGGGCGATGTCCGCCCCGGCGGCGAAGGCTTTCTCACTGCCGGTGACGACGATGGCACCGACGACGGGGTCGGCGTCGAAGATCTCCAGGGCGGTGATGACCTCCTCCATCACGGTCTGGTTGAGGGCGTTGAGCGCCTCCGGGCGGTTCAGGGTGATCGTGGCGACGCCGTCGGCCACCGAGGTGAGGATCGTCGAATAGGCGGTTGCTGCGGCCTGCCCGGGTGCTGACCGCTGGTCCGGCTGGGAGTGTGGCTGCGTGTCTGTCATGTCCCCCATTGTGTCATGAGCCACCGTCGGCCCGTCGACACTCGGTGACATCGTGCTGTAGACTGACGACAGTGCGGACAGACCGATCGGTCTACCGCTTACCAGTCTCCTGAAAGGACGGCTCAACACAGCCATGGCAAAAATCTACGAGAACATCACCGACCTCATCGGCAACACTCCGCTGGTGAAGCTGAACAAGGTGACGGAGGGCCTGCCCGGTACCGTCGCCGTCAAGCTCGAGTCAGCGAACCCGGGCAACTCCGTCAAGGACCGCATCGGCGCGGCCATCATCGACGCCGCCGTCGCCGACGGCTCGCTGAAGCCCGGTGGGACGATCGTCGAAGCCACCTCAGGTAACACCGGTATCGCCCTGGCGACCGTCGGCGCCGCCCGCGGCTACAAGGTGATCCTGACCATGCCGGAGTCCATGTCCCTGGAGCGCCGGATCATGCTGCGCGCCCTCGGTGCGGAACTGGTCCTCACCCCGCCGCCCGCCGGCATGCAGGGTGCCGTCGACAAGGCCAACGAGATCGTCGAGAACACCGAGAACGCGATCCTCGCCCGCCAGTTCGCCAACCCGGCCAACCCTGACGCCCACTACGCCACCACCGGCCCTGAGATCTGGACCGACACCGACGGCAAGGTCGACATCTTCATCGCCGGCATCGGCACCGGCGGCACGGTCTCCGGTACCGGCCGGTACCTCAAGGAGAAGAACCCGGACGTCAAGGTCATCGGCGTCGAGCCGAAGGATTCGCCCCTGCTGACCGAGGGCCGCTTCGGACCGCACAAGATCCAGGGCATCGGCACCAACTTCTTCCCGGACAACCTGGACAAGGAGATCCTCGACAGCGTCTACGACGCCACGATCGAAGAGTCCGTGAAGTGGGCCCGCGAGCTCGCCGCCAAGGAGGGGATCCTCGTCGGCATCTCCACCGGCGCGAACATCGCCGCCGCGGTCGCCGAAGCCGCGAAGCCGGAGAACAAGGACAAGCTCATCGTCGCGATCGTCGCCGACTTCGGCGAGCGCTACGTCTCCACCCTCCTCTTCGACGACCTGCGCGACTAGTCCGCAGGACCGTCACGGCCCCGTACCACCCCATGCCCCGGCACGAGAGGTACGGGGCCGTCCGCATGCCCGGGCAGGAGCGGCACAACGGTACGGTATCCGTTGAGAGCCGGGCAGGTCGCCCGACGGTCCGACCGTGACAGACCTCGCCCGTACAGAAAGCACAGAAAACCCGGAAATCTGCCCGTGAAACCGTTGGACAGTGACTTGAAGGAGGCGACTCACCGGTGAGTCTGCTGAGCACGTTGAAAGAGGACCTGGACGCCGCCAGGACACATGACCCCGCCGCCCGGGGTGACATCGAGAATGCACTGGTCTACTCCGGCCTGCACGCGATCTGGAGCCACCGGCTGGCACACCGTCTGTGGCTCCGCGGTCTGCGCGGTCCCGCCCGGGTCCTCAGCCAGTTCACCCGCTTCCTCACCGGGATCGAGATCCATCCCGGGGCGACCATCGGACGCCGCTTCTTCATCGACCACGGCATGGGCGTGGTGATCGGGGAGACGGCCGAGATCGGCGACGACGTCATGCTGTACCACGGCGTCACCCTCGGCGGTTCGGAGCTCGTGCAGCGCAAGCGGCACCCCACCATCGGTGACGGTGTCATGGTCGGCGCCGGGGCGAAGGTCCTCGGTCCCATCACCATCGGCGCCGGTTCGGCGATCGGCGCGAACGCCGTGGTGACCAAGGACGCCCCACCGGACTCGATTCTCGTCGGCATCCCGGCGAAGATCCGTCACCGGCTCCCGGACGAGCACATTCCCCTGGTCGAGCCGGCCTCCTACGTCGACGATCTCCAGAACAACATCTGAAGGACGCCCCGAGGACGCCGAAACCCCCGTGGATTTCTCCACGGGGGTTTCTCTGTGTGCCCAGACCAGGGATCGAACCAGGGACCTTACACTTTTCAGGCGTACGCTCTACCAACTGAGCTATCTGGGCAAAAAGGGGGTTAACCCTCTTGCGACCCTGAAGGGACTTGAACCCTCGACCTCCGCCGTGACAGGGCGGCGCGCTAACCAACTGCGCCACAGGGCCATGCTCCGGGAAAACCTCGCGGTGTGCCCCGTGCACGAGCCGATACTCTACACAGCCCTCAGGAAAGCGGCAAACCTGCATGTCAGGGCGATCATTTCATTTCTGCCCCGCCACCGGCCCTCTGGCAGGTCCCTCCCCAGCCCCCCACTCCAGCCCTAGGCCGGGCCCCAGGCCAGGCCCCACCAGTCCCGGATGACCGGCGGCCGGGGACCCGGCGGTCCGGACTTCCCGCAGACGCAGACAACGGGCCCCACCGTGACGGTGGGACCCGTTGCTGTTCCATGGCGACCCTGAAGGGACTTGAACCCTCGACCTCCGCCGTGACAGGGCGGCGCGCTAACCAACTGCGCCACAGGGCCATGTAATTGTGTGGACACCACGCTACCGCAGTATCCGACGTACTCCCAACGGGATTCGAACCCGTGTTGCCGCCGTGAAAGGGCGGAGTCCTGGGCCACTAGACGATGGGAGCCCTACCTCTACCCTCGACCACCCGCACAACGGGGACCTCAGGTCGGCAGCTCGTTCAGAATAGACTACCGTCCGACTAATCACAAAAACATGCACTGGCCTGCTGTTTTCTCTCCCCGGGCCCTGAAGACGGTTCAGGCGGGAGGGCGGGCCCCGAAGATTGCGGTGCCGACCCGGACGCAGGTCGCACCCTCCGCCACCGCGAGCGGGTAGTCCCCGGACATCCCCATCGACAGCTCGGTAAGGGGCTCCGGATCGACGATCCCCGAGCTGCGGGCCCGGTCACGGATCCCCCGCAGCTCGGCGAAGCACCGTCTGACCTCCGTGGTCTCCCGGGTGTGGGTGGCGACAGTCATGAATCCGCGGACCCGGAGCCGGTCACATCCCGCCGTGGCCCCGAGAATGGCGTCGACCTCCTCCGGTGCCGCACCCGTCTTCGACTCCTCCCCGGAAGTGTTCACCTGGACCATGACGTCCAGGGTGCGGTCCTTTCCCGCGTCGGCGAGCAGTTCCAACCGCCGCTGGAGGGTCTCGACTAGGCGCACAGAGTCCAGGGCCTGGAACTCGGAGGCGTATTCGGCGATGATCCTCGCTTTGTTGGTCTGCAGGTGTCCGATGGCGACCCACCGGACCGCGGGGAGTTCCGGGGCTCCGGCCAGGGCCGGTGCCTTCTTCTGGATCTCCTGGGGTTTGTTCTCCGCGAATTCGGTCATGCCGGCGGCGACCGCGTACCGCAGTCTCTCCACCGGGACGGTCTTGCTCACCGGGAGCAGGCGGATCCGGGCCGGATCGCGTCCTGCGCGGTGCGCCGCCTCATCGATGCCTGCCCGCACGGTCGACCACCGCGTGCGCAGTCCGGCCACCGCTGCGTCCTGCCCCGTCGCCGTCTCCTCACCGCTGTCCGGTGTATTCACTGGTTCAGTCACGCCGTTCAGCGTAGTCGGCGCAGCGGCCCCGTCTTCACCACCGTCTCCTCGTACTCGGCGTCCGGGTCCGACTGGGCGACCACCGCACCGCCGACCCCGTAGGTCAGACGGCCGCCGGCGCAGACGAGGGTCCGGATGACGACGGAAAGGTCCAGGGCACCGTCGAGGGAGAACCATCCGAGTGCTCCGCTGTAGATGCCCCGTGGGGAGTCCTCCAGTTCCTCCAGGATCCGCATCGTCCGTTCTTTGGGAGCTCCCGTCATCGAGCCGGGCGGGAATGCGGCACGCACGGCGTCGAGGCCGCCGGCACCGTCGCCGAGTCTCGCTGTGACGGTGCTGACCAGCTGGTGGACCGTGGCGTAACTCTCCACGCTGAACAGTTCGGGGACGTGCACGCTGCCCGGGTCCGCCACCCGCCCCAGATCGTGTCTGACCAGGTCGACGATCATGAGGTTCTCGGCCCGGTCCTTCTCACTGTGCTGCAGTTCCGCCCGGATCCTCAGGTCCTCCTCCTCGGTGTCCCCGGTGGGCCGGGTCCCCTTGATGGGGGACGAGGTGACCGTGCCGTCGGCGTCCACCCGCAGGAACCGTTCGGGTGAGGTCGACATCACTGTCACCCCCGGCAACTGCAGGTAGGCGCCGAAGGGGGCGGGACTCGCCGCCCGCAGTGCCGTGTAGATGTCGAAACAGGCGGGATGCCCGGACCGGACCGTCCCGTCGACGCTGACCTCCTCCGCGGTCACGTCGAGGACGGTCGTGAGGCAGGCCTCGTAGGTCTCCCCCTCCGCGATGAGCTCCCTTATCCTGCGGATCTTTCCGGTGTAGTCCCCCCGGTCGTGGAGTTCGGGCCGTACCCGCACGGACAGGCCACGGGAGCCCGGCACAGAGCCCTCCACAGTGCCCGGCACCGAGCCCTCCACAGTGCCCTGTCCCGGACCGGTGTCCCGGCCGGCCACCAGGCGACGCACCACCGCCGCGGTGGTTTCCGACCAGGCGGTCTCGTCGGCGGACGCCCAGGGCCCCGCGTTCCTGGCGACCGGACGGTCCAGGGTGAGAAGATGCGCCTCCGCCCGGTCGTGGTCGATGACGACGGCCCGGTCGAGGAAGACGAAGGCGGCATCAGGTCCGGTGCCCGCGTCGGCGGGGTGACTGTTCGGTCCGCCTTCACCGGGACAGCACTGCGCCTTCACCCCGTAGCCGAGGTAGCCGATCCAGCCCAGGCGGAATCCGAAGGGCGGTTCCCCGGCGAGGTCCTCGTCGAGCCCTCCGCCCCGGATGTTCCAGCGGGCCAGGTCCGCTTCCAGCCAGTCCAGGACGTCACCGTTCAGTACCTCGGTCGTGCCGCCCCTGGTGACTGTGACGGTGCCGGCGGCGACGTCCGCGGTGGCGGTCGCGGCAGAGGGGCCGGCGTGTCTGCCGTCCGCGGCACCCATGACGGAGAACCGGGCGCGGGGGTCACCGGGGGCGTTCCCGTCGAGCCACACCACGGTGGTTGCGGCGTCCCTGCCCCGGAACAGGGTCCGGAAAAGGTCCCCGGACAGTCGGCGGGTGTCGGTGGCGTCCTTCTCCCCTGCCGTGGTGGGAAGGGTCAGCGGGACCACCCGGTCGCGGACCCTGCGGACAGGGCCCTGCCGCCTGGTGATCTCGGCGAAGTTCGCGAGGATCTCCGGTCCGTGACCGGTCTTCACGGATTCGGGGTGGAACTGCACGCCCCACAGGAGTTTGCCGGGGACACTGACCCCCATGACAGTGCCGTCGCCGCTGCGGGCGTTGACGGTGAGGTTCGGTGGGACGTCAGTGACGGCCAGTGAGTGGTAACGCACCGCTTCGAACGGGGACGGGATGCCCTGGAACACGCCCTTTCCGTCGTGGGTGATCTGTGAGATCCGCCCGTGGACGGGTTCGGCGGCCCGCTCCACGGCTGCTCCCTGGAGATGCGCGATGAGCTGGTGCCCCAGGCAGATCCCGAGGACGGGAAGCTGCCGTCGGACTGCACCGTCGATGACCGCAGGTCCGATGCCGACGTCCCCGGGTTCCAGGGGGGTCCCCGGCCCCGGGGATATCACCACGTTGTCCACCCGGTCGAGGATCTCGTCCCCCTCTGCCTGCCACCGGTCCCAGTCGTTGGGGACCACGACCGGCTCCACCCCGTTGACCCGGATGAGGTCGTGGACCAGGTTCCAGGTGAAGGAATCGTGGTTGTCGACGAGCAGTGTACGGATCATCTGGTCATGATACCGCAGCTCATGACCTGTTTCCTCCTTCCCGGTCGCTCTGGTCGGCCAGTGACAGCCAGGTCTGTACGACGGTGTCCGGGGTGAGGGACAGGGAGACGATCCCGCGTTCGACCAGCCAGGCGGCGAGGTCGGGGTGATCGGACGGGCCCTGTCCGCAGATTCCCACGTATTTTCCGCGCGAGGTGCAGGAGGTGACGGCCGACTCCAGGACCTTGAGCACGGCAGGGTTCCGCTCGTCGAAGTCGTGGGCGACGAGACCGGAGTCCCTGTCGACCCCGAGTATGAGCTGGGTCATGTCGTTGGAGCCGATGGAGAAACCGTCCACCCGGTCAAGGAACTCGTCTGCGAGGAGGTAGTTCGACGGGACCTCGCACATCATCACGATTTCCAGGGCGCCCCGGCCGGTGGTGTCCCCGCCGCTGCCACGGGACAGGCCGTGGGACGCCATGAGCTCCAGCACGTCGTCGAGTTCGGCGGTCGTGCGGACGAAGGGGATCATGATCTTCACGTTGGTCAGTCCCATGTCCTCCCGGACCCGGCGCAGTGCCTCACATTCCATGGCGAAGCAGTCGCGGAAGTCCTCGGAGACATAGCGCGCCGCCCCCCGGTAGCCGAGCATCGGGTTCTCCTCCTCCGGCTCGTAGAGGTCGCCGGCGAGGAGGTTGGCGTACTCGTTGGTCTTGAAGTCCGAGAGCCGGACGATGACCGGTTTCGGGTCGAAGGCGGCGGCGATGGTGGCCACTCCCTCGACGACGCGGCGGATGAAGAATTCGCGGGGGTCCGGGTAGGCGGCGGTGATGGTGTCCACCCGGCGGCGGAGTTCGGGGGTGAGGGTGTCCCTGTCCAGCAGTGCCCGGGGGTGGACCCCGATCTGGCGGTTGATGATGAACTCCATCCTGGCCAGCCCGACACCGTCGTTCGGCAGTGAGGAGAAGGAGAAGGCCTGGTCGGGGGTTGCGACATTCATCATGATCTTCACCGGGATGTCCGGCATGTCCCCGGCGTCGGTGGTCTTCTCCTCGTACGGGAGGACGCCCCGGTACACCCGTCCGGTGTCCCCCTCGGCGCAGGAGACCGTGACCTCTTCGCCGTCGGTGAGCACCGTGGTCGCGTCCCCGGTGCCCACGATCGCGGGGACGCCCAGTTCCCTGGCGATGATCGCGGCGTGGCAGGTCCTCCCGCCCCGTTCGGTGATGATGGCGGACGCCCGCTTCATCACCGGTTCCCAGTCCGGGTCGGTGATCTCGGCGACGAGGACGTCGCCGGGTTTCATCCGGTCCATGTCGTCGAGGGACCGCAGGACCCGCACCGGTCCTGATCCGACCCGCTGACCGATCGAGCGGCCCTCGGCGAGTACCTCGGCCTGTGCCGTGGCGTCCTTGTCGATCTCGAAGCGCGACAGGGCCTGACCTGTACGTCGTGAGACAACTGTCTCCGGGCGTGCCTGGAGGATGTAGAGCTTTCCGTCGAGTCCGTCGCGTCCCCACTCGATGTCCATGGGCCTGCCGTAGTGGTCCTCGATCGCCATGGCGTGGCGGGCCAGTTCGGTGACCTCCTCGTCGGTGACACAGAACCGGCGGCGGTCCTCTTCGGGAACGTCCTCCCATCTGGTGGCGGAGTCGATGTCCGAACCTCCGGCGTAGCGCATGGCCACGGCTTTCCCGCCGACGGTCCGGGAGAGTACGGCGTCCTTCCCTGTCTTTCCCGCGCGGACGGCCGGTTTCGAGACGTAGAACTCGTCGGGGTTCACGGCGCCCTGGACGACGGCCTCTCCGAGCCCGTAGGAGGCGGTGACGAAGACTGCCCTGTCGAACCCGGATTCGGTGTCCACCGTGAACATCACTCCGGACGCCCCGATGTCCGTTCGCACCATGCGCTGCACTCCGGCGGACAGTGCGACATCGTCATGCCGGAATCCGTTGTGGACCCGGTAGGCGATGGCCCTGTCGTTGTAGAGGGAGGCGAACACTGCCTTCACGGCCCGGAGGATGTTGTCGATCCCGCCGATGTTCAGGTAGGTCTCCTGCTGGCCTGCGAAGGAGGCGTCGGGGAGGTCCTCGGCTGTCGCACTGGACCGTACCGCCCAGGTGACCTGGTCGGGGTCCGGGTCGGCGGCGACGAGTGCGGCGTAGGCGTCACGGATGTCCTTCTCCAGGGCGTCGGGGAAGGGCTGTTCCATGATCCGCGAACGGATCAGGGCACCTCGGCGGGCCAGTTCGTTGACGTCGTCGATGTCGAGGCCGGTGAGGAGTCCGCTGATCTCACGGTCCAGACCGCCGACGGCGAGGAAGTCGCGGTAGGCGTCGGCGGTGGTGGCGAATCCTCCCGGGACGCGGACGCCCGCGTCCGCGAGGTGGACGACCATTTCGCCGAGGGAGGCGTTCTTGCCTCCCACACGGGGTACGTCGTCCATTCCGATCCGGGTGAAGTCGAGGACGTTGACGGTGGTGGACATGGGGTGGTCCTTTCTCAGAGGTCGCCTGCTCAGGTGTGGCGCAGGTCCATGGTTGTCAGGATGATGCTCGCCATCTCCTCCACGCTCATGGCGTGTGAGTCGATGGAGGGGATGCCGTTGCTCCGGTAGAGCTGTTCGGCGGACCGCAGTTCAGCCCGGCAGCGGGAGAGACTGGCGTAGCCGCTTCCGGGTCGGCGTTCACCTCTGACCTGGCTGAGCCGGGCCGGGGTGGTCGTCAGTCCGAAGAGGCGGTCCCTGTGCGGTCGCAGGACGGCGGGCAGCTCGCCGGGGGTGTCGTCCTCGGTGAGCGGATAGTTGGCGACCCGCAGGCCGTGCTGGAGTGCCAGGTACATCGCGGTCGGGGTCTTTCCGCAGCGCGACGGGGCCAGGAGGATGAGGTCGGCCCGGTCGAGGTCGGCGAGGCTGGTGGCGTCGTCGTGGGCGACGGAGAACTCGACTGCGTCGATCCTGTCGTGGTATCGCGCCAGGTCTCCGACCCGGTGGTATGCGGTGTCATTTCCTGTTCTTGCGGTACCCAGGATCTTCTCCAGCCGTGTGAGGTGTGGTCCGAGGAGGTCGACGACCTCACCGGGGGCGGTCGCCAGTTCGGATGCGACGGCCGGGTCGCGGACGGTGAGGAACACCAGCGGGGTCGGACCGCCACCCCCGGTTTCCCGGGTGATGCGGGCGACGGCCGACCGTGCGGCCTCGACCGAGTCGACGAACGGCAGGTGGCGACGGCGGAAGGTGAAGTCCGGGAACTGTGCCAGCAGTGCGTTGCCGAAGGTCTCAGCGGTGATCCCCGTGCTGTCCGAGACGAAGAAGACCGGTCGTCGGTTCGGTTCCACCGCTGTCGTCCTCACTGCCGTCCCGCTCGTCCGCCACTGCAAGTGCCCCCGAGGGTAGCAGCGTATGCGGAAATGATGACGGCGCCGGTGTTGGGTTTCACCCCCGGCCGGGGTTGAGGACGCCACGGTCAGGCAGACCCCGGGAATGACAGAGGCGCTGTCACACCTCCACCCGGGCGTGACGCCCGGGATCGTGGTGTGACAGCGCCTGTACCGGTGGGCCCCGTGGGGCTCGAACCCACGACCTGCGGATTAAAAGTCCGTAGCTCTACCAACTGAGCTAGAGGCCCGTACCACTGTCGAGGAAGAGTGTAGCGCACACCGGAGGACAGGTGTGCGCCACCCCTGACCAACTCACTGCGGCAGCATTGACCCGGTCTCGACGAAGCGCTTCTGGAAATCGAAGACGTGGTCCAGCGCGTGCGGGGTCTGCAGGAACTCCCCCTGGCCCGCCATGTCCACGTACTCCTCCAGCAGGGGCCGGTACTCAGGGGCGGCGATGGCGATCATCTTCTCCGCCCGGTCCCGCGGGGCAAGTCCGCGCAGGTCTGCGTACCCGTATTCGGTGATGACGACCATCACGTCGTGTTCGGTGTGATCGGTGTGGGTGACGTAGGGCACGATCGCGGAGAGCTTGCCGCCCTTGGCGACGGCGGGACTGATGAAGGAGGAGATGTAGGCGTTGCGGGTGAAGTCACCGGACCCGCCGATGCCGTTCATCACCCTGGATCCGATGACGTTGGTGGAGTTGATGTTGCCGTAGATGTCCGCCTCGATCATCCCGTTGGTGGCGATGAGGCCGAGGCGCCGGATCACCTCGGGGTGGTTGGAGACCTGCTGGGGGCGCAGGATGATGTGTTCACGGTACCGCCGGGCCTCACGGTTCATCTTCTCCGCGTACTCGGGGGACAGGGAGAAGGAGGTGGCGGACGCCACGGTCATCTTGCCGGCGTCGATGAGGTCGAGCATGCCGTCCTGGATCACCTCGGTGTAGGCGGTGATGTTCTCGAACTTCGAGTCCAGCAGGCCCGCCATCACGGCGTTGGGGACGTTGCCGACCCCGGACTGCATGATGTACCGGTCGTAGCTGAGACGTCCCGCGGACACTTCTCCTTCCAGGAAGTCGAGGAAGTTCCCGGCGATCTTCCGCGAGGTTTCGTCGGCGGGTTTGAACGGGGCGTTGCGGTCGGGGGAGTCGGTTTCGACGACGGCGACGACCTTCGAGATGTCGAAGTCGATGTACGGGGATCCGATCCGGTCCCCCACGTCGTTGATCGGGATGGGGCGGCGATGGCCGGGCAGGGGTATCCGGTAGATGTCGTGCATGCCCTCGAGCTCCTCGGACTGCCACGAGTTGACTCCGAGGATGATCTTCTCCGCGGCGTCAAGGTACTCGACGTTGTTGCCCACCGACGACGACGGGACGATCCGCCCGTCCTCGAGTATCCGGGTGACTTCGACGATGGCGACGTCCATTGTGCCGAAGAAGCCCTCCTGGACCATCATTCCGAGGTGGGAGAGGTGAATGTCGGCGTACTTCATTTTTCCGGAGTTGATCTTCTCGCGCATCAGCGGGTCGGACTGGTACGGGGCCCGGAATTTCACGGCGTCCGCGTCCGCCAGTTCGCCGTCCAGTTCGGCGGAGGTGGATGCTCCGGTGAGCAGTGAGATGGCGAAGCTGTCGCCTCTGGCATGGAATTCCCTGGCCCGCGCGGCGATCGCGGTGGGAAGCACCTTGGGGTACCCGGCACCGGTGAACCCCGACATTCCGACGAGGTCTCCGTCATTGATGAAGGTCGCCGCCTCGTCGGGGCTCATGACCTTGGCCCGCAGTCCGGGGTGGGCGATCCTGCCTGAGGTGTCTGACGTGCTGTCTGACATGCTGTCTGACATGATGTGTCCTCTCCTGGGAGTCATTCTGGGGGAGTCTTTCCGGGGGTGCTCTGCTGTGACCGCAGCACAGGTGATGTACATCACGATGCAGCCACGAACGTGACTTCCATTATAGAGACGGACTACTTTGCTTTCCTGCTCCACACTTTTCGGGGGTGGCGGAACGATGCGGGCCGACACACGAAAAACCCGCCGGACGCGGGACGCGTACCGGCGGGGCCGTCAGACGGACGGGGTCACCCCGTCACCGGGCTACTTCTTCATCGACCCGGTCTCCAGGAACCGGGTGTGGAACTCGAAGGCACGGGAGAGGTCGTGCGGGGTGTGCCGGGCCTTCGACTTCGAGGCGTACTCGACGTACTCCTCCAGCAGCGGCCGGTACTCCGGGTCGGCGATCGCGATGATCTTCTGAACCCTGTCCCGCGGGCACAGGCCGCGGAGGTCCGCGTAGCCGTACTCGGTCACGATCAGTTTCACGTCATGCTCGGAGTGGTCCACGTGGGAGGCGAAGGGCACGATCGCGGAGATGTCGCCGTTCTTCGCCACCGCGGGAGTGACGAAGGAGGAGATGTAGGCGTTGCGGGTGAAGTCCCCGGACCCGCCGATGCCGTTCATCATCTTGGATCCGGCGACGTTGGTGGAGTTCACGTTGCCGTAGATGTCCGCCTCGATCATCCCGTTGATGCCGATCGGTGCCAGTCGGCGGATGACCTCCGGGTGGTTGGAGACCTGCTGCGGACGCAGGACGATGTGGTTCTTGTAGCGGGTCGCGTCGTCGTTCATCCGGTGTGCGGCGTCCAGCGACAGACAGAACGAGGTGGCGGACGCCATGGTCATCTTGCCGGCGTCGATGAGGTCGAGCATGCCGTCCTGGATGACCTCGGTGTAGGCGGTGATGTTCTCGAACTTCGAGTCCAGCAGGCCGGCGAGCACGGCGTTCGGCACATTTCCGACACCGTTCTGCAGGATCAGACGGTCGTAGGCGAGACGGCCCGCGGTGACCTCACCCTCCAGGAAGTCGAGGAGGTGGCCCGCAATGGCCCTGGAGGTCTCGTCGACGGGCTTGAAGGGGGCGTTGCGGTCGGGACCGTCGGTGAAGACGACGGCGACGACTTTCTCCGGGTCGATGTCGATCGAGGTCGTGCCGATGCGGTCCCCCGGGCTCACGATCGGCAGCGGAACCCGGGCCCCCGGCATGGGCATCCGGTAGATGTCGTGCATCCCCTCGAGTTCGGCGGCCTGCCACTCGTTGATCTCGATGATGATGCGGTCGGCGGCGTCCATGTACTCGATGTTGTTGCCCACCGCCGAGGAGGGGACGATGCTGCCGTCCTCGCGGATGGCCACAGCCTCCACGATCGCGACATCCATGTGGCCGAAGAAGCCCTCCTGGACGTACATGCCGAGCTCCGAGAGGTGGATGTCGGTGTACTTCACCTTGCCCTCGTTGATCTTCGCGCGCATCTTGGGGTCGGTGTTGAACGGGGATCGGAAGCTCACGGCATCCGCTTCGGCGAGGACGCCGTCGTTCTCGGGGGCGGTGGAGGCTCCGGTGAGAATCTTCACGGCCCATTCCTCACCACGCTCGTGCGCTTCACGGGCTTTCGCGGCGATGGCCGCGGGCATGCCCTTCGGGTAGCCGGCACCGGTGAATCCGGAGGTCCCGATCATGTCACCGTTACTGATGAACTGCACCGCTTCTTCAGCGGTCATGACCTTGGACTTCAGGGCCTGGTTCCTGATGCGCTCTGACACTGGCTCTCCTTGTGTGGATCTCGTTTAATCGTCAAAAACGTACTCGGCAGCCCAGTATCGCAGAAGACGTCCGCTTACCGCACTGCCCGGATCACAGCAGTGTTTTCCCGCATTTTCCGGGGACTGTGACGAGTTGCACCCCAGCCTAGTTACGCCGATGAAGTCACTGGGAACCCGGGTACCCTTAACCACCCCCGGACGTCACACCCACGTTGTCCACAGGCTCTGACATGCGTGACATGCACCCTGAATTGCGCCCGCCGGGTACCCGGTGTGAGAATCGGCCGGTGACTGTGTCGACCCCGGACGCCCCTGAAACCCCGACAGCGCACACCCCCGGCGGTGCGTCGCGGCGTCCTGCCCCGACGCGACCCGCACTGAAGATCGGCCCGCTCGAACTGGCCTCCCCCGTCGTCCTGGCCCCCATGGCCGGCGTGACGAACACGGCGTTCCGTACCCTCTGCCGCGAACAGGAGCGCAGGCACACCGGGACAGCGGCCGGCCTCTACGTCTGCGAGATGATCACCGCCCGCGCGCTCGTGGAACGCAACCCACGCACCCTGCACATGGCGTCCTTCGCCCCTGACGAGAACCCCCGCAGCCTGCAGCTCTACACGACAGACCCGGAGTACACCTACCGGGCCGCCCGCATGCTCGCCGAGGAAGACATGGCCGACCACATCGACATGAACTTCGGGTGCCCGGTCCCCAAGGTCACCCGCCGGGGAGGCGGTTCCGCCCTGCCGTACAAGCGCCGGCTCTTCGCCGCCATCGTCGGCGCGGCCGTCCGAGGCGTCGAGGACGCCGGACGTGGCAGCGGCCCCGACGCCGTGCCGGTGACCGTGAAATTCCGCGTCGGCATCGACGACACCCACCACACCCACCTGGACGCCGGCCGTATCGCCGCGGCCGAAGGTGCCGCCGCCGTGACCCTCCACGGCCGTACCGCCGCGCAACGCTACTCAGGGTCGGCAGACTGGTCGCAGATCGCCAGACTCGTCGATCACATGGCCGGCACCGGCGTCCCTGTGCTCGGCAACGGGGACATCTTCCGGGCCACCGACGCCGCCGACATGATGGAGCAGACCGGCTGCGACGGTGTCGTCGTCGGACGGGGCTGCCTGGGACGTCCGTGGCTCTTCGCCGAACTCTCCGCCCAGCTGCAGGGACGGCCGGTACCCGCAGAGCCGACCCTCGGAGAGGTCACCTCCGTGATCATGCGCCACGCCGAACTGCTCGCCCAACACGACGGCGAGAAGCACGCCAGCCGCGACATCCGCAAACATGTCGCCTGGTACCTCCGCGGCTTCCCCGCCGGAGGGGAGATGCGCCGGCAGCTGAGCACGATCAACAGCCTCGACGACCTGCGCCGTGTCCTCGACCCGGTCCGCGGGTCCACGGCGAAAGCCGTGGACGCCGACGGTGCCCGCGGACGTCAGGGCTCCCCCGGCAGGGTCTCACTGCCGCACAACTGGCTCGACGACCCTTACGAGGACTGCGCCCGTGTCACCGAAGATGTCGAGGACGCCGCGAACAACGGAGGGTAGAGAACATGTGAACGCCGGGTGAAGACTTTCCCGGCCGTCCCCCCTGAGCACCGACTTCCACGTAGACTGTCCGCCATGCGCACTGTCTACCAGGAACAGATGCGGACTTTCGCCCACGACCTCACACAGATGTCGGACCGGGTCCGCACCATGATGTCGGAGGCCTGCAAGGCCCTCTTCGACGCCGACATCGACACGGCCGAGGTCGTGCTCAGCTCCATCGATGCTGTCGAGGTGCTTCGCAAGCGTGCCGAGAAGACGTCTTTCGAGCTTCTCGCACTCGAAGCCCCGGTGGCCCGGGACCTCCGCCAGGTCGTGTCCGGCACCTACATTGTCGAGGACCTGTCGCGGATGGCCGCGCTGTCGGTGCACATAGCCCGGATCGCCCGCCGCCGTCACCCGGACAAGACCCTCCCCGACTCCGTCGAACCGTTCTTCCGGGAGATGGCCCGCCTCGTCGACGACATCGGTGACAAGCTCCACGACGTCCTGGTGACCTATGACCCCGAAGAGGCCATGGAGCTCGCCCTCGACGACGACGCCGTGGACGACCTCCACGAGCACATGTTCCAGCTGACATCGAACAGGGAGTGGCCCTACCCTGTCTCCGCCGCCGTCGACGTCACCCTCCTGTCCCGGTTCTTCGAGCGGTACTCGGACCATGCCGTGGACATCGGTACCCGGGTCGTCTACCTCGCCACCGGCAAAGAGCCGGAGGAGTACGAGACCACCCGGCGCAGCGAGGAGCAGCAGGAGACGGTCCGCGAACAGTTCGACGAGATCCGCCGCCGTTACGGTTCAGACTCCTTCTGAGTGCCCGCCTGCCCGGTCCCCCAGGAGCCCGGTCCCACGGCTCGCGGCCTGGGGACCGGGTTCAGGCCTGCCTGGCCACTGACAGTGCGGCCAGGGCGGCGTCCGCCAGCACCGCAGGTTCTCTGGTGGCGTCGAGACGGACCCCGGGTTCGTCGGCCCTGAGCCTCTCCAGTTCGGCGTACTGACGTCTCAGCACCTCGAGTTCAGCGGCATCGGGCTCGCGGCCGGTGCGTTGCCGGATCTTCTCCCGGATCACGTCCTCGGTGGCATGGACGTGGACGAAGAAGACGAATCCCTCCGCCTCCCGGAAGATGTCACGGGCGCGGCGTCCCAGTCCCAGACTGACCACGACGGTGGAATGACCCTGCCGTGCCTGGTCGGTCATCCAGTCCCGTATGGCGTACGCCCAGGGCAGTCTCTCGTCCGGGGTGACGAAACGGTCCGCCGCCATCATCTCCTGCAGTTCCCCGGGCTGCAGTTCTTCGGCGGTCGCTCCCGTGAATCCGGTGCGTTCCACCAGTTCAGCGGCCAGTGCTGCCTTGCCGCTGTCGCTGACCCCCATCAGCACGATGTGTACAGGTTCCATCCCTTGTCTCCTTCCGTCACCCCAAGTGTGGCACGAAAGTGGGACGGGGGTGGTCCCCCGGCCCCGGTCGGGGCAGGTCAGCCGAAACGTCCGGAGATGTAGTCCTCGGTCTCCTTCTTGTCGGGGGACTCGAAGATCTTCTTCGTGGCGCCCACCTCCACGAGCTGTCCCGGCCGGCCGGTCGCCTCCAGGGAGAAGAACGCGGTCTGGTCCGAGACTCTGGCCGCCTGCTGCATGTTGTGGGTGACGATGACGATGGTGAACTCTTCCTTGAGTTCGTGGATGAGGTCCTCCACCGCGAGCGTGGAGATCGGGTCAAGTGCCGAGCAGGGCTCGTCCATGAGCAGGACCTCGGGTTCCACGGCGATCGCCCGGGCGATGCAGAGGCGCTGCTGCTGACCGCCCGACAGTCCGCCGCCGGGTCGGTCGAGCCGGTCCTTGACCTCCTCCCACAGGTTGGCGGAACGCAGGGACTTCTCGGCGACCTCGGCGAGACGCTTCTTGTTCTTGACCCCGGAAAGCTTCAGACCTGCGACGACATTCTCCTCGATCGACATGGTCGGGAAGGGGTTGGCCTTCTGGAACACCATTCCGATGGTGTTTCGGACTGCCACGGGGTCGATCGCCCGGTCGTAGATGTTCTCCCCGTCCAGGAGGATCTCCCCGGTCACGTACGCACCGGGGATCACCTCGTGCATACGGTTCAGGGACCGCAGCACGGTGGACTTGCCGCAGCCGGAGGGGCCGATGAATGCGGTGACCGACCGCGGCGGGACCTGGAGGTCGACGTTCTGGACGGCATGGAAGTCGCCGTAGTAGATGTTCACGTCGTGGAGGTCGAGGCGCTTGGCCATGGTGTGTCCTTCGAAAGTGTCAGTGTGTCTTGACTGCGAACCGCTTCGAGATGAACCGGGCAGCGAGGTTGAGGGCGGCGATGAGGAGCACCAGGGTCAGGGCGGCACCCCACAGGCGGGAGAGCACCTCGTCATTGGACTGGAGCTTGTACATTTCCAGCATGAACAGCGGCAACGAGTTCTGGTTGCCCTCCATGACGTTCCAGTTGATCACCGGGGTCGCGCCCACGAGGATCAGCACCGGGGCGGACTCACCCATGATGCGGGCGACAGCGAGCATCACACCCGTCACGATTCCGGAGAGGGCGGTGGGAAGGACGATCTTCACGATCGTCTTCCATTTCGGGACGCCGAGGGCGTACGAGGCCTCCCGCAGGTCATCGGGCACAATCCGCAGCATCTCCTCGGTGTTCCTCACGATCACCGGGATCATCAGGAGCACGAGGGCGAGAGACACGGCGAAACCGGACCGGTCGAAACCGAACAGGACGATCCACACGGCGTAGATGAACAGTGCCGCGACAATGGAGGGCACGCCGGTGAGGATGTCGACCATGAAGGTGGTGATCCGGCCGAGCCTGCCGCCCCTGGAGTACTCCACCAGGTACACGGCGGTGAGGACACCCACCGGGACGGAGATCACGGTCGTGACCGCCGCCTGAGTGAGGGTGCCGATGATGGCGTGGCTGATGCCGCCGCCCGGTTTGTTGGACAGCTGGCCCGCCATGTCGAAGGACCACCACCCGGTGTTCAGGACGGCCGGGAGGCCTTTGGCGACGAGGACGACCATCACCCAGATCAGGGGGACGAAGGCCAGTGCCATCATCGCGTAGACGACGACGGTCGCGATCCTGTCCCTGGCTTTCCGGGAGGAGGAGATGTCGGTGAAGCCGCTGGCGGCGAGGCTTGCGTGGGGTTCCACGTGGACGGTCATGTCGGTCCGTCTCCTACTTGCGGTTGTTGACGACGGCCCGTGCCGCCGCGTTGACGATGAAGGTCAGGGCGAACAGCACCAGTCCGGCGGCGATGTACGCTCCGGCTTTGGTGTCGTCGTTGAACTCCGGGGCGGCGTTGGCGATGGCGGTGGCGAAGGTGGTGCCACCGTCGAACAGGGACCACCTGAACCCCGGTGCAGATGCGATGACCATGTAGAGCGCCATCGTCTCACCGAGCGCACGGCCCAGTCCGAGCATCGCACCGGAGATGTAACCGGACTTGCCGAAGGGGAGCACGGTCATCCTGACCACCTCCCACCGGGTGGCACCGAGCGCCAGGGCGGCCTCGATCTGACCCCGGGGCGTCTGGACGAACACCTCACGTGCGGTGGCCGCGATGATCGGCAGGATCATGATGGCCAGCACCACACCACCGGTGAAGATGTTGCGGCTGGTGGAGAAGGCCGGGGAGGTCTGCTGGTCCCACTGGAACAGGAAGAAGCCGCCGGCCCAGCTGTGCACCCACTCGAAGATCCCGCCCAGTGACGGGCCGAGCACCTGCATTCCCCAGATACCGAAGACGATCGACGGCACGGCGGCGAGCAGGTCCACCATGAAACCCAGCGGGCGGACAAGGTGCTTCGGGCAGTAGTTCGACAGGAAGATCGCGATGCCCAGAGCCACCGGCATCGCGATGACCAGGGCCAGGACTGAGGCGAGCACGGTGGTGAAGAAGAGGTTGGGGATGCCGAACTGCATCCAGCCGCCGTCATTGGTGGCGTAGTTGAGGTTCCAGGCACCGGAGTAGGTGAAGAACCCGAGTATTCCGTCCCGTTCCTTCGCCAGGGCCGGGAGTGCCTGGAGGATGAGGAACAGTGCGATGGCGGCGATGAAGACTGTGATGAGCACCGCCGAGCCTGTGGTCAGGCCGGAGAAGATGCGGTCACCCGGACGCCGCGCAGAACGTCCGCTCCGTGCGATCACCGGTCCCTTCTCAGTCTGACCGGGCTGACCTGCGGTACCGGTGGTGGAATCGTTCACAGGCTGGACAGTACCGTGTATGCCTGTCCCGGTCTGCCTGGCGGGCGTCTGCTCAGACGGAGCACTCGTCATGGGGTGTGCTTCTTCCGGTCGTAGTTACTTCGGTGCTACTGAAGTGCGTCGACGGCAGCGACGAGCTTGTCACGGAAGGAACCGGACAGGGGCACGTAACCGGCCTCCTCGAGGTCGGCGTTCTGGTTGTCGAGGATGGTGTGGAGGAAGTCCTTGACCCTGCCGGCGGTCTCGGTGTCGTAGCCGGCGGAGCAGACGATCTCGTAGGTGGTCAGGGCGAGCGGGTAGGCTCCCGGCTCGTTGGCGGCGAAGAGCGCCTCCGAATCGACCACAAGGTCATTGCCCGTACCGGTGAACTTCACCCCGGCCAGGGCCTTGTTGACGCTTTCGGTGGACAGCTCGACCGGGCCGGAGCCGAAGTCCAGGGCTGCGATACCGAGGCCGGCCGCGGTGGCGTAACCGGATTCGACGTAGGTGATCGCCCCGTTGGTGGCCTTGACCTGGTCCGCGACACCGGAGGAACCCTGTGCACCGGAACCGACCTTCGTGGGGAAGGTCTTGCCCTCGGTGTCCCAGTAACCGTCGGTGGCGGCGGTGAGGAACTTCTGGAAGTTGTCGGAGGTGCCCGACTCCTCCGCCCGGTAGAGCACACTGATCGGGAGGTCGGGCAGGGTGGTGCCCTGGTTCTCCGCGGCGACGGCGGGATCGTTCCAGTTGGTGATCTCGCCCTTGAAGATCTTCGCGACCGTGTCGACGGACAGGTTGAGTGTGTCGACACCGTCGAGCTTGAAGGCGACGGCCACGGGGCCGACGACCATCGGCAGATGCCAGGCGTCGTTGCCGCCGCAGCGCTTCGCCGCGTCCGCGATCTGCTCGTCCTTCAGCGGCGAGTCAGAGCCGCCGAAGTCGACCTGTCCGGCGATGAACTGCTTCTGGCCGGCGCCGGAGCCGGTCGCGTTGTAGGCCAGGGATGCGCCCGGGACAGCGGTCTGGTACGCGACGCCGAAGAGCTCCATGGCCTTCTGCTGGGAGCTGGCGCCTTCCCCGCGGAGTTCGCCGGAAGTGTTCGTGAGGTCGAAGGTCGAGGTGCTCTCCGCCTCGGACCCTCCGTTGCCTGAGTTCGAGCAGGAGGTCAGAAGCAGGGAACCGGCGGCCAGAGCTGCGAGAGCGGTGGCGGCAGGGAACTTCACGGTGGTCACGGGTGGATGTCCTCTTTCAACAGTCAGTGTGGACGGAACAGGCTTGACCATAGCGGTCCGAGGTGGACGCAAGTCTCCCTCAAAATGAACTCCGGATGAACAGATGACGTGTCCACGATGTCGTGGCACGTCACCCCGAAATCACACCATTCCGCGGAACACGACGTCCCGGTGCACCACCGTGAAACCCAGCCTGCGGTAGGTCGCGACCGCCGGGGCGTTGTCACCTTCGACATACAGGTCCACGGCGTCCACCCCCTCTTCGATGAGATGCCCGATCCCCAGCAGCGTCAACGGTCCTCCGAGGCCCCTCCCCCTGGCCCCGTCCGCCAGACACACCACGTAAACCTCACCGTGCGGATCACCGTCCGGATGTTTCGTCCAGTGCACCCCGGCACACTGCGGCCCCTGGCACTCGTCCCGGCTCCACAGCATGATCACACCGGCCGGATCGAACCAGTCGGTGCCGCGGGCCTCACGCAGCCGTCGCAGATCCCAGCCGCCCTGTTCAGGGTGCCAGGCGAAAGCCTCGTTGTTCACACGGAGCCACTCCCGGTCGACCAGCTCCGCACCGAACTCAGCGCAGGCCGCGGGATAGTCGTAGATCCGGTACCCGGCGTCCTCCACGGTCGTCCGCGCCACACGGGCCCCGTCGACGAGCTCCCGGCGGGCAGGGTCCCCGGTACCGCAGGGGACGGACATCTTCAGCAGTTCACGGACGGTCCGCGCTCCCCGGACCTCCGCCAGTCCCCGGGCCGCGCCGAGGTCACCGTGCGCCCAGATACTGAACTGCGCCTCGGGATCGAGTCCACGACCCACCTCCCTCAGCAGCCCGGTGGCCGTTCCCCTGCGACGGGCCACAGGCCTGACCGCCATTTCCGCGACACCTGCCGCGTCATCCGGGCCCGCCGCGTCGACGGCGAGAACACCGACAACCGTCCCCCCGTCATCGACGGCGAGAAGGTGACGGTGACCCGTGTGTCCCCCTTCGCCCCTGATACCCTGCACGAAAGCTTCCGAAAGGGCGGGGACGCCGTCCGCCTCCGCCACCTCGGCGAGCAGCCCGTCCAGTGCACCCCGGTACCTCTCCTGCACCTCGGGGGGCTCGTCCTCCATCCAGCGGTACACGGTCACGGCTCTACCTTCCTTCGGCGCTGATGTCCACGGCCTTGTAACCGACGTTACGGACCGTCGCGATGACTTTCTCGTAGTCATGGCCGAGCTTGGCCCTCAGCCGCCGCACGTGCACGTCAACGGTGCGGGTCCCCCCGAAGTAGTCGTAACCCCACACATCCTGCAGCAGCTGCTCCCTGCTGAACACCCGGCCCGCATGCTTGACCAGGAAATACAGCAGCTCGAACTCCTTGTATGTCAGATCCAGGGGACGCCCCTCCACACGTGCGACGTAGGTGACCTCGTCGACAATCAGTCCCCCGATGGACGCCACCTGACTGTCCTCGGCCTCCTCCACAGGAACAGGACGCCTGGTCATCAGCATCCGGAGTCTGGCGTCCACCTCCGTCGGCGAAGCGACCGGGAGGATGAAGTCGTCCACCGCCCAGGACCCGTCCAGGGCGATGACACTCGTCTCCTCGATGGAGACCGCCACCGGAAGAGTGGGGTAGGCGGCAGCCACGGACCGGCACAGGTCCCGGATACCCAGCAGATTCCTGCCGGTGACGTCGATGAGGACGATGTCGGCGTCCCCCACTTCACGGACGGACGTCGCGGTCGCCGGCAGCAGCACCGTCTCGTGCGACAGCAGCGCCAGAGAGGGCAGGACTTCCGAGATATCGTCCTTGTCCGAGAGCACGGTCAGTTTCACGGCCGGCGTCCTTCCTCTTCACGTCGTTGCGTCTGTGACGTAACCGAGGTTACACGCGGCGTACTCCGCTCTCCTACCGGCCGGCACGGGGCAACAGGGTCGAAACGCGACCGTAACATGAAGGAACACGGTCGACACTCCCGCTCAGGCCGCGGGGGCCGGACTGCCGCTCAGGCCGCGGGGCCGGACTGCCGCTCAGGCCGCGGGGGCCGGCTGCTCTATGCTGTAACAGTGACCGCGACCGCCCGACCCCGATCCCCTCGTCGGCTCCGCCGCATCCTCGTCACCGCTCTGGTGACCGTCCTGACCCTGCTGACCGTCGCCGTCGTCTCAGACAGCATCGTTGCGGCGAAAGTGGAGAGGTCGGTCTCCCAGAGGCTCTGGAAGGAGTCCAACCTCGCCACGCCACCGTCCGTGCAGGTCTCGGGAATGCCCTTCGTCTCCTCTCTGCTCACCCATGTCCTGCCGTCAGTGTCGGTGGACGCCAGAGATGTCGAAGTACCGGGTTTCGCCCGGGTCTCAGTCACCTCCTCGGCCCAGAAAGTCACCCTGACCAGGGAAGAGATTCTGTCCGGAAGTTTCACCGACGCACCGGCGAGAAAGGTGTTCACCCGCCTCCAGCTCGACGCCGTCGCCCTCGGAGAGCTGCTCGCCGCCGACGACGGCCGCAGCGGGATGGACGACCTGCACATCCAGGGCGTCGAGGACATCTCCCCCGCCGGAGGGTGGGAGACCGAGGCCCAGTTCACCGCAACCCCCGGTGACATCCCCGGCGTCACCGGACCGGTGAAAGTCGACATGCGCCTGAGGGTCTGGGAGGGCGACGTACGCATCCTCCCGACAAAGATCGTCTCCGTCGACGGGGACAGGTCCCGTGGCGACGGTGGTTCACGGGCGCCGGACCCGCAGACCCGTGACCAGATCATGGAGGCGTTCACCCTCGAGCTTCCGGGAGAGTCACTTCCCATGCACTCCCGCCCCGGACGGGTGTACGTCAACGGTGGAGCGCTCTACATCGAGACGGAGCAGAACTTCACCAGGGTCAGTCTCTCGGACCTGGCGCCCGTGTCCGCTCCGCTGGCGGAGGACGACCGCGCCGGACTGTGAGTGACCGGGATACCGGCGGAACCCGGTACGTATGCTGGACACCATGACTGACTCTCCCACCGGCTCCACCGCCGACTCTCCCACCGGCTCCACCACCGGCTCGACCACCGTCGACGGCAACGAGGCTGTCGCCCGCGCCGCAGAACAGGCCCGGACCACGGCGTCCCGTAACATTCCGACCCTCGGCGGCCTCCCTGTGGCCGAGGACACCGCCAACCTCCGCCAGGGCCCGGACCTTCACGAGGGCCTCCTCGCACTGCTCCCGCTCATCGGCGTGTGGCGCGGCGAGGGAAACGCCGCTCCCACGGACGGCTCCGAACCCTACGCTTTCGGCCAGCAGCTCGTCTTCGCCCACGACGGGGAGAACTACATCAGCTTCTCCTCCCGGATCTGGCGCCTCGACGACAAGGGGCAGGCAGTCGGCCAGGACAGGCGGGAGACCGGCTTTCTGCGGATCGACCTGAAAGACAACATCGAGTTCGTCACCGCGCACAGTGACGGTGCCGTGGAGATCATGTACGGTCGCCCGCTCACCGAGCGTTCCTGGCAGATGGAAAGTGCGTCGACGATGGTCACCGAGACCGGGCCGGCTTCCCTGGGCCCGGGCCGGCGACTCTACGGGCTCATGCCGAACAACCACCTCGGATGGGTGGATGAACGTCTCGCGCGACCGGTGGGCGGGACGGGGGAAGGATCCGGTGCCGGTGGGGACGCCGGCGCAGACGCCCCCGCCCTCACCCCGTGGATGTCCGCGGAACTCACCCGTGTGATGGGCTGAGGTTCAGCGCCCCTCCGCCGCCCCCGTCGCAAGTTCCTCGATCTCGTCCGCGCAGGTCGGTCGGGGCAGCGGGGTGCCGTCGAGTTCGGTCACCCGGGCGTACCTGCGCACCGATGACAGGAGCCACACCCCGTCTGCGTCCAGCAGGTCGGCGACGGTCAGGGGCTCCTCGCGGCACTCCCACCCGGACGCACCCGCCAGTCGGAACATCGCCGCCTGGGTGGTTCCGGGCAGGACGCCGACCTCGTGGAGGGGGGTGAGGATCTCCCGGACACTGTCGCCGCCGTCGCCGCGCCTGTCCCGCACGGCGATCACCGAGGAGGTGGGCCCCTCCAGCACCCGGTCGTCCCCTGCTGCGGTGCCCACGCCCTCGCCGGTGAAGATCACGTCGTCGAGGCCGTGGGCCCGGGCGTAACGCAGGGCCGCCATGTTCGCCGCATAGGACAGGGTCTTGGCGCCGACGAGCGCCCAGGGCGCGGCGTCGTGCCCGATGTGCAGGCTGTAGCCCCGGTGGGCCGTCATCACGCGGACGCCGCGGTCACGGTCGCGGGCGACCGCGGGAGATTCAGGGGCGACGGAGACCCAGCCCGTGGGTATTCCGGTGGTCTCCCGGCCACGGGAGTACATCCACCGCAGGGAACCGTCCTGCCCACCGAGGGCCGCCCACCGTTTCAGTGCGAGGTCTGTGGCCGCTTTCCAGCGGGCGGTGTCCGGGTCGGGCAGGTCGAGCATCCGGGAACTGTTCCGGAACCGGGCGGTGTGCCGGTCCAGGTTCCGTACTGCCCCTCCCCTGACCATCAGGGTCTCGAAGACACCGTCACCGCGCACCGCCGCGAGGTCGTCGATGTACAGGACGGGGGCTGCGGCGTCGAGGACTGCGGGGTCGGCGTCCCCTGCGGGGTGTACGTCGACGACGACCCTGAGGTCGGCCCCGGAGGTGGCGGGAGCGGGTTTCCGGTGACGCCGGGCGCTCTGGTTCTCTTCGGTCATGTGGACATCCTAGGTCTGTGGCCGCCGCCCCTGTCCGCCGGTGGGTTACAGTGGACGGTGTGAGTGTCCCGGAAGTATCACCGATCGTGGCCCATGTTGCAGCGGCGAGCACCCGGGACGGTACGGGGGTCGAGTCGGTCACCGCACGTCATTACGGGGCTCCGCTGGTCGAGCAGTCCCGCGTGGACGAGGGTGCCACCGGTCTGGTCGACGGGTGGGACAGGGTGGCGCTGACAGTCACAGGTGCCGCGGCCAGGGGGTGGCTCAACGACTTCATCTCCCAGAAGATCGACGCAGCTGCTCCGGGCACGGCGACGGACGGGCTGCTGCTCGACGCCCGTGGCCGGATCGAGCAGGCGTTCGGTATCAGCGTGGTGTCCCCTGACAACGTCGACGCGGAGCACAGCGGTGCGGGGGACGGTGACCCCGTGGTCGTGCTCGATGTCGCAGCGGACCGTGCGGACGACCTCGAGGGCTTCCTGCGCAGAATGGTGTTCTGGTCCGGGGTGGAGATCGACCGTCCGGCACTGGCCCGGCTCAGTGTGCTGCGCCCCGACGGGTTCCCCGGCACAGGTGCCGCCGGAACTTCCGGGGCACCGCATCCCCTGGCCGTTTTCTGGCGGACCCGTCAGACCTCCGGTATCCCGGTCACCGACCTGTGGGTGCCCCGGGAGAGGATCACCGGTGTGTGGGACGACCTCGTCTCGGCGGGTGCCGTACCGACCGGGGGAACGGCCGTGGATGCCTGGCGGCTGCGCGACCGGGTGCCGGTCCTCGGGGTTGACACGGACGAGCGGGTGATTCCCCACGAGGTTCCCGCCTTCATCGGGCCCGAATCCGGGGAGGCGACACGGCTCGCCGACGCCCAGGACGGTCCGACTTCGTCGAGTGTTCACCTGAACAAGGGGTGCTACCGGGGCCAGGAGACGGTCAGCCGGGTGCACAACCTCGGACAGCCGCCACGGCTGCTGGTCCTGCTGCAGCTCGACGGTTCCACCGGGACCCTTCCTGAAGTCGGGTCGTCTGTCACCGCCGGGGGCCGCACCGTGGGCAGGACAGGTGCCCCGGTCCACGACGCCGACTACGGGCCGGTGGTCCTCGCCCTGGTGAAGCGGGCGGTCGTGGAGGCGGCGGCGGCCGGGACCGCACCCCCGCTGCAGGCGGACGGGGTGGACGCCGCGATCGACCCCGATGACCTGCAGTTCCGGCGTTCGGAGAAGCCGGGGCGCCTCGCTGTGGACAGGCTGCGGGGAAAGGGCTGACGGGGCTTCGACGGGGGCGGTTCTGAAAAATCCGGCGCCACCCGCTATGGTGGTGCCAGGAACAGATACAAGACATCAGCGTCGGCGGTTGAATCCCTGGGCCGCTACGCAAGTACACCCGAGGGGGTAGGCCATGGGTCGCGGCCGCGCCAAGGCGAAGCAGACGAAAGTTGCCCGTCAGCTCAAGTACAATTCTCCTGAGATGGACCTGGACAGTCTCCAGCGTGAACTCTCAGGGGAACACCGGCACGATGCGGTGTCCGAGGACGACTACACCCGGTGGGAGGAGTGGGGTCCGGACAACTCCGGTCGGTGATACCCCACTGCTGATCCACCGAAGCAGATGAACCCCGCACCCTGTCCGTGAGGACAGGGTGCGGGGTTCATGCGCTCCGGACCTGTTCATGCCGGACCGGGCAGGTCGACCGCCCGCCGGCGCTTAACCCCTGTGACCGCCGACAAGCACCGCACGGGCGGCGTCACTGTCCCTGGCCAACCGCACCCGCCCGAGATTCCAGCACTCGATGTGGCGGGCAGTGAGGATGGCGAGGGCACGCTCGGCGTCCTCCTCCGCCACCACGGCGACCATCCCGACACCCATGTTGAAGGTCTTCTCCATCTCCTCGGGGGCGACCTTGCCGAGGCGGGCGATCGTGCGGAAGACCTGCGCCGGGCTCCAGGTTCCGCGGTCCAGTTCGGCGGTGAGTCCCTCAGGGATCACGCGGGCGAGATTCGACGCCAGCCCACCACCGGTGACATGCGCATAGGTGTGGACCTCACACTCTGTGGCAAGGGCCAGGCAGTCCTTCGCGTAGATGCGGGTCGGTTCCAGGAGCTCTTCACCGAGGGTACGGCCGAAGTCCGCGACGTAACCGTCCAGGGGCAGACCGGCCTGCTCCAGCAGAACATGCCGGGCCAGACTGTAACCGTTGGAGTGCAGGCCCGAGCTTGCCATGGCGATGACGACGTCACCGTTTCGCACCCTGTCCGGGCCCAGCAGCTCGTCCTCCTCCACCACGCCCACCGCAGTGGCGGAGATGTCGTATTCACCGGGCTCCATGAGGCCGGGGTGCTCCGCGGTCTCACCGCCGAGCAGTGCACACCCCGCATCGATGCACCCCGCCGCGATACCCGAGACGATCGACGCCACGTGCTCGGGCACCACTTTCCCGATCGCGATGTAGTCCTGGAGGAACAGCGGTTCTGCACCGCACACCACCAGGTCGTCGACGACCATGGCGACAAGGTCGCGGCCGATCGTGTCATGCCGGTCCATCGCCTGGGCTACGGCCACCTTGGTCCCGACCCCGTCGGAACCTGCGGCCAGCAGCGGCTTGTCATATTCCCCGAGGGCGAAGAGACCGGCGAACCCGCCGAGCCCTCCACGCACCTCCGGCCTGGTGGCCTTTCCCGCCAGCGGTGCGAAAAGCTCCACCGCCCGGTCACCGGCCTCGATGTCGACCCCGGCAGCAGCGTAGCTGGCACCGTCCTGGTCGGGGTTGTCGGAGATGGAGGTTTCGTCTGTCACAGTCCTACGCCTTCGGGAGAAATCAGGAGTTTAACGTACCCACCCTACCTGTTCAGCGGTTCAGGTCCACCACCGGCAGCCAGTGCGCGACATCGGCCGCGTGAGCCCCTGACACTTCCGCACCGGCCGCCGCAGCCTCTTCCAGTGTGAGCAGCCCGGTCGCCAGCCTCAGCCACGTCCGGGGGTCGCACTGCACCACGTTCGGCGGAGTGCCCCGACGGTGTACCGACCCCGCGACGCACTGCACCGCCGCGAACGGCGGGACCCGGACCTCGACACTGTGGCCCGGGGCGTCCTCCCCCAGCAGTGCCGTACTCAACCGGCACGCCGCGGCCACGGCCGCCCGCGACGGTCGGGGAACCGCCCCGGACGCCACGTCCTCCTCGTCCGCGGTGATCCACTCCCGTACCGCCACCAGAGCCGCCCGCACCTCCGCGGGATCGGTCCGCGTCCTCTGCGCCATACCCCGATTGTAGACGGACGGCACCACGGTCCGAAGATGACCGGTGAAGGTGACCGGTGAAGGTGACCGGTGAAGGTCAACGGGCAGGGGACGTGACTTCCGTGACACCGCCACACAGTTCCCCCCTCGGGACATAGGATGGCAGGGTGACTGACGCGACCCGGAGCTACGGAGGCATGAGGCTGTGACGGAGACTGTGAACGGCGTGGAAAGATCCCCGGATCCCGAGGTCACCCTCCGGTTCATGGCCGCACCGACAGACGTGCTCATGCAGGGCGCCAACGGGGTGCACGGCGGAAGAGTGCTGGAATGGATCGACAAGGGCGCCTACGCATGCGCGGTGGGCTGGTCGGGAGCCTACTGCGTCACCGCGTACGTCGGGCACATCCACTTCACCAGACCCATCCCCTCCGGGCATGTGGTGGAGGTCCGCTCCCGGATCGCCTACACGGGCAGATCCTCCATGCACATCGTCAACGAGGTTCTCTCCGCCGATCCGCGGGAACTCATCTTCACCCGGGCCTGCGACTGCCTGGTGATCTTCGTCGCCATGGACGAGAACCGGCACTCCACCCCGGTACCGCACTTCGAACCGCGCAACGACGAGGAGCGGCGCGTCGCCGAAGCTGCACTGTCCCGGGTGCGCCTGCGTAAGGCGATCGAGGAGGAGATGCTCAAACAGAGCTACACCGACTCCGGTACCGCACCGAGTATGGTCCACCGGTTCATGGCCAAACCCACCGACGTCAACTGGGGCGGCAACGTACACGGCGGGACGGCTATGGAGTGGATCGACGAAGCCGCTACCGCATGCACCATGGCCTGGTCCGGTGAGAAGACCGTGGCCGTGTACGCCGGCGGCATCCGCTTCTACCGGCCGGTGCACATCGGCGACCTCGTCGAGGTGGAGGCCCGCCTGATCAGGACGGACACCCGGTCGATGGCCGTGACCGTGCACCTTCGCGCCGGAGACCCGCGGGAGGGCACCGGCAACCTCCCGGTCGCCATCCACGCGTCCATGACCTACGTGGGTGTGGACATCGACGGCAACCCGCTCAACGCCAGGCACTTCACCCCGGTGTCCCCGGAGGACAGGCGCCTGGAACAGCACGCCCAGGCGCTCAGGGAACTGAGGACCAAGTACTCACCTGAGCCCTTGTTCCGGCCACTGCGCGAGGAGCCGCAGTACCCGGTGAACTGACCCCGGCGTCCTCCCGGAACACCGTCGGACGGTCAGTCCGAGGTGACCGAGAGGTCGTAGACCGTCATGCCCCCTTTCTCCACGGCAGTGAAGTTGTCCGCCACCCACTCCGAGATTTCCGTGCTCACGGTGCTCCCTCCCATCTGCTGGCCGCGACCTCCGGTCCCGGATCCCAGGAAGTAGTGGATCTTTCCCTCCCGGACGTAGTCCTTGAACTGTTCCAGGGTGGGCGTGGGATCTGAGCCGTTGTACCCGCCGACGGACATCACCGGTTCTCCGGTGGCCAGCTGGTACTCGGCCGCCGTCTGCGATCCGACCGCGGCCGCAGCCCACACATAACTCCCTGAGTCCTGCTCCAGCAGATCCACCACCTCAGCGTCCGCGGACGCCCCGTTGAGACCGCCGGGTCCGCCTGCCTGACCACCCGGCAGTCCGCCTGCCTGACCACCCGGCAGTCCGCCTGCCTGACCACCCGGCAGTCCGCCTGCCTGACCGCCCCCACCTGGGGCAGGCAGTTGACCGGAACCGTCGTCCCGTCCCGCGGAGGGGACCTCGCCGCCCATTCCCCCGGCCATCCCGTCCTGCATCCTCCCGGGGCCACCTGCTCCCCCCGGACGTCCACCGGGACCGAAACCCGACGACACCTCGGGTCCCGCCGTGACGATGGCCCCGGAATGCGCAGTGGCCAGCGTGTCCACCGAGTAGGCGACCGGTCCCGCCAGACCTGCGGTTCCACCGGCGATGACAGCGACGGCAGCCACAGCTTTCCCGGTGACCCCGAGCGCGACCGCTGCAAGCGCGACCGTTGACACCAGGCCGCAGACCACCACGACGAACTTCAGCCAGGGCACGAAGTCAGGGGTGCGGTCCAGCAGAATGTACGACCAGACCGTCGTCACCGCGACGACGATCGCCAGGACCCACGGCGTCCACCTGCTCTCCTTCCTGTGCTTCCACAGGGTCACCGTGCCGGTTCCCACCAGCGCCGCGACAGCAGGTGACAACGCCACCGTGTAGTACTGGTGGAAGATGCCCTGCATGAAACTGAAGACGATGCCGGTGACAATGAGCCAGCCGCTCCATGCCAGAACAGAGGCACGCAGAAGATCGGTCCGCGGACGCCTGCGCACGACAACGAGAACCGCCACAGCCAGGATCAGTGCCGCAGGGATCAGCCACGCGATCTGACCGCCCTGGGCCGGTTCAAACATGCGGAGAATCCCGGTTTCCCCCCACATCCCTGTCGGCCCTCCGGCAGCACCGAACCCGCCTCCGGCCTCTGCGCCGCCGGGCATCCCCGCCCCCCGGCCGCCGCCTCCTGTCACCGCTCCGGTCTCGTCACCGTTGATCCTTCCGAGACCGTTGTAGCCGAGGGTGAGCTCGATGATGGAGTTGTTCTGACTTCCGCCGATGTACGGACGGGAGTCCTCCGGCCAGAGTTCCACCACCGCCAGGTACCAGCCGGCGGACACCACGGCCGCACCGAGGGCGGCCAGCAGCTGACCTGCCCGGACCTTCCACGACCGGGGGGATGCGACGATGAACGCCAGTACCAGCCCCGGCACCACCAGCACCACCTGCAGCTGCTTGGCCAGGAACCCGAGACCGATGAAGACCCCCGCCGCCACCGCCCAACGCCACCGCCCGTCCTCACAGCACCGCAGCACGGCCCACAACGCCGCGATCATCAGCAGCACCAGGAGAACGTCCGGGTTGTTGTACCTGAACATGAGCACGGTGACCGGGGTGGTGGCAAGCACCACAGCGGCGACGAATGCAGCCGGCACACCCGCGTACCTTCTCACCACGGACCACAGCAGTGCCACCGCGGCAACCCCGACCAGGACATACGGGACGAGGATGCTCCAGCTCGACAGCCCGAACAGCTTCACCGCTAGAGCTGAGGGCCACAGGGACAGCGGGGTCTTGTCCACCGTGACCGAATTACCCGCATCCGAGCTCCCGAAGAAGAACGCCTCCCAGTTCTGGGCCCCTGCCTGTGCTGCTGCGGCGTAGAAACTGTTCCCGTAGCCACCCGCGGAAAGGTTCACGAGATAGGCGGCGGCAGTGCCCAGCAACAGAAGTGCGAGCCCGGCCCTGCCCCGCACTGTCAGTCTCTGCACCACGACCGGGTGGGGGTGGTCCACCGGGCTGTCCCCCCGATTGTCCGGTCCTGCCGTATGCGTCGTCACGGTCATCGCCGTCCCCTCCTTCGTCCGGAGAACATCGCCCGGAACAGGATGAACCTGAGTACCGTACCCACAAGGTTCGCTGCGGTCAGAATGAGCAGCTCCGTACCGGCTGATGCGTCCGGGACAGACGCCTGCAGCACCGCGAGCGAACCCGAGGTGACGGCCCAGCACAGGAGAAACACGAGAAGTCCCCCGGCACGGTCACGGTCCAGTCCGTTCCTCGTCGTCACCCCGAAGGTGAACATCCTGTTGAGGTCGGTGTTCACCACCGCGGTCACCAGCAGGGCCAGGAAGTTCGCCAGCTGGGCCCACATGAAAATCCGGAACAGCGGGTACAGCAGTGCGTAGGCGAGGGTGGACAGTACCCCGATCACCACGAACCTGAGGAGCTGGCCGCCCAGACGCTGGTCCCCGTCGACCCGGGTGGCGGGTTCTCCGTGGCCCGGACTGTCGTGGCCCGGACTGTGGTGGTCCGGGTTCCCGTGCACGGGACCGGCGGCGGTCCTGGGGGGCCGGGACATGGCGTCCACGTCCGTCTTTCCTGTCATCAGTGCCGTTCCCACGCGCCACATGCCTCTGAGGTCCTCCCGGGCAGTGGCGAGGACGTCCACCCGGGAATCCGGGTCGTCCACCCAGTCCACCGGGACCTCGTGGATCCGGTATCCGGCACGCTCGGCGAGTATGAGCATTTCGGTGTCGAAGAACCAGTTGTCGTCTTCGACATGGGGCAGTATCGCCTGTGCCGCATCTGAACGCATGGCCTTGAAACCGCACTGGGCGTCGGAGAATCCCACCGCCATCACCGTGCGGAGGAGACGGTTGTACGTCCGGGAGATGAACTCTCGTCTCGGTCCGCGGGTCACGGTGGACTGTCGGGCGAGTCTGGTGCCGATCGCCACGTCTGAATGGTCGGCCACCAGCGGAGCGATCAACGGGACGAGGGCGTGGAGGTCGGTCGACAGATCCACGTCCATGTACACCACGACGTCGGCGGTGGAGGCCAGCCACACTTTCCTCAGGGCGCGGCCGCGCCCCTTCTCGTCGAGGTGAACCACCTTCAGTCTTTCGTCGGCGACGGCGAGGGCCCGCGCCGTCGGCAGGGTCGCGTCGGTCGAGGCATTGTCAGCGACGGTGACTGAGGTACGCCACGGGACTGTCTCAAGGAAGCTCGTCAGGCCTGCGATACAGCCGGGCAGGCTGCGTTCCTCGTTGTAGACCGGGACGACGATGTCGACCGTGGCGGTGCGGGCGGAGTTCCCTGCTCCTGTCCCTGCCGCGTCGGCCATGTCATCGGGGCAGCGGTGGTCCGGAAGATGGCCGTCGACGGGGAAGCGCTGTCCGCCCGGCGGGGCGGAGTTGTCTGTAGGTGTCATAGCCGGGATGGTCCCGCACCACGGTGGGAGAAACTCGGGACGCCGCTGGCATGTTCCTGCCAACAGAGTTCTCTCCGGACACCGGTACCCCGCCCCCGGCCACCCGTCAGCGCAACTGCACCGAATTCCCCGCGGACCGGCAGGTCACGTACAGGTTCGGCAGAGTCTCCGGCACCCCGGCGGATTCCGGCACCGCCGGGTCACTCCTCCACGACGGAGTTCGCGCCCACGGCGTGGCTGAACAACCGGGGCAGGGTGCCCTCCCAGGCGGCGCGCGCCTCGGACACCGGCAGGGTGAACTCCGCTCCCCCGGTGGTCACGGAGATCACCTGACCTTCGACATCGGCGGCGTCACCGGTGACGACTGCGACACCTGCACGGAACACGGGCACGCCGTGGGCGGAGAGGATCTCCTCCGCCCCGGATACCCGGTCGTCACGGACAGTGAGGAGGACCCTCGTCGCGGTCTCCGAGAACAGGGAGGTGAACACGTCGGTGACCGGGTCACCGGTGGTGGCCTCCCCGGCCAGGACCGCGGTCGGGTCGACCGACACCCCTGCACCCGACTGCACGGCGAACTCGACGAGAGCCTGGGACAGTCCGCCCTCGGACAGGTCGTGGGCGGATGCCACGGTCCCGCGGAGCCGGGACAGTGCCTGACTGAGACGCCGCTCGGCGGCGAGATCGACGCGCGGGGGAAGCCCGGCGAGAGTGTCATGCTCCACCTGCTGCCAGATTGACCCTCCGAGCTCGTCCAGGGTCGCGGCGCCGGCCAGCAGGAGGACGTACTCGCCTGCGGGGGCCTGGGCCGGGATCCTGGTGGCGACGTCGTCGACGGTTCCGAGCACGGCGATGACCGGGGTGGGGAGGATCGGTTCCGTTCCCGTCTGGTTGTAGAACGAGACGTTGCCGCCGGTGACGGGGATCCCGAGTTCCGCCGCCCCGTCGGCGAGCCCGTGGACCGCCTCCCGGAACTGCCACATCACGCCGGGGTTCTCCGGGGACCCGAAGTTCAGGCAGTTCGACAGTGCGACCGGGGTCGCCCCGGTGACCGAGACATTGCGGTACGCCTCGGCCAGTGCCAGGCGTGCCCCCGTGTTGGGGTCAAGTTCCGTGTAGCGGCCGGAGGCGTCGGTGGCCACGGCGATGCCCCTGCCGGTCTTTTCGTCGATCCTCAGGACGCCGGCGTCGGCGTCCTTCGCGAGCACTGTGTTACCCCGGACGTAGCGGTCGTACTGTTCGGTGATGTACTCGCGCGAGCACAGGGCCGGTGATGCCGCGAGGTCCAGAATCGTCCGCCTGAGCTCGTCCACCGTGGCCGGGCGCGCCAGGTCGACGTCCTTGTTGAGGGCGTCCTGGGACTCTGGCCGGGCGTAGGGGCGTTCGTACACGGGGCCTTCGTCCGCCATCGATGCGGCGTCCGCGTCGACGACGACCTGTCCCAGGTGCTCGATGACGAGGTGCTCGCCGTCGGTGACCTCGCCCAGGTCGGATGCGATGACCTCCCACCGGGCGCAGATCTCCATGAAGGCGTCGACGTTGTCCGGGGTGACCACCGCCATCATGCGTTCCTGGGATTCCGAGGACAGGATCTCCGCGGCGGTCATGTTCTCGGCACGCAGGTGCACGTTGTCCAGGTTGATGTGCATGCCGCCGTCACCGGCCGCGGCAAGTTCCGCGGTCGCGCACGACAGTCCGGCTCCGCCCAGGTCCTGGATACCCACGACCACACCGGCCCGGTAGAGGTCGAGGCAGCACTCGATGAGGACCTTCTCGGCGAAGGGATCCCCGACCTGGACGGCAGGGAGCTTACGTTCGGCGCCTTCCTCGAAAGTGTCGGAGGCGAGCACGGATACTCCGCCGATGCCGTCGAGTCCGGTGCGTGACCCGAAGAGGATCACCCGGTTGCCGGTGCCGGACGCGAAGGCGAGTTTCAGGTCCTCGACCTTCAGGGTGCCCACGCAGAGAGCGTTGACGAGGGGATTGCCGGCGTAGGAGGGGTCGAAGACTGTCTCTCCGCCGAGGTTGGGCAGGCCGAGGCAGTTGCCGTACCCGCCCACTCCCGCGACGACACCGGGCAGTACCCGCTGGGTGTCCGGGGCGTCTGCCGGACCGAAGCGGAGCTGGTCCATCACGGCGACGGGCCGGGCACCCATGGCCATGATGTCGCGGACGATGCCGCCGACACCCGTGGCCGCACCCTGGTAGGGCTCGACGTAGGACGGGTGGTTGTGGGACTCGACCTTGAAGGTGACGGCGTTGCCGTCCCCGATGTCGATGACGCCGGCGTTCTCACCGATGCCGGCCAGCATCCTGGACCGCATCTCCTCGGTGGTGGTCTCACCGAAGTAGCGGAGGTGGATCTTGGAGGATTTGTAGGAGCAGTGCTCGGACCACATCACGGAGTACATGGCGAGCTCTGCCGCGGTCGGGCGTCGGCCGAGGATCTCGCGGATGCGGAGGTACTCGTCCTCTTTCAGGCCGAGTTCCGCCCAGGGCTGCTCGAGATCGGGTGTGGCCAGGGCATCGGCGACGGTGTCGTTGACGACTGTGACGGCTTGTGCGTCGGTCATTGTGGTGCTACCTCGGTGCGGGTTCTAGGCGGCGACGGAGCCGACGGCGGACAGGAACAGCTGCAGACCGTCGAGCGACGGGCCGGTGAGGGTCTCCACGGCGTGCTCGGGGTGCGGCATGAGGCCGACGGTCCGGCCGTCGGCGGAGGTGACGCCGGCGATGGCGTTCACTGACCCGTTGAAGTTGTCTGTGTAGCGGAAGACCACCCGGCCCTCCGCCTCCAGTTCCGCGACGGTGTCCGGGGACGCCTGGAAGCGCCCTTCGCCGTGCTTGGCGGGGATGAGGATCTTCTGTCCGCTCTCCAGGCCGGAGGTCCACACGGTCCTGTCGTTGACTACTTCGAGCCAGGTGTCGACGCAGTGGAAGTGCAGGCCTTTGTTGCGTGTCAGGGCACCGGGGAGCAGTCCCGCCTCGGTGAGGATCTGGAAACCGTTGCAGATCCCGAGGACCGGCATTCCGGCTGCCGCCCGGTCGATGACGGACCGCATGACCGGGGCCTGGGCCGCGATAGCGCCTGAGCGGAGATAGTCACCGTAGGAGAATCCTCCGGGGACAATGACGGCGTCCACCTGCTTCAGGTCCGAGTCTGCGTGCCAGAGGGGGACGGGTTCTGCTCCGGCGACGGTCACGGCACGGGCCGCATCGACGTCGTCGAGGGTGCCGGGGAAGGTGATGACACCGATTCGGGCGGTCATTACTCTGCCACCTCGGTGACGACCCGGTAGTCCTCGATGACGGTGTTGGCCAGGAGGGTGGATGCGATGCGTTCGAGGTCCTCGGCGGTGACTGTGCTGTCGACCTCGAGCTCGAAACGCTTCCCCTGGCGGACATCGGACACCCCGCTGACGCCGGTGCGCCCCAGAGCTCGGACGACGGCCTGGCCCTGCGGGTCCAGGATCTCCGCCTTCGGCATGACATTGACTACGACACGGGCCACGGTGATTCTCTCCAATACGTCAGCGGTTGCTGTTCGGGTAGCTGAACGGGCACAACCTTACCGGGTGGTCCGGACAGTGCGAACCGGGACCGCCCCCTGCCCCTGACACTGTCAGGTGGCGGCGGGACGGCCCCGGTTGGCGGGGTCGGGAGCTGCGTCAGGGACGCCATACCTCGGTCGCCGGTTCCTGGACGGCGGGCTGGGGGTTCGCACCGACGATCTCGGGGACATCGTCGTCGTCGACGTACTCGAATTTCTTCTGTCCGTCGAGCACGGCATTGGCCTGTCCCAGGTCCAGGGACTTCGTCCACTTGCCGACGAGGAAGGTCGCCACGGCGTTGCCGGTGAAGTTGGTCAGTGACCGGGCCTCGGACATGAACTTGTCGATGCCCTGGATGTAGCTCACACCTGCGAGCAGTTCCGGCTTCTGGGACTCCAGACCGACGGCCAGTGTCGCCAGTCCGGCCCCCGAGACCCCGGCGGCACCCTTGGACGCCAGGATCATGAAGACGAGCAGTCCGATCTGCTCACCGATGTTCATGGACATGTGCATGGCGTCCGAGATGAAGATCGCGGACATGGTCAGGTAGATCGCCGTTCCGTCGAGGTTGAAGGAGTACCCGGTCGGGACGACGATACCGACGGTGGCCTTGTCGACTCCGGCGAACTCCATCTTCTGCATGAGCTGAGGAAGCGCGGACTCGGAGGAGGAGGTGCCCAGGATCAGCAGGTACTCCTGGCCGAGGTACTTGAGGACCTTGAAGATGTTGAGTCCGGTGACCACCTTGAGCATGGTCCCGAGGACCACCACGATGAACACGATGCAGGTGATCCAGAAGGCGAGCATCAGGGTGAGCAGGTCCAGGATCGCCTTGGCGCCGGAGTTGGCGATGAGCGCCGCCATGGCCCCGAATGCGCCGACCGGGGCCACCCAGAGGATCCAGGACATGATCTTGAAGACGACCTTCTGCAGAAGCTCGATCGCGTAGAGGCAGGGACCTGCCACCTGGTTCGGCATGGTCTGGAGGACGAATCCGACGAGCAGGGCGACGAAGAGCGCCTGCAGGATCGACCCTCCGGTGAGGGAGGACATCAGGGTCGTGGGGATGAGGTCCATGACGAACCCGGCCACGCCGTCAAGGTCGTGGGTCTTCTCCGAGTTCCCGATGAGCGCGCGGGCGGCGCTGTCGTCTGCTCCGATGTTGAGGTGGCCACCGGGCTGGATGATGTTGCCGACGACCAGGCCGATGGCCAGGGCGAAGGTGGACATCAGGATGAAGTACACCAGTGCCAGACCACCGGCCTTGCCGACGGTCGTCGCCTCACGGACGTGTCCGATACCGATGACGATCGTGCAGAAGATGACCACGGGAATGACCATCTTGATCAGCGCGATGAACATGTCGCCGAGGAACTTGACTTCCTTTGCCGCCCCCGGTGCCACGAGCCCGAAGATCACGCCGGCGACGACGGCGATGATCACCGATATGTAGAGCCAGTGGGTGGCCCGGTTGGATTTCTTCTTCGGCACGGTGGCGACAGGTGTGGTGTCCTGTGCGGAGGACTCTTGACGGCTCATAGTAGGTGAAAGGTACCCCCGATCTGACCCCGCTCCAAAAGATTTTTCGCCGACCGCTCCCGCTCCCCCCACCGTTCAGGTATAAGCGGCGTCACACTGTTCATGGTTAACAGTATTCACACGCAAGGTCATCCCACAGAGCGGACCAAATACCCCATCCCGTGGAACCCCCGTCCCGGGTAAGGGTGGGCGGGGGTGGCTGAGGGCGTCCTTCTCAGGGCAGAAGTTCTGTCGCCCCCATGCGGTCGAGCTCCCATGCGATCTCGAAGGCGGTCTGCCGCCACTTCGCGTACCTGCCCGACACTCCCCCGTGCCCGGAGGACATGTCGGTCTTCAGCAGGATCTCCCCCGAGTCCGGGGACGCCGTGGCCCGCAGCGCCGCGACCCACTTCGAGGGCTCCACGTAGAGCACCCGGGTGTCGTTGAAACCGCTCACCGCGAGAATCGCCGGGTACCTCTGCGCGGTGACGTTCTCGTAGGGGGAATAGGACGCCATGTAGTCGTAGACCTCGGGGTCGTGGAACGGGTCACCCCACTCCTCCCACTCCGTCACGGTCAGCGGCAGGTCCGGCCGCAGCATCGATGTCAGGGGGTCGACGAAGGGCACCACCGCCTCGATCCCCGCGAACCTGTCGGGCGCGGCGTTCGCCACCGCCCCCATCAGCAGTCCCCCTGCCGATCCTCCCTCGGCGACCATGCGGTCGGGAGCGGTCATTCCGGAGGCGAGCAGATCGTCGGCCACGGCGATGAAGTCCGTGAAAGTGTTCTTCTTGTGCAGTCCCCTGCCCTGCTCGTACCAGGTACGTCCCATTTCTCCACCACCCCGGACATGGGCCACCGCGTACACGACCCCGCGGTCGAGCATCGACAGGCGGAACACGGAGAAGTACGGGTCCATGCACGCCTCGTAGGAGCCGTACCCGTACAGCAGCACGGGGTTGACCCGGTCCAGCGGCACATCGGTGCGGTGGACCAGGGACACCGGGATCCGTGCACCGTCCGACGCCGTGACCCACCGGCGGGACGCCGTGTACCGGGTGAGGTCCACATCTCCGAGGACCTCCTGCTGCCTGCGCAGCACCCGTCGTCCGGTGGACAGGTCGATCTCCCACACCTGTGCCGGTGTGACATAGCTCGTGTAGCTGATCCGGAGTACCGGGGACTCCCACTCCGAGTTGCCGGTGGTGCCCGCCGAGTAGAGCTCTTCATCGAATTCCACGGGTTCGAAGGTGCCCCAGTGCGCACCGTGTTCACCGAGTGTCATCAGCGACAGCTTCTCCACCCCGTTGTCGCGGGTGGCGAGCACGATGTGGTCGGAGAACACGTCGACCCCCTCCACACGCCGGTCGTCACGGTGGGGGACCATCACCTCCAGGGCGTCGAGGTCCCCTACCGTGCCGACCCTGCAACGTCCGAGCTCACCGTTGGGCCTGTGGGCGAGAGAGTCGTGGAGCACCAGCCACCAGTCTTCACCGTCGACCACGGCGTGGTCGACGTCGTACTGCACCCCCTGTTCCCGGGGACGCACACAGGTCAGTTCGCCTCCGACCGAGTCTCCGGCCGAGTCCCCGGCCGAGTCTCCGGCCGAGTCTCCGGCCGAGTCTCCGAGGTCGAGGTACCAGGTCTCGCTGGTGGTCTTCGACGCCGTGGACACCAGAAGGTAGCGTTCGGAGCGGGTCACCCCCACCCCGACCCAGAAGTGCTCGTCGTCTTCGTGGAAGATCCTCACGTCCTCGGAGACCGGGGTGCCGATCCTGTGACGCCACACCTCGTGGGGACGCCACGCCTCATCGACCCGCTGGTAGAAAAGCCACGAGTCCCCCACCCACGTCGCGCCGTAGGAGATTCCGTCGATCCGGTCGTCGAGAAGTTCCCCGGTGGAGAGGTCCTTCACACGCAGGTCGAACCGTTCGTCACCGGTCACGTCGACGGAGTAGGCCAGGTAGCGTCCGTCGAGTGTGACGGAGGCCGCCCCGAGGCTGAAGAACTCGTGTCCCTCCGCCAGGTCATTGCTGTCCAGGATGACCTGCTCGTCGGGGGCCGCATGCCCGGGGATGATCTCCGGGGGTGTCCAGGGATCGGCGTCCCCGCTGTCCCGTACGGGGATGCGGCACATCGTGCCGTAGCTCTTCCCTTCCTCGGTCCTGGAGAAGTACCACCAGGGGCCCGAGCGCACGGGAAGGGACATGTCCGTCTCCCGGATACGTGACTTCACCTCGGTGAAGACGGCGTCCTCCAGGGGAGTCAGGTGACTGGTGCGGGCCCGGGTGTAGGCGTTCTCCTCGTCGAGGTAGGCGCGTACCGCGGGGTCGCCCTTGTCCCGGAGCCATTCGTAGTTGTCGACGAAGTCACGGCCGTGGAAGGTGCGGGTGTACGGCACCTTCGCCGCGACCGGCGGCTCCGGGGACGGTGTCGGGGAACTGTCGGGCCGGTGTTCGGAATCCATGGATCCCGATCGTAGCCCCGGACTCTGCACCGGCCTCTTCCCCGGACTCTTCCCCGGAGTCTGCCCCGGCCTCTTTCTGGGCCTGCGGTCAGTATCCTGCGCAGGTGCCGATCCAGTCGGCGAAGCGCTTCCCCGAGATCCTCTCGTAGGCCTCGATATAGCGTTCGCGGGTGGCCTCGACGACGGATCCGGGCAGTTCCGGAGGGGGTGTCTGGGATTTCGGTGACCAGCCGGACTTCGGTCCGGTGAGCCAGTTGCGGACGTACTGTTTGTCGAAGCTCGGCTGGACCTTCCCCTCCTCGTAGGTGTCGGCCGGCCAGTAGCGGGAGGAGTCTGGGGTGAGGACTTCGTCGCCGAGGACGAGGTTGCCCGCGGCGTCCAGCCCGAACTCGAACTTCGTGTCCGCGAGGATGATCCCGTGGTCGGCGGCGATGGCCGCAGCCTGGCTGTAGATCTTCACCGACGCGGCGCGCAGTTCCTCGGCCCGCTCCCTGCCCAGGTCGGAGACGACCCTGGCGAAGGTCACGTTCTCGTCGTGGTCGCCGATCTCGGCCTTGGTCGCCGGAGTGAAGATCGGTTCGGGGAGCCTGGAGGCCTCGGTGAGACCCTCGGGGAGTTCCACCCCGCACACGGCACCGTTCTCCCGGTACTCGGCGAGGCCTGATCCGGTGAGGTATCCACGGACCACGCATTCGAAGGGGAGCATGTCCAGTTTCCGGCAGACCATGGCCCGCCCGACGACCTTTTCGGGGATCCGTTCGTCGTCCGCCCCGCCGGCGAGGTGGTTGGGGAAGTCGAGCGCGTCGAAGAAGAAGTCGCTCATCGCGGTGAGGACCCGCCCCTTGTCCGGGATGTCGGTGTCCAGGACGTAGTCGTAGGCGGAAATCCGGTCGGTGGCCACCATCAGCAGAGTTGTGTCGTCGATCTCGTAGATCTCGCGCACTTTACCTGCGGAAAAGTGCGTGTACTCGGACAAGTCAGGTCGCATGGGGGCAAAGTCTAGCCCGCCTGTGGACTGAACTCCACGTGGACACTCCCCGGCGGCGTGGCGGCCGTCACATCTTGTTCTCCCGGATGAATCCCCGGTGACTCCCTGGTAACTCTAAGGTGGCTGTGGTCCGCGTCTCACCACTGTCGGCGTCTCACCGCTGTCGGCGGCGCTGCACCGGAAGTCCAGTAACCCCTCACCAGATCCCTCCGACCTCTCCCACCCATGAAAGGCACACCATGAGTCACACCCGGCTCCCCGGGCACATACCCCGCCTCATCACGGCACTTTTCGCCTGTCTGTCCGTCGTGTTCGCCACCGCGGCCTGCGCGGACAACTCCGACCGGGTCCCCGACGAGTACATCAGTTTCTTCGGCGGTGAACCACAGAACCCGCTGGTCCCGTCCAACACGAACGAGGTCAACGGCGGGCAGGTCATCGAGAATCTCTTCACCGGCCTGGCCGAATACACCCCCGACGGGGAGGTTCGCATGGGCGTGGCCGAGTCGATCACCCCCAACGACAACTCGACCTCCTTCCGTGTCAGGCTCCGCGACGACTGGACCTTCACGAACGGGGAACGGGTCACCTCCGACTCCTTCATCGACGCCTGGAACTGGGCGGTCCAGCCGGAGCACGCGCAGCTGCAGTCGGCCTTCTTCGCCCCGATCAAGGGCTACACCGACGTTGCCGGGGAGACAGACGCCGACGGCAACGTGACCGTCGAACCGACCGCGGAGACCATGTCCGGCCTGCGGAAGATCAGCGACACCGAGTTCACGATCACCCTCTCCGCCCCGGACTCCTCCTTCGTCTCCCTCCTCGGTTTCTCCGCCTTCGCCCCACTGCCCTCCGTCGCCTTCGAGGACATGGACGCCTTCGGCGCCCACCCGGTCGGCAACGGACCGTACATGATGGACGGGGATGACGCCTGGCAGCACAACGTCTCCATCACCCTGCGCGCCAACCCGGACTACCCCGGTGACACCCCGGCGAAGAACCCCGGGATCGCGTTCGTCATGTACTCCTCACTGAACACCGCCTACGCGGACCTGCAGTCCGGGGATCTCGACCACATGCGTGAGACTGTGTCACCGGAGGCGTACCCGACGTACACCGAGGATTTCCCCGACAGTCACGACGACAAGCCCTACGCCGCGATCCAGAACTTCACCGTGCCGGAGAGTCTGCCCGGTTTCGGTCCCGACGAGGAGGGCAGGCTGCGACGCGCCGCGATCTCCATGTCCATCGACCGGCAGCTTGTCATCGACAAGGTGTACTTCGGTACCCGACGCATCGCCGAGGATTTCGGCGCCCCCACACTCGCCGGCGGACTCCCCGACATCCCGGGCAAGGAGGTACTGACCTACCAGCCCGAGAAGGCGAAGGAACTGTGGGCGCAGGCCGACAGGATCAGCCCGTGGGGCGGACAGAAGTTCGAGATCGCCTACAACGCCGACGGCGGTCACCAGCAGTGGGTCGAGGCGGTGACCAACAGCATCCGGCAGAACCTCGGTATCGACGCCGTCGGCAAGGCCTACCCGACCTTCAAGGCCATGCGTGACGACGTGGTCAACCGCACCGTCGACGCGGCGTTCAGGTCCGGGTGGAACGCCGACTACCCGTCGATCGCGTCCTTCCTCGTGTCCAACTACCGGACGGGGGACTCCTCCAACGACGGTGACTACTCCAACCCCGAGTTCGACCGCCTCCTGGCGGATGCCGCGGCACAGCCCGACGCGCAGCAGGCCCAGCCCGTCTACAACCGGGCGCAGGCGATCCTCATGAAGGACCTGCCCCAGATCCCGCTGTGGTACTACGCGGCGTCCACCGCCTGGAGCCCGAAACTGCACAACGTGCAGTCGGGTTGGCTGGGCATGCCCGTCTACACCGAGATCACGAAGGACGTGAACTGACATGTGGTGGTATCTCGGAAAACGTCTCCTCCAGCTGATCCCGGTCTTCCTCGGAGCGACATTCCTCATCTACGCGATGGTCTTCCTCACCCCAGGTGACCCGGTTCTCGCTCTCGCGGGGGACAAGGCCGCGGATCCCGCGGTGCTCGACTCCATCCGCGAGCAGTACCATCTGGACCGGCCGTTCATCGTCCAGTACCTGCTCTACCTCGGCGGAATCTTCCAGGGTGACCTCGGACTGACCTTCTCGGGCCGACCGGTCACCGAGGTCCTCGCCGAGGCCTTCCCCATCACCGTCAAACTTGCGGTGATGGCACTGGTCATCGAGACGGTCTTCGGCGTCGGCTTCGGCGTCGTCGCCGGTCTGAAGAAGGGCGGCTGGTTCGACTCCACCCTGCTGGTCGTCTCCCTGGTCATCATCGCCGTACCGGTGTTCGTCCTCGGCTTCGTCGGACAGTTCCTCTTCGGCATCCAGTGGGGCATCGTCCCGCCGACCGTCGGCTCCCACGGTTCCTTCACCCGCCTGTTGTTGCCGGCGTTCGTGCTGGGGCTGGTGTCCTTCGCCTACGTTCTCCGGCTCACCCGGTCGGAGGTCGCCCAGAATCTGCGCGCCGACTACGTCCGTACCGCCTCGGCCCGGGGACTGTCCCGCCCGAAGGTGATCACCGCGCACGTGCTCAGGAACTCACTGATCCCGGTCGTGACCTTCATCGGCGCGGACTTCGCGGCCCTGCTGGGCGGCGCCATCGTCACCGAGGGCATCTTCAACATCCACGGTGTCGGCGGACTTCTCTTCGAGGCCGTGAAGCTCGGGGAGTCCCCGACGGTGGTCAGCGTGGTCACCGTCCTGGTGATCATCTTCGTGCTCTCCAACCTTCTCATCGACCTGCTCTACGCCCTCCTAGACCCCAGGATCCGCTATGTCTGACCCGCACAGCACCACCACCGGTACCGGTCCCGGCAGTTCCACCGGTGCCGGAAGTTCCACAGCAACGACGCGTCCTGACCCGCTGCCCCGTGGGGGCAGATGGGTCGCCGAGGTCGAGACCTCCGACGTCCTCACCCGTGACCAGCGACTCCCCGACGAGGCCCCCCGGGGCTTCTGGGGGTCGGCGTGGCTCAGGCTGCGGCGCCGGCCCATGTTCTGGGTCTCCGTCATCATCATCGCCGTCGTCCTTCTCGTCACGGTCTTCCCCGGACTGTTCTCCGGGACCGACCCACGCGCCGCCCGGCTGGAGGATTCGTTGGAGGGCGCGGCCCCGGGCCACCCCTTCGGGTTCACCCAGCAGGGCTACGACGTCTACGCCCGCACGGTCTACGGTGCCCGCGCGTCGGTGACCACCGGCGTCCTCACCACACTCGCGGTGACCCTCGTCGGTATCATCGTCGGTTCCCTGGCCGGGTACCTCGGCGGCTGGGTGGACGCCCTGCTCTCCCGCATCACCGACATCTTCTTCGCCATCCCGCTGCTGCTCGCCGGCATCGTGCTCATGCAGGCCTTCGAGGTCCGCACCACCTGGACGGTGGTGCTGGTGCTGTCGCTGTTCGGCTGGCCGCAGATGGCGCGCATGGTCCGTGGGGCGGTGATGCAGGCGAAGAACAACGACTACGTGCAGGCGTCCCGCGCCCTCGGACTGTCCCGGGTCGCCATCCTCGTCCGTCACATCCTGCCGAACTGTCTGGCACCGATCATCGTGATGACGACGACCAACCTGGGTATCTACATCGTCGCCGAAGCGACCCTGTCCTACCTGGGCATCGGTCTGCCACCGGAGACGGTCTCCTGGGGCAACGACATCTCCACCGCCCAGTCGACCCTGCGGATCGCCCCGGAGATCCTCTTCTACCCGGCCGGCGCCCTGGCCCTCACCGTGCTGGGGTTCATCCTGCTCGGTGACACCCTCAAGGACGCCCTCGACCCGAAGGAGCGCACCCGATGAGTGACGCCACAGTCAACGACCACAGCACCTCCGGCGACTTCCCCCTCCTGTCGATGCGCGATGTCTCCATCGCCTTCGGTACTCCGAAGAACCCGCTGCCTACGGTCGCCGACGTCAGTCTCGACATCTGGCCCGGGGAGACCGTCGCCGTGGTGGGCGAGTCCGGTTCCGGGAAGTCGACGACCGCCATGAGCATCATGGGGCTGCTGCCGGGCGGCGGGCGGGTCACCGGGGGGACCATCACCTTCGACGGCCGCGACATCACCCATCTCAGTGAGCGTGGTTTCACGGAGATCCGCGGCTCGGAGGTGGGCCTGGTCCCCCAGGACCCCATGAGCAACCTCAACCCGGTGTGGTCGATCGGCCACCACATCAAGGAGGCTCTGAAGGCGAACAACGTCGCCACCGGTTCGGCCGCCCACACCCGGGCCGTCGAGCTCATGGAGGAGGCGGGTCTCACCGATGCGGAACGCCGGATCAACCAGTACCCCCACCAGTTCTCCGGTGGTCAGCGGCAGCGTGCCCTCATCGCCTGCGGACTGGCCGCCCGTCCCCGCCTCCTCATCGCCGATGAGCCGACCTCGGCTCTGGATGTGACGGTGCAGCAGCAGATCCTCGACCATCTTCAGGGGCTCACCCGGGAGCTGGGTACCGCTGTCCTGCTCATCACCCATGACCTGGGCCTGGCCGCAGAGCGCGCCCAGCGGATCATCGTGATGAGCCAGGGCAGGATCGTGGAGACCGGTCCCTCCCTGGAGATCCTGCAGGATCCACGGCACCCGTACACGAAGAAGCTCGTGGCGTCCGCCCCGTCGGTGGCGGCCCGCCGTGTCGACCTGAAGCTGGAGGAGCCGCTGAAGGACGCTGCCCCGGTGGCGCCGTCAGGCCCGGCAGGCACGTCAGGCACGTCGGGCACGTCAGGGGACAGCACACCGAACCTCATCGAGGTGTCCGGGCTGACGAAGATCTACGAGGTCGCCGGGGACCGCCCGTGGCGGAAGAAGCAGTTCACCGCGGCGGAGGATGTCAGTTTCTTCCTGCGGCGCGGACGCACGCTCGCGCTGGTCGGCGAGTCCGGGTCGGGTAAGTCGACCGTGGCACAGATGGTGCTCGGTCTGCTGGAACCGACGCGGGGCACGGTGACCTTCGACGGTACCGACGTCACCGGACTCGACAAGGCGGGGGAACTGGCGTTCCGCCGTCGGGTTCAGCCGGTGTTCCAGAACCCGTACGGCTCGGTCGACCCGATGTACTCGGTGTTCAACACCATCGCGGAGCCCTTGAAGGTCCACGGGGTGGGGTCTGCCCGGGACCGGGAGAAGCGGGTCCGTGAGCTGCTTGACCGGGTTGCGATGCCGTCGTCGATGTTGTCCCGGTACCCCGGCGAGCTGTCCGGCGGGCAGCGGCAGCGTGTCGCCATCGCGCGGGCGCTGGCCCTGGGCCCGGAGGCGCTGATCCTCGACGAGGCGGTCAGTGCACTGGACGTGCTGGTCCAGTCGCAGATCCTGGCACTGCTCAACGAGCTGCAGCGGGACACCGGGCTGACCTACCTGTTCATCACCCATGACCTTGCGGTGGTCAAACAGATCGCGGACGAGACCCTGGTCATGCGTGACGGCAGGATCGTGGAGAGAGGGGAGACGGACGCCCTGTTCGAGACGCCGGAGCAGGAGTACACGCGTCACCTCATCGACTCGATCCCCGGCAGTTCCCTGCCGCTGTACCAGGGCTGAACCGGGGGACGGCCGGCCCTCAACGGGTGCCGGCCGGCGGTCGTCACTTACCAGAGCACCTGCATTGTCCACCACCCCCGGCGCAGGAAAAGTGGGGAAATTCCGGCTCCGGCGATCTCGCCGGTGTCACCCGGTCAGGGCGCAGGGGTGGGACGCCACCGCACAGCGAGCGCACCGCCACCGCACCGCGGGCACAGCCCGAGCGCACCGCCACAGTTCCATCTCCCGGGTGAACATTCTCTGACCTGCACTGACATGGCACCTGGAATTCCCGGTCGGCGGTGTACGCGGCGGTGTGCCACCGTCCTCCCACCTTTTTCCACCACTCCCGACACCACACTTCCACAGCCCGGTCACAGCCCGGCCGGCGGCTGGCCGGTCCGGAAAGCCACCCGCAAAAGTGTGTGGCGCAACACTGTTAAAGCCCCTCTGTGATGCGTACTTCACCCCCGTGCTTATTTTCCCGGATAATTCTTTCGACAGCGGTGGCATAGTGGGATCCACATCACACCATGTGTCACCCGTCACAAAGGAGAATCTGTTCCGTGGAGAATCACATCGTCCGCGTCCACCCGTCCGCCGAAGACTTCCCCCGAAGCGAACACCTCGCCTGGAAGATCGCACAGGTCGCCGCCGATCCGGTGGCCGTGCCCGCCGAATCAGCGGACATGGCGGTCAACCGCATCATCGACAACGCCTCCGTCGCCGTCGCGTCGGTACTCCGCCGACCGCCGTCGACCGCCCGTACCCAGGCCATGGCCCGCCCCATGAGCCCGGGCTCCACCGTCTTCGGCGTCCCGGGGACCTATGCACCGGAATGGGCGGCCATGGCCAACGGTGTCGCCGTGCGCGAACTCGACTACCACGACACCTTCCTCGCCGCCGAATACTCCCACCCCGGAGACAACATCCCCCCGGTCCTCGCCGTCGCCCAGCGGCAGGCCGCAGCCCGCGGCCTGACCGGTGAAGACCTCATCCGCGGTATCGTCACCGGTTACGAGATCCAGGTCGACCTCGTCAAGGGCATCTGCCTGCACGCCCACAAGATCGACCATGTGGCGCACCTCGGGCCCTCCGTCGCCGCAGGTCTCGGCGCCCTGCTCAGGCTCGACCCCGAAACCATCTACCAGGCGGTCGGCCAGGCACTGCACACCACCACCGCCACCCGGCAGTCGCGTAAGGGACTCATCAGTTCCTGGAAGGCCTTCGCCCCCGCCTTCGCCGGGAAGATGGCGGTGGAGGCCGTCGACCGCGCGATGCGTGGCGAGGGAGCCCCCGCCCCCATCTGGGAGGGTGAGGACGGCGTCATCGCGTGGCTGCTCGACGGGCCGGACGCCGAGTACACCGTCCCACTCCCCGCACCGGGCGAGGGCAAGCGGGCCATCCTCGACACCTACACCAAGGAACACTCGGCGGAGTACCAGTCCCAGGCCCCCATCGACCTGGCCTTCCTCCTCCGCGACCGGATCGACGACCTCGACAAGATCAGGTCGGTCGTCCTGCACACCAGCCACCACACCCACCACGTCATCGGCACCGGTGCGAATGACCCGCAGAAGTTCGACCCCGACGCCTCCCGTGAGACCCTCGACCACTCGGTGATGTACATCTTCGCCGTGGCCCTCGAGGACGGTGTCTGGGACTACAGCACCTCCTACTCCCCCGAACGCGCCCACCGCCCGTCCACCGTCCGACTGTGGCGGAAGATCTCCACCGTCGAAGACCCGGAGTGGACCCGCCGGTACCACTCCAGTGACCCGGCGGTGAAGGCCTTCGGTGCCCGGGCGGTGGTCACCATGGAGGACGGGACCGTCATCGAGGACGAGCTCGCCGTCGCCAACGCCCACCCGCTCGGCGCCCACCCCTTCGACCGCGCCCAGTACGAGAACAAGTTCCGCACCCTGGCCGAGGGACTGGTACCGGACAAGGAACAGGACCGTTTCCTCGACGCCGCCCGCAACACGGCGTCCCTGGGCCCTGACGAGCTCGACCAGCTCACCGTGACCTTCGACGCCGACACCCTGGCCAAGGCCCCCGCGATCCCCGACGGGATCCTGTGATGTCCGGCCTGTACTCGAGCACCGTCCCTCCCACCGACCGTCGCCGGGCGCTGAGGGACTCCCTCACCTCGACACGGATCACCCGGCTCCCCGGCGCATTCTCCCCGCTCGTCGCCCGCGCCGTCCAGGACAAGGGCTTCGAGGGCGTCTACGTCTCCGGGGCGGTCGTCGCCGCTGACCTGGCACTTCCGGACATCGGCCTGACGACCCTCACCGAGGTCGCCGGACGCGCCCGCCAGATCGCCAGAGCCACCGACCTGCCCGTACTGGTCGACGCGGACACTGGGTTCGGCGAACCCATGTCGGCGGCCAGGACCGTGTCCGAGCTGGAGGACGCCGGGATCGCCGGCTGCCACCTGGAGGACCAGGTCAATCCGAAACGCTGCGGCCATCTCGACGGCAAGGAGGTCGTGCCTACCGAGGTGATGCTGCGTCGCATCGGCGCGGCGGTGAAGGAACGCCGGGACGACCAGTTCGTCATCTGCGCCCGGACCGACGCCGCCGGGGTCGAGGGCATCGACAGTGCCGTGGAACGGGCGAAGGCCTACGCGGACGCCGGTGCCGACCTCATCTTCACCGAAGCCCTCCGTACCCCGGCGGAGTTCGAGAAGTTCCGGGCCGCGGTCGACGTCCCGTTGCTGGCGAACATGACCGAGTTCGGGAAGTCTGAGCTGCTCGGCGCACAGACCCTGGAGGACCTCGGCTACAACGCCGTGATCTTCCCCGTGACCACCCTGCGTATAGCCATGGGCCAGGTTGAACAGGCACTGGGCGACATCGCCTCCACCGGAACCCAGCGTGACTGGCTGGACCGTATGCAGCACCGGTCGCGACTCTACGAACTGCTGCGCTACCGGGAATACAACGAGTTCGACACCAGCGTCTTCACCTACTCCCCCGACACCTACGATCCCACCGCCTGACCGGCACACCACTTCCGTGAGAGGAGCCACCACCATGAACGCCACAGATTCCACCGCCACCGAGGTCCGCAAGGGTCTCAACGGCGTCATCGTCGACTACACCGCCGTCTCCAAGGTCGTCCCGGAGACCAACTCCCTGACCTACCGGGGCTACCCGGTCCAGGAGCTCGTCGAGCACTGCACCTTCGAGGACGTCGCCTACCTGCTGTGGAACCGGGAACTTCCGACCCCCGAACAGAAGGAGGAGTTCGAGAGGACGGAACGGTCCCTGCGCGGGATCCCGCAGGCCCTGGTCGACCTCGTTGACGGTCTGCCGCAGGACTGCCACCCCATGGACGTCTGCCGCACCGCCGTGTCCTGGATCGGTGCCCACGACGCGCAGGCCGGTGACCGGTCGGGCGACGGGGTCCGACGTATCGGCCTCAACCTCCTGGCGAAACTTCCCACCGTCGTCGCCTACGACATGCGCCGACGCCGGGGACTGGGCTTCATCGCCCCCTCCCCTGACCGTTCCATCGCCGAGAACTACCTGTACATGGCCTTCGGGGACGGCGAGGGGTCCCCGGCGACCGGTCCCGACGATGTCGAGGCCTTCGACCAGTCACTCACCCTCTACGCCGAGCACTCTTTCAACGCCTCGACCTTCACCGGCCGGGTCATCGCGTCGACGACCTCGGACACCTACTCCGCGGTCACCGGGGCGATCGGTGCGCTGAAGGGCCCGCTGCACGGTGGCGCGAACGAGGCCGTGATGCACAACTTCCTCGAGGTCGGTGACCCCGACCGGGCCGAGGCCTGGGTCCTGGACAAGGCGGACCGCAAGGAGAAGATCATGGGCTTCGGGCACCGCGTGTACAAGCGCGGTGACTCCCGGGTCCCGTCGATGGAGGCCGCGATGCGGCGCACCGCGGCCAACCACGACGGAGCGAAGTGGGTGGAGATGTACGAGAAGATGCAGGACGCCATGGAGAAGCGCACGGGAATCCTGCCGAACCTCGACTTCCCCGCAGGACCGACCTACTACATGCTCGGTATCGACATCCCGTTCTTCACACCGATCTTCGTGATCGCCCGGGTCGTCGGCTGGACCGCGCACATTGCGGAACAGAACGCGGACAATGCGCTGATCCGCCCGCTGTCCGCCTACAACGGCGAACCCCAGCGGTCGGTCAACGACCGTCCGGCCGCCTGAAAGGACCGGCCTCAGATGGCACTCCCCTCCTTCGACAGGATTCTCGTCGCCAACCGTGGCGAGATCGCCGTCCGCGCCTTCCGCGCCGCCTACGAGACCGGCGCCCGCACTGTCGCGGTGTACCCGCGGGAGGACCGCAACTCCTTCCACCGTTCCTTCGCCACCGAAGCGGTACGCATCGGCACGGACGGTTCCCCGGTCAAGGCCTACCTCGACGTCGACGAGATCATCCGGGCCGCAGAGCAGACCGGGGCGGACGCCGTCTACCCCGGCTACGGCTTCCTGTCGGAGAACGCGGCCCTGGCCCGCGCCTGCGCCGACAACGGCATCACCTTCATCGGGCCGTCACCGGAGACCCTGGAACTCACCGGGGACAAGGCGGCTGCGGTCCGGGCTGCCCGACGGGCCGGACTTCCCGTCCTCGACGACTCGGAACCCTCCGAGGACATCGACGACATCGTCTCCATGGCCGCGGGCCGCGCCTACCCGCTGTTCGTCAAGGCCGTGGCCGGTGGCGGGGGCCGGGGAATGCGGTTCGTGGCGTCCCCCGGAGAGCTGGCCGAGAAGGCGGCGGAGGCCTCCCGGGAAGCTGCGGCGGCCTTCGGCGACGCCAGGGTGTACATCGAACAGGCCGTCACCGATCCCCGGCACATCGAGGTCCAGGTGCTCGGTGACCGTGACGGCGGCGTCATCCACCTCTACGAGCGTGACTGCTCGCTGCAGCGACGGCACCAGAAGGTCGTGGAGATCGCGCCCGCCCAGAACCTCGACCCTGACCTGCGCGACCGTATCTGCAGGGACGCCGTGACGTTCTGCCGCGCAATCGGGTACCAGGGGGCCGGGACGGTGGAGTTCCTCGTCGACGCCGCCGGCAACCATGTCTTCATCGAGATGAACCCCCGTATCCAGGTCGAGCACACGGTCACCGAGGAGGTCACCTCGGTAGACATCGTGAAGGCCCAGATCCACCTCGCCGCCGGCGCCACCCTTGATGAGCTGGGACTGCGGCAGGAGGACATCGTGACCCGGGGAGCGGCCCTCCAGTGCCGGATCACCACCGAGGACCCCGCCAACGGATTCCGGCCGGACACCGGGACGGTCACCGCCTACCGTTCACCGGGCGGGGCAGGTGTCCGTCTCGACGGGGCGGTGAGCCTCGGCGGAGAGATCACGGCCAACTTCGACTCCATGCTGGTGAAGCTGACCTGCCGCGGCACCGACTTCGCCCAGGCTGTCGCCCGTGCCCGACGGGCCCTCAACGAGTTCACCGTCTCGGGTGTGGCGACAAATATCGGGTTCCTGCGCGCACTGCTGCGCGAGGACGACTTCCTCCACCGCCGGATCTCCACGTCGTTCATCACCACCCACCCGTGGCTGCTGCAGGCGCCGCCGGCCGACGACGAGGCCGGACGACTGCTCGACTACCTCGCCGACGTGACCGTCAACCGGCCCAACGGTGACCGGCCGGCGGAGGTCGTCCCGGCGCGCAAACTTCCGCCGGTGGTGAGGGAGAAGGACGCCCGCAACGGCAGTGACGCCAACGGTGCCGCCCCCCTGCCCCGGGGTTCCCGGGACCTGCTGCGTGAGGTGGGGCCGGAGGAGTTCTCCCGTCGGCTCCGGAGCCGGGCCTCCCTCGCTGTGACGGACACGACCTTCCGGGACGCCCACCAGTCCCTGCTCGCCACCCGGGTACGGACCAGTGCCCTGGTCGACGCCGCAGAGGCTGTCGCACGGCTGACCCCGGAACTGCTCTCCGTGGAGGCGTGGGGCGGTGCGACCTACGATGTCGCCCTGCAGTTCCTCCACGAGGATCCGTGGGAGAGACTCGACAGGCTGCGGACGGCGATGCCGAACATGAACATCCAGATGCTCCTGCGGGGCCGGAACACCGTCGGCTACACGCCGTACCCGGACGTGGTGTGCCGCTCCTTCGTCGCGGAGGCGGCGGTGTCGGGTGTGGACATCTTCCGCATCTTCGACGCACTCAACGACATCGACCAGATGCGCACCGCCGTCGACGCGGTCCTGGAGACCGGGACGGCGGTGGCGGAGGTGGCGATGGCGTACTCCGGGGACCTCTCCGACCCTGCCGAGGACCTCTACACGCTGGACTACTACCTGCGCCTGGCCGAACAGATCGTCGCGACGGGGGCACATGTACTGGCCGTCAAGGACATGGCCGGGCTTCTCCGCCCCGCCGCGGCGACCACCCTGGTGACCGCACTGCGGAGGAACTTCGACCTGCCGGTGCACATCCACACCCACGACACCGCGGGCGGGCAGTTGGCGACCTACCTCGCCGCAGCGCAGGCGGGTGCCGACGCCGTCGACGGGGCCAGCGCCGCGATGGCCGGGACAACATCCCAGCCCTCCCTGTCGGCGATCGTGGCGGCGTTCGCGCACACCGACCGGGATACCGGCATCGGGCTGGACGCCGTGAACTCGATGGAACCGTACTGGGAGGCCGTCCGGACCGTGTACCGGCCCTTCGAGTCCGGGCTTCCGGGCCCCACCGGACGGGTGTACACGCACGAGATCCCCGGAGGGCAGCTGTCCAACCTGCGCACCCAGGCTGTCGCCCTCGGCCTCGGTGACAGGTTCGAACTCATCGAGGACGCCTATGCCGGGGTGAACCGCCTGCTCGGACGCCCCACGAAGGTCACCCCCTCGTCCAAGGTCGTCGGCGATCTGGCGCTGCATCTCGTCGGCGCCGGTGTCACTGTCGGGGAGTTCGCCGCCGACCCCCGCCGGTACGACATCCCGGCGTCAGTCATCGCGTTCCTCCGCGGTGAGCTGGGGACACCTCCCGGAGGCTGGCCGGAGCCCCTGCGCACGCTGGCCCTGGAGGGCAGGGGGTCCACCGCGTCCCGGGTGGTCGAGGTCCCCGCCGGAGAGGAGGAGAACCTGCGCGGTCCGGCCGATGCACCGTCCCGGGCGCGCAGGAGCGCCCTCAACCGGCTGCTGTTCCCCCGGGAGACGGAGGGATTCGAGGAGCACCGGCGCCGATTCGGTGACGTCTCCGTCCTCAGTGACAGGCAGTTCCTCTACGGGCTGAAGGAGGGTGAGGAGACTGCCGTGAGGATCAGAGGCAACACCGCGATGGTGGTACGCCTCGACGCGGTGGGCGAACCCGACGACAAGGGGATCCGACGGGTCGTCACCACCGTCGACGGTCAGATCAGGCCGGTCCGGGTACGCGACCGTGCGGTGGAATCTGTGACGGCTGCGGCGGAGAAGGCCGATCCTGCAGTCCCCGGCCAGGTTGCCGCACCGTTCGCCGGTGCGGTCACGGTCACCGCGAAGGTCGGCGACGAAGTCTCCGCCGGGGACGCCGTGGCCGTCATCGAGGCGATGAAGATGGAGGCCACGATCACCTCTCCGGTCGACGGGACGGTCACTCGGGTCGTGACGACCCAGCCGACGAAAGTCGAGGGCGGTGACCTGCTCGTCGTCGTCGAGTGACGGACAGCGGAGTGACGGGCAGCGGAGTGACGGACCTGCCGTCAGAGCCTCTTCATGACCATGGTCGAGGTCAACCGCTCCACTCCGGGCAGCGTCCCCAGCACCGAGTCATAGAGTTCCTGGTAGCCGGTGAGGTCGCGGGTCAGGGTGCGCAGGATGTAGTCGGTTTCGCCGAAGACCCGCTCGGCGGAGACGACGGCGGGTTCGCGGGACACGGCGTCCTCGAAGGCGGCTACCGTGGCCTGATCGGTCCTGCCCATGGTGACGAAAACGAGCGCCTCAAAGGCCAGTCCGAGGGCGGCCCGGTCGATCTCGGCGTGGTAGCCCAGGATGACGCCGGTGCGCTCCAGTTCCTTCAGACGCCGGTGGCAGGAGGACACGCTGAGACGGACTGCGCCGGCGAGGTCGGTGACACTCATTCTCCCGTCATCCCGGAGCAGTGCAAGGATTTTCCTGTCGACGGCGTCCATGCGGAATATTATTGCACGGACAGGCGATGTCGGACGCAAAGTTCGAAACACATTCCCCTCATCCTGAAATAAGCTTGTGAGCTGTGGAAACAGCTCTCGTGCTCCAGTTCGCGCTCACGGCCGGCATCTTCGCCGTCATGCCCGGCGCCGACTGGGCCTACGCGATCACGGCCGGACTGCGCACCGGATCCGTGGTGCCCCCGGTCCTCGGACTCGCCGGCGGGTACATCGTCGAGGTCACCGTGATCGCCGTGGGTGTCGGAGCTGTCGTCAGCTCCCACCCTGACCTCCTCACCGTACTGACGGTGGTCGGGGCGACCTACATCGTCTGGCTCGGCGTGACCAACCTCCTCGAACTGCGCCGGGGCGTCCCCGCCCTGGTCTCTCCGGCCCCTGCCGCCGGCACAGGGACCGGCACAGGGACCGGCACAGGCGTGCCCTCCGACGGACTGCACCAGTTCATCCGCGGCATGGGCGTCAGCGGGATCAACCCCAAGGGGCTCATGCTCCTCCTCGCACTGCTGCCGCAGTTCCTGACCCCCGGAGGATGGCACTCCGGGGTACAGATGGCACTGCTCGGCGGGATATTCGTACTCGAGATTCTCGTGGTCTACTCCGGCGTCGCGGTACTGGCCCGCTCCCTGCTGCGCAGCCGGCCACGCCTGGCGACCGCAGTCACGGTATGCTCCGGAATCTTCCTCACCGGCTTCGGAACCTGGATGCTCCTCGACGCACTGTTGTGAGGTGGGGGCCGTCCCCGGCGTGGAAATCACACCCGGGGACGCCTGGGGCGGTGACGCCTAGAGGATCTCACCCGGAGTGTAGGCCGCCGCCTCCGGATACTTCGCGACCACGGCGTCCACCCGTGCCAGGACGCGGTCCACCTGGTTCTCCGCGGCACCGATGAACGCGTGACGGTCAGCCAGAGCCTCCCTGAGCTGCTGCTCGTCGAGCGGGAAACGCTCATCGGCGGCAAGCCGTTCAACGAGGTCCTGACCCCCACCGTTCTCACGCATGTTCAGTGCGACGGCAACCGCGTTCTCCTTGATGATCTCGTGGGCGGTCTCACGCCCCACCCCCGCACGCACCGCGGCCATGAGAATACGGGTCGTGGCGAGGAACGGCAGGTAACGCTCGAGCTCGCGGTCGATCATCGCCGGGAACACACCGAACTCGGACAGGACGGTGAGGAAAGTCTCGCACTGGCCGTCGAAGGTGAAGAAGGCGTCCGGCAGGGCGACCCGCCGCACCACCGAGCAGAAGACGTCACCCTCGTTCCACTGCGAACCTGCCAGGTCAGACACCATCGTCATATATCCGCGCAGGATGATCTGCATGCCCCCGACACGTTCACAGGACCTTGCGTTCATCTTGTGCGGCATGGCCGATGACCCGACCTGCCCCTCCTTGAACCCTTCGGTCACGGTCTCGTTGCCCGCCATCAGCCGGATGGTCATCGACAGGGAAGACATCGCGGCACCGGTCTCGACGAGAGCTGACAGGGCGTCGAAGTCGAGGGAACGGGGGTACACCTGCCCGACGGAGTCGAAGATGCGGGTGAATCCGAGCTCGTCGGCGATCCTGCGTTCGAATGCCTCCAGCTTCCCGACATCTCCGCCGAGCAGGTCGAGCATGTCCTGACTGGTGCCCATCGGGCCCTTGACTCCGCGCAGCGGGTAACGGTCCAGCAGGTTCTCGATCCGCTCGATGCCGATCATCAGTTCATCGGCGGCTGAGGCGAACCGCTTGCCGAGGGTGGTCGCCTGTGCTGCGACGTTGTGGGAGCGGCCAGCCATGACGAGGGTCCTGTAGCGGGCGGCCCGCTCGCCGATGCGGGCGAGGACGGCGACGGCCTTGTCGCGGGCGATCTCCAGGGAGCGGCGGATCTGCAGCTGCTCAACGTTCTCGGTGAGGTCCCGGCTGGTCATCCCCTTGTGGATGTCCTCGTGGCCGGCGAGGGCGTTGAACTCCTCGATGCGGGCCTTGACGTCATGCCGGGTGACCTTCTCGCGCTCGGCGATGGAGACGGTGTCAATGTCGTCGATGACCCGTTCATAGTCTTCGATGACGCCGTCGGCGATGTCCACCCCCATCTCCTTCTGGGCCTTCATCACGGCGATCCACAGGCGGCGCTCAGCGAGGATCTTGTCCTCCGGGCTCCAGATTCGGGTCAGCTCCGGGGAAGCGTAACGGTCGGCCAGGACGTTGGAGATCTTCTTCTTGTCAGCCACGGCGTCCAGTATCCCACACCGCCCTCCCCTCGCCGGCCCGGTGCCTTCCCCTGCGCCTGTGGCAGGGATCCACGGGCACCCCACATTAGAACACCTGTTTCATTACATCAGAATTTCCTGTACAGTTCACCCCAGTGAACCACCGGGGGAAGGACGCCACCATGACCACCGCAGTACAGTCACCGCACATAGGCGGTGCCGAAGTCGCCAGACACGTCCGTGACAACATCATTCCACTGGCCAACCTGGGGGACATGCTCACCGTCGTCGGGCTGCTCGCCACCCCTGTGGAAGCCCGTATCTCCACCGCCCTGGCATGGCGCGGCCGTACCCGGGCAGATGCGGTCCGGTTCGGTCACGCAACAGACGTCGCCGAACGTATGCCCGAACTGTTCACCCTCGCCCAGGAATCCGGACGGCTGGCGGTGGACCATCTCGATCTTGTCTGGTCCAGGATCAACCGCCACATGTCTACTGTCCCCGTCAGTCTGACGGAGGAGACCCGTACAGGACTCGACCATGTCGTCGAGCCTGCGGTGGTCTCCTGGTTGTCGGAGAACGGCGAGGGAACCTGCACCGTCAACCTCGCGGATCTGCGGGATCTCATCGATGCGGTCCTCCTGGACAAGGCCCCCGGACTCTACGCCGAGACCGCCAGAGCCGAGAGAGATTCGGCGACACTGCACCGTCGGGGCAGGGTACTCTCACTTCACTGCGGCAACGAGCTGACCGCCGCCGGCATCGACAGGGCACTCACGGACAAGGCGAAGCAGATGATCGCCGGCCTGCGGCACAGTCGTGACGAGGCCGACGACCCAGGGGCTCTTCCCCCGCTCCCGACCAGAAACGAGATCAAGGCCCAGATCCTGATGGGCATGCTCGGTGACGACCCGGAGACGTTGACCGTACGGATCAATCTCTTCCGGGCCACCGTCGACGACGTCCACGGCACCGGTGCCGCCTACTCCCCCGAAGTCGGCTGGCTCGACGTGGAGGCGGCAGAACGTCTCGAAGATCTCGCACGCACCTCCCCGAACGGGACGGTTCAGGTCCTCCCCACCCGGCGCGTCGAACTTCCCTCCACGGAGGCCTACCGGTGGCCGGTGCTGGTGCAGATGGCCGCGGAATCCCGTGACGGTCACTGCAGGTTCCCCGGATGCACCGTTCCCGCGGTCCGATGCGAGAAAGACCACATCGAGAACTCACCCCACACCGATCCCACGTCCAACGGGGCAACTGAGCTGGAGAACGTCCAGAACCTCTGTCCCGAACACCACAGAGTCAAAACCACCCGGTTGTGGACGTGCAACTCCCCCGACGGCGGTCACACAGTCTGTTGGACGGGGCCGAACGGGGAGGAGCACACCACCTACGCTGCAGGCCCCCTGTCACACTTCTACCGTGACGATCCCGACGGACCGGTCGACTGAACAGGCTGACAGTCCGGGCACCAGTAGATCTTCCGCCCGGACAGCACACCGGTCTGCACCGGCGTGCCACACACCAGACAGGGCTGACCGGCGCGCCTGTACACATACACTTCGCCGCCGTGGTCATCCCTGCGCGGAGCCCTGCCCATCGCCTCCGGTGTGTGCCGGGGCCGGACCGTGTCGATACGACCGGTACGCTCACCGGCCTCCATGAGCAGGACCAGATCATCCCAGACAGCGGTCAACTCCCCGGACCGCAGCTCGCTGCCCCGGCGCTGCGGACAGATACCCTGCCGGAACAGCACCTCCGTCCGGTAGATGCTGCCCACCCCGGCAAATAGACCCTGGTCCATCAACAGTGCGCCGACCGGTCTCGACGAGCACAGGGTCCGCCGCACCGTCGACTCCAGTTTCCCCCGGTTGAGTACGCCGACCCCCGCCGAACCGTTGACCGGCAGCAACGGGTCAGCTCCCAGTTTCGCGATCACGGCGTCCTCTTCCTCCGGAACCACCAGGGCACAGCTCTGCGGCCCACGGAGGTCGGCGACCTCGTGCCCGTCACTGATCCGCAACCGCACCTGACCATGGGGAGGCGCTGCAGGCCCGAAGCCCATGGTGCCGATCAGTCCGAGATGGATGTGCACCGTCCCCGCGGAGAAATGCACGAACAGATGCTTTCCCCAGGCCGTGGCGTCAGACAGGACTGAACCATCGATCAACGCCGCCTCCGTGGCAAAACGCCCCTGCGGCGAGCTCACGGACACCACCCGACCACCGAAAGTCCTGACCAGTGCTGCGGCGAGCCGGTGGACCACGTGCCCTTCAGGCATCAGCTTCACCGGAGATCTCGGCCGCCATCAACCGCAGCATCTCACCGACAGCCCGACGGTCGCGGGAGACAGCGTCATCCAGTTGGGCGTCCGACAACCCGGAACCCACCGGACGGTGCACCGCACAGGTGAGAGTTCCCCGGTCGAAGACCGCGACGACCCCTCCTGGCAGCGTGTTCACCCGGTTGCACAAAGCTCTCAGCCACTCCTCCACGTCGTTCGTGTCATCGTCACTTTCCGGGCCACCTGATCCCGGCGAGCCCAGCGTCACACCATCCGTCACGGACAGAGTGCCGTCGTGAAGTGCCACGTCAGCCCCGGCAGCGAACCTGAGGTAGCCGTTTCCACGGCGTCCTGACGCCCCGGGTTCCCTGTGCTCGGTCCTGCCTTCCAGTGATGTCCCGATCCTCGCGAGCAGAACTGCCGGAGTCCGACCGCCCACGAGACCGAACCTGTTTCCCGGGGTGACGGCAGCCGTGACGTCACCGTGGGCGACCTCCTCCAGCACCGCGTCCACCGGCACCGCGTCCGGCTGGCGGTCTCCGGACTCACCGGCCCTGTCACCACCGGCCCTGTCACCACCGGCCACGGTCTGCAGTCCACGTTCGGCGAGGAAGCTGCCGAATGCACTGAATCCTGCCAGTGCGCGGCGCAGCCATTCGTCGAGCTGCTGCACGGTCACCCCGACCCCGCACACCAGTTCACTGTCCGCTGTGACCGTCACCCGGCCGGAGCGGTCGACGCCGACCTGCGCCCGCGGTACCGTGTGCCCGGCGTTCCAGGTGCCCGCCAGCGTGAGCAGCTTCCCGGAGTCGCTGTCACTCTGTCCTTCCCACAGCCCTTCGAGTGCGAATGTGAGCGGGGCCGTGCGCACTGTGGTGGCGACCGCGAATCCGCCGACCTGCGTGACGGGCCGGTCACCTCCGATCTCGGTGAGTACCCGGTGGAGCACTGCGGAGGCGGCGTGGGGGTCGACCTGTGGCGATGGGAGTATCTCTGTCTCGCCGGGGTCCGGGGCATGTCTCCACTGGCGGACCGTTCGCCGTGACCGGCCCGGGGCTTTTCTCCGACCGAACATCTAGTCCTGCCCCTCCATGACCTCGATAATGTGTCTGACCTGCTTTTCTGCCAGGTCGGTGAGGATCTGTGTGTCGGTTACCCCGGATGCGGCGATGCGGAAGTGGACTCCGTCGACGGTCCCTGTGATGGTGGTGACCAGTTCTTCCCCGGGTGTCACCGAGTCGCTGAGGACGGTGATGACTGTTGTGTCGTCCGGGGATGCCAGTGATGCTCTGCTCGAGTCCGCCCGGAAGTGTGTCACTGATCCGTCGTCCCTGGTCCTGGTGAAGTCACTGCACCGGTCCGCGCTGACTTTCCCTGAGGCGAGGCTTGCGGTGTCGCCGTCGTCGGAGGTGGAGACGACTGCGTCGACGACGGCGGGGTCGTTGGAGTCTTCGGGGAGGAACTCGACGGCCCCGGTGGTGTCCCCGTGGTCGTGGAGTTCGGCGATGATCGAGGTGGAGGTCGGCACGAGGGCGGCACAGTAGTCCGGTTCCACTTTCACGGATGCGGCCTCGGCGTCGATCTGCTGGCCGAGGTCGTCACCGGCGTCCCGCAGGACTTCGGCGACACTGTTCCAGGTGTATCCGGGTGGCGTGTCGTCCCTGGTCATCAGCATCGTGGACACTGAGGAGGTGTCCACCATCCGGTCACTGTCGGAGCCGCAGGCGCTGACGAAGGCGCAGGCGGTGCAGGTGAGGAGACCGGTGCATATCACGGGAACGGTGGGGGCTCTGCGCGTCCTGGGCACTTCGGTTCTACTCCGGTACCTGTATGCGGCCTTCGACCGCGGCGAGGCCGATGTCCGACCGGTAGTGTCCGCCGGGCAGGGACACTGTCGCGAGTTCGCGGTAGGCGGCGTCCCTCGCGTCCTCGAGGGTCGCCCCGGTTCCCACGACGTTGAGCACCCTGCCGCCGGCTGACACCAGGCCGGGCCCGCCGGCGGGGTCGGCGGCGACCCCGGCGGCACGCACTCCGCGGGCTTCGTCGCCGGCGGCGGCACCGTCGAGGGGTACGCCTGTGACCGGGGCTTCCGGGTATCCTCCGGCGGCGAGTACCACGGTCACCGCGTACCCGTCCCTCCATGTCAGCGGGGGGAGTTCGGCGAGCCGGCCTTCCGCCACGGCGGAGAGCACTCCGCCCAGCGGGGTCTCCAGCAGTTCGAGCACCGCCTGGGTCTCCGGGTCCCCGAACCTGCAGTTGAACTCGACGACTGCGGGGCCGTCATGGCCCCAGGCCAGTCCCGCGTAGAGGAGTCCGGAGAACGGGCATCCCTCTTCGACCATCTGCCTGGCCACGGGGGTGCACACCTCGTCGACGATGCGCTGCACTCCGTCGGCGGGCAGCCACGGCAGGGGTGTGTAGGCTCCCATGCCACCGGTGTTGGGCCCCTCGTCACCGTCTCCGACCCGTTTGTGGTCCTGGGCCGGCAGCAGCGGAACCACTGTCGGTCCGTCGACGAGGCAGAAGAGGGAGATCTCGGGCCCGTCGAGGAAGCTTTCGAGCAGTACGGGGTTGCCTGCTGCGTGGACGGCGCGTATGTGTGCCCGCGCCTCGTCCCTGTCGGTGGTGACGACCACCCCCTTACCCCCGGCCAGGCCGTCGTCCTTGACCACCCAGGTGGGGCCGAACCGGTCGAGGGCGGCTTCGATGTCGGCATCTCCGGCTCCGGTGCCCACGGTTTCGGCCCGTGCCGTACGGACACCGGCGGACGCCATGACGCCCTTGGCGAAGGCTTTGGAGCCCTCGATGCGGGCGGCTGCACCCGAGGGACCGAAAACGGCGAACCCTGCCTCACGCAGGGCGTCCGCCACTCCCGCGACGAGGGGGATCTCCGGGCCGACGACCACCAGGTCCGGGGCCAGGGCGCGGGCCAGGTCGACCACGGCCGCGGCGTCCTCCCCCCGTGTCTCCGGGTGCAGGGTGGCGACTGCGGCCATTCCGGGGTTACCGGGGGCCACGTGCACCTCCGTCACCTGGGGGTCCTGCGAGAGCGAGTAGGCGAGGGCGTGTTCACGGGCTCCGTTGCCGATGACGAGTGTGCGCATGGTCAACGATCTTAACGGGTCGCTACGATCGGACCCATGGCCTCCGTCTTCAGCAAGATCATCGCCGGTGAACTTCCCGGCCGTTTCGTGTACCGCGACGACACCGTCGCAGCGTTCCTGACCATCGAACCCGTCGCCTACGGGCACACTCTCGTCGTCCCGGTCGAGGAGGTGGACCGGTGGACCGACCTCGACCCCGCCCTGTGGGCCCACCTCAACGAGGTGGCCCAGCGCATCGGCGCGGTCATCGTCGACGCCTTCGACGCCCCGCGTGCCGGCTACCTCATCGCCGGGTTCGAGGTCCCCCACACCCACATCCATGTCTTCCCTGCCGCGGACATGTCCGGCTACAACCTCGCCACGGCCCTGAGCATGGACGAGACCGACCCGCAGAGGATGGATGACGCCGCGGAGAGGATCCGCGCGGGTCTGCGGGCCCGTGGTGTGGAGAACGTCCCGGGATAGGACTGTCACCGTGAAGGACAACGGGAACAGTGACGGGGTCCCTGAGGACCTGACCTCCTACATCGACGCTCTCACCGCCGCTGCGGCCGCCGAGGCCGCCGACCCTGGCCAGCATTCCTGGTCTGAGCAGCTCGCCTCGTTCTCCGACGGGTTGCGCAACACCCTGGGTTTCACCTCCCGGCTGGTGAAGCTGGCCCCCGCCCCGCCGGGTGAGGACGCCGTGCCCATCGGCGCGCGGCAGAGTTTCGCCGGCTACGTCGACGACCTCTGGTGGGCCCGGCCTGTCGACCGTCGTCCCTGGCCGGTCGTTCTGGTGCACGGCACCATTTCCTCGAAGGCGGTGTGGCAGAACCTCGTCACCCGACTGCGTGACGACGGTTTCGTGGTCTTCGCCCCAGACTACGGACGCCACGGTACCGGTGAGATCCGCCAGTCGGCGATCGACGTGGGCGCGTACATCAACCAGGTGCTGCGGGCCACGGGGGCGGAGAAGGTTGACATTGTCGCCCATTCCCAGGGTGGGCTTCTGTCGCGCTACCTCATCAACGAGATGGGCTTCGACGACCGGGTCCATCACCTCGTCACCTTGTCGGCCCCCCACCACGGTACGTCGTTGAACGCGCAGCTGACGTCCCTGCTGTCCACCAATGAGCTGGCGGCGAAGGTCGCCGAGGCGACGGTGGTCCGGATGATGGGGGTCGCCGGGATGCAGCAGGTGGTCGGTTCCCCCCTGCTCAACGACCTGTCGTATTCGCCGGAGACCCGGCCGGGGGTGCGTTACACCTGTCTGGTGACGAGGGTGGACACGACGGTGGTCCCCCCGGAGTCGGGGTTCCTCACCGGGGACAGCGGCGGAGAGACCGAGGTGACGAACCGTTATGTACAGGACCTGGGGGCCGGGCGTGTGCTGCACAACGAGATGCCCTCCGACCCGGAGGTGCAGCGCATCGTCCATGAGGTCCTGGTCGCGGGTCTCGGATGACTGTCGGGGCGCGCGTGGCACAGTAGGTGCCGTGACTGACCCTGAACGTGTTCCCTGGATCGGCCGGCTCCTCGACCGTCTCCCCGACGACGCCTGGGAGGAGTCGCCTCACCGGCGCCCCTACCCGCGCAGTGACGACCCCTCCACCCGCCCGGTGGTGCTGGTCCACGGGGCTGCCGGGTCCCGCAGCAACTTCACCGGAGTGGTCCCTGCTCTCCGTGCAGCGGGTCACCCCGTGCTCTCGGTGTCCTACGGCCACCACGGCACCACCGGTCTCCGCACCAGTTTCACCCGCGTCCGCGCCCTGCTCACCGGGATCGTCGCGGACGCCGGCAGGGTCGACCTGGTGGGTCATTCCCAGGGCGGACTCATCGCACTCGCGGCGTCCGGCACCCCTGATCTCCGTGGGAAGGTCGGCAGGGTGGTCGGTATCGCCGGCAATTTCCGTGGCGTGTGTCGCCCACGGTTCCTGCCTGCCCGGCTACCTCTTCCGGTTCCCGCCTGGTCGGACAACCTTGTGGGGTCGCCCGCGCTCGCCGCTGTGCTGGACTACACCCGTCGCTCCACAGTGCCGGTGGTGCAGGTCCTGTCGACGGCCGACCGGATCGTCCCGGTCGACCGGGCCCGGGCCTTCCTGTCCGACGACCCGGTCAGCGGGGTGCCCGCCCACCGCGGTCCGGTACGTGTCCTCACCGTCACGGGGACCGCCCACGAGAACCTGCCCTACAGCCGGGAGGTCGGTGAACTGGTCGCCGGGGTGCTGGGGTGACAGGGTGCCAGGGTGACAGGGTGCCGGGGTCTAGCTGCGGCCGCCTGTGTCCCCGAGGTCCCCGGCGTCACCGAGGTCCCCGGAGTCACCGAGGTCCTCGAGGTCTTCAATGTCCCTGTCGTCGAGCATTTCCGCGGCGGCGGGCAGCCGGACCCGGAAGGTGGTTCCCTCACCGAGTTCACTTTCCACCGTGATGGTCCCGCCGTGAGCCTCCACCAGGCTCTTCACGATGGAGAGGCCGAGTCCCGAACCTCCTGAGGCTCTCGAGCGTGACACGTCGGCCCGGTAGAACCGTTCGAAGAGGTGGGGGACGTCGGCGGCGGGAATGCCCGCCCCGTCGTCGGTCACGTCGAATCCGACGGTCGCCGGTTCAGTCCCGGCGGGGGACCTGGTGAGTGTGAGTGTGACCCGGGCGTCCTCACCGCCGTGTCTGAGGGCGTTGGTCAGCAGGTTGCCGATGACCTGGTGCAGACGGTCAGAGTCACCGATGGTCAACGGAATCGACCCGGTCCCGTTGACGAGGGTGATCTCCCGGCCCGGGAAACCGGCGCGCGCATTCTCGACCGCGGCGACGCCCAGGTCCAGCAGGTCGACCGGGTCGCGGCGCATGGGACGGCCCTCGTCCATCCGCACCAGGGTGAGAAGGTCCTCGACCAGCAGGCTCATCCTCCCCGCCTCCGAGGAGATCCGGTCGATGACCATGTCGGCGTCTTTCGTGGCACCGGACTTGTAGAGGTCTGCGTAGCCGCGGACACTGGTCAGCGGGGTCCGCAGCTCGTGGGAGGCGTCCCCGATGAATCTGCGCATCGACGCCTCGGCCTCACGCGCCTGGCGTTCGGAGTTGTTCATCGCGATGAACGCGCCCTGGATCTGGGCGAGCATCCGGTTCAGTGCCCCCGACAGCCGGCCGACCTCGGTGTTGGGGGACCATTCGGGGACACGTTCGTCGAGCTGCCCCTTGGCGATCCGTCCCGCTGTCCGTTCCACCAGGTACAGCGGTTGCAGGGCCCGTCGTATCAGGTAGAGGCTCGCCACGACGAGAAGCACCAGTACCACCAGCCCGATGGTCACCAGCACCACGATCAGCTGGCTCATGATGTGGAACTCGCCCTCCATCGGCAGTGCCACGACTGTCACGGACCCGGATTCGTTGATCACCGCGGCGGCGCGCCACGGTGTCATCGACGAGGAACCTTCCCTGGCGGGGACCGTGACCGGCGGGGTCTCCTCCGTGAGACTGGACACGTCCGGAGCTGAGGTCCAGGACGCCGGGATGTTGACGTAGACCGTGGTGCCCCTGTCGATGATGCTGACGTAGAACTGGCTGGGCGGACGCGAGGGCCCGGGCTGGGTGTCGCTGCCCGTGGCGGAGTCGCCGAGGGAGGAGTCGGTGGGACGGTTGGCCCACTCGCGTGTCGCGGTGGTGAGCTGCTCATCGACCCGGTTGACGAGGAACTGCTGCATCATCCCGGTCACGACGGCACCGGAGACGGCGAGACCGAGGGCGGCGAGGGTCGTCATCACGATGACGAGCGACACCCTCAGCGGAAAATGGGACAGGAAGACCCCGGGGTACCGCCGCCGGGTGCCTTCCCGCACGCCGGAACGGATACCGGATCTGCCGCCGGCTCTGGTACTCGCCAAAAGTCAAGCTCCCGTCGGTAGTCCTGTCGTCTGCCGGGTCAGTTCCGCGGAAGACGCAGGACGTAGCCCACACCACGGACGGTGTGGATCAGTCGCGGGTCCCGGGTGTCGATCTTGCGTCGCAGGTAGGAGACGTAGGACTCCACGACGTTGCCGTCACCGCCGAAATCGTACTCCCACACCGCGTCGAGGATCTTGGCCTTGGAGACCACCACTTCGGCGTTGATCATGAGGTAGCGCAGGAGCTTGAACTCCGTCGGCGACAGGTCCACGACCTTCCCCGCCTTCGTCACCTCGTGCATGTCGTCGGAGAGTGTCAGGTCGGCGTAGGTGATGAGGGACTCGTCCTCCTTCTCCTCCGGCTGTACGCGGCGCAGGATGACCCGCAGCCGGGTGATGACCTCCTCGAGGGCGAAAGGCTTGGTGACGTAGTCGTCCGCGCCGAGGGTGAGGCCGTGGATCCGGTCGTCGACGGCGTCCTTCGCGGTGAGGAACAGGACCGGGGCGTCGTCACCGGCTTCTCTCAGCCTGTTGAGGAGGGTGAACCCGTCCATGCCGGGCATCATGACGTCGAGGATGTAGGCGTCGGGGTGGAACTCACGGGCTATCCCCAGTGCCGTGGCACCGTCGTTGGCGGTGCGGACCTCGAAGTCCTGGAACTCGAGGCGGGCCTTGATCAGGTCGGCGATGTTGGCTTCATCGTCGACGACGAGCACCCGGGTGCCGTGGGCGGAGACATTCTGGTGGTTCTGGTGGGTCAGGGGCACGGTCATGGGTCCTAGTCTGGGGAGGCAGTCCGGAAATCAGGTGCAATGCCGCTGTATTTTACCTGTGGAACTGCCACGTGTTCCCCGGTAGGTCGGGAAATCCCGTGGACGGCGGGGCCGGCAGGTAGAATTGTCGCCGTGACGAACAACTACACCTACCGCGGACGCCACCGCGCGACCACTGCGCAGACTGTGACCACCCGGACCCGCCGGAGCATCGCGCTCGCCGGCGCCTCGGCCGCCGCCCTCGCCGGGCTCGGTGCCGGGCCCGCGGCCGCTGACCCCGTCGACGATCTCCGTGCCGGGATCACCGACGGCGCGCTCAACGCCCACGACAGTGCCCTCGCGGCGCTCGACACCCTCGACGCCCTCGACACAGTCCCCGAGATCCCGCAGGAGGTGCGTGACGTCTACGGTCAGGGCGTCACCGACCTGACCGACGCCGTCGCCCCCGGGGCCCTCGCCCAGCGTGAGGCCGACCGTGCCGCGGCCCGTGCCGCCGCCGACGCCGCCACGGCGGAGCAGTCCCGCAGGGACGCCTGGAACGACACCTCCTCGACCCCGTGCCCTGTGACCGCGGACGCCTGCGTCGACCTCGACGGCAGGCGGGCCTGGCTGCAGGACGGCGGGAACACCGTCTACGGTCCCGTCTACATCTCCTCCGGCGCACCCGGGGCGGACACCGAAACCCCGCGCGGGACCTTCCACGTCACCTACAAGGTCCGCGACGAGGTCAGCCGGGAGTTCAACAACGCCCCCATGCCGTACTCCGTGTACTTCACCAACTCCGGGCACGCCTTCCACGAGGGTGACCCCGACGTCGAGTCGGCCGGCTGCATCCACCTGTCCGGGCCGGATGCGGTGGCCTTCTTCGACGCCCTGGAACCCGGCGACGAAGTCTTCATCTACTAGAACCGGAACTGTCCGGCAACGGGGCCCGGCCGGGTGTCTCCCGCCCTGTCTCCAGCCTCTCGAGGACGTTTTCCGCGCTGATGAGACACATCGGCACGCCGACGCCGGGGGTGGTCGTCGACCCGGCGTAGAACAGGTTCGACACCGCCCGTGACCGGTTCGTCCCCCGCAGGAACGCCGACTGCCGCAGGGTGTGCGCCAGTCCGAGTGCCCAGCCGTGCCAGGAGTTGTACCTGTCGGCGAAGTCCGCCGGCCCCAGGGTGTGGCGGACCACCACCCGGGACGCCAGGTCCGGGATTCCCGCACGGTCGGCCACCAGTTCGGTGACCCGGTCCGCGATCCGCGCCACCCCTGCCGATTCCACGGACCCCTCCCCGGCGTGGTCGCCGTGGCCCAGCGAGGGATCCGCGGCCGCGGGGACCAGGATGAAGAGATTCTCGTACCCGTCGGGGGCCACGGCCGGATCCGTGGCAGACGGCCTGGACACGTACACGGACTGCGAGACCCCCTGCCCGGCCGGGGTGCCGCCGCCGTCGAACACGGCGGCGAAGTCGGGTCCCCAGTCCCTGCTGAAGATGAGTGTGTGGTGCGCGAGTTCCGGCAGTGCCCCGCGGACGCCCAGCATCACGACCACGGCACCCACCCCGGCGTCCACCTTCCCCCAGTGCCTCTCCGGGTAGGTGCGCAGTCCCTCCGGGACCAGGGTGGTCTCGGTGTGGTGCAGGTCGGCCGCACTGACGACGACATCGGCGGGCACCACGGTGCCGTCCGCCAGTTCCACGCCCGTCGCCCGGGCCCGGGCCGGCCAGATCCGGCCGAGACCCGGCACCCGGCGAAGGGGGTTGGCCCGGGGCCGGTCGGTCCTGACGGACGTCACCTCCGCCCCGGTCCGAACCTGTGCACCGTTGCCGACGGCCAGGCGGTGGAGGGAGTCGACGACGGCGGCGAAACCGCCCACCGGGTACTTCACCCCCTGGACCAGGTCGGTGTAGCTCATCAGCTGGTACATGGCGGGCAGCGCCGAGGGCCTGGACGAGAGGAACACCGCCGGGTACGACAGGATCTGGCGCAGCCGCCGGTCGTTGAACCTCCGGTCCACCAGGTTCTCCAGGGAGCCGGTGAGCAGCCGGGCGAGGCGTCCTGAACGTTTCAGCACCTCGGGTGCGAGGAACGGTGCCGGGGAGGTGTAGCTGGTGTAGAGGAAACGGTCGACGGCGGTACGGTAGGTGTCCCCCGCCTCCCTGAGGTAGCGGCGGACCTCGTGGCCCGCGCCCGGTTCCAGGGACTCGAAGAGGTCGGCGACAGGGTCCTCCCCCACCGGCACGTCGACGGGGGGAAGTCCCTCCGACAGCACCCGGTAGCCCGGGGACAGGTCCACCAGGTCGAGTTCGTGGGCGGTGTCCGTCCCCATGAGGGAGTAGAAGCGGTCGAACGCCTCGGGCATCAGGTACCAGCTCGGGCCGGTGTCCCACCGGAACGCGGTCCCGCCGTCCCAGGGTGTCGTCAGCGACCCTGCCCGGCCTCCGAGGTCGTCGTTCCTTTCCAGGAGGGTTACGGAGTACCCGTGGCGGGACAGGAGTCCCGCGGTGGCCAGCCCTGCGACTCCTCCGCCGACCACGACGACACGGACAGGGTCTCCGCTGCCCCGGGCCGTCACGACAGCACCGCCCTTCCCGCAGCCTTTGCCGTGACCAGGGCCTTCACCGGTGCCGGGACGCTCACCCGGACCGCGCGGGGGCCGGTGAGATCGTCGACGGGCGTGGCACGCAGGCGGTCGAGGAGTTCCCGGTACAGTGCCGCGGCCGCGGCGACGCCCGCCCTCGCGCCGACGGGCAGGGCGGGGATCCGGGTGCATCCGACGTCGAGTTCGTCGGAGCATTCGTCGAGAAGCCGGTCCCTGGCGTCCCCGGTGAACGGTTCGGGCAGGTAGCTGCGGTGCAGGACGGAGGTGTCCGCGCCGATGTCACGCAGGAAGTTGATCTTCTGGAACGCCGACCCCATCGATGACGCCCCCTCACGCAGCCAGTCCCGGTCAGCCGTGACCGAACCGTGGGTGATGAAGATGTCCAGGCACATCAGGCCGATGACCTCCGCGGACCCGTGGATATAGGACGCCAGGGACCGCCTGTCGTGCACGACCGGGTCGAGGTCACTTCGCATGGAGGTGAAGAAGGCCTCCATGTCGGCGGGGTCCAGCCGGCAGCGCCGCGCCGTCCCCGCCCAGGCGTGGAGCACCGGGTCGGTGTGGAAACTGCGTCCGGGGGCGGATGTCACCGCCTGCGCGTACGCGTCGAGCAGTTCCCGGACACGCTGCGGGGATTCGCCTGCCGTGGTCGCGGCACCGTCGACGATCTCGTCGGCGACACGGACCACCGCGTAGAGGTTGCGGATGTCACGCCGCACCGGCCGGCCGAGGAGCCTTGTGGCGAGGGTGAAGGAGGTCGAGTAGCGGGACATGACGCCGGCGGCGACCCTGTCCGCCAGGTCGTCGTACAGGGTCCCGGGTTCCAGCCTCCACCGTGATTGCACGGCTCAACTCTAGCCGGTGGGGGGACAGGGTACCGACGGAACACGGGGAAGAGGCGGGGGTGTCCACGGCGGACGCCGTATTCTCGTGACCATGAGCGCACCCGCCCCCGCCGCAGACGCTGTAGTGTCGTCCGTCCACCGCACCGACCGTCGGACCGTCACCGCCTGGGCTTTCTGGGACTTCGGTTCGGCGGCCTTCAACGCCGTCCTGGTGACCTTCATCTTCTCGGTGTATCTCACGGATTCGGTGGGGGACTCGGTCTCCGGCACGGTCGGTGCCTCGACCTGGTACGGCGTGGCCATGGCGCTGGGCGGGGCCGTCATCGCTCTGACCGCACCGGTGGTGGGACGCCGTTCTGACGCCCGGGGCCGGCGACGACGGGCGGTGCGGACCTGGACCCTCGTCACGGTGGCCCTCATGGCGGTCCTCGTCGTCGTCGGTGACGACGCGCCCGGCTACTTCTGGTTCGGGGTGACCGTCATGGCGGTCGCCTCGGTGACCTTCCAGTTCGCCGAGGTCGGCTACTTCGCGATGCTCAACCAGGTCTCGGTTCCCGGGACCGTCGGCAGGGTCAGCGGTTTCGGGTGGGCGATGGGCTACTTCGGCGGGATCATCCTCCTGCTCCTGTGCTACGTCGGTTTCATCGCCGGCGAGGGTGACACGCGCGGGCTCCTGGGCCTCCCGGTCGAGGACGGGTGGAATGTGCGCGCTGTCGCACTGTTCGCGGCGGTGTGGTTCCTCGTGGCGTCCCTCCCGTTGTTCCGTCGTATCCCCGAGGTGCCCGCCACCGTGGGTGGTGCGGCGGGTGTCGGGTGGCGGGACTCCTACCGTGCACTCTTCCGTGACCTCGGGATGCTGTGGCGCACCGACCGCCGGGCGGTGTGGTTCCTCGTCGCCTCAGCGGTCTTCCGTGACGGTCTGGCCGGCGTGTTCACCTTCGGTGCGATCCTCGCGGTGTCCGTCTACGGGTTGTCCGACTCTGATGTGCTCCTCTTCGGTGTGGGTGCCAATGTCGTCGCTGCAGTGGGCGCACTGGTGGCCGGCCGGGTCGACGACCGGGTGGGACCGGTGCCGGTCATCGCGGTGTCGCTGGTGCTGATGGTGGCGGACGCCCTGGTGCTCTTCCTCGTCGACGGTCCCGCCATGTTCTGGGTGTTCGGGCTCGTCCTCTGCCTGTTCGTCGGACCGGCACAGTCGGCGTCCCGGTCGTGTCTGTCGCGGATGTGCCCGCCCGGGCGGGAGGGGGAGATGTTCGGTCTCTACGCCACCACGGGGCGGGCGGTGAGTTGGCTGGCTCCGGCAGCCTTCGCCCTGTTCACCGGGGTTTCCGGCAGTGACAGGGCGGGGATTCTGGGCATCGCGCTGGTGCTGCTGGCAGGTGTCGCCCTGCTCCTGCGGTTGGCGAGGTAGCACCGTCGTCACCTGAGGTTTTACGTGGCTTTTACCCTGGGTGGCCATCCCCGGGGTGCGACCCGGCTGAGTGTCCCATAACGTGAAAAACCTTACCGGAGTTGCGTAGAGTGCAACCCGTTGCGCTTTACGATGAGACACCCACGGAGAGAAGACCGCCATGTCCCACCAGGAAACCGCCGAACTGCTCGATGAACTGCGCCGGTCCAGACGACGACGCCCTTTCCGACTTCCACCCCGACTGGACCCCTGGGTCTTCGGCTTCGCCGCCGTACTCGCCGTAGCCTTCGTCATCTGGGGGTTCACCTCCCCCGACAGCCTCGGCTCCGTCGCCTCCTCCATGCTCGACTGGACAGTGTCGAAACTCGGCTGGCTCTTCGTCATCGCAGCCGCAGTCATCACCCTGTTCATCCTCGTCGTCGCACTGTCACGACGGGGACGGATACCGCTGGGCCGCAACGGCGAACCCCCCGAGTACCGGACCCTGTCGTGGATCTCGATGATGTTCGCCACCGGCATGGGCATCGGACTGGTGTTCTACGGAGTCGGGGAACCCCTCTTCTTCTACATGTCCCCTCCCCCGGACACCGTCGCCGCCCAGACCCCCGAGGCCGGGGTCACAGCCATGGGGACCGCCCTGTTCCACTGGTCACTGTTCCCCTGGGCGATGTACGCGCTCGTCGGCCTGGGAATCGCCTACGGGACCTTCCGGCTCGGCCGCACCCAGCTGTTCTCCTCGATGTTCGAGTCGCTGTTCGGCCGCGGCGTCGTCAACGGCCCCGGAGGACGGGCGATCAACATCCTCGCCATCCTCGCCACCCTCTTCGGGTCCGCCTGTTCCCTGGGCCTGGGCGCACTGCAGATCGGAGGCGGAATCGTCTCCGCGGGCATCGCCGACTCCGTCGGCAACTCCCTGCTCATCCTCATCATCGCGATCCTCACCGCATGCTTCGTCGCCTCCGCCGCCTCCGGAATCTCCCGGGGCATCCAGTGGCTGTCGAACATCAACATGGTGCTGGCACTGCTGCTGGCGGTCCTCGTCTTCATCGGCGGGCCGACCCTGTTCATCCTCAACATCATCCCGCAGACGGTCGGCAACTTCATCGACCAGCTGCCGCACATGGCGTCCCGCACCCCCTCCGACGACCAGCCCGAACTCAAGGAGTGGATGTCAGGGTGGACGGTGTTCTACTGGGCCTGGTTCATCTCCTGGACCCCCTTCGTGGGCATCTTCATCGCCAGGATCTCCCGCGGACGGACCATCCGCCAGTTCGTCGCCGGCATCCTCATCGTCCCCTCCGTCGTCTCCCTCATCTGGTTCGCCGTCTTCGGCGGCGGGGCGATCGGACTGCAGGAACGGGCGGAACGGGCCGGTGACGTCTCGGCGATGCTGTCGAAGGAGGCCGAAGGCGGGGACATCAACTTCGACACCGTCCTGTTCGACATGCTCAGGCAGCTCGGCCTGCCCGGGGCCGTCCTCACCGTCGTCACGGTGATCACCGTGCTCCTCATCGCCATCTTCTTCGTCACCGGCGCCGACTCCGCCTCCATAGTGATGGGCGGACTGTCCGAGAACGGTGCGGTGGACCCCTCCCGCAGGACGGTCATCTTCTGGGGTGTGGCCACCGGAGCGGTCGCGGCGGCCATGCTGCTCGCCGGAGGAGACGACCCCTCCGCCGCCCTCACCGGACTGAAGAACATCACCATCGTCTCCTCCGTCCCCTTCCTGTTCGTGCTGCTCCTGCTGTGCGTCAGCCTGTGGCGGGACCTCTCCCGCGACCCCATGGTCATCCACTACGACCTGGCTCGGGTGGTCCTGGAGAACTCCGTGCACGAGGGTGTGGAGGAGCACCACGGCAAGCCGTTCATCATGCAGTCGGTGGAGGCGGAGTACGTCGAAGACCCCGAAAAACTCGTCGAACACGGAGATCTCGACCGCAGACGGCCCCGGGAGTGACCTCCACCGTCCTGCGCTGCAGATGTGAGACCATGGTCCAATGCGCTCACTGCCACTGGAACCGGAGAACCGCCGTATCGAGATCGGTGCCCGGCTCCGCGCCATCCGGAAGGCCCGCTACCTCACCATCGACGACGTCGCCAAGGTCAGCGGCCTGACCAAGGGGTTCATCTCCAGGATCGAGCGCGACCAGGTCTCCCCGAGTCTCAACACCCTCGTGGAACTGTGTGACGTGCTCTCGATCCAGATCGGTTCCCTGTTCGAACCGCTGGAGGTCCAGGTCGTCAGGGCCGGCGAAGGCCCGCACCTCGAGCTCGGGGGCATCGATGCCGAGGAGCGGCTGATCTCTCCGCGGCACGAGTCCCGGGTGCAGGTGATCCGCTCCACCATCGGTCCGGAGGGACGCTCCGGCGACGAGCTCTACTCCCTGTCTGCGGACGTGGAGCTGATGCACGTGCTCAGCGGAGAGGTGGACGCCATCTTCTCGGGGGACAGCTGGCGCCTCGGCCCCGGCGACACCGCCACATTCAAGGGGACCGAACCGCACAGCTGGTCGGTCGCCAGCCCCGGGGGCGCCGAGGTCATCTGGGTCCTCGTCCCGGCACTGTGGAAGCTCTGACGCAAGCTCTGACCTCCCGATCTCTAACCTCCCGGACACATTTCCGGAACACCGGGGTAAACAACCCTGCCTATTTTCAGTTCACGAGGCCGGGAAACCCCCGGTCTATTCGTCGTTTCCACATGATGTGACGCACGACATTCCCTCTTGACAGTGTGATGCACCTCTACTAATTTCGCCCCTGTCAGGCTTACTGTCAGACATCATCTGTTTCCCGTTAGGCAACTTCGGAGGTTGTTCCCTTGTCCACTCACATCGGTCCCGTCGACAGTTCCAGAGTCCCCCGCTACAGCGGCCGCGACGGTTTCGCCCGACTGCCACGCCTGGACCAGGTAGACCACGCAGACATCGTGCTCGCCGGCGTCCCCTTCGACACCGGCGTCTCCTTCCGCCCCGGAACCCGGTTCGGGCCGACCCACATCCGTGAATCCTCCCGCCTGCTGCGCCCCTACAACCCCGCCATGGACGCCTCCCCCTTCGAACTCGTCCAGGTCGCCGACGCCGGAGACATCCCCGTCAACCCGTTCGACATCCGTGAAGCCGTCGACGCCGTCGAAGACGCAGCCTTCGGACTCACCTCGGACGGAACCCGGCTGATCCCCCTCGGCGGTGACCACACCATCGCACTGCCCCTGCTGCGCGCCGCCGCCCGCCGCCACGGACCTGTCGCACTTCTGCACTTCGACGCCCACCTCGACACCTGGGACACCTACTTCGGCGCCGAGTACACCCACGGCACCCCCTTCCGCCGGGCCTTCGAGGAGGGCATCCTCGACACCGAGGCACTCTGCCACGTCGGCACCCGCGGCCCCCTCTACGGCAAGCGTGACCTCGAGGACGACCGTCGCTTCGGCTTCGGCATCGTCACCAGCTCGGATGTCTTCCGCCAGGGCGTCGACGAGATCATCGCCAAGCTCCGGGACCGCATCGGAACCCGCCCCGTCTACATCTCCGTCGACATCGACGTGCTCGACCCCTCCCACGCCCCCGGCACCGGCACCCCGGAAGCCGGCGGCATCACCAGCCGGGAACTCCTCGAGATCCTCCGCGGTCTGCGGGGACTCAACATCGTCGCCGCCGACGTCGTCGAAGTCTCCCCCGCCTACGACCACGCCGACATCACCGGTATCGCCGCCTCACACGTCGCCTACGACCTCGTCACCCTGCTGGCGCTGCGGCGCAGCGAAGAACGCGCCGCAGAGCAGGCCTGAGACCATGGCACACGTCCACGTCACCGACACCGGAGGACTTGACGTCACGCCCGCCGTCGACCTGCTCACCGCCGCAGGTCACTCGGTGACCTTGCCCGGCACCGGCACCGGCACCGGCACAGACCACGCCACGGCCGGAGCACCCGCGGACACCGAAGCGCTCATCGTCAGCTTCGCCAGGATCGACGCCACCGCCCTCGACGCACTCCCCCACCTCCGGGTCATCGCCACGACCACCATGGGAGCCGACCAGATCGACACCCGAGCCGCCGCCGCACGCGGTGTGGAGGTCCACACGCTTCCCCCGCTGTCCGCCGAAGATGTCGCCACCCACGCGCTCGCCGGCACCCTCAGCCTCCTGCGACGACTGCCGCAGGCCCGGGCAGCCGCACCGGAATGGGATTTCACCCGGATCCCCGTCCCGCCCCGGATCAGCGGACTCACCGTCGGGATATACGGGATGGGCAGAATCGCCGGACTCTACGCCCGGTACGCCCGACCCCTGTTCGGTCACGTCGCCGCCTACGACCCCTACCTGCCCGCAGACGCCTGGCCGGAGGGGATCGACCGGGTCACCGACCCCGACGACCTGTTCCGCTGTGCCGACGTCCTCACCCTGCACGTGCCCCTGACAGAACAGACCAGGCACACCGTCAACGCCCGCACGCTGGCCCTCATGCCGGCCGGATCCCACATCGTCAACGTCTCCCGCGGGGAACTCGTCGACGCGCAGGCGCTGATCCGTTCCCTCGACAGCGGCCACACCGCCGGGGCCTTCCTCGACGTCCTCGAGGACGAACCACCGGCCCCGGACAGTCCCCTGCTCCACCGGGACGACGTCACCGTCACCCCGCACACCGCGTTCTACAGCTCCGCCACCGCCCGGAGCTACGTCACCACCCCGGCGCGCGCCGTCGCGGACGCCCTGGAACGCACACAGAACCACAGCCCGTCCCCGACGCCCAACCCCGACGCCCACCCAGGACACACCATGAACGAACACACCCGCACCGGCGGCGACGTCGTCGTCGAGACACTCACACGTCTCGGCGTCACCGACGTCTTCGGCATACCCGGACAGCACGCCCTCGGACTCTTCGACGCCCTGGGACGCAGCGACATCCGGTTCATCAGCTCCCGGGTGGAGAACAACTCCGCCTTCAACGCCGACGGTTACGCCCGGGCCACCGGCAGGGTGGGCGTCCTCCTCGTCTCCACCGGACCGGGGGCACTGACCACACTCGGAGCACTGCAGGAGGCCTACGTCACCGGCGTACCCGTCCTCGTCATCTCCAGCCAGGTGCCCCGGCGCGGTCTCGGAGGCACCCGCAACGGGCTCCTCCACCAGCTCGACGACCAGCAGAAGAGCGCGCAGAACGTCACCCGGTACACCGCCGTCGCCCGCGACGCCTCCCACATCCCCACCCTCCTCACCGACGCCTGGTCCGTGGCGACCACCGCGCCCGCCGGACCGGTGTGGGTCGAGATCCCGGAGGACGTCCTCCTCGGCCCCGCCGACATTCCCCCGGTGACCGACATCCGGCCCCGGCCGACACCCCGGCCCGCACGGTCCGAGCTCACCGCCGAAGCTGCGCGGCTGCTGGCGTCCTCCCGACGCCCTGTCATCCTCGCCGGCGGAGGAGTCCGCCGGTCCCCCACCGGGAGCGGGGGCCTGCGCCGCGTCGCCGAAGCTCTCGACGCCCCCGTCGTCTCGACCGTCGGAGGAAAAGGCGCGTTCCCCTTCGACCACCCGCTCAGTGCGGCATCCTGGATCGAGGACCGGTACACCACAGACCTGCTCGAGGATGCCGACGTCCTCCTCGCCGTCGGAACCTCACTCGGCGAGGTGACCAGCAACTACTTCACGCTCAGCCCGCGCGGTACCCTCATCCAGATCGACGCCGAACCCCGGGTCCTGTCCTCCAACCACCCGTCGCTCGGGATCCCCGCCGACGCCGGCGAAGCGCTCAACGCCCTCGCCGACGCACTCGCCGACGCACTCGCCGAGACGCCCGCCGAGACGCCCGCCGACACACCACGCCGGGACGGCAGCACCGTCGCCGCGGAACTGAGGCAACGGGTCGGGCAACGGCTCGCCGACCAGGACCTCGCACCGGAGCAGGGCGTCCTCGCCGACATCCGCGCCGCCACCCCCGCCGACACGGACACCTTCTGGGACATGACCATCGCCGCCTACTGGGCGTGGTCGGCCTGGGACCCCCGCGAAGGTGGATTCCACTCCGCCCAGGGCTCCGGCGGACTGGGGTTCGCCTTCCCGGCCGCCCTCGCGGCCGCCGTCGGCTCCGGCCGTCACACCCTCGCCGTCTCCGGTGACGGCGGGGCGATGTACGGCATCGCCGAACGCGCGGCCGCCAGACAGCACGACGCGGACGTCACCTGGCTCATCGTCGACGACGGCGGATACGGCATCCTCCGCGAGTACATGACAGACGCCTTCGACAGGACAACCGCCACCGAACTCGCCCGACCCGACTTCGTCGCCCTCGCCGGAGCCTTCGGAATCCCCGCCCGCCACACCGACCCGGAACACCTCCGCGACACTCTCGCAGAAGCCCTCGCCACCCCCGGACCGTCTGTCGTCGTTCTCGGAGCGACCCTGCAGATGTTCGCCCCCACCCACCTTTCCTGACCACCCGGACCACACCCGTTAGGTGCACCACCATGACCCTCGACATCCTCATCATCATCGCCTACCTGCTCTGTATGCTGGCCTTCGGCTTCTGGGGCAAACGCAGGACCCGTAACTCCAGTGACTACCTCGTCGCCGGCAGACGCCTCGGACCCGTCTTCTACACCGGCACCCTCGCCGCCGTCGTCCTCGGCGGCGCATCCACCGTCGGAGGGGTCGGACTGGGCTACCGGTACGGGATCTCCGGCATGTGGCTCGTCATCGCCATCGCCACCGGCGTGATCGTCCTCAGCCTCGTCTTCGCCGGACCCATCCAGAAACTCCGCGTGTTCACCGTCGCCCAGGTGCTCCAGCTGCGCTACGGCGTCAACGCCACCGGCGCCTCCGGGATCGTCATGGCGTTGTACACCCTGATGCTCACCGTCACCTCGACCATCGCCTACGCCACCGTCTTCAATGTCCTGTTCGAGACCCCCCGCTGGGTGTCCATCATCATCGGCGCGGCCACGGTCATCATCTACTCCACCATCGGCGGGATGTGGTCGATCACCCTCACCGACATGGTCCAGTTCATCATCAAGACCGTCGGCGTGTTCTTCCTGCTGCTGCCCGCCGCATGGCACAGGGCCGGGGGACACGACGGCATCGTCGAGAAGCTCGGGGACGCCGGTGAGGCGCACTTCGACATCATGAGCATCGGCGGGGCGACGATCATCACCTACTTCGTCGTCTACACCTTCGGCATGCTCATCGGGCAGGACATCTGGCAGCGGGTCTTCACCGCACGCACCCCGGGCACCGCCAAGTGGGGCGGCACCGCCGCCGGCGTGTACTGCCTCCTCTACGGTGTCGCCGGAGCGCTCATCGGCACCGCCGGCGCGGTGATCCTCCCCAGCATGGAGGTCAACGACGACGTCTATGCCGCGATGGCGGAGACGGTCCTTCCGGTCGGACTCTCCGGCCTGGTTCTCGCCGCGGCGGTCGCGGCGATGATGTCCACGGCGTCCGGCGCGCTCATCGCCTGCTCCACCGTCTGCCGTACCGACATCGTCCCCCTGCTGCGCCGCCTCACCGACCGTTCCTCCACCCCCGCGCCCGTCGTGGACCCGGAGAGCGACGTCAGGAAGAACCGGGTGTGGGTCCTGTGCCTCGGCGTCATCGCCACGGTGATCGCCATGCTCATGGATGACGTGGTCGCCGCCCTGACAGTCGCCTATGACATTCTCGTCGGAGGACTGCTGGTCGCCATCCTCGGCGGGTTCTTCTGGAAGCGTGCGACCGGAGCCGGCGCACTGGCCTCCATGGCAGTCGGCACCGTGGTCACCCTTGTGACGATGGCGCTCACCGACGTGCTCGCCAATGAACCGATCTACTTCGGACTCGCCTCCGCCCTGGTCACCTACATCGTCGTCAGCCTGGCGACCAGGCCGACCGACCCGGCCGTGCTGGAGGTGTGGAACGGCCGGCTCGCCGGAACAGAGGTCGCCGAATCAGACAACCCGGAGGACGCCGTGCGCTCCCGCGGCACCACCCCCGCAACGCAGGGGACCCCGGTCGGGCCCGTCGACTGACGGGTGTCAGCCGCCTGTCGGCGGATTGCCGGCAAGCAGCCGGCGGCCCTCCCCGAGCAGGGCAGCGAACTCGTCCTCCGGCAGGAGCGAACCGCCGGTCAACCAGGCGACGTGGGTACCCTGCGTCTGCACCTGACCCTGCCCGACCGCTCCCGCGGCCCTGAGTCCCGCGCACGCGGACGGCTCGAGCTTCAGCCCGGCGACATCATGGGCCAGCGCGAGAGTGCGCAGCAGATCATCGTCCGTGACGGTGACACAGGCGTCCACGAGATGCCCGACAGCTTTCCCGACGAGACCGGAGGGACGCCCCACTGCCAGACCGTCGGCCAGGGTCCGGCCGCTGAGCCCCACCTCCGCGACACTGATCCCGTCGTCACGGCCGGTCAACCTTCCCAGCAGGAAAGCCGGGGCAGCCACCGGCTCAACGAAGACGGGGCGGACCGCATCCCCGAACACGCTTGACAGTGCACAGGTGATTCCGCCCGGGGCACCGCCCACACCGCAGGGCAGGTACACGTACAGCGGGTGTGCCCCGTCCACGGTGACGGACAGGGCGGCGAGCTGGCCCGCCAGTCGGCGACCCGCCACCGCGTAGCCGGCGAAGAGGCTGAGTGAACTTTCGTCGTCGATGAAACGGGCGTCCGGGTCAGCTGCCGCGGCCGCACGTCCGGCCCGGACCGCCCCGGTGAAGTCAGTGCCGTGTTCGACCACCTCCACCCCGGAACCGCGCAGCCGCTCCTTCTTCCACTGCCTGGCGTCCCTCGACATGTGCACGGTGACGCTGAAACCCAGGGCCGCGCCCGTCAACCCGATCGACATACCCAGGTTGCCGGTCGAACCGACGACAATCCGCCTGGTCGACATCACCTCACGAACCTCGGGGTCGAGGAACACGGCCGGACCGCGCCCCAGGTCCACGCCCAGTTCACGGGCGGCCCCCAGCGCCGTCTCCAGCACCTCGTGGACCCCACCCCGGGACTTCACCGACCCGCTCACCGCCAGGACATCATCCCTCTTGACCCACAGGTTCCCGGGCACCCTCCACCCCGCCCCACCGAACTGACCGTCCAACGCCTCCGCAAGCGCCCCGACCTTCACCAACGGAGACTCGAGAATCCCACCGGTGCCCGCGGTCTCCGGGAAAAACTCCTCGAACAACGGGGCGAACCAGCGGAAACGGTCCTCCGCGGCGTCCACCAGATCCGGAGGGACAGTCTCCCCCGCGACCGCGCCCGACCGGTCCGGAGACCACACGGTAGGACGCCCGGACACCACATCCTCGAAAACCCGGCGTGCCTGCCCTGCGGGAAGCTCACTTCTCAACCTGTCCAGCACCGTCTGCACCATGAGCAGAGGCTACAACGCGGAAGGGCGGTCGGGTGGCGTCCCCGGGGTGCGCCGCACCACCGAGCGGTCCGGTCAGGGAACCGTCAGACCGTACCTGAGGAAGATGGCGTCCGCGAGTGCGAAGTCGGTGACATAGTCGGAGTCACCCGGGGAGCTGGAGAGGAACCCGACCAGCAGTACGGTGTCCGTACCGGTTCTGATGTACGCAGGGGAACCGGAGTCACCGCCGACACTGTACGTTCCGGCCCTGATGTACGTGTCCGTCAGGGCGAGAACCTCGCCGCAGGTCTCCCCGGTACGGCTTCCGAACTTGCAGATTTCAGTGCCGGGTTCGATGGTGTCGGAGTCCGCGACTCCGGTGACGGAGTACTTTCCGGCGATGCGGGGGTCGTAGCCGACGCCCTTGTCCGCGGTGCTGATAATCGAGAAGTCACTGACGTCGGTGTACGTGGGTCCGACGGGGTCTCCACGGTACTCGGAGACGACCGTCGTGCCGATACGCCGGTCTCCGAGGGAGGTGTCGTCCCGGTAGACGGAGCCTTCGACACCGCAGTGTCCGGCGGTGACCAGCACCCGCTGCCCGTAGCGCTCGGCGAGGGCACCGAGAGTGCACAGGGAGTGCTTCCCGGTGTCCGCCTTGATGACGTTGAGGGACTCTCCGGGAGTGGTGAGGGGGAAGGCGGTGTAGTCACGGACCTTACCCTGCATGCCCTGGGTCACAGCTCCGCCGAGGAGGTCAGCCTGGTACCTGTCCGAGGAGAAGTGTTCCGCGAACGTGGGGATACTGTCGTCGTCGACCGGGGAGGAGGAGCTGACGGTGGTGGGGAGGTCGCCACCCGGCTCAACAGTCGGTTCAGCAGTCGGTTGAGCAGTCGGTTCAGCAGTCGCGGCGGCAGACAGTACCGCGTACAGTTCCGGAGACAGCTGACCCTGGTCAGAACAGGACGACAGCACTGCCACAGTGAGAATCGCAGAGACAACTTTGAGCTTTCGGCCCATCATACTCCTCTGAGGGAAACTAGTTTCCGCACGGTACTTTCATACTGTCCGGACGTGGAACACGCTCCGCCGAGAGTCGGTGCGCGGGGTCCGTAGGTGTGACACCGCGGGAAGCGCACATGTTCCCCTCCGACGGGCTCTCACAGTCAGTGACACCCGGTACACCCCCCGACCGTCCCCCACCTGTCCCTGACTGTCGGGCCTGCCTGAGGTGCACGCCAGAGGCATGTTGCCGCGGCATCGTCCCGCAGGGTCTTCCCGCAGTGTCTTTGCCTGACGCGGACCAGTAGCTGCACCGGGGGCACGGAAGAAGTCCGCTGTTCCGTCGGACACCGGAACGTGATCGGTCCGTGCGCCCGGGACATAAGCCTGGGCGCACGAAAGAACCCCGTCCGGAGAGTCTGCGACGCTCCGACCGGGGAAGTTGAGCTGGAGACGAGACTTGAACTCGCAACCTACGGTTTACAAGACCGTTGCGCTACCGATTGCGCCACTCCAGCGGGTGAAAGAACACCGTCGGAGACTTTAGCAGGCCCGGTACCGTTCCCGTGTGTCAGCCCCCGGAGGCTGTGTCGTAGGGTGGCCACATGACCGGCATCGTCACCCGGATGCGCACCCGGGCCCGTTCCGTGCGCAACGCGGCAGTCGACCTGCTCGCAGGGGGAAACAGATCGACGATCGACACGATCCGGATGGCTCCCCCGCCGTCACCCCTGGCCCCTGTGGACCTGACCGATCCCCTGGCCGTCCACAGGGTCACCGACGTCGCCGCGCGCATCGGTGATCTCCTGCTGGGCTCGGGTACCGGCAATTCGGACACCAAGGCCCAGATCCTCGCCGTCACCTCCGCCTACGGGCTGTACGGCTGCCATGTCGACATCACCCTCAACACCATCACGGTCTACACCCGCAGCACCGACCACGCCGACCCTCCGGTCATCACTTTCCGGGTCGTGAACGCTCTCAACACGGATTTCTCCCGCCTCACCGAGGTGGACCGGCTGATCCGGTCGATCGTCGGCGGTGCCACACCTGTCGAGCAGGCGGCGTCTATCGTCACGGAGATCGAGAGGAGTCCCCTGCCCTACCGGCTGCGGTGGGTGCCCCCGGCCTGGGGCGTTTTCGCCGGGTTCGTCGCACTGCTCCTCGGCGGAGGCCCGGTCGTCGCGGTGATCTCGGTGGTGACCACCACCATCATCATGGCGGTGAACATGTGGCTCAGCGGCAGGCGCCTGCCGTTGTTCTTCCAGAACGTCATCGGCGGGGTGATAGCGACCGTCCCCGCAGCGGTGACCTACAACTTCGCCCGGATGCTGCACATCAGTCTGTCCCCCTCCCTGGTGATAGCCGCATGTATCGTCGCGATGCTGGCCGGTCTGACCCTGGTCCAGGCACTCCAGGACGGGGTCACCGGCGCCCCCGTGACCGCGTCTGCACGCTTCTTCGAGACTGTCCTCATGACCGGCGGCATCATCGCCGGAGTCGCCGTGGGTATCCAGCTGATGAGCAGAATCGGCATGACCCTGCCCCCGATCGATACCTCGACGCCTGACCTCGGCGGTGTCGGGGGCGTGGCCCTGCGGATTCTGGGCGGCGTCGGTGCGGCGGCGTTCTTCTGCGTCGCCGAATTCTGCGACAGACGGGCCCTCGTCGTCGCCACCTTCACCACTTTCGTGGCATTCACCGTCCACCAGCTGGCCATGCCGGTGGTGGGCCTGGACTCCGTGTCCGCGGCAGGTGCGGTGGCTGTGCTGATCGGACTGGCCGGCGGCCTGCTGTCGCGCCGCTACCTCATCCCCCCGCAGATCACCGCCATCTCTGCCATCACCCCCCTGCTGCCCGGTCTGTCGCTCTACCGGGGCATGTACTCACTGCTGTCCGACCAGCTTGTCCTCGGCCTGTCCAGTCTCGGTATCGCACTGGCCACGGCGACGGCCCTGGCTGCCGGGGTGACCTTCGGGGAGTGGGTCGCCCGCCGTCTGCGACGGCCCCGGATCCTGCACCGGGATCTGGGCCTGCGGCGTCCCCGGGTACACCGGGCACCGCGCCACTGGAAAGTCCGGGCGGATCGTGCGAGGCGTCGACGCCGCAGGTAGAATGGTGCAACTGCAACCGCATGTCTATCTCAAGAGGGAGCACCAGTGCCGCCGAAGGTCACCGACAGTCAGACCACCAGCGCAGAATCCCTGCACACCGTGGAAAGCGAGACCGCTTCCGCAGCCCGGCGTATCGTCGCCACCTATTCGACCGACAACCTTGACGCCGCAACCCTGATGTGCATGCTGGGCGTGGAGCCGGAGGGCCTGATCCACCGCAAGGTCGCCGCCGAGTTCGCCCCGCCGGAGCCGGAGAAGAAGACCCGGCGCAAGACGACGAAGAAGACCACCAAGAAGGCCGCGGCGAAGAAGACCACGGCAAAGAAGTCCGCCGGGAAAGCGGCAGGTAAGTCGGCTGACCAGTCCGCCGCGTCGAACACCTCCGACGAGAGCTGACCTGCATGCCCGTCACCCCGCGAGACATGGTCGTCGTCGCCAACCGCCTGCCGGTGGACCGGACCGTCGACCGCAACGGAGAGACCGTCTGGACCACCAGCCCGGGGGGCCTCGTGACCGCACTGCGCCCGGTGCTGGAGGCCGACCACGGGTGCTGGGTCGGCTGGCCCGGCACCACCGCGGACACCCACGACCAGGAGATCGTCGCCGAGGACATGCCCGGGGGTGCCATCACCCTCCTGCCGGTGAACATCTCCACCGAGGAGTTCACCTCCTACTACGAGGGGTTCTCCAACGACACCCTCTGGCCCCTCTACCACGATGTCATCGTCCACCCGGAGTTCCACCGCTCCTGGTGGCGCTCCTACCGGACGGTGAACCGGCGTTTCGCGGAAGCCGCCGCCGAGGCTGCCGCGCCCGGGGCCACCGTGTGGGTGCAGGACTACCAGCTCCACCTGGTCCCCGGGATGCTGCGGGAGATGAGACCTGACCTGCGTATCGGGTTCTTCCTGCACATCCCCTTCCCCGCTCCCGAGCTTTTCCGCCAGCTGCCCTGGCGGTGGGATGTCCTGCTCGGCACCCTCGGTTCCGACCTCATCGGGTTCCACACCCCTGATTCAGCCTGGAACTTCCTCTACACCCTCCGCGCCCTCGGGGCGGACGTGTCCTTCGCCAAGGTCGGCGCCGGTGACGCCTGCGGGGCCGATGACGGGGCTTCCGGCACCGACGAGGAGGGGGTCTCCTACATCCGTGGTGCCCGTCTTCCGCGACGGGACGCCGTGGCCGGGACCGTGCACGTCGAGGGCCCCGACGGTCGGACGCGCCACGTGAAGGTGGGCGTCTTCCCGATCTCCATCGATTCCGCGGAAGTGTCACGTACCGCCTCGTCACCGGAGACCATTGCCGCGGCAACGGCGCTGCGACGGCGTGTCGGATCACCCGGTATCCTGCTCGCCGGCGTTGACCGGCTGGACTACACCAAGGGCATCCTCCAGCGTCTGAGGGCGCTGGAACAGCTGCTCGACCGGGGCCAGCTGGACGCCGACGATGTCTGCCTGGTCCAGGTCGCCACCCCGTCGCGTGAACGGATCGACTCCTACCAGCGCACCCGGAACGACGTGGAGCTCGCCGTGTCCCGTATCAACGGCCGGCACGGCAGTCTGGGCCACACTGTGGTGCACTACACCCACGCCGGGCTTCCGTTCTCAGAGGTCGTGGCCCTGTACGCCGCCGCGGACGTCATGCTCGTCACCGCCCTGAAGGACGGGATGAATCTCGTGGCGAAGGAGTACGTCGCCGCCCACTCCGACGGCTCCGGGGCCCTGGTGCTGTCCGAGTTCACCGGGGCGGCGACCCAGCTCACAGAGTCCTACCTGTGCAACCCCTATGACGTGGAGTCCACGGCCGGGGCGATCATGAAGGCCATCGAATCCCCCGAGGAGGACCGGCGCGCCCGCATGACAGCCATGTGGGACGAGGTCCGCAGGCATGACGTCCACGCCTGGGCCCACAGGTTCCTCCGTGAACTGGAGCGCCGGTGAGCATCACCCGCTCCTGCCTGGTGGTCCTCCCGGCCGCCGCAGTTCTGCTCAGCTCCTGCGGGGCCGACGACGGGCCGGACCGGGTGACCGGTGTGGACTGGCAGGTCACCTCCGTCGGCGACCAGAACTTCGACGCCCCCGAACAGGCCACGACCCGGCTCACCTTCGGTGCGTCGTCGTTCACCGGGGCGTCCGGCTGCGTCCACTTCAGCGGGAACGTCACCTGGCACGGGTCCGGTGATTCGGCGACAGTCACGCTGACAGACCTGCAGACGACCGTCGAAGGCGACTGCGGCCCCGCCGACCGCTACAACGCCGATCAGCTCACCGACATCCTGGGCACCCCGGACCTGAGATGGACAGTCGACGACAGTGCCTCCCTCCGGGAGTTCCGGCTGTGGGACAGTGACTCACCCCGGCGCAGCATCAGGTTCTCGGGCTGACGCCGCGCCCGTGCCCGGCCCACGGTCCGGCTACCCTGGGGGCATGACTGACACTCCCGCACCACTGCCCCCGGTGTCCGACGCGGACATCGCGGACCTGGCGTCCTCCCCCACCCTGCTGGTCGCCCTCGACGTCGACGGCACCCTCGCCGACTTCTCCCCGGACCCGCTGTCCGTCCGCCTCGTCCCCGGTTCCGACCGGGCGGTCCGGCAGCTGTGCCGGATGCCCGGCACCACCGTGATGCTCCTGTCCGGCCGTGACCTCCGGCAGCTGCGGATCATCACCGGTTTTGAACCGTTGGAGTTCCCCGGCCCCGACGACGTCAGGCTGGTCGGCAGTCACGGTGCCGAGCCTGCGGAGAAGGACGCCGACGCCGACGGTTCCCCGGACATGCTCACCCCCGCGCAGGTCGCACTGCTTGAGCGGATCACCGCGGTGGCCGAGGAACAGGCCTCACGGGACGAGGGACTGTGGGTGGAGTACAAGCCCTACTCCCGGGGGCTGCACCGGCGCACCGCCGTCGACGCCGCGGAAGGGCTCGCCGCGACGGAGGCGCTGCGGGCGGCGGTGCAGGATCTGCCGGGTGTCACACTCACCGTCGGCAAGGCCATCCTCGAGGTCGCGGTGACCGACATGACCAAGGGCAGGTACCTGCAGTGGTACACGGAAGCGACCCGTCCCGACCGGGTGGTGTTCATCGGTGACGACCTCACCGACGAGACTGCCCTGCGCGTCCTGCGCCCCGGTGACCTCGGGGTGAAGGTCGGCGACGGTGAGACTGCGGCGACCCGCCGGGTGGCCGGGACCGCGGAGGTCGCGGATGTTCTGCGGCGCCTCACCGACGCCCGTTCCCTCCACAACGCTGACCGGGACGCTCCGGCGCAGAGCTGAGCTCCGGTCACCGTGCCGGCGCGACGGTCGTCCCCGGCTGCCAGTGGGTCGGGAGGATGATCCGCTTCTCCGGTTCGGCCCAGTCGGCGTCCCCGGCGGGGCGACGGTGGGTGGGACGTAGGGCGTCCTCCCGGCGGCGGATCAGGGCGGCCAGCACATTTCCGCTGGTGAATCCCTTTTCCCGGTTGGGCTGCACCACGGTGGACAGTCCCCGGTCCAGGGCCCGGGGAATGCCGTCGAAACCGGTGACGGACAGGTCACCCGGCACGTCGATGCCACGGTCTGCCGCATAGTCGAGGACGCCGAGGGCCATGGAGTCGGTCGTGCAGATCACCGCGGTGAGGTCCGGATGCCTCTCCAGCAGTTCCGCAGCGGCGGAGTAACTGGTCTCCGGGGTGTTGAGGTGCCGCTCGATGACCGGGACGGTCACCGGGTCGATTCCGGCGTCAGCGAGGACGGCGAGGGCCCCGCTGACCCTGTCCCGCTGGACGTGGAGATGGGCCCCGGCGAGCCGGCCCGGGTCGACGGGTCCGTTGTTGGGTGTCCGGTCGAGGCGGATGCAGAGGATCCCGATCCTGGTGTGCCCCGCATCGACCAGTGCGCGGGCCGCCGGTCGGATCGCGGTGGCGTCGTCGATGCCGACGAAGTTCACGCCGTGGTCGTCGGCGGGCTGGTCACAGATCACGGTGGGGATGTTCCTGGCCTCCACCGAGGTGAGGAAGGGGTCGTCGGAGGCGACGGAGTAGACGATGAACCCGTCGACGACGGCCTGGTTGACCAGGGTCGCCGGCCGGTCCTCCTCGCTGGTCTCCGCGCCGGCGGGGATCAGCAGCATGGAGGTGTCCATGCCCACGCACGCCTCGGAGATGCCGGACATGAACTCCAGGGAGGCCTGGTCCTCGAAGGCGTAGGTCATGTCGTCGGTGAGCAGGACGCCGATGGCACCGGCGTGCCTGGTGCGCAGGGACCGGGCCATGGGATCGGGGCCGGAGTAGCCCATGGCGTCGGCGGTGCGCAGGATCTTCTCCCGGAGTTCCGCGGAGAGCTGTTCCGGGCGGTTGTAGGCGTTCGACACGGTGGTGCGGGAGACCCCGAGTTCCGCGGCGATGGAGGCGAGGGTTCCCCGGCGGGCGGGTCGGCCCTTCCTGCCCTGGCTGCTGGATCGGTTCACGGGGTCCGAGTTTAGCCGGTGTTCACCCGGTGGCCGGGCGGGCACGTCCGACCCCCGCGCCCGCACTCTTCTGCAATTGACAACCATTAACAACAAGAGTTACGTTGACGCACCATGAGAAGCCTCCACCTGACCGCCCGTGCCACCCGCACGGCACTCGTCGCCGCCGCCGCACTCACCCTGACCGGGGCGTCCCTCACCGCGTGCTCCGGCGGTTCCGGAGATCCTGCCGCCGACAACGCCGACCTGCACATCGTCGCATCCACCGCCGTATGGGGCTCAGTGGCCCGGGAAGTCGTCGACGACGCCCGGGAAACAGGCTCCGACCTCGACGTCACCGTCACCACCATCCTCTCCGGCACCGACGGTGACCCCCACGAGTACGAGGCCACCGCCAAAGACATAGCCGACATCAGGGACGCCGACATCGTCATCGGCAACGGTGCCGGCTACGACAACTGGCTCACCGACAACGCCGCACCCGACGCCGAGGTCATCACCGCCGCGCCCACGACCGAAGGACATGACACCGGGGAACACGACCACGCAGGCGACGACCACAGTGACAGCCCCAGTGACGGCCACGGTGACAGCCCCAGTGACGACGTGAACCCGCATGTCTGGTTCGACCTCGCCACCGTCCGCGACTTCGCCGACCGCCTGGCGTCCTCCCTCCACGGCAGGGACAGTTCCTTCCCCGACCACGCCGACGGTGTCGCCGGGAAACTGGACGACGCCGGAGCCAGGCTCGGCAAACTCCCGGCGGCCGATGTGCTGCTCACCGAACCGGTCGCAGCCGACCTGCTGAAGAACACGAAGCTCAGGGACGTGACCCCGGAAGGCTTCGCCCACGCCACCCTCAACGAATCGGAGCCCTCCGCCGCCGACCTCACCGCCGCCCGCGACCTCATCAGCGACGGAACCGTCGACATCCTCGTCACCAACACCCAGGCCCAGACACCCGCCGCCACACGCCTCGTCGAGGCCGCACAGGACAAGGGCCTGCCCGACAGGGACGCCGTGGTCAACGTCAACGAATCCCCCGACAACGGGCAGACCTACTTCGACTACCTCGACAATGTCGTCACAGCGCTGGAGAAGGCCGCCGGCCCGGAAGAAGCCGGACAGTGACCCGGACAGTGCCCCGGACGGTGCCTGTCCAGACGACCGTCCTGACCTTCCGTGACGCCGCCGTCGAGCCCCTGTGGCGTCATCTCGACCTCACCGTCACCCCCGGGGAGTTCCTCACCGTCCTGGGCCCCAACGGGGTCGGCAAATCCACCCTCCTCGGAACAGTCCTCGGCACCCGTCACCTGACCCACGGCACGGTCACCACCGGCGCACGCACCGGGTACATACCCCAGCAGCGCATGGCGGACCCCGACCTTCCGGTACGGGTGCGTGACCTGGTCGGCCTGGCCATCGGACACGGGATCCTGCACAACCGGCGTCCCTCCCGCTCCACCGTCGACCGCGCCCTGGACGAAGTGGGGGCCCTGGGACTGGCCGACCGCCGCGTCGGAACCCTCTCGGGAGGCCAGCAGCAGCTCGTACGCCAGGCCCAGGCCCTGGCCGGTGACCCGCAGCTGCTGCTGTGTGACGAACCCCTGCTCAGTCTCGACCTGCGTACCCAGCGTGCTGCCGTCGAACTGCTCGACCGCCGCCGTCGTGAACGCCGCACCGCGGTCGTCTTCGTCACCCACAACATCAACCCGGTCCTCGACGTGACGGACCGGATCCTCTACCTCGGCCCCCGCAGCCACGTCACCGGGACAGTCGACGAGGTCATGCGCGGCGACGTCCTCTCCGATCTCTACGGGACCAGGGTCGATGTCGCCCGCGTCAACGGAAAACTGGTGGTCGTGTGAGTACCTGGGACCTGCTCGGGGTCGATTTCGTCCGGAACGCCCTCTGGGCCTCACTGCTGCTCGGAGTGGTGTCCGGGGCAGTCGCACCCCTCATCGTGATGAGGAAGATGAGCTTCGCCGCACACGCCACCGGCGAACTCGCACTCATGGGGGCCGCAGCCGCCCTCCTGCTCGGAGTCAGTGTCACCGCGGGTGCGGTTGCCGGGGCAGTCCTCGCCTCGGTCGTCCTCGCCCTGCTCGGCATGAGGGAACAGGACGCCACCACCGGAGTGGTGCTCGCCTTCGGCATGGGACTGTCGGTACTGTTCATCTACCTCTACCCCGGACGGACCTCTGAAGCCTACGCCCTGCTGACCGGGCAGATCGTGGGCGTGTCAGGGGCGTCGCTGGGAACACTCGCCGTCGTCACCGTCCTCGTCGTCACCGTGGTCGGGGTTCTCTGGCGCCCCCTGCTGTTCGCCACGGCCGATCCGGTGCTCGCCGCAGCCGCAGGAGTGAAGGTGAAACTCCTGGCCGCCGTCTTCGCGGTGATCATCGGCGTCGTCGCCTCCCAGGGAGTGCAGATCGTCGGGGCACTGCTCCTGCTCGCCCTGTTGATCACCCCCGGCGCGGCGGCGGTGAAGGTCACGGCCAACCCGGCCCTGGCGGTGGTGCTCTCGGCGTCCTTCGCGGTGGTCTCCGCCGCCGGCGGGCTGGTTCTCTCCCTCGGTCCCGGACTGCCGGTGAGCCCCTTCGTCACCTCGATAAGCTTCGGCATCTACCTCGCCTGCCGGGGTATCGCAGCAGTGCGGGGACGACGTGTCTCACGTGACGCCTCACGTGACAACCCGGAGAACCCCGACGGGGACGCCCCGGGTGACGGGGCCGGGAGTACCGAAGGAGTCACCGCCGTCCCCGGCGACGGAGACCACCACCGGCACTGACCCACATCACTGGGAGGTCAGGACGCCGACCCGAACCCGGCGCGGAAGAACTGCGGGGCATGGGGGATCTCCCCGCGGGGCACCCGTAGCGCCGCCGCGGCCAGGGCCGCCCAGTGAGGGTTGCGCAGTGCCGCGCGCCCGATCGACACAGCATGCGCCTGCCCGGTGACCAGGATCGTCTCCGCCTGGGAGGCACTGTCGACGGCACCGACCGCCGAAACCACCACCGTGTCCTCGCCCAGACCGGCGTCCGCGAGAGTCCGGGTGACATGCTGTGCCAACGGCACCTGGTAGCCGGGGCAGGCAGGAATGGTCGACCCGTCGGTCAGACCACCGGAGGACACGTCCACCCAGCTGACGAGCCCCTCCGCGGCGAGGCCTCTGAGCACCTCCGCGACCTCGGAGATCTGCAGGCCGTCATCCACCCAGTCTGTTCCACTGACCCTGACCCCCAGCGGCTTCGAGTCCGGCCACTCCTGCCGGACCGCGGTGACGACCTCGCGCAGAAGACGTGAACGGCCCCTGAGGTCACCGCCGTAGCCGTCGGTGCGCCGGTTGGTCAACGGCGACAGGAACTGGTGGATGAGATAACCGTGCGCGGCGTGGATCTGGACCACGTCATAGCCCGCCTCCTCCGCCCGCCGTGCGGCCGCGACGAAGGACGCCACCACCCCGGCGATGTCCTCCTCCGTGAGTTCCCGGGCGGGATCCAGCCCTTCCAGTACCGGTCCCGAGGAGGCACTGACGGTGGACCATCCTCCCTCCTCTTCAGGGACAGTGGCACCGTCGTTGTGACCGGGGAGCATCGGGTAGGTCGAGGCTTTCCCGCCCGCGTGTCCGAGCTGGACGCCGGCGAGGCGCCCCTGACCGTGGATGAAGTCGACGATACGGGTGTGGGCGGGAACCTGTCCGGCGTCCCACAGTCCGAGGTCCAGCGGCGAGATCCGGCCCCGGGCCTCCACACCGGTGGCTTCGACGACGACGAGTCCGAACCCGCCGGCGGCGAATGCTCCGAGGTGAGAGAGATGCCAGTCAGTGGGAACGCCGTCACGGGCGGTGACCGAGTACTGGCACATCGGCGCGACAAAGGCGCGGTTGCCGACCTCCAGTCCTGATCCGTCCGGGGTGGGCAGGGTCACGGGGGTGAACAACTTACGGGTCATACAGTGACCCAACGCGCGGGGCGGGGCGGGAATTCCCGTTTCAGCCGCGGACCCTGCGCTGGCGGGCGAACTCGCTGAGCACCACCCCGGCGGCGACGGAGGCGTTGAGCGACTCTACGGTGGAGGTCATGGGGATCGAGAGGATGTCGTCACAGGTCTCCCCGACCAGCCGGGACAGTCCCTTGCCCTCGGAACCGACGACAACCACCACCGGACCGGTGCCGTCGTAGGTGTCCAGGGTGTGGCGTCCTCCCGCATCCAGTCCCACGACCTGGTAGCCGGACTGCTGGAACTGCTTCAACGCACGAACCAGATTTGTCGCCTTGGCGACCGGAAGTCGGGCCGCAGTGCCCGCCGACGTCCTCCACGCAACCGCGGTCACTGATGCGGAACGGCGCCCGGGGATGACGACACCGTGCCCGCCGAACGCTGCGACCGACCTGATCACCGCCCCGAGGTTGCGTGGGTCGGTGATGTTGTCCAGCACGACGATGAGACCTGGTCGGCCGGACTCCTGTGCCAGGGTGATGAGGTCGTCCACGTCGGCGTACCGGTAGGGGGGCACCTGCAGTCCGATACCCTGGTGCATACCGTTACCGGTCATGCGGTCGAGTTCGTCCCTGCTGACCTCCAGGACCGGTATCCCCCGTTCGGCCGAGGTGTGCACCGCCTCGCTGAGACGGTCGTCATTGGCCGTGCCCACCGCGACATAGAGTGCGGTGGCCGGCACGTGTGCGTGGAGGCACTCGATGACGGGATTGCGCCCGACGACGAGTTCCGGCTGGGTGTCCGGGTCCTTCGGCGCCGGACGACCCGATTCACGGCGTTCCTTCGCCTTCTTCGCCTTGTACTTCGCGTGGTACACGCGGTCCTCTGCCTTGGGTGTGGCCTTCTTCCCCTTGAGCCCCCGCCGGACCTGTCCCCCCGAACCCTTCGTCGAGCCCTTGCGTTCGGTCCTGCGCACCGCGCCGCGGCGCCTGTCGTTACCTGCCATGGGGGTCATCCTACGGGTCAACCCCGGGCAGCTCTATTCCGGCACGTCCCATGAGGGTACCCTCATGGCCCATGAACACCACCCCTCCCCCGTCACCGTCCCCCTCGTCACCATCGTCACCGCAGTCACCGCATTCACCGCAGTCACCGTCCGCCGGTGCACTCAGCCGCACCGAGCGTCTTGACCGGCTCCCCGTGACCCGTCGGCACACCAGACTGCTCACCGGATCCGGTATCGGATGGGCACTGGACGCCATGGACGTGGGCCTCATCGGCTTCATCATGGCGGCACTCACCCAGCACTGGGGACTCTCCCACACCCAGACCTCCTGGATAGCTTCCGTAGGATTCATCGGAATGGCACTGGGCGCCACGGTCGGGGGGCTCCTGGCCGACCGGTTCGGACGACGCCACGTCTTCGCCCTCACCCTGCTGGTCTACGGACTGGCGACCGGTGCCGCGGCACTGTCGACCGGACTGGTCATGCTGCTGGTGCTGCGTTTCGTCATCGGCCTCGGCCTCGGCGCGGAGCTTCCGGTGGCCTCCACCCTGGTCTCCGAGTTCTCCCCCCGTGCCGTGCGCGGCAGGATGGTCGTGCTGCTCGAGGCGTTCTGGGCGGTCGGCTGGATCGCCGCTGCCGTGATCGGCACACTCCTCGTACCCCTCGGTGACAACGGCTGGCGCTGGGCCTTCGCCATCGGCGTGATCCCCGCCGCCTACGCCCTGGTCGTGCGGCTCACACTGCCCGAGTCGGTGCGGTTCCTGGAGTCACGGGGACGCCACGCCGAGGCCGAGGCCACCGTCCGCGAGTTCGAGGCCAGTGAACCCGGGCCGAAGTTCCTTCAGGCCGGGACCCCCGCGCCCGGGGACAGGGTGCTCGACGAGGCCCAGAGGGACGCCGCGATCATCGGGACAGACGGGGACGCCGAGGTCACCGGCATCTGGTCGAAGCCCCTGCGCAGGCGCACGGCAGCGTTCTGGACAGTGTGGTTCTGCATCAATCTCAGCTACTACGGGGCGTTCACCTGGATCCCCTCGATCCTGGCGTCCAACGGCTACTCACTGGTGAAGTCCTTCACCTTCACGCTGGTCATCACGGTCGCGCAGCTGCCCGGCTACGCCTGCGCCGCCTGGCTGATCGAGAAGTGGGGACGCCGCGTCACCCTGACCACGTTCCTCGTCGGCTCGGCGTGCGCGGCCGGACTCTACGGGCTGGCCGACGCCGGATGGCAGATCATCGCGGCCGGATGCCTGCTGTCCTTCTTCAACCTCGGCGCCTGGGGTGCGCTGTACGCGGTCGGGCCGGAGCTCTACCCCACGCCTCTGCGGGCGACGGGTACCGGGGCCGCCACCGGATTCGGACGCATCGCCTCGATCATTGCACCGCTCATCGTGCCGCCGCTGCTGGTCTTCGGCGGGACCGGAATCCTCTTCGCCCTGTTCGGGGTGGCCTTCGCCGTCGCGGCCGTGGCCGCCTACACCCTGCCGGAGCTCAAGGGAACGGCACTGGCGGAACGCTAGCACCCGGCCCTGCCTAGCGGACCCGGCCCAGGCTCAGCCCAGCTGCTCAGCCCAGCGACCAGGTGGCACCGTCAGCGGAGTCCGCGACGGTGACACCGGCGGCCTTCAGGCGGTCGCGCACGGCGTCCGCGGTGGCCCAGTCCTTCTCGGCACGCGCGGTCGCCCGGCGCTCCAGCTCGAATTTCACCAGTACATCCAACGCCTCAAGAGCCCCGGATGACGCCCCGGCACCGATGCCCTGGCCACGTCCTCTGGAGTCCGGCCCTGACCAGGTGTCCGACAGGGGATCGACCCCGAGGACACCCGTCATCGCGCGCACCTGGCCCGCGATCCGGGCCACCGCGACGAGGTCACCCCCGTCCAGGGCGGTGTTGCCCGAGCGCACGGCGTCCTGGAGGACCGCGATGGCCGCCGGCACCCCGAGGTCGTCGTCGAGTGCCCTCCCGAACTCCGGGAGCCAGTCCCCCACCTCGACGGTGCCCAGCACCTCCACAGCACGGTCGAGGAACTTCTCGACCCGGCGGAACCCGGCCGCGGCGTCCTGCAGGGCCTTCTCCGAGTACTCCAGCATGGACCGGTAGTGGGCGGACCCCAGGTACCAGCGCAGTTCGATCGGGCGGACCAGCGTCAGCACATTCGGCACGGAGAGCACGTTGCCCAGGGACTTCGACATCTTCTCACCCGACATCGTCACCCAGCCGTTGTGCATCCACAGGTTCGCGAAACCGTCGCCGGCCGCGTGCGCCTGCGCCGCCTCGTTCTCGTGGTGGGGGAACTGCAGATCCATTCCCCCCGCATGGATGTCGAACGTGGCACCGAGGTACTTCCGGGACATGGCCGAGCACTCGATGTGCCAGCCCGGACGGCCGTACCCCCAGGGGGTCTCCCAACCCGGTTCACCGGGCTTGGCGGCCTTCCACATGGCGAAGTCCCGGGGGTCCTCCTTACCGGGGGCGGGATCCTCACCCTGGTCGAGTTCGTCGAGCTTCTGGTGGGACAGGAAGCCGTAACCGGGCACTTTCGCCGTCCGGCAGTAGACCGACCCGTCGGGGGCGGCGTAACCCAGGCCGTTGTCGATGATGCGACGGATGTAGGCGATCATCTCCGGGACGTGCCCGGTCGCACGCGGCTCCACCGACGGCGGGGTGACGCCCAGCAGGTCGTATGCACGGGTGAACGCACGCTCGTGCGTCGCCGCCCACTCCCACCAGGGGCGGCCGTGTTCGGCAGACTTGGCGAGGATCTTGTCGTCGATGTCGGTAACATTGCGCACGAAAGCGACGTCCAGCCCTTTGGCCGTCAACCAGTTGCGCAGAATGTCGAAGGCCACCCCTGACCGCACGTGACCGATGTGCGGGACGGACTGGACAGTCGCACCGCACAGGTACACACTGGCGTGCCCCTCCCGCAGCGGAACAAAGTCACGGAGTTCTCGGGTGGCGGTATCGAAGATGCGCAGAGTCACACCGTCATTGTAGGAGAGAAGCCCATGAAACTTGCCACAGCCCGCATCGACGCCGCCGGCAGTGTCGCCACGGTGCTCATCGACGACGGGGCCGACATCTCCGGTTCGGCCACCGTCACCGGCCGGGTGGTGGAACGCTGCGACCTCGGGACCCTGCTGGCGAAGTCCCCCGACGACCTGGAATCCAGGGTGTCGACCTGCCTCCGCCGGGACGGTGCCGAGGTGACCCTGGACCGTTCCGACCTGTTGCCGGTGGTCCCCCGCCCCGGCAAGGCCCTGTGCGTGGGGCTGAACTACCGGGAGCACATCGTCGAGATGGGCCACCCGGTCCCCGACCATCCCACCCTCTTCGCCAAGTTCCCCACCGCACTGACCGGTCCCTCCGCGACCGTGACCGTGCCGGAGCATCTGGCGGCGAAAGCGGACTACGAGGGTGAACTCGTCGTCGTCATCGGACGCCGCCTCCCGGGGGCCACCGGAGGAGCCTCAGAGGAGGATGCGAAGGCCGCGATCGCCGGGTACGCCGTCGGCGACGACTTCTCGCAGCGTGACTGGCAGTACCGCACCCAGCAGTGGCTCCAGGGCAAGAACCTGGACGCGTCCTCCGCGCTGGGACCGTGGCTGACCACCGGGGTCGACCCGGTTGCCGGGGGTGCCGTCCTACGGACGTGGGTGAACGGGGAGCTGCGTCAGGAGCACTCCACCGCCGACCTCGTGTTCCCTCCGGTCGACCTGGTCCGGTACATCTCCGAGTTCACCACCCTGGAACCCGGTGACGTGATCTTCACCGGAACCCCGGAGGGTGTGGGGGCGGGCAGCGGCCGGTTCCTCAGGGACGGTGACGTGGTGACGGTCAGTGTCGACGGACTGGGTTCGGTCGAAACCACGGTGCGCTCACCCCTGCCTTTGGTAGGTTGAACTAAGAACTGACGTTCACCACACCACGCTGAGGAGTCCACCGATGACCACCACCCTCACCCGCCGTACCGCCGCATTCACCGCCACAGCCGTCCTGGCCGTGGGCCTGGCCGCCTGCTCAGGCGACGGGGACGGCACCGGCGGAACGACAGACGCGGCCGGCACGGAGACCCCGGGCGACTCCACCGGTACCGTTCCGCCGACAAGTGAGGCGCCGCTGGCTGCCGGGGACACTCCCCCGGAAGATCCCGGTCCGCCGCAGATCTCCGCGGACAAGACCCAGAACCTCGTCGACGGCGAACAGATCATCGTCACCCTCCACGGACTGGACACCTCGGCCGGGTACTACCTCGCGATCTGCAGGGAGGACACGGGGGCGGACGCCGCGGGGCGGGGAGCACCGCCGGAGTGCACCGGGGACCGTTCTGCCTCGAAGTGGATCGCCCCGGAGTCTGAGCAGCGCGCCACCGACCATTTCGACGCCGAAGGCAACGCCGAAGTGACCCTCACCGTGGCGGAGAAGGGGGACGCCGTGGACTGCTCGGTCGACACATGTGTGCTCAAACTCTTCGGCGACCACGCCAATGAGTTCCGCAATGTCGGTGAGGCCCCGGTCACCTTCGCGGACTGAGCACCAACGGCGGTGCCGGGGGTCAGTCCTCGTCGAGTTCTTCATCGAGGTCGACGGTGTGCCTGGGCTCCTCACCTGCGGCGGCAGCGGCGCGGGCGGCGGCTGCGGCGTCCCGGTGACGCTGCACAGCTTCCTCCAGCCATCCGATGACGGCATCTGCCTTGTCATCGTCCACGCCCTCGGCCAGTGCCAGCTCACCGACGAGAACCTGACGCGCCTTGGCGAGCATGCGCTTCTCTCCTGCGGACAGGCCCCGGTCCTGGTCACGGCGCCACAGGTCACGGACGACCTCGGCGACCCGGTTGACGTCGCCGGAGGCGAGTCGTTCCTGGTTGGCCTTGTACCGGCGCGACCAGTTTCCGGCTTCCTCCACGTCGGTCTCCCTCAGGACAGAGAAGACTTTCTGGAGGCCCTCTTCACCGACGACGTCCCGCACGCCGACAAGTTCGGCGTTCGCGGCGGGGACCTTCACCAGCAGATCACCCTGGAGGATGCGGAGTACCAGGTAGTCGACCGTCTCGCCCTTGAACTCCCGCTGTTCGATTCCTCTGACCTCTGCGGCGCCGTGGTGGGGGTAGACGACAACGTCCCCGATGTTGAACTCCATGACCTGAAACTCTACCACCGTCCTCCCCCGTCCCTCCCCCACCAGCCCTGCCGGACGGGGTACTGAGTAGGTTCCGGGCGTCCCCAGGGGCTATTCTGGACGATGACTGCAGTACGACGTATGCCTCAATGGAGGAGAAGACAGTGAAGCACCTGAAGTCCCCCGGCGCCCGTGGCGCACTCGCCCTGGTCGCCGGTTCCGCGGCACTGGCCCTCACCGCCTGTGGTGCCGGTCAGATCTCCCAGACCGCCAACCAGGTTCCCGCCGTCAACGGGACCAACGGTGAGTCCGGGGACGCTGTCGTCCGCGACGTCAGCCTGATCATCCAGGAGGACCGGTCGGTGGCACTGAAGTTCAACGCCTCCAACCAGGCCATCGACAAGGACCCGGTGGTGCTTTCCTCGGTGAAGATCGAGGACGCCACATTCAACCTCGGCGGTAACCGCACCATCGACCCGCGGTGCAACCTCGTGGCGGACTCGGAACAGGGGCTGAAGGACATGCGGGCCCAGGACAACACGAGTTCCTGCACCGAGTACCTGCCCACCACGGTCGAGGGGACGGACTTCTACCCCGGCGCGTCCCGCAACATCACTTTCAGCTTCGACACCGGTGACATCCAGATCAACGCCCCGATCACGTCGTACTACGCGCCGTCGGGCACCCTGCACCGGGACCAGGACGGTGTGACCAAGGAAGGCAGTGAGCTCGCCGACCTTCCCGCCTCCCACTAGTTCCTCCCGTCTCCCCGTCGACAGGGAGGTCACGGCGGCCGACCCCGCCGACATGACGCGCGTCCACCGGCCACGGTGGGCGCGCGTTCCCGTGTCCGGTGCCCGGACTAGGCTGTGCGACCATGGCCAGGAAGACCCCCGGATACGAATGCTCCTCGTGCGGTTACCGCGTCCCCAAATGGGTGGGCAGATGCCCCTCCTGCGGGGAATGGGGGACCGTGGGAGAAGCCGCCCCGGCCGTCGTCGTCAGCGGCTCCCACGCCGGCAGGTCAGTCCCCGCCGGACTGACGCCCACCTCCCCTGCACAGCGGGTCACGGACATAGACCCGTCGGAGGCCGCACACCGTCCGAGCGGCATCGGTGAGCTCGACCGGGTCCTCGGCGGAGGGGTGGTCCCCGGAAGTGCCGTTCTCCTGGCCGGGGAGCCCGGGGTCGGTAAGTCGACTCTGCTTCTCGAGGTCGCGAACAGGTGGGCCCGGCAGGGCCGAAGTGTCCTCTACGTCACCGCCGAGGAGTCGGTCAGCCAGGTCCGTCAGCGGGCCGGGCGCACGGATGCCCTGTCAGGTGACCTCTGGCTGGCCGCAGAACACGACCTGGAGACCGCACTGGGCCAGATCGAGACTGTCGGCCCTGAACTGGTGATCGTCGACTCCCTCCAGACACTGCACGCACCGGGCGTCGAGGGGGTTCCCGGCGGTGTGGCCCAGACCCGTGCCGTGGCAGCCACCCTCACCACCTTCGCGAAGACGACGGGCATCCCGGTGCTGCTCGTCGGCCATGTGACGAAGGACGGTGCTGTGGCAGGTCCGCGTACCGTCGAACACCTCGTTGACGTCGTCCTGCACTTCGAAGGCGACAGGCACAGTTCGCTGAGGTTCCTCCGGGGACAGAAGAACCGTTTCGGGGCCACCGACGAGGTGGGGTGTTTCGAACAGACTGCCGAAGGCATCCGGGAGGTTCCCGACCCGTCCGGACTGTTCCTCAACCACCGGGATCAACCGGTGTCCGGGACGGCGGTCACGGTCGTCATGGACGGCCGTCGCCCCATGGTCGGGGAGATCCAGACCCTCGCCCTGAAGTCGGAGCAGCATAATCCACGTCGGGTCGTCACGGGCGTGGACCCCGGACGCGTCGCGACCGTACTGGCAGTCCTCGCGACCAGATGCGGACTCAACCTCATGGACCACGAGGTCTACGCCGCCACGGTCGGGGGGATGCGGATCACCGAACCTTCCGCTGACCTTGCCACCGCGCTCGCGCTGGCATCGACCAGCAGGGACCACAGTCTGCCCACGGGGCTGGTCGCCGTCGGCGAGGTCGGCCTCGGAGGCGAGGTACGCCGGGTCCCCGATCTTCGGCTCCGGCTGACTGAGGCGTCCCGGCTGGGGTTCACGTCGGCGGTGGTTCCCGCCGCCACGCGGGACGCCGACCGTGTGGCACTCCCCGGGCTCCGGATCATCCCGGTGCACACGGTGGCCGGTGCACTCGGGGAACTCGGACTCGACGGTTCCTGAGTGCGGGGCGCCGGTCAGGCCAGGTTGAAGGTCGCGGGTTCGGAGGTGCTGTCGCCCAGACGTCCGTACAGCAGGAACGCTCCGGTGCCCGCCGGTTCCCTGTCGGTGCACTGGTCGGGTGAGGATGTCGTCCGTGACCAGCCGTTGAGCGCGAAACTGCGCTCTTCCCCGGCGGCCAGTTCGAGTGTCCCGGTGAGTGTGGGTTCGTTGCAGTCCGTGTCCGCCCACACCCGCGCATAGTCACTGAGAGTGTAGACCTCGAAACTCATCGGATTCGCCGAGAGGTCCACGGCACACCCTGAACCGGTCGGATTCGAGACCGAAAGGTAGAAGTCCGGTAGTTCGCCGGCGGCGTACGTCGGCAGGCCGGCGCTGACGGAGAGGACCAGGTCTTCCGCGGTGCACTCCCCACCCGGTTCCGCGGCGAGGGAGGTGGTCGTACCCGCCGGGGCGGTGGATGAGGCCGGAGATTCCGACGACGCCGTGGAGGTAGCTGTGGAGGTTGCTGTGGAGGTTGCCGTGGTGGCTGTCCTGTCCGCCGCGGAGGAGGCGGTGGACGGGACAACGGATGTTGACGACGCCGTCCCCTCGGGATCACCGCCGCCGGCGACGGCCCGGACAACGAGAACCAGGACCACCAGCACGACGACCGCGACAACTGCCGCGGCGATACGACGCCGGCGGTAGATCTCGGGAGGGAGCGGGCGGTTACCTGGGTACGCGGGCTGGGTCACGCAGTCCAGTCTATCCAGCGCGGTGGTCCTGCCCCGGACACGACACCCCCCGGCCCCGCAGCGGTCCGGGCACCGGTCCGGACACAGGGGCCGGACACGGTGCGGTCACAGGGGCCGGACACGGTGCGGTCAGTTCAGCGGCTGACCCGGAGTGCCCGGGACGTCGAGACCATAGTTCACCACCGGTTCCGTCATCCCGTCCGACAGCCGGTAACGCATGCCGACCACCCCGACGGTCCCCTCCCTGAGTCTGGACAGTATCTGCGGTGAGCGGTCGACAATGTGTGCGGCGATCTCGACGACGTGGTGTCTCTCGAAGTCCTCCGCGGTGTCCCCGCCCTCAGCCCTGGCCGCGAGCAGTGACGGGGTGACCTTCTCGACCAGGACCCGCTGGAACCCGGAGGGAAGCTCGCCGGTCTCCAGGGCGTTCTGGGCGGCGTTCACCGCACCACAGTTCTCGTGTCCGAGAACCACGACCAGGGGGACGCCCAGGCCGACCACCGCGAACTCCAGCGATGCGAGGACCGACAGATCGGTGATCTCGCCGGCGGTCCGTATGACGAAGATGTCGCCGAGTCCCTGGTCGAAGATGATCTCCACGGGAACCCGGGAGTCCGAGCACGCCAGTACGACAGCGAAAGGGCGCTGACCGGTCGTCATCAGTTCCCGACGTGCCCCGTCCTGCCTGGGATGGGCGGACTCCTCTGCCATGAACCGGGAGTTTCCCCGGCGCAGGGCCTCGAACGCCCCCTGGGGAGTGTGGCGGGGGTCCGACGTCGTTGTCTGGTCCGTCTTCTCGGTTGTCATGGTGACCATTGTGCCACCGCACAGGAGGCGGTCGGACCTCCGGCTGGTGCGCCGCGTCCCGGTACGGCACAGTGGAGGAATCATGACCGCCGTCCAGTACCCTGTCCAGTCCACCGCCTCCGCCGCGTCCCCTGCCCCCGCCGTCTCCGCCGGTTCTGACGCCACCCTGGGTGAACTCCTCAACTCCTGGTACCGCGCCACTGCCCGTCCCCTGCCGTGGAGGGAGGAGGGCACCTCGGCCTGGGCGGTACTGCTCAGTGAGGTCATGTCGCAGCAGACACCGGTGTCACGGGTGGAACCACTGTGGAGACGGTGGCTGGAGAAGTGGCCGGCACCGGCCAACCTCGCTGTGGCCCCCACCGACGAGGTTCTCAGGGAATGGGCCAACCTCGGCTATCCGAGACGGGCACTGAGGCTCCGGGAGTGCGCTGCGGCGATAGTGGACCGTCACGACGGCAGAGTGCCCACGGACATCGCCGACCTGCTGGCGCTCCCCGGCATCGGCGGCTACACCGCCCGTGCCGTGGCCGCATTCGCCTTCGGTACAGCGGTACCGGTGGTGGACACGAACGTGCGCAGGGTCCACCGGCGTCTCGTCCGCGGAGAGTTCCTGCAGGGCCCGGCCCGTAGCGGGGACCTCGGTGACGTCGCCGACCTCATGCCCTGGGTCGACGACGACCCCGACCTTCTCCGGCGGGGCTACCGTAACCCGGTGCAGGACCGCTCCCGCCGTACCGAGGCACTGGGGATGTGTGCCTCTCTGATGGAACTCGGGGCCGTGGTGTGCACCGCACGCTCCCCGAAATGCACGGTTTGTCCCGTCTCCTCCCGCTGCCGGTGGATCGCACTGGGGCGCCCGGAACCGTCTGACGCGGACCGGGCCGCGGCCAGGCGGAGAGTACAGAAGTTCGAGGGAACCGACCGACAGGTCCGGGGAAGAATCATGGCGGTGCTGCGTGACCGTGGCAGTGCCGTCGACTTTCCCGACGCCGGACCTGATCCCGTGCAGAGGGCACGTGCCCTGGCCTCCCTGGTGACCGACGGACTGGTCGAGAAGACGAATGACGGGAGCTACCGTCTGCCGCGGTAGCTCCCGTCACTCCGGGGGAGGTCGGATCCCGGTTACTTGGCGTCGGTGGCGTCCACGGACGGAACCTCGGGAACCCCGGGGACCTCGGTGACCCCGTCAGCCACGTCCACCGCGGGCAGCGCCACGGGGGCCGGCTTCGGCTTCGAACCGAAGACGAACCTGGCGTTCTCGGTCCGGGGACCTCCGTCCCAGTTCTCCACGTCGACGGTCACGATCTCACCGGAGTGCACGTTGCCGAACAGGATCTCCTCGGACAGGTGGTCCTCGATCTCCCGCTGGATGGTGCGACGCAGCGGACGGGCTCCCAGCACCGGGTCGAAACCGCGCTTGGCCAGCAGGTCCTTGGCCGTGTCGCTCACCTCGAGCGCCATGTCCTTGTCGGACAGTGCCTTACGCAGCCGGTTGAGCAGCAGGTCGACCATCTCCACGATCTGCTTCTGGGTCAGCTGGTGGAAGACCACGATGTCGTCGATACGGTTGAGGAACTCGGGGCGGAAGTGCTTCTTCAGCTCCTCGTTCACCTTCGACTTCATGCGCGCGTACTGGCCCGCCTCGTCAGTCTCCCCGCTCGAGGAGAAGCCCATGCCCACGGCCTTGGAGATGTCCCTGGTGCCGAGGTTCGAGGTGAAGATCAGGACGGTGTTCTTGAAGTCCACCACCCGGCCCTGACCGTCGGTGAGGCGGCCTTCCTCGAGGACCTGCAGCAGGGTGTTGTAGATCTCCGAGTGGGCCTTCTCGATCTCGTCGAACAGGACCACCGAGAACGGCTTGCGGCGGACCTTCTCCGTGAGCTGCCCACCCTCGTCGTATCCGACGTATCCGGGAGGGGCGCCGAAGAGACGGGAGGCGGTGAACTTGTCGTGGTACTCGCCCATGTCGATGGAGATCAGCGAATCCTCGTCGCCGAAGAGGAACTCGGCGAGAGCCTTCGACAGCTCCGTCTTACCGACACCGGAGGGACCGGCGAAGATGAACGATCCGGAGGGACGCTTCGGGTCCTTCAGACCGGCGCGGGTACGGCGGATCGCCCGGGAGACCGCCTTGACGGCGTCCTCCTGGCCGATGATCCGCTTGTGCAGCTCATCCTCCATGTGCAGCAGACGGGAGGTCTCCTCCTCGGTCAGCTGGACGACAGGGATACCGGTCCAGGAACCGAGGACCTCGGCGATCTCCTGCTCACCGATCTCGGCGACATCGTCGAGCTCGCCGGCCCTCCACTGCTTCTCCTTCTCCGCACGCTCCTCGGTGAGCTTGCGCTCGTCGTCGCGCAGGGAGGCGGCCTTCTCGAAGTCCTGGTCGTCGATCGCGGCTTCCTTGGCCCGACGGACCTCGGCGATCCGGTCGTCGATGTCCTGGATGGCCTTAGGCGCGGTCATGCGCTTGATACGCATGCGGGCACCGGCCTCATCGATGAGGTCGACGGCCTTGTCCGGCAGGAACCGGTCGTTGATGTAACGGTCCGACAGGCGTGCCGCGGCGACCAGGGCGTCGTCGGTGATGGAGACGCGGTGGTGCGCCTCGTAGCGGTCCCGCAGACCCTTGAGGATCTCGACCGTCATCTCGACACTCGGCTCCGGGACCTGCACGGGCTGGAAGCGCCGCTCGAGGGCGGCGTCCTTCTCGATGTGCTTGCGGTACTCGTCCAGGGTGGTCGCGCCGATGGTCTGCAGTTCACCGCGCGCCAGCTTCGGCTTGAGGATGCTGGCGGCGTCGATCGCACCTTCGGCGGCACCTGCCCCGACGAGGGTGTGGATCTCGTCGATGAACAGGATGATGTCACCGCGCTGGTTGATCTCCTTGAGGACCTTCTTCAGCCTCTCCTCGAAGTCACCCCGGTAGCGGGAACCGGCGACCAGGGAACCCAGGTCGAGGGAGTACAGCTGCTTGTCCTTCAGTGTCTCCGGGACCTTGCCGTTGACGATGTCCAGGGCCAGGCCCTCGACCACCGCGGTCTTGCCCACACCGGGCTCACCGATGAGGACCGGGTTGTTCTTCGTCCGCCGCGAGAGCACCTGCATGATGCGCTCGATCTCCTTCTCACGGCCGACGACGGGGTCCAGTTTGCCGTCCTTGGCCGCCTGGGTCAGGTTCCGGCCGAACTGGTCAAGGACCAGAGAGTTGGACTTCTGGCCCGGCTTGCCTGACGGGGTGGAGGGGGCACCTTCGCCGACACCGGCGGTGGCCGGCTCGTCCGAGGCGTGCTCGCTCTCCGGCTCGCCGCCCTCGTACCCGGACAGCAGCTGGATGACCTGCTGACGCACGCGGGACAGGTCCGCGCCGAGCTTGACCAGCACCTGGGCGGCCACACCCTCACCCTCACGGATCAGGCCGAGCAGGATGTGCTCGGTGCCGATGTACTTGTGGCCGAGCTGCAGTGCCTCGCGCAGTGCGAGTTCGAGCACCTTCTTCGCACGCGGTGTGAAGGGGATGTACCCGCTCGGCGGATGACCACCGGTGCCGATGATGTCCTCGACCTCGGTGCGCACCGCCTCGAGGGAGATCCCCATGGATTCGAGGGCCTTGGCGGCGACTCCCTCCCCCTCATGGATCAGCCCGAGCAGGATGTGCTCCGTACCGATGTAGTTGTGGTTGAGCGCGCGGGCTTCCTCCTGCGCCAGCACGACGACACGCCGTGCCCGGTCCGTGAACCTCTCGAACATGAGCTCTCCCTTACTCGCGGGGTCGGATATGGGCACCACCTTAGTGACTTCCGGACCCTTCGTTGACTCAGCAGTGTCAACACGGCGGAGCACAAGAGTGTTCCCGGCGCCCCGTCCCTGCCGACAGGACCCGTCGTCACAGGTCAGGACGCATATCCGGGACGCCACGGCGACCTGTTCGCCGTCAGCGAACAGGTCCCGGGAAGCCGGAACCCCGGGCGGTCGGAGGCCGTCTGCGCCAAAAACGGTGATTGGGCAAAACTTTCCATTTTTATCTGTAATCTATGTTACAGAAGGGCGCTCAGACGCCCGTACGTCACTTCCGTCAGCCCCCGATCACGAGAGTAGGAACCATGAACGGATCCGACCCCGCCGTCTCCCTGAAGGAGCTCCCCAAACTCGCGGAAGGCACCCTGCCACTTTTCCGGTCCGGAGTGCTCGGCCTCATGGGACCACTGGCGATGGGCAAGGCACTCAAGGCCATCTACCAGTGGTCCTTCACCCCCGCAGGACTACTCGCCCTCGGCGCGGCACAGGACCCCTACCACACGGCCGTGATCGACGACGCCGGCTCCATCACCTACAGCGAACTCCACGACCAGACCAACAGACTCGCTCAGGCGCTGTACCGCACCGGAGTCCGCGAGCGCGACAAGATCGGCATGCTCAGCCGGAACCACCGCGGATTCCTCATGACCCTGTGCGCCCACGGCCGGCTCGGCACCGACATCGTCCTGTTCAACACCGGCGCCTCCGCCGCACAGACCCGTGCGGTGATGAAGGAGCAGAAGATCGACCTGCTCTTCATCGACGAGGAGTTCATCCCCCTGCTGCCCCGGGGCTTCGACGACTGCCCCGTCGTCATCAGCTGGGAGGAGAACCAGGACTCCGCAGCCGCGCCCCTGACCGACGAGGAGAAGAGACACCGGGCGTCCCTCGGCTACGACGTCATCGAGTACGCGAGCAACGTCGCCGAAGCACAGCAGTCCGACGACCACGCCGAACGCAACCCCCAGTGGCCCACCCTCACCGAGGTGCTGCGCACCTCCCCCGGGACCGAGAAGATCCCGGCCCACCCGAGGAGAGGACGCACCATCATCCTGACCTCCGGCACCACCGGTACACCGAAAGGCGCCCGGCGCCCGGAACCGAAGACCTACCTCCCGGCGTCCTCGGTCATGTCGAGGATCCCGCTGAAACACCACCGCGGCTACTACGTCCCCGCACCCATGTTCCACCTCTGGGGTTTCTGCCAGATCCAGCTGGGCCTCGCCCTACGGGCGACCTTCATCCTCCAGCGCAGGTTCAGCCCCCGTGACGCCGTGAAACTCATCGAGGCGAACCGGCCGGACACCATAGCCATCGTCCCCACCCAGCTGCGCCGCCTGCTGGAGGCGGTACCCGAGAATTTCAGCCCCGGCGTCCGCAACATCGTCGCCTGCGGTGAAGCCCTGCCCGCCCGTGTCATCCGCGACACCCACGAGAAGTTCGGCAAGGTCCTGTACAACCTCTACGGGTCCACCGAGGTCTCCTGGGCGTCCATCGCCACCCCCGAGGAACTCGAGGCCCATCCGACAACCGCCGGCAAGGCCCCGATGGCCACGGTCCTGAAAGTCGTCGACGACGAGGGCAACGATCTTCCCGAAGGTGAGATCGGCCGGGTCTTCGTCGGCAACGACCTGCTCTTCGACGGCTACACCCGCCCCGGTGTCGACAAGGAGAACCTCCACGGCCTCGTCGCCACCGGCGACCTCGGCTACTTCCGGGACGGCCTGTTCTACCTCGCCGGACGCAGCGACGACATGATCGTCTCCGGTGGTGAGAACGTGTACCCGCAGGAGGCGGAGGACGTCATCGCCGACATGCCGGAGGTCTACGAGGTCGCGGTCCACGGCGTCCCCGACCCCGACTTCGGGCAGGCACTGGCCTGCTACGTCGTGCTCAACGACGGGGAACAGGAGGAAGGTTTCGCGGAGAAGGCGAAACTCGCCGTGAAAGCGAAACTGGCACGCCACAACGTGCCCCGCTACTTCGTGTTCATGGACGTGCTGCCCCGCAACGCCGTCGGCAAGATCGTCCCGAGACTGCTGCCCGACGTCGACAACGGGATGCAGGACGGGGACTGATCCCGGGAAGGCCCGCCCCCGGGAGGAAGGACGCCGTCAACTCGGCCCCAGGCGCCGGTCCACCCACCTGCCGATCAACCGCATCACCAGCAGGTACGGGACACGGGTGAAGCGCTTCGAGTACCACGACAGTGTGGCGAAGGCGTCCGGGGTCACAGTCACCCGGCGCGCGTCCGCACCCCGCACCCCCCGGCGAGCGACCGTGGCCGCGTCCAGCCAGGTGTACTTCAGCAGGGAACGGGCCACCCGGTCGGCCGAGGCGTCGTCACCGGTGAGTGAACCGGCCAGACCCGAGCGGAAGAACTGGGGGCAGACGGTCGTGACGCTGATCCCCCGGCACCTCAGTTCCCCGTCAAGGGTCTCACCCAGTGCCACGGTCGCGGCCTTGGTGGCGTTGTAGGCCGCCATCGACGGCGCGTGGACCAGCCCCGCCAGGGAGGCGGTCAGCACGATCTGCCCTCCCCCGCCCATCCTCGGCAGCATCGCACGGACCCCCCGCACCGAACCCAGCAGGTTGATGTCCAGGGCACGTCGCCAGGTCGCCAGGGACGTCCCGGTGATCCTTCCGCCGACACCGATACCGGCATTGCTCACCAGCACGTCGAGGGAGCCGACCTCCTGCGCGGCGGCGGCCCAGTCAGCTTCATCGGTCACGTCGAGTTTCCGGTAGCTCCAGTCCCCGGACAGTGCGGTCACCGGTGACGGAGGAGTCTCGTGGATGTCGGTCAACGTCACCCGGTCCCCGCGACCCAGGTACACCCGGGCGAACTCCAGGCCCAGACCCGAGGCCGCACCGGTGACCAGCACACGGCGTGGACGGCCGGTGGACCGTCCGGCGCCCCTGTGGCACACCCGAGGCGCCATCACAGTGCCGCCCCCGCCATGTCACTGCGGCGGATCTGCCCCGCGCCGACCCCGGCGAGGAATCTGCGGTACTCGTCGGCGAACTCCTCCGGATACTCGAGCTGCGGCATGTGACCGCAGTTGTCGAAGACCACGGCGTCCGCGACCTGTATCTTTTCGAGGGCCCGGCGGAAGTCACCGTAGGGCAGGATCAGGTCGTCGGCGCCCCATGCGAGCATGACGGGGATCCGGTCCCCGACCGCCCGGGTGAAACGGTCGAGCAGGTCTCTGCGCCATCCGGGTCGGATACCCGCCGGGCTACCGAGGTGCCTCACCATCCTGTGGTAGGTGCGGGCGCGGCCCGGATTCGCCGCGACCCTGCCCGCAACCCTGAGCCGGTGGGCGGTGACCGCTCCCCGCCGGCGGAGGATGAGATGCTCCACCGGGCGGTACACGACCGGCAGGCGGGTGGCGGCCGCGTTGATCAGGCCGAGTACCGGTACGGCGAGGAGCCTGAGCAGCGGGGTCGTCCCGGAGCCGAAGCCTGCCGGGTCCACCAGTGCCACGCTGGAGACCAGGTGGGGACGTTGAGCAGTCATCTCCATCGCCAGTGCGCCACCGAGCGAGTTCCCCAGAAGGGAGACGGGGGCGGGACTGTCTGTGGCGTCCTGCCCGTCGAGGGCGTCCAGGGCCGCCCAGATGAGTCCGGCGGTGTCGGCGAGAGTGACGTCCCGGGGCGGTTCACTGAGCCCGAAGCCCGGCACGTCGACTGCGATGCAGGCGAGGTCACCGCCGGTGGAGCCGGTGGAGCCGGTGGAGCCGGTGGAGCCGGTTCTTCCTGCCAGGGCGACCAGGTCGTCCCAGTCCTCGAGGGAACGTCCGATCCCGTGGATCATCACCACGGTGGTGCCGGCGGTGCGGAAGTCTCCCCCGGTGCCGGTGCGTCGGATCCTGACGGTCCGACCGGCGACGGTGACTGTCTCGGTGGGTGGGAGGTCGCCCAGGTCCGTCGGCCTGAAAGGTGCGGCCGACCCGACTGACCTGACCACCGGCCCCGGGGAGCATGCCCCGGCACACTGCAGGGCCCTGTCGCCGAAAGCCATGTCCCTGCGCTGGTCGCCGAATGCCAGCTCGGGCAGCTCGGTGAGGTAGTTCTGGGTGTAGTGCCACGGTGAGTGGTCGCCCTGGGTGGGGAAACGGTGGATTCCGCGGCGGATGTAGCCCGCGTCGAACTCGAGCATCGGCCGGTCGTGGCGTCCCGGGGGAAGTACCGGACAGTAGTACCGTTCGCCTGTACCCCACAGTCTGACCATGTAGCGGGAGACCATGTCGGAGCGCAGGGTCCAGGACGCGTTGATGTATCCCACGGTGAAGCTGAAGTTGGGCAGTCCCGCCAGCATGATCCCCCGGTAGAACACCCGTTCCCTGAGGTCGAGAGGTTCACCGTCGATGCTCAGCGTCCCTCCCCCGAACGCCTCGAGTTCCAGACCGGTGGCGGTCACGATGATGTCGGCGGGCAGTGTCTTCCCGGAGCCGAGGAGGATTCCCCCGGAGGTGAATCTGTCGACAGTGTCCGTGACGACGTCGGCGTTGCCTTTCAGCGCGGTGAAGAAGTCACCGTCGGGAGCCTTGCACACCCTCTGGTCCCAGGGACTGTAGCGGGGTGTGAAGTGCCGGTCGATCTCCTCTGCGGACAGGTACCTGCGCTGCATGAGCCGGAGGACCCTGCGGAACGCCCCCGGCGCCCGCTGCGCGAGGGTGTACTGGGCCATGTCCCTGGCCGCGTGGTTGAGCCGTGCCGCGCGGTAGGCGGCGGACGGGGGAAGCAGGTGTCTCCACACCGCGCTGATGATGTCCACCGAGGGCATGGGGGCGATGTAGCTGGGACTGCGCTGCAGCATAGTCACCCGGGCCCCGGCCTTCTCGAGGGCGGGCAAGAGGGTCACGGCGGTCGCACCGGAGCCGATGACGACGATCCGACGGCCGCGGCAGTCCAGGTTCTCCGGCCATTCCTGCGGGTGGATGACCTGTCCGGCGAAGTCCTTTTCACCGGGGAAGGTGGGCCGGTGGCCTGCGCCGTGGGAGTAGTAGCCGGAGGCGTAGTGGACCCGTCGGGCCCAGATGGTGCGTTCCCCGTCCCCGGTGACCGAGGTGACCGCGTAGAGGTTCCGGTCGGTACGCCAGTCGGAGTCCCGGATCCAGGATCCTGTCCTCAGTCTCTCCAGTGCCCCGCTGTCCCTGGCCACGTCCCTGATGTACTCCCTGATGTCCGCACCCTGTCCGAGGGTGCCCCGGTGGGGCCAGGGTCGGAACGGGAATCCGAAGGTGGCCATGTCCGAGTCGGAGCGTATCCCCGGGTACCGGAAGGTGTGCCAGGTACCTCCGAGATCATCGTGGGTGTCGTGGATCTCCCACGTCCAGTCCGGGAAATTCGCGGAGACGTGGTGCGCGAGGTCGATCCCGGACAGGCCGGCTCCGACGATCAGCAGGTCGAGTGGATTGTCCGCAGTGCCCGGACGGTCCGGCGTGTGTGTACTCATGCCGGAAGTCTACTTCACAAAGTAGAACTGTTTTGTGGAATGGTGATTACATGTGCGGATCTACGGACACTCCCGGGGACGCAGTGACGGGGCGACGCAGCGACGGGGTGTACGGGACGTACGGGGCAGACAACGCGGACGGCGCCCGGTCGGTGTGACCGGACGCCGTCGTGGCCTTACCCTGGCCTGCTACTTCAGCTGGGACGAGGAGAGGTTCAGCTCGCGCCGGGCGACAACGAGCTGCTGGATCTGCTGGGTGCCCTCGAAGATGTCCAGGATCTTGGAGTCCCGGGCCCACTTCTCCAGGAGGGAGCGCTCAGAGTAACCGAATGAACCCGCCAGCTCCACAGCCTTCAGCGTCAGCTCGGTCGCCATGCGGCCGGCCTTGGCCTTGCACTCCGAGGCCTCCTTGTTGTTGGGCTGCCTGTTGTCCGCCATCCACGCGGCACGCAGGGTCAGCAGGTAGGCGGCCTCCCAGTCGGACTCGAGCCGGATGTACTCGGAGGCTGCGGCACTCTGGTTCCAGGCCGGGGCGTCGTAGTCGATCTCCACGCCGGCGTCGGTGAGGATCTCACGGAGTTTCTCCAGCGACGCCCGGGCCACACCCACGGCCATCCCGGCGACGAGCGGGCGGGTGTTGTCGAAGGTCGCCATGGCACCGGCGAAGGACTTCTTCGTGTCGATCTCCGGGGAACCGAGCAGGTTGTCCTTGGGGACCCTGACATTGTCCAGGATGAAGTGGGCGGTGTCGGAGGAGCGGATGCCGAGCTTGTGCTCCAGGCGCACCAGCTCGAAACCGGGCGTGTCCCGCGGGACGAGGAAGGACTTGATCGCGGCACGGCCGGCGGACTTGTCGAGGGTGGCCCACACGACCACGTGGTCGCAACGCTCACCGGCGGTGACGAAGATCTTCTCGCCGTTGAGCACGTACTCGTCACCGTCGAGCTTTGCCGTCGTCGCCACTGCGGCGGAGTCCGACCCGAACTGCGGCTCGGTGATGGCCATGGCCGCCCAGACCTTGCCGAACCGCTTGAGCTGTTCGTCGGTGGCGACCGCGGCGACCGCGGCATTTCCCAGACCCTGGTACGGCAGCGAGAGGGTCAGTCCCACGTCGCCCCAGCAGGTCTCGATGACGTTGATGAGCGACGCCATGTTCCCGCCGTTGCGGACGGCGCCGTCATCCTTCTTCCTGTCGCTGCGTCCGCCTGAGGCGCCGGCCATGTTGCCGCCGCCGTCGGTCATCCCCTCGACGAGGGATGCCATGGTGTCGAGTTCGACCGGACGCTCGTGCTCGGCGAGGTCGTACTTGCGGGAGATCGGCCGGAAGATCTCTGCTGCGGCCTGGTGCGCCTGGTTGGCGGTCGCCCGCAGCTTCTTCGGGAGTTCGAGGTTGATCATGTCAGTTCTCCTGAATGCTCTGCTGATTTTCGGAACCGGCGGTGCCGGTGGAGTTCACTGTGCGGGCTAGAGGACCACGACGCCCTCGGCGACACCGACGGCACGCAGGTCGCGGTACCAGCGTTCGACCGGGTGCTCCTTGGTGAAACCGTGCCCTCCGAGCAGCTGGACCCCGTCCGAACCGATCTGCATTCCCTTGTCCGCGGCGAAACGGCGGGCGAGCCCGGCCTCCCGGTTGTAGGAGCGTCCCTGGTCGAGCCTGGACACCCCGCGCAGCGTGATGAGGCGGAGACCGTCCAGCTCGATCCTGATGTTGGCGACCATGAAGGCGACGGCCTGCCGGTTGGCGATGGGCTCACCGAATGCCTGACGTTCCAGGACGTAGGGCTTGACGTACTCGAGGACCGCTTCGCAGGTGCCGGTCGCCAGCGCCGCCCATCCGAGACGGGCCCGGCGGATGATCTCGGTGTAGTTCTCCCCCCTGGTGTCGGCGTCCAGGTCCGCCCCGCCGAGAAGATTGGATACCGGGACGCGGACGTCCTTGAACAGCACCCGTCCCAGGGATGCAGCGCGCAGTCCCATCGACGGGTCCGCTTCGACGATGACGCCGTCGGTGGACGATTCGACGATGACGAAGGTGTTCACCCCGTCCAGGTCGACGGCCACGACGAACAGTTCCGCGGAGCCGGCGTTGGGGACCATCGTCTTCACCCCGTTGACGACGATGTCGTCCCCTTCCCGCTTCGCGGTGGTCTGCAGGACGAAGGGGTCGAACAGTGCGCGCTGCTCGTTGACGATGACGGCGGACACGGGGACGTTCTGTCCGGCGAACTCCGGCAGGTAGGTCTTCTGCTGGGCGTCGTCGCCGTAGTTGGTGATCGTGTTCGCCACTCCTGCGGGTGCGAGAACGGCGACCGCCTGTCCCATGTCACCGAAGGCGAGGGCCTCGGCGACCATGGCACCGGTGGTGGCGGAGGATTCGGAGGCGAGGCCTTCGTACTCCTCGGGCAGGTTGATCAGCGAGATGCCGAGGTCGGCTGCGGCGGCGAAGACCTCCGGGGAGGTCGCGGCGGCTTCGTTGGCGTCATGGGCGGCCGGCCGGAGCTGCTCCTCGGCGAACTCGCGGACGGCGCCGACCAGCATCTCCTGGTCTTCGGTCGGGGTGAGGTCGAAGAGGACCTTCGCCGGCCTGGCGGCGTCCTCCGCTCCTCCGGCTTCACCGGGCTGCGGTTCCAGCCGCACCGGGCGTCCGGATCCCTTGACCTTCTTGAACTGGCGGTTGATGGCACCGAGGGTGCGCATTCCGCCCCTGGTGGATTCGTAGGCCACTCGGTCGATCTTCTCGCCGAGGCCGTACCGCTGCGCGAGCTCGGAGCCGGTGAAACGGGTGAGTACCCGCATCACGGCGCCGGTGGCGTCGCGCTTGATGGTGTTCAGGCCGGGCGTGGAATCGTTCCGCTTGCTTCGGTCGCTCATGGCGGGCAGCTACCTTTCGCTGTACTCGGACAGGGACGGATGAATAGTGATGATTTCATCATAGCCATTCACCATGATCCGCGTCACAATTCTACGAATCGTGCTGCACCGCACACCGGACCAGACACCCCCGACGGGGGTGGAGCTGCCCCGGGGCCCGGTCAGTGCTCCGGCTTGACCATGGGGAACAGCACCGTCTCCCGGATCCCCAGACCAGTCAGCGCCATGAGCAACCGGTCGATCCCCATGCCGTTCCCCGACGTCGGGGGCATACCCTGCTCCATCGCCTCGAGGAAGTCCTCGTCCAGGACCATGGCCTCGTCGTCACCACCGGCCGCCAGCCGGGCCTGGTCCTCGAAACGCTCACGCTGGATCACCGGGTCGACCAGCTCGGAGTAACCCGTCGCCAGCTCGAAGCCACGGACGTAGAGATCCCACTTCTCCGCCACCCCCGGCTTCGTCCGGTGCTGACGGGTCAACGGCGATGTCTCCACAGGGAAGTCCCTCACGAACACCGGGCCGTAGAGCTGGTCCCCGCAGAGGAACTCCCAGATCTCCTCGACAAGCTTGCCGTGACCCCAGCCACCCTTCTCCGGAACCTCCAGACCGATGAGGTCCGCCAGCTTCTTCAGGTCCTCCACGGAGGTCTCCACGGTCACCTCCGGCACCACAGTCTGCTCCGGGAACTTCCGGGCCAGAGCTTCGTTGAGCGACGGATACATCTCCATCGAACGCCACTCACCACCGAAGTCGTACTCCGTGCCGTCGACGAGCGTGACGGTGGTCGACCCGAACACCTCGACCGCAATCTCCTGGATCACGTCATGGATGAGCTTCGCCCCGGTGTCGTAGGTGCCGTAGGCCTGGTAGGTCTCCAGCATCGCGAACTCCGGCGAATGGGAGGAGTCCACCCCCTCGTTACGGAAGTTCCGGTTGACCTCGAAAACCTTGTCGATGCCGCCCACCACGCAGCGCTTGAGGTACAGCTCCGGTGCGATACGCAGGTAGAGGTCGATGTCCAGGGCGTTGGAACGGGTCCGGAAAGGCCGGGCCGCGGCGCCGCCGTGGAGGGTCTGCAGCATCGGGGTCTCCACCTCGAGGAAACCACGGCGTTCCAGGGCGTTGCGCAGGGCCCTCACGACCCTGATCCTGGTCAGGGCGTTGGTCCGAGCCTGTTCCCGCATGATCAGGTCCGTGTAACGGTGCCGGATACGGGAATCCTCGCTCATGTCCTTGTGCGCCACAGGCAGCGGACGCAGGGACTTCGACGCCATGGCCCACGAATCCGCCATGACGGAAAGCTCACCACGCCGCGAGGAGACCACCCGACCGTGCACGGAGACGATGTCCCCCAGGTCCACGTCCGCCTTCCAGGACGCCAGGGCCTCCTCCCCCACTTCCGCGAGGGACAGCATGACCTGCATACGGGTACCGTCACCCTCCTGGAGGGTAGCGAAGCAGAGCTTGCCGGTGTTGCGGACGAACATGACCCGACCGGCCACCGCGACCTCGTCGGAGGTCTCCTCACCGGGCTCCAGGTAGGTCACCCCGTCGACCCGCGCGACAGCCGCCGCCTCCTCCGGATCCCCGGGAAGGGCCCGGTAGGAATCCCGGATCTCGCGCAGGGTGCGGGTCCGGGGCACGACCACGGGGTAGGCGTCCTTCCCCTCCGCCAGCAGGCGGGCACGCTTCTCCCGGCGGATCTTCAGCTGCTCGGGGAGGTCGTCGGCATCTGCACTCTGGGGGGTCTGCTTCGCGTCAGTCACGGTCCCCCAGCCTACTGCATGGCAGGTCGGACACCGGAGTGCGCGTCCACCGGTGTAGACCACCGCGCCACGGCCGACGCTCGACCAACAGTGATGTCAACTTACAGCGGAATCCGATATCACATTGACGGATAGGACGACACCATGTCTGGCACCCTCGTCGTGGAGCTGCGTGAAGGGCTCATCGGCGGAAAGATGTCCGCCAGGAAGCTGGAGAAGGAACTCAACAGGCACGCCGCCGACGGCTGGCGCTACAAGTCATTGACCTCGGTCGACGTCAAGGGCAGGGTGGGGCCAGGCGGCGTTGACGGGGTGATCATCGTCTTCGAGCGGGAGTGAGGGTCCGGGCCGCCCCGCGATACCCGCGGCACGGTCGTACCGCGCCTCCGGCACATTCGCAGGACATGGCGGCCTGCAAAGGGGCAGACCTCTCACCGCTCATCGCGCGCCTCCTGGCGGACGCCGCGGTATCCGTCGACGGTGAGACAGGGACGTGCGCCACCCCAGGCGGGGATGAGGACTGTACCAGATCCCTCCACAGGTCCGGCAGCGCGGTTGCCACCGACCCAGCGGACAAGGGCCTCAAAGTCGGGGACGTGGACCACCTCCCCGTAGACCGAGTCGCGCGCGACGTCGGTGACGAGGTCGGGGTCGTGGTTCCAGCTGAGCCTGGTCCCACCCTCGGCGGGCATCTCGAACCAGCCGGCTCCGAGGTCACGGACGGTGACCGGGACGCACCGGTCGGGGAAGCGCCGGGCAAAGTCGGTGATCCGCCGACTCTGAAGGTAATGGACGCTGTGTCCTGGAGTGTGCAGGGTGCAGTGCGTTGTACGCATGATGCTCCTGTGTTTCGCAGTTTCCTCGCGGACTGTCGCCCAGCGGGGCTGATCTCTCTCGGAGGCACCGATGTACGCGACACGGTTGCCAGTCACTTCAGTCCGTCCGGAGCCGGAGGACGCCCCGGGGTTCCGGCCCGGGTCAGGTGCGTCGCTCAGTGAGCTTCGTGATCAACGTCGACGACGGTAGCATCACATAGACCAAGCTGTCTAGTCATTCTCGGGATGAGGTCAAGCCCAGCGTGACCCTGACCTTGACCCTGACACCGTGACAGGGTCTTCACTGGAGACATGACCAGAGACACGACAATGCCCACCAGCTCCGACAGCAACCGCCTGACAGGTGCCTACACGTCCTCCGACGCCGACACCCGACTGCGCGCCACCCTCGCCGCAGGTACCGACCCGCGGCCCGGCGACCTCCCCGCACTCATCGCACAGTGCCGTGTCGAACCGGACTTCTTCGTCCGAGACATGCTCACCTGGGCCCTGACCCGCCACCCGGTCGAGGACACGCTTCCCCGGCTACTCGATGAACTGCACTCCCCTGTTCCGCAGGCGGTCGCCCAGGCACTCCACACAGTGTCCAAGATCGGGGACGCCCGCGCCTGGCCGCACATCACCGACGCCCACCTCACAAGCGACGACGAGGAGACCGCACGCACCGCCTGGCGGACCGCCGCCGGACTCGCCCCACCCGGTGACCGCGCCGCTCTGGCGGACCGTCTCACCACACAGTTGGGTCGCGGAGACCGGGATCTCCGACGGTCCCTGTCCCGCGCTCTCCTGCTGCTCGGGGATGCCGCCCGCCCTGCCCTGGAGGCTCACACCGCCGACACCCACCGCGGCCACCACGCCCGGGCCACCCTGGTCCTGCTCGACGACGCCGACCTGAGCTTCGACGCCGCGGAGTATCAGGCCGCGGAGTATCAGGCGGCCGCGGTCAGACCCACGACCGAAGGACACACTGCCGTCCCTGAGTCTGACGGCCGGCGCAGTAGGCTCGGTCCCATGCGCATCGGCGAGGTATCGGAACTCTCCGGCGTCAGCGTGCGCATGCTGCGCCACTACGACCGCACCGGGCTGCTCACCCCCTCCCACCGCACCTCCGCCGGGTACCGCGACTACACACCGGCCGACCTCGACCGGCTGCTGCGGGTGGAGGCCCTGCGTTCCCTGGGCCTCAGCCTCGCTGAGGTACGGGACGCCCTGACCGACCCCGACATGAGCGCCGCCTCCGTCCTCGACGACATCAGAGCGCGGACCCTCCTCCGGATCCGCGCCGAGCGGGAACTTCTCGACCGCCTCGATGAGGTCCGTGCGGCCACACCCACGGACTGGAAGGACGCCCTTGATGTCACCGCTCTGCTGACAGCTCTGCGCGAGGGCCCCTCCCGCCGCCGGCAGGCCGCGGTCATCCAGTCTCCGGACCGGCAACCCGTGGCCGCACTCGTGGCGTCCTACCTGGAGGAACCCGACGACAACGCCGCCGGAGCACTGCGGTGGTCACTGCTGCGTTCCGGGGAGGCTGCGGTACCCGGGCTCCTCTGTCACCTCCTGGAGCGCATCGGGGGAGATCCGGTGACCGACCGGAGGATCATCGACCTCCTCGACGGGAGCGACGCCCCCGCCGCCACCGCGGCGTTGGAGGATGTCCTGCTCATGAGCGACACCGACGAGAACATCTGCCCTGACACCGCAGCACGGGTGGCGACCGCACTCGCCCGGCGCGGTATCCGTCCGGAGAAGGTCATCGATACTCTGGTCGGCATGGTCCGCGACGGAATCCGTGACACGGAAGCGGCGGACGCACTCGCCGGGGTCGTCCGCGACGACCCCGGCGCCTGCAGCACCGTCATCGGAAAACTCCTCACCACGGCGGAAGACAGCGGTATTCCCGCCCGCCTCCGCATCGTCCAGGCATTCGGCGACATACCCGGCGCCGGCGCCCGGGAGGCACTGGAAAGGTTCGCCGGCGACGAGGACACCACCGTTGCAGGTACCGCCCACTACCTGCTGGGAAGATGATCTCCGGGGACGGATTCAGGAGTCCGGCCCGAGGTTCCGGACCGGGACGGGTCCCGTCAGACTTCCCCCTCCAGGCGTGAGAAGATGCAGAGATCGTTCCACTGCCCCCGGAGACACTCGGCGTCCCGCAGCGTCCCCTCGAGACGGAACCCCGCGTTGCGGGCCACCTTGCAGGACGCGAGGTTCTCCGGATTCGCCCGGATCTGCACCCGGTGGACGCCGTAGTCGAAGAGATATTCGCAGATCAACCGCACCGACGCAGTCATCAGCCCACGACCCCGCAGATGAGGTGCCGTCGTGTACCCCAGTTCGACGGTGGCGGAGTTCAACTCCACCAGACGCAGCTCCACGGTGCCCCCGAAACCTCCCTGGCGGTCCGGGTCGTCGACGATCCACAGCATCGCGCCCGGGTCGTGCATCATCGTCCGGAGGAACAGGGCAGCGTCCCGCCGGGTGTAGTTCTCCGGAAAACCGGTGAACCGCCGCGATCCCGCATCCCGGCCGGACACCACCAGGCCCTCCAGGTCCGTGTCCACCGGCGCACGCAGCCGCAGCACGGCACCGCCCGGAAGATCACCGACGACGTCGGCGGACGGGAGGGGCCAGACGAAACCGGTCATGGAGCGTCAGCATACCCCCGCACCGCCCCGGTCACGGGCGGTTCACTGACCCGTCAGCCAGTCGTTCGGGGAGAACAGTTCGAAGTGGATCCCCGCCGGGCACAGTTCCGGCAGATCAGCCAGCTGGGCCCGGACGTCCTGCAGGAACCCGTTGCCTCCGCAGAGGTACCAGTCAGCGCCGGCCGGGATGTCCCGTGTCCCCAGCACCACCCGTTGGCCACGGCCGGTCCAGCTGAAGTACCGGCGCACGGTGGAACCCTGCGACTCCAGGGCGTCCAGCAGTCCCACGGTCACGGCGCCCTGGGCGAAACTGTCCGGGGAGCGGTCCGAGTGGATCACCGTGACATCTCTCGCACCCGCCCCGGCCACCAGTGCAGCGAGCATCCCGGTCATCGGAGTGGAGCCGATACCCGAGCTGACCAGCACCACCGGAACCGTGTCGTCGTCACCGAGGACCAGGTCACCGGCCGGCAGAGTGGCGTCCACCCGGTCCCCGACCTCAATCGTGTCGAGCAGGGCGCCGGACACCTCACCGTCGCGTTGCACGGCGACGGTGAAACCGCGGCCGTCCCAGTTCACCAGGGAGTACTGCCGGAGCTGCCGGGCACCGTCCCCCAGCCTCACCCCGAGAGACGTGTACTGGCCGGGCTGGGCCGCTGCGAAGGCGCCCGGGGCGTCCGGCACCTCGAAGGTGAACTCGGTGACCACGTCGGTGAGGTCACGGCGGGCGACCAGGACGGCGTCCCGGAAGACGTCTCCCGGTTCCACGCCCGCGGTGCCGTAGAGGGCGCTCTCCTCTCCGACGAGGACCCCGGCCATGAGCTGGTACACCTGTTCCCATGCCTCGGCGACCTCCGGGGTCACCGCGTCACCGAGGACCTCCACGATCGCGGCGAAGAGGTGGTCGTGCACGATCTGGTACTGGTCGGCGACCACGCCGAGGGAAACGTGCTTGTGGGCGATACGCGACAGCATGTCGACCGGGTCCGGTGCGTCCGGGTCGACCAGCATGGACGCGAAGGTCGCCACAGAGGCTGCGAGGGCCTTCTGCTGTTCACCGGAGCGCTGGTTGCCCCGGTTGAAGGTGTCACGGAGCAGCTCGGGGTGGGCCGCGAACATCCGGCGGTAGAACACCGGGGTGATCTCGTTGATGTGCGCCCCGATCACCGGGAGGGTGGCCCTCACCGTGGCCTCGTGGGCGGGGGTGAGACGGGCGGCGCGGGCGGCCCCGCGGAGTGTTTCGGCAGCGGTGAACATCGTCGTCAGTTCCTTCGGTTGTTCGGGGGGTGCGGGGCAGGCAGACCGACCCGCACCGGGGCGGAGGTGCCCGGGCCTGAGTGCGCCGGGCCGGTCCGTTCTATGAGGTCTCCGAGGGTGACACCGTCGAAGGTGGAGAAGAAGCGCTCCCGGGCGTCACGGAGAAGGTGCCGCAGAGCGCAGTCACGGGAGGACAGCGGGCAGGCGACCGCGTTCTCCCTGCCGTCACAGTCGACGACCTCGTGTACCCCCTCCAGTTCACGGAGCAGGTACCCGATGTCGGTGTCCCAGGCTCCCTCGGCGAGGTACACCCCACCGGTCCGTCCCCGTACGGAGGCGAGGACGCCGAGACCGGTGAGTCTGGCGACGACCTTCCTGACATGGGACGCCGGAGCAGCGGTACGTACGGCGAGTTCTCCGACCGTGCGGCGCTGCCCCGGGTCAGTGGCACCGGCTGCGCCGGTGTCCCCGAGGATCATGAGGGACCGCAGTCCCAGATCAGCGAACTTGGTGAGGTGCACACCACCCACGCTAGGGCCGCAGACGGAAAAGGTACATCTGGAATACCCTTTAAAAAACCGGTATCTCTGCCGGTCAGGGTATGTTCACCAGGGTCTGACCGGGGGTGGTGCAGCCCGACCGGGACGCAGGATTGATCTCCGTCACATTTCGCCGGATCCTGCCCACCGGCCCCTCACCGACGGACCCGGCCCGGTCACCGGGAGGGGAAGCGTGGGTTCAGCAACCCCGACCCCACCGGCACATCCGCCGGATCATCCCCCAACGTCACCTGACGGTTGTGCTCGTCGACGAAAACGACGCGGGGACGGTACCCCTCCTCCAGGTCGGCGGCACTGAACTGCCCGTAGCCGATGATGATCACCAGGTCGCCGGGATGCACCAGGTGCGCAGCCGCACCGTTGATGGAGATCATGCCGCTGCCACGCTCCCCGGTGATCGCATAGGTCGTCAGCCGCGCCCCGTTGTCCACGTCGACGATGTCGATCTGCTCCCCCTCCAGAATGTCGGCGGAGTCCATGAGGTCCGCGTCGATCGTGCAGGACCCCACGTAGTGCAGATCGGCCTGGGTGACCGTCGCCCTGTGGATCTTCGACTTCATCATCGTTCGCAACACGCGGACAACCTTACTTCCCGACCCGGCCGGAGGTGGCGTCCTCAGCGACACCCGTGCCCTCCGCCGCCCCCCGGAAACCTGTGCCGAGCGGCACGCCGACATTGTCGATCAGCCGGGTGGAACCCACCCGTGCGGCGACGAGCAGACGGGCGTCCCCCACCTCAGGGGCCTCACCCAGATCAGTTCCCCGCAGTTCCAGGTAGTCCACCTCGACCCCCTCCACGGAATCCAGCACCCCGCGGGCGGTCGACAGCACCGCCTCCGCACCGTCCTCCGCGGCGTGGGCACCGGCGGTCAGGGCGGCGGACAGGGTCACCGCCAGCTCCCGCTCCCGTTCCGACAGGTAGACGTTGCGCGAAGACTTCGCCAGACCGTCCGCCTCACGCACCACCGGGACACCGTGGACCTGCACCCCCAGATTCAGGTCGGTGACCATCTGCTGGACCAGGATCAGCTGCTGGTAGTCCTTCTCACCGAAGACCGCGTGGGTGCAGTTGGTGACGTGCATCAGCTTGTTGACCACCGTCAGCACACCGGCGAAATGCACCGGGCGCACGGCCCCCTCCAGGATCTCCGCCAGCGGCCCCGGGTGCACCGAAGTTCGGGGACCGTTCGGGTACATCTCCCGGGCACCTGGTGCGAACACCGCATCCGCCCCGACCGCCCGGAGCTTCTGCACGTCGCTGTCGAGGGTGCGCGGGTAGGAGTCCAGGTCCTCCCCCTCCCCGAACTGCAGCGGATTGACGAACACCGAGACCACCACCAGGGCGCCGGGGATCCGTCGGGCAGTGCGGACCAGGGCCATGTGGCCCTCATGCAGTGCCCCCATGGTGGGGACCAGGACGACGGGACGCCCGACCTTGCGCATGGCACGGGTCAGCTCCCCGATCTCCTCGATACCCGTGTAGACGGTGGCCTGGCCGGGGGTGAAACTCACCGTTGCCGCTCCTTCGCGAAAAAGTGTGTGGTCCTGTGACGGATCAATAAGGGTAGTCCCCGTCCAGTGCCCGCTCCACATTGAGGGAGCCGAGTGCACGGGCGGTACGCTGGGCCGCCTCCCGGTATGCCCCGGACAGGCCACCGGCACCGTCGAGGCTCCCCGGGCCGTCGACCGGCTCCGGCGTGCCGATGTCGTCCAACGCACGGAGATGGCGCAGCACCGTCTCAGCGTCATCCCGGGCGACAGGGCCTGTCAACGCCGCGGTACGCCGGTCAAGCGCATTGGACAGTGCCGTGGGCAGGATACGGCGCAGCAGGACGGCAGAGTCCGGATCCACGGGCACCCTGCCCGCTCTGCCCGGCCGGTCTGTCCCGACCGCCCCCGCTCCCCCGTCACCGGGCACTCCCTCCGTGTCCGGGGAAGCCAGGGCGTGGTCAAGCATGCGCAGAGACTCAGACACCAGCGTGACCAGGTGGTTGGCACCGTGCGCCATTGCCGCGTGGTAGAGCGGACGGTTCTCCTCCGCGACCGGGACCGCCACCCCACCGCAGGAATTCACCAGCAGTTCGGCGACAGCGGCACCGGTGTCCGAGTCCGAGGTGACGCCCCAGGCACATCCCACGAGATTGGCGGCGTCCTCAGCATTTCCGGTGAAGGTCATCGCGGGGTGCAGTGCCAGTGGGAGGGCGCCGGTGTCGGTGACCGGCTGGAGGACGCCGCAACCCGACGCCCCGGACGTGTGCACCACGATCTGGCCGGGGCGGGTGACCTCCGCGACCTGACGTACAACCCCGGGCAGGACGGTGTCGGGGACGGCGAGGACGACCAGTGCCGCACGGGAGGCGTCCCCCACATCCGTCACGTCCACCCCGGGGAGCCGCTGTGCGACCCGGTCACGGGACACCTGCGACGGTGCGACCACACCGTGGATGTGGTGGCCGGCCTGCAGGAGAGTTTCTGCGACCGCTGTGCCCACCGCACCTGCGGAAATGACCCCGACCGACAGGCGTGGTTCCTGTCGGTCGGGGTGTGGTGCTCTGATGCCTGTTCCGGTCACCTGGCGTTCTTCTTCAGCTGTGCCATCAGTTCCGCCACGGTCACCGACCCGCCGGCGCCGGCACGCTCATCGGCCCTGCGACGACCGTGGGGGTCCTCGACCTCCCTGGTACGACGGTGGTGTCCAGCCTGTCCGGAGTCCTCCGCCCCACCGGCCTGACCGGCGGGGAAACCGCCTGCGGCCGGGATGCCGGACGTCTCCGCAGTCGGCCCGGCCGGTGCCGGGGACTCAGCCGGTGCCGACGGGGCAGGCCGGTCCCGGTCAATGTCCCGGGTGTCGACGACCAGCGGGATCATGCTCGTCTCCTCCGAGTCCGCCCCCGCCCAGTTCACCGCGGAGAATGTCCCGGTGGCGAAACCACCGCGCCGGGCGCCCTGGTGAGGTGCCGCGCCGGGACCCCGGTCCTCACCGGAGACCTCGGGTGCGGCAGATGGGACAGGGGCGGCGGAGGAGGCGGCTCCCTCCGGAGTCCCCGGGGCAGGAGTCTCCCCCGAGCGCCGCTCCAGTTCGATGATCCGCTCCGCCCTGGCCCGCACAGCCACCTGGTCCTCACTGAGGTCCAGACCGGAGAGCTCGGAGAGCTGGGCCCGCAGGGCCGCCAACTCTGCACGGATGGACTCAAGGGTTTCGTCGCGGGCCGGGGAACCGTCGGCGGCGCTCTGTGCCAGAGTCTTCTCCAGCTCCGCCTCCCGGCGACGGTGCTCGGCACGCTCGGCGTCCAGTTCCGCCAGACGACGCGCATCCCGCTCCTCCGAGCGGGTGGTCTCCTCCCCCAGAGCGCCTGAGTACCGGAACACCAGGACAGCGCCGATGAACGCGGCCCACAGTGCCGCGATGACGGCCATGTTGATCCAGAAGTCGTTGTCGACGAAGAACATGATCACGGTCGCCGCCAGGGCAAGTGCCAGGAGCAGGAACATGAGCAGCTTCCACCCTGTACCGGGTGCCCGGGTGGTCTGTGCGCTGTTCGGGTCCGGAAGCCGGTGCAGATCAGGAGACGGATACGCGGAACTCATGGAGCCAACACTACATGGCCTGTGCTCCCGAACGACGACCGTCAGGGTCCGCGTCGCCCGGAGGGACCAGACAGCAACGTTCCAGGACAACCCCGGCAACCGCCACGCATACTCCTGCGGCTGTGCACACCAGTGCGCCCGGGGCGTCCTCCTGGGCGGCGAGAAGAGACGGGTACCGGATGAGGACGTAGACCGTCAGCCCCAGGTAACCTCCACCCACCAACGCACCGAGCCAGGAGCACGCCTTACCCAGTACCGCGGCGCGGGCGATGAACACCGGCGACATCTGGCTCCGGTCCAGACCCACCTCGCCGTCGGCGATACGACGGCGCACCGCGACCGCGGTGAAAGCCGCGACGACGGCGAACACCCAGAGCGCGACCGAGTTGCGCACCCGCGCCGGCGGGAAGTCGCCGTAGAAGAACACCGCCGCGACCCCGATGACCAGCGCCATGCCGGCGGCGGCGGTCAGCAGGGCACTGACGGGGGTCAGTGCCAGACCGGGGCCGCGGTCACCCCCGCCGTCTCCGGCGCCTCCCGCACGTCCGGTGTCCGATGTGTTCACGGTGCCCATGCTACGTCGGGCAGCGCCCGGACTCCCGCCAGATCACCGGCCGGGCAGGACGCCATGAGACCTGCGACCGGCTGTCCGTCCAGCGTGGCCGCCGGATCGGCGTCATTCCACGGGACCAGCACGAACGCCCGGGCGTGTGCCCACGGGTGGGGGAGGACCAGCTCTGCACCCCACCGACCTCCGCTGTGGATCTCGACGCCGGCGCTCCACAGCGAGATCAGGTCGATGTCCAGTGTCCGGGGACCCCAGTGCCGGTGACGCACCCGGTGCGCCGCCTTCTCCTCGTCCTGGCAGCGGTGCAGCAGGTCCAGCGGCGAGAACAGTGCCTCATCGACTTCGACGACGAGCACACTGTTGCGGAATTCCGCCTGGTCCTCGACACCCCAGGGCGGCGTGGCGTACATCGCGGACGCCGCGGTCACGGTGATCCCCGGCGACTCCGCGAGCGACCGTGCGGCGCGCGCGATCTGCGCCACCGGGTCGCCGAGGTCACCGGGCAGGTTCGCACCGAACGCGAGGACGGCCTTCACCGACGCTTCTCCGCTCCCGCACCGGCCGCCGACCTTCTGGCGACGACCCGGACATCCGTGAACGGGTGGTGGATCGGGGCGTCCGGCTTGTGGACGGTGACCTCGACGGCGTACACCCCGTCCAGTCCGTTGATGCGGTCCGCGATGGTGGACGCCAACGTCTCGATGAGGTTGAGTGAGGGTCCGGCGGCGACTTCCACGGCAATGTCCGCCAGTTCGACATAGGAGATGGTGCGGCCGATGTCGTCGGTGGCCGCGGCGGCGCGGAAGTCCGTCCACACCACCAGATCGACGATGAACTTCTGCCCCTTCTCCCGCTCGAAGTCGTAGACCCCGTGGTATCCGTACACCTCCAGGCCGTCGAGCTCGATACGGTCAGCCACGACGTGCCCTCCATCCCTCCGGGACGTCCGGTCCGTGGCCCAGGGCCACCGCCCGGGCGACATCCACCGCGGCCCTCGACGGGGCGACATCGTGGACGCGCACAGCCCATACTCCGGCGGAAGCGGCCAGGGCAGACACTGCGGCGGTGGCGTCGTCGGCGGAGACGGGGGAACCTGGTCGACCGTCCGGGCCCGGCCTCAGCGCGGTGAGGAAGCGTTTACGGGACACCCCGAGAAGTGTACGGTAGCCTGCCGCGGACCACCCTGCGACGTACCCGGGCAGGGCGTGGAGCAGCGCCCAGTTGTCTTCGGCGTTCTTGGCGAATCCGATCCCGGGGTCCAGGATGATGCGCTCGGCCGGAACACCCTCGGCGACCGCCGCCGCCGACAGTTCCGTCGTCAGCGACTGCACGTCGGCGACGACGTCTCCCCCGTGGTCGGCCCGGCCGGCGGCGGAACCGAAACGGTCGGTCCTCCAGTGCATGAGGCAGTAGTCCACGGGCCGGCCGGGTCCCCGGTCACGGTTGGCTTCCGCGACGACCCGGTACATGTCGGGGTCCGCCAGTCCCCCTGAGACGTCGTTGACGATGTCCACGCCCGCCTCCACGGCGGCAGCGGCGGTGGAGGCTCGCATGGTGTCGACACTGGTGCGGATGCCCTGTGAGTGCAGTGCGGCGATGACGGGGACGACCCGCTCACGCTCGGTCCGTGCGTCGACCCTGGTCGCGCCGGGGCGGGTGGACTCACCTCCGACGTCGATGATGTCGGCCCCGGCGCCCACCATCTCCCTGGCGTGGGCGAGTGCCCGGTCGGGGGAGTTCCAGAGACCACCGTCGGAGAAGGAGTCCCCGGTGACGTTGAGGATCCCCATCACCAGCGTCCGTGAGGCCGGAGCCTGCATCAGTGCCCCCGGATCAGGGACATCGCCTCGGCACGGGTGCGGGCGTCGCTGCGGAACCCTCCCCGTACCGCGGAGGTGACGGTGGTGGCACCCGGCTTACGGATGCCGCGCATCGCCATGCAGAGGTGCTCACACTCGATGACGACTATCACCGCGGACGCCCTGAGGCGGCCGGACACGGCGTCCGCCACCTGGCTGGTGAGCCGCTCCTGCACCTGGGGCCGTTTGGCGAAACCGTCGACGAGACGGGCCAGTTTCGACAGTCCGGTGACGGTGCCGTCACTGCCGGGGATGTATCCGATGTGCGCGTGCCCGTAGAACGGCACGAGGTGGTGCTCACAGGTGGAGTAGATGGGGATGTCCTTGACGAGGACGAGTTCCCGGTGGTCCTCGTTGAAGGTCTTGGCGAGTACTTCGGCGGGATCCCGGTAGAGGCCGTCGAAGATCTCCCGGTAGGCGCGGGCCACCCGGGCGGGTGTCTCCTGCAGGCCCTCACGGTCCGGGTCCTCCCCCACGGCGATGAGCAGTTCGCGCACCGCCGCCTCGGCACGTTGTCTGTCGAAAGGCCGGCCGGTCAGGAGTGACCGTACCGGGTCGGTGCCCCGGTCGTCGTCCTTGTCCGGGACGTTGTCCGGTGTGTCGGTGGAATCTGTGGCACTCAACGCTGCCCGTCCCTGTCCTCGCTGTTGCTGTTGCTGTTGCCGCTGTTGCTGCTGCTGTTGCCGGCGTCGGGGTTGCCGCTGCCACCGGAGTCGGTGCGCGAATGGCGTCCCGTGGGGGCGTCATCCGTGGTCCACGGATTGTCGGGCTGCTCATTGTCGGGCAGCCGGAACCCCCGCATCTCCCCTGCCGGAGGCAGCGGAGGGGACACGGGACCGTCTGCGGCACCGTCGCCGGGACCGTAGTTCACCTCACCCGGGTGAGGGGGCGGACCGGAACGGCCGTCCACCGGATCCCCGGGGGGATCCACCCGGTCCTGGCCGCCCCACAGATGGTCATGCCCGGCGCGCCGGTGCTCCTGCGGGTCCGACCGGGCACCCCACCTGCGGGTTCCGGTTCCCTCCTGCGGCGGGAAGCCGGGCAGGCGTCGAGCCTCGCCGCTGTCCTGCCCCTGGTCCGCACCTGCCCGCCTGGCCTCCTGCTCGGCCTTCCTGCGCTCCATCCGTGCCTTCCTGGCCTCAGAGTAGAAGTCGGGCCTCTCCGGCGGCTCTTCACCACGTTCGCGGGCGAGTTCGGTGGGGGTCTTCACCGGCTCCCGGTAGTCCCGGGGGAAGTCCCGGTCCTGGCCGTCGAAGATGTCCTCGACCGCGACCGGATCCAGTTCACCGAGGATCGCCTCGAGATCGGGGCGTCGCAGGGTCTCCTTCTCCAGAAGACGGGACGCCAGGGTGTCGAGGTGGTCACGGTGACCACGCAGAATCCGGTAGGCGACCACGTGTGCCTTCTCGATGAGGGTCCGCACCTGGTCGTCGATGGTCGCGGCCACGGCCGGCGAATAGTCGAGGGTCCCCTGACCGCCGCGACCGGCGAAGGGGTCACCCTGCTCCTCCCCGTACTTCACCGCACCCAGCTGCGGGCTCATCCCGTACTCGGTGACCATGGCCCGGGCGATCTTCGTCGCCTGCTCGATGTCCGCGGACGCCCCCGTGGTCGGCGAGCCGAAGACGAGTTCCTCGGCGGAACGTCCTCCCATGGCGAAGACCAGCCGGGCGAAGAGCTCGGACCGGGTGTACATGCCCTTGTCGTCCTCGGGCACCGCCATCGCATGCCCGCCGGTCTTGCCGCGGGCGAGGATGGTGACCTTGTACACCCGTTCGATGTCCCTGATGCCCCAGGCCGCGAGGGTGTGACCGCTCTCGTGGTAGGCGGTGACCTTCTTCTCCTGTTCCGAGATGATCTTGGAGGTGCGGCGGGGGCCGCCGATCACCCGGTCGGTGGCCTCCTCCAGCGCGTCGGCGGTGATGACGTTGCCGTTGACACGGGCGGTGAGGAGTGCCGCCTCGTTGAGCACGTTCTCCAGGTCCGCACCGGACATGCCGACTGTCCGCTTGGCCAGGGACTTCAGGTCCACGTCAGGGGCGAGCGGCTTGTTGCGTGCGTGGACGCGGAGAATCTGTTCCCGCCCGGCCAGGTCGGGGTTGCCCACCGGAATCTGCCGGTCGAAACGGCCGGGGCGCAGCAGTGCGGGGTCCAGGATGTCGGGACGGTTCGTCGCGGCCATGAGGATGACACCTTCACGGTCGTCGAAACCGTCCATCTCGACGAGCAGCTGGTTGAGTGTCTGTTCACGTTCATCGTGTCCGCCGCCCATCCCGGCGCCGCGCTGACGGCCGACAGCGTCGATCTCGTCGACGAAGATGATGCAGGGACTGTTCTCTTTTGCCGTCTTGAACAGGTCACGGACCCGCGAGGCGCCGACACCGACGAACATCTCCACGAAGTCGGACCCGGAGATCGAGTAGAAGGGCACGCCCGCTTCACCGGCCACCGCACGGGCCAGGAGGGTCTTGCCGGTACCCGGAGGACCGTAGAGTAGGACGCCCCGGGGCACTTTCGCCCCGAGCTGCTCATAGCGGCCCGGGTTCTGCAGGAAGTCGCGGATCTCGTCGAGCTCCTCGACCGCCTCGTCCGCCCCGGCGACGTCGTCGAAGGTCGTGTCCGGGTTGTCGACGTTGAGTTCCTTGGCCCGCGACTTGCCGATGCCGAACGGCCCGCCCGCTCCCCCGCCCTGCATGCGGGTGAGGAAGAACAGCAGCAGACCACCGATGAGCAGTACCGGCAGCAGCATCACCAGCAGTGACCCGAGGAGACTGTCCTCGGTGACCTTCGTCTGGTACTTGTCCGCCCCGGACGCCTGGACCTTGTCGAAGATCGTGTCCGCCGCCCGCGCAGGGTACTGGGTGATGATCTTCTCGACGTCGTCGTCCCCGTCGACACTGATCTTGTTCTTCAGTGTGATCTGGAGCTGCTGCTCACGGTCGTTGATCTGCACCTCGCTGACGTTCTTGTCGTCGAGCTGCCTGACTGCGACGGAGGTGTCGACGTCGGAGTACCCGCGGGTCGAATCGGTGAGGACGCTGAACGCGTAGATGGCGACGAGGACCGCGGCGATGACCGCGGCGATCCGCAGGACCTTCTTCTTAGTCATAGTCTCACCAGAGTATCGCAGCGGGCGCCGTGACGTTCCGCCGACCGCGCCCTGCCCCGGGAGTCTCCGGTGTGACCGTGGCGGTGCCCCCGGTCAGCTGTAGACTTCCGGCCGCAGCGCCCCGATCCACGGAAGGGTGCGGTACCGCTCGGCGTAGTCGAGACCGTAGCCGACGATGAACTCGTCGGGGACCTCGAATCCGAGGCAGTCGCAGTCCACGTCGACGACAACACGGTCAGGTTTGCGCAGCAGTGCGACGATCTCCAGGCTCGCCGGACCCCTGGACCTGAGTTCCTCCACCAGCCAGGACAGGGTCCTGCCCGAGTCGATGATGTCCTCGACGACCACCACACTGCGTCCGGAGATGTCGGTGGTGAGGTCTTTGACGACCGTCACCTCCCCGGAGGATTCAGCGCCGGACCCGTAGGAGGAGACCACCATGAACTCCAGCTGGGCCGGCACCGTCAGCGCGCGGGAGAAGTCGGACATGAACATTGCCGCGCCCTTGAGTACGCAGACGAGGACGAGGTCGTCCGCTGCGTCCCGGTGACGTTCACTGACCTCCGCCGCGAGCTCCCGCACCCGGGACTGCAGGGTCGCCTCGTCGATGAGGACTTTCGTGATGTCGTCGCCGAAAGGATGTGCGGGCATGTCGACCTGCATCCGGTTCTCTCTCCTCAGTAATGCGGTCTCCAGCACGCCACTGCGCCGGCGGACCACCAGTCGATGGGTGTCACGCTGCTGTGACAGGTCAATTGTAGTCGCCGGGGTGTGGTGCCGTGCCCGGCGCAGGGTGGGGGCGTACGGTGCCGGCCACGGGACCGCCACCGGCCCCTGGCCGTGCCAGCCGGTGACGAGCGCGTCGATCCGGGACAGGTGTCCGGAGGCCAGCGCGCCGGTGGTCCCTGTCAGCCAGTGCCGGTACATCCGCCGTCGCAACGGTCCGGGCTGTTCGGCGACGACAGAGACGGGCAGCGGGTCCCCGGGGACTGTCCCGGCACCGGTGAGCGCACGGGCGGCAAGAGAGTCCAGCAGGTCGGCGTCCTCCCGCAGCAGTCGTGCGCTCCGGGAGAGGGCATGGTCCGTCGCCGGGCCGAGGACGTCGCGCATCGTGGGCAGCAGTTCGTTCCTGACCCTGGAGCGCAGGATATCGGGGTGCCGGTTGTGCGGGTCGTCCCAGACGGTGATGCCCAGTTCCGCGCAGCTGCCGCGGGTGTCCGCCCGGGTGGCGGCCAGCAGCGGGCGTCCCAGCCAGGACGCCCCGGCGTCGACCACCGGGTGCCGGTGGGACATCTCCCGGAGTCCTGCCAGGCTGCCCGTCCCTGACCCGCGGGTCAGTGAGAGCAGCAGTCCCTCGGCGTCGTCGTCGGCGGTGTGGGCGACAAAGACAGGACGCCCCGCCGCGACCCGGCCGAGGGCGCGGTAGCGTGCGGTCCTGGCCGGCCCCTCCCCCGCCCCGGCGACGGTGACGGTGACGACCTCGGCCCTGGCGCCCAGCTCCCGGCAGCGGGCGGCCGCGTCCCGGGCTACCTTGTCCGACCCCGGCTGGAGACGGTGGTCGACGGTCACGGTGGTGACGTCCAGTCCCGCGTGGACGCAGGCCGCCGCCATCGCCATGGAGTCCCCGCCCCCGGAGACACCGCACACCACGGCGTCACCCTCCCCAAGTCCGCTGGTCCGGAGGAAGGACGCCAGGGAGTGCCTGACGGCGAGGGTGCGGGGTCCCGGTCGCGCTGCCACGGCCTAGATCCTGCGCAGTGCCGCGGCGAGACGGTCGAGGGCGGCGCGCCCGGCGTCCGGCTGCGAGCCGTTGGAGAGGAAGGCGAAGGTGAGAACCCGGCCGGTGTCGGTTGTCAGGGTTCCCGCCAGCGCGTTGACACCGTCGAGCGTTCCGGTCTTGGCCCTGACCCTGCCTGCGACGGTCTCCGCCCCGGAGCCCGGAAGGTACCTGTCTGCGAGAGTGCCGTCGGCGGCGGCGACCGGCAGAGCGTCGAACAGGGACCGGAGTTCCGCAGTGCCGCCGGCGCCGTCTTCGCCGCCGCCGGCGCCTTCACCGCTGCTGTCCCCCCCGCTGTCCCCGGGCGCACCGGCGGCCAGTGCCAGGAGACTGTCGAGGATCCGTGCGGTGAGTCGGTTGTCCCCGCTCATCCCGGAGCAGTCGGCGAGGACAGCGTCACCGACCGGGATCCCGTGGTCACCGAGAGTGTCGAGGACGGCCCGTGTCGCCCCGTCGAAGGTCTGCGGCAGGCCCCGGGCCGCCGCGACCTCCCGTCCGACAGCTTCCGCGAGAAGGTTGTCGCTGTGCAGCATCATGTCGCGCAGACGGGTGGGCAGGGCAGCCGACCAGACTGTCGCCAGAGCCTCACCGTCCACCGCCACAGGAGCGTCCGAAACGGTCACTGCCGCGGCGTCCGCGCCGAGCGCCTCAGCGAGAGCGCGTCCGGCGTCCGCGGCGGGGGTACCGGACCGTGGCGAGTAGTTGTCGGCGGGGTCGAGACGGCCGGCGTCGACCATCACCGCCCCGAGCGGTGCGACATTGCCCGCCGCCACGTCGTCGGTGGACCAGGTCCTGTTGAACAGGTCACCCTCGCGCACCGAGTTGTCGACGACGACGGAGGTGACCGGCACACCGGCGGACGCCGTGACCGCCTGCGCGGCCAGGTCGGACAGGGACGCCGCTCCGGTGAAGAAGCCGGATCCCGGGGTTCGCTGCAGGGTGACGTCACCCCCGCCTTTCAGGACGACCTGCCCGGGGACGGTGCCGCGGTACACCGAAGTCGGCACCCGGTCGTCGGAGGGCAGGGTGAGCAGCGCTGCGGTGGCGGTGGCGAGTTTCGTCGCCGAGGCAGGCACCAGCGGGGTGTCCGGGGAGGACGCCCAGATCTCCTGCCCGGTGGCGACGTCGGTGACACGGCCGCTCAGCCTGCCCAGCGCGGCGTCCCCGGACGGACCGGAGAGAATGCGGGCGGCGTCCCCGACTTCCGCGGCGTCCTGCTCGTCCCCGCCGGAGTCTGCGGCCGGCGGGGCCGCCTGTACGACAGCCGTGGCGGCGGGAATCTCCGCGACGGCGGCGACCCTGGTCATCGTCCGGTCCCTGACCACCAGGGCGGCGGTGACGACCACGACCGCCGCCACGGTGAAGGCTATGACGGAGATGACCCAGCGCTTCAGCTGCGGCGCCGGCCGTCCGGAACCTGCCGTGGTTCCCCTGCTGCCGTCTCCGCCCATCTGCTCCGCTTCCTCGGTACCGTGCCGGCGGGTGCCGTGCCACCGGCGCCGACTTCTGACACCGACACTGTATCCGACTCAGGCGGCGCTCACTCGACCGCCTCGAACAGGCTGCGGGCCAGCCGGTCGCGGCGGAACTGTCCGGGTGTCATGCCGTGGTGGGCACGGAACACCCTGTTGAAGGAGATTGCGGACCGGTACCCGACGGCGGACGCCACCTGTTCAACCGACCTTCCGGGGTCCCGCAGCAGCGCCCTGGCCTCCGTCATCCTCCGGTCCACCTTCCACTCCCGGTAGGACTGCCCGGTGTCACGCCGGAACAGCCGTGCCAGTTCCGGCGTGTCCGGACCGAGCCTCCGCGACCAGGTGGCCAGGGTCTGGTGGCCCTCGGCGTCGTCACGGAGGATCGCCGCCACCGACGGGCTCCTGTCGCGGTGCCCGACCGGGGGCAGGAGGGCGGCGAGTTCCCCGGTGAACTCCCCGGGGTCTCACGGGTAGGGGCGCAGGAGCGTGTTCATCACCGAGGCCCGGTACAGCAGGTCCTCCTCCGGGATGCCGGGACAGGAGAAGGGGACGGCGTGGTCGTGTGTCAGCGGCACCTCCAGCGGGAGGGTGCCCAGGCAGAGAAGCACCCCTCCCGGGGAGGTGGTGAGTTCATGCCACACTCCGGCGGGAAACCACATGAGCTGTCCGCGGGCCACGGTCACCTCACGGCCGCGCAGGCGTACACGTGCACTGCCCCGGGCCATCCACACCAGCACGTGCACCCGGTTGACCAGTGGGAGGAGTGTCGCTGCCGGCGCCTCGGGCACGGTGACGGCGTCCGGCCGGGCCGCGACCGGTCCCCCGGAAACCGACCGGAACGCCCCGGGGGTCGTCCCGGTCCTCGCCCTGAAGGCCCTGGAGAACGACGCCGGGGAGGTGTATCCGACCGCTGCTGCGGCCCTGCCGGCCGGGGTGCCGTCGGCGAGCATCCGCGCGGCGACCGCCAGTTTCAGCTCCACCCTCCACTCGCCGAAGGACATGCCGGTCTCGGTGCTGAAGATCCTGGTCAGGTGGCGGGGGCTCAGGTCAGTCTCCGCGGCCAGTTCCCTGAGGGTCCGTCGGTCGGCGGGGTCGTCCACGAGCTGACGTGCCACCGCCACTGCCGGCGGGGACACCGGGGTGACGGGGAAGGACACGGCAGGACGCCCCGGGCCGGAGAACACCCTGCGCAGGGTGACCGCGATGTCCGGGGTGACGGCAGCTTCCCGCCAGGACGGTGTGACCCACCGGGAATGGAGGTACAGGAGGAGGTCGCACAGTGGTCCGGTGAGGGTGCGCCGGACAATTCCCGCGGGGAAGTCAGGGAAGAGCCGTGACGGCAGCAGTACCGTGAACGCCACGCTGCCGGGTTCGGTGGAGATCTGGTCCACGGGCACCCCGGGCGGGATCCACAGGGCCTCACGTGCGGCGAGGTCGTGGACCTCCCCACCTGCCAGGACTTTCGCCGTGCCCCTCATCACCCAGAAGATGTGGTGGTCACTGTGGACGGTGACCGTCCCCAGCCAGCAGGCGGGCATCAGCTGGTCCACAGTCCGTCCTCGGTTCCGGTGTCACGGGTCTCACGGGACGGTTCCGTCCCCACTCTGCCCCCGGGGTTACCGGGCGCTGTCTGAGGTGATCCTACCTTCCGGTGTGCCCGCACCGGTCGGGCGGAACTCCTGCGCCCCCGGGCGCGGGGGACGTATGCTCCGTTCCATGGCGAAAGAACTGATCACCGCGTCCCGGTCCGTGCAGGCACCACCCGCGAAGGTCTGGAGGGCTGTCGCCGACCTGACGGCAATGGGCCGCAGGAGCCCCCAGTGCAGGCGGATGTTCGTTCTCGGGAAAGGGGAGCCCGGGGTCGGGACCGTCACGGTGAACCTGAACCGTCGAGGCGTCCTTTTCTGGCCCACGTGGTCACGTGTCACGGTCTGGGAGCCGGGAAAGAGACTGGAGTGGCGTGTCCCGCTGAACGGGTCCCGGTGGCGTTATGATCTGGCCGCCGACGGTGACGGAGCAACCACACTCACGGAGTCGCGGATCGTGGAGGGGGACACCTCCCTGCTGTCCAGGTTCCTCGTCGCCACGGCGCTCGGTGGCGAGCAGGACTTCGAGGCTGAACTCCTGGAGGGGATCCGCCGCACCCTGGATGCTGTGGCAGGGGAGGTCGAGCAGGCAGGCTGACCGGGGAAGGTAGACTTGACGCCCATGAGCATCGAAGTCACCATCGAGATCCCCAAGGGATCCCGCAACAAGTACGAGATCGACCATGAGACCGGCAGGGTCCACCTGGACCGCTACCTGTTCACCCCGATGGCCTACCCGGCCGACTACGGCTACATCGACGGCACCCTCGGCGAGGACGGGGATCCGCTGGACGCGCTCGTCATTCTTCCGGAGTCCGTGTTCCCCGGCGTCATTGTCGAGGCCCGTCCGGTCGGCGTGTTCAAGATGACCGACGAGGCCGGTGGTGACGACAAGCTGCTGTGTGTCATCGACGACGTCCGCTACGAGGGGTACCGGGACATCGACGACATCGCCCCCGACGTGAAGAACGAGATCGAGCACTTCTTCACCCACTACAAGGACCTTGAGCCGGGTAAAGAGGTCCACGGGTCGGGCTGGGGCGACAGGGCCGAGGCGGAGAGGATCCTCGCCGAGGCGGTCGAGCGTCACAGCTAGAGCGCTGAACGGGGCGTCGCCGGTACTCCGTTCCGGGACGCCCCGACCGCCTGCTTCCTCTGCCCCTGCCTGCGCGCCCGTGGTGTTCCCGGGCCCTGCCGGCAGGGGTTTTCCCTGCCCTGACCCGGGCGCAGTCCGGGGCACTGAAACCGGGCCACTGAAACCGGGCCGGTGCAGTCTCAGCCCTGCCCGCGGACGTAGGCGACCGCCTCGACTCCGGCGTCACGGTAGTTGTCGAGGGCGCGCACATAGTGGGGGTCGGAGGTCACGACCACTGCCAGTCCTCCCCTGTCGAGGATCAGCTGCCGGGTGTTCTCGACGTTGCCGAGGGTGCTCGTCGCAGCCTCCTCGGTGACCACGGTATTGGTCACCCCCGAGCTGCGCAGGACGGCAGCCATGGCGGACGCCTCGGACACGCACCCGGTTCTGGTGGTGCCGCCGGTGACGACGACGGTGGCGTCGGGACGGGCGACCGCGAGTTCAGCTGCGGCGTCCAGCCGGTCCTGCAGCACCTGGGGTGGTGTGCAGTCCTCGTCGAGCCTGGCCCCGAGAACGACCAACGGCACCAGAGGGTCACGGGCCAGTACCCGGAGGGGCCGAGAGGGGTCGTACACGTCGGCGTCGACGGTGGCACGGTGGGCGGTGATCCAGTCCCGGTCCTCCGTGGTGGCTGTCGCCGCCGGGGCGGTCATGCCGGCGAGGACCGCTGCCGCGGTCACCGCCACCGCCTGGCGTGACATGGTGCGGCCGGGCGCCCGCCGCCTGCCTCTGCCGGTGTCGGACACGGTGGAAGGGAAGGCGGAGGGGGCCGCCGGAGGAGAGGACCGGTGACGGTGAGGGAGCATGCGGGGCCTTCCGGTGAGGTCAGGTGATGTCAGGTGGGCGGCACTGCCCGGCGGCGCCGGACTCCACTGAAGCTTGCCCCCGCACCCCGGGCGGCGCCACCCGAACCGGGGATTCTCACGGTATTCATCTTCTCCCGCTGGGAAAGACCCGGCGCCGGCACACGGAATGCGGTGCCCGACCCCGCTGTCCCGGTACGCGGTCCGGCGTAGAATTCCGGGACATGAGTGATTTCGAGACAGTACAGCCGACGGAGGTTCCCGCCGGCGCCCAACTCATCGACATCCGTGAACCGGAGGAATACGCCCGGTGGCACGCCGAGGGTGCGGTGAACCTTCCTCTCTCCCAGCTCCAGGAGCGTTACGGCGAGTTCGACCTCGACCGGGACATCTACCTGATCTGCCTGTCGGGGGGCCGGTCCGCCCGTGCATGCCAGTGGCTGGAGATGAACGGGATCGACGCGATCAACGTCGCCAACGGCACTTCCGGCTGGAGGGACGCCGGACTTCCGATCGTTGGTTCGCAGAACTAGGTCGGCGTCCGGTGGCCCGCTTCCGGGCACCCGGACCGAAACGGGGGATCCCCAACAATTGGGTGACCCAAACCCCTAACCGCTACCCTGAAGCCTATGGCAGAATCCCCCCATCTCCCCCACGGTCTCCTCGCGTCCCCGTCATTCCAGCTGGAGCGGCTGAGGCGCCGCACCCGGGGCTTCGTGGAGGCGGATCTCGCCCGCGAAGGATTCAACCTGCGCGAGTACTGGGTACTGACCTACCTGGTGGACGGGGACGCCGCCAGTCAGACCACTCTCGGGGAGGTCATCGGGGTCGACCGGTCGGACATGGTCAGGCTTGTCGATTCGCTGGAGCAGCGGGAACTCGCTCAACGGGTCAAGGACCCGAAAGACCGCCGCCGTCAGATCATCACGGCCACGAAGAAGGGCCGCAAGGTCCAGGAGAAGCTCACCCCGGTGGTGCAGGACGCCGAGGACAAGGCCCTCGACGAGTCGACATCCAAGCAGCTCAAACACCTCAAGAAGCTGGCGAAGTCCATCATCGCCGCCGAGGAGGACTGACCCTCCCGCGGTCAGTCACCGATCTGGTCGCGGCCCCTCTTGACGATCTTCGGGTCCGGTTCACCGACGATGTCATAGTCCTTGCCGGTGTAGTCGAACTTGCTCAGCACGTAGCGCATGGCGTTGAGGCGGGCGCGCTTCTTGTCGTTCGACTTGATGGTGATCCAGGGGGATTCGTTGGTGTCGGTGTAACGGAACTGCTCCTCCTTCGCCCGGGTGTAGTCGTCCCACTTGTCGAGGGACGCCAGGTCCATCGGCGACAGTTTCCACTGCCGCACCGGGTCGACCTGCCGGATGGCGAAACGGGTGCGCTGTTCCTTCTGGGTGACGGAGAACCACAGTTTGGTCAGGCTGATCCCCGACCCCATGAGCATGTTCTCCAGCATCGGGACTTCGCGGAGGAACTCGGCGTGCTGGTCATTGGTGCAGAACCCCATGACACGTTCCACACCGGAGCGGTTGTACCAGGAGCGGTCGAAGAAGACGATCTCTCCGGCGCACGGGAAGTGCTGGATGTAGCGCTGGAAGTACCAGGACGTCGCTTCCCGGGGCGAGGGCTTCTCCAGTGCCACGGTGCGGGCACCCCGGGGGTTGAGGTGCTCGTTGAACCGCTTGATGGTGCCGCCCTTGCCTGCGGCGTCCCTCCCCTCGAAGAGGATGATGTGCTTCTGGCCGGTCTCCTTGGTCCAGTTCTGCCACTTCAGCAGTTCGATCTGGAGGGCGCGTTTGGTCGCCTCGTACTCTTCACGGTCCATGCGGTGGTCGTAGGGGTAGTTCTCACGCCACGTGTCCACCCTGTGACCGTCGGGGGTGATGAGCACCGGATCGTCCTCGTCAGAGTCGTCCACCAGATATCCCTCGGTGGCGGCCAGATCAACGATGTGGAATTCCTGGTTGTCGCCCGTCTTCTCAGCCATGACTCCAGTCTAGAGTGAACTGCCCCGGCCCCGGACACCACCGGGGACGCCGGCCCCCCGCCGTACCCCCGGGAACACACGTCGAGGTGACGGGCAGGGAAACGGACAGGGAAGCGGACGGGTACGTGAGTCTGCGGTACAGCCCGGTACAGTTCCCCGGCAGCACAGAACCCCCGGCACCGCGTACCTTCTTGCCGGTACACGGTTCCGGGGGTCAGGCAACCAGCGGGTGACGACCCGGGGTTACATGGCGGAGCGGATCAGAAGCCGCCCATGCCGCCCATCTCGTCCATGCCGCCGCCTGCAGCGGGAGCCTCGGGCTCCGGCTTGTCGGCGACGACGGCCTCGGTGGTGAGGAAGAGGCTGGCGATGGAGGCGGCGTTCTGCAGCGCCGAGCGGGTCACCTTCACCGGGTCGGCGATGCCCTCACCCAGCAGGTCGACGTACTCGCCGGTGGCGGCGTTGAGGCCGTGACCGTTCTCGAGGCCGGCGACCTTGTCGACCACGACGCCCGGCTCGAGACCGGCGTTGAAGGCGATCTGCTTCAGCGGGGAGGACAGGGCGGAGCGCACGATCTGCACACCGGTGGCCTCGTCACCCTCGAGACCGAGGTTGTCGTCGAGGACGTGGGCGGCCTGCAGCAGTGCGGAACCGCCACCTGCGACGATGCCTTCCTCAGCGGCAGCCTTCGCGTTGCGGACGGCGTCCTCGATGCGGTGCTTGCGCTCCTTGAGCTCGACCTCGGTCGCTGCACCGACCTGCAGGACGGCGACGCCGCCGGCCAGCTTGGCCAGGCGCTCCTGCAGCTTCTCCTTGTCGTAGTCGGAGTCCGCGTTCTCGATCTCCTGGCGGATCTGGCGGACCCGACCGGCGAGCTGCTCGGAGGAGCCTGCACCGTCGACGATGGTGGTGTCGTCCTTGGTGACGACGACCTTGCGGGCGGTACCCAGCAGCGGCAGGTCGGCGGTCTCGAGGGACAGGCCGACCTCCTCGGCGATGACCTGGCCACCGGTGAGGATGGCAATGTCCTGCAGCTGGGCCTTCCGGCGGTCACCGAAGCCCGGGGCCTTGACGGCGACGGACTTGAAGGTGCCGCGGATCTTGTTGACGACCAGGGTGGACAGTGCCTCACCCTCGACGTCCTCGGCGATGATCAGCAGCGGCTTGCCGGACTGCATGACCTTCTCCAGCAGCGGCAGGAGGTCCTTGACGTTGGAGATCTTCGAGGAGACCAGGAGGATGTACGGGTCCTCGAGGACAGCCTCGCCGCGCTCCATGTCGGTGGCGAAGTACGCCGAGATGTAGCCCTTGTCGAAGCGCATGCCCTCGGTGGTTTCGAGGGTGACGCCGAAGGCGTTGGACTCCTCGACGGTGATGACGCCTTCCTTGTTCAGCTTGCCGTCACCCACGGCGTACATGGCCTCGGCGATGAGCTCGCCGATCTTCTCGTCGGCGGCGGAGATTCCCGCGGTCGCCGCGATCTGCTCGCGGGTCTCGATCTCCTTGGCGGTGCTGAGGAGTTCCTCGGTGACCTTCTCCACACCGGCCTGGATGCCGCGCTTGATACCCATGGGGTTGGAACCTGCGGCGACGTTGCGCAGGCCCTCCTTGACCAGAGCCTGTGCCAGAACGGTGGCGGTGGTGGTGCCGTCACCTGCGACGTCGTCGGTCTTCTTGGCGACCTCCTTGACCAGTTCCGCACCGATCTTCTCGTACGGGTCCTCGAGATCGATCTCCCTGGCGATGGTGACGCCGTCGTTGGTGATCATCGGGGCACCCCACTTGCGCTCCAGGACGACATTGCGTCCCTTCGGGCCGAGGGTGACCTTCACGGCGTCCGCGAGGGTGTTCAGACCCTTCTCCAGGCCGCGACGGGCCTCTTCGTCAAAAGCAATCATCTTAGCCATGTGGCTCTTGTTCCTCCGTGTGAGAGTAGGAGCGACACGTACGGTTCAGACGCAGCGCCCGCGACGGCACGGGTGGACGCATGCCGCGTCATCCACCCTCACTGCACCTGAGGTGACTTCAGTCAGATTGTCTGGCACTCATAATGGGCAAGTGCTAACACCCGTTTTTAGCAGTCTCGGCGTCCGAGTGCAAGGAGCAGAATCACTCCGGCGCGCTATCCTCTACCCATGACTGACTCCCCGACCCGACCGACCGCCCCCTCCCCCCAGGACGCCCGCGCGGNAAGCCGGCATCGGAGGTAGGAGTCCGTCTCGGGGGCTCGGAGATGTGGAAAAGAGACAGCCCCAGGACGCCCGCGCGGCGATGGCGGCGCAGGCGGACTTCGTGAAAAGCGCCCTCACCGAACTGGTCTCCTTCCGTTCCGTCCACTCCACCCCCGGGCTCGAACAGGACAACGCCGCCGCAGCAGCCTGGGTCGTCGACGCCTTCCGTGAAGTCGGCGTCCCCGTCGAGCCCCACGTCACCGCCGACGGGTCGACCGCCGTCATCGGTCTGCGGGAACCCGCCCCCGGCCGCCCCACGGTCCTGCTGTACTCCCACTATGACGTCCAGCCGGCGACCGACACCACGAACTGGACGAGCTCCCCCTGGGAACTCACCGAACGCGACGGCCGGTGGTACGGGCGCGGCGCGGCGGACTGCAAGGGCCATGTGGTCATGCACCTCGCGGTCCTCCGCGCACTCAACATCCTCGCCGCCGACCGTCCCGAGCTTTCGGAGATCGGTGTCCGCGTCGTCGTGGAAGGGTCGGAGGAACGTGGCGGGTACGGGCTGGAGGACCTGCTCGACACACATCCCGAGCTTTTCGCCGCCGATGTCTTCCTCATCGCCGACTCCGGAAACGACGCCCCGGGCGTCCCCTCTCTCGGTACCGCCCTTCGTGGCACGGCGTCGGTGACCGTCACCGTGGAGACCCTCGACCAGCCCGTCCACTCCGGACAGTACGGCGGTGCGGCGCCGGACGCCCTGCTGAGCCTGATCCGTGTGCTCTCCACACTCCATGACGATGACGGGCTCGTCGCCGTCGAGGGCCTCGTCTCGGACGCACGGTGGGAGGGCAGGGGTCCGGACGCCCGGACGTTCCGCCGGGACGCCGGTGTCCTCGACGGTGTCGACGTGATCGGCGAGGCTCAGGGCCTCAGCCCGAACGACCTCACCGTCGCCCGCCCGTCGATCACCGTCACCGGACTCGACGCCCTTCCTGTCGCAGACGCCGTCAATGCGGTCGTCGCGCGCGCCGCCGCCCACGTCAGTCTCCGGGTTCCGCCGGGAACGGATGCCGTCGAGGCGCAGGACGCCCTGGTCAGACACATAGAGTCCCATGTACCGAACCACGCCCGGGTCACCGTCGACCGTGAGTCGACGGCGTCCCCGTTCGTCGCGGACACGTCAGGGCCGGCGCTCGCCCGCCTCAGCGACGCTCTCGCGGACGCCTACGGGGTCTCCGAGACCGCGCGGATCGGATCGGGCGGCTCGATTCCACTGTGCAACTCCCTGCTGGGCCACTACCCCGACGCTGAACTCGGCCTGTTCGGCATCGAGGAACCCACCTGCCGTATCCACTCTGCGGACGAGTCCGTCTCTCCCGATGAGATTTCCGCCATAGGCGCCGCTGAGCTGCTCTTCCTTGCACGGACGGCGGTCCAGACAGAAGCCCGGGCGGCGGCAGAGCCCACCGCGTGACTTGCCCCACACCGGGGTCCGAACTAAGATCCTCGACCATGCGCATCTCCCTCAAGCGAGTACCCCACCCGGGTGGAGGAAGGGACTGACCCCTCCACCTCGGGGTCTCCGCCATACTCGCGCGGTGCGTCGGTCCACATCCAACCGACACCATCGTCACCGCCAAAGGGAAAACCACTCATGTTCGAGTCACAGGACAACCGGATGTCATCCACCACACTGATCAGGTTCGCCAGGCCGGAGTCCACCGAGGACCGCCAGGCGAGCTACACCCTCCGCCCCACGGGCCGTCCGGCCGCACCACGGTCGAGTTCCGTCACCTACCGCAGTGACCGCAGGTCACAACGCATCGACAGGCGACGCAGCCGCACTTTCGCCGAGGATCCGTTCCGCGCCCGGTTCGGACGCCACCTCCCGTCCGGAATGCGTCAGGAGGCCAGGGGCATGGAATGGCGGACCTTCGTCGCCACGTACGCGCCCGAGAACATCCGGGTCGAGTCACTGCGCTCCACCCGGCTCACCGCCGGGCGCAGGAACTATGAGTTCGCGGTCACCGGGCTGACCGAGGGCATGTCCACCACGGTGTCGATCATGTCGATGGGTGCGGCAGGTGCGATGACGCAGATCCTCGCCGACCACGGCCGCCGGGTCGAGATCCTGGAGTTCCACCAGTACGACATCTTCGAGGCGACCGTCACCTTCATCTACGCGCAGCACAAGAACACGCGCGTCTGGGCCGTCGGATTCGGCGCGGACCGGGACACCTCCATCGCGTCCGCTCTGGCCTCGGCCGCCACCCGTCTGCACGGGTAGGGCCGCGGCCGCCGCTCACCCGGGCCGCGGCGTCCCCTACACTGACCGGCGCAGTGTCTCCACCGTCAGGTCCACGGCCGCGATCCAGGCCTCCGGCTGGGTGAATCCCTGCTCCGCCCCGGCGTCCCCTCTGGTGCGCACCCCTGGTTCGAGGGCGGCCCCGGCGGCCCTCGCCGCGGCGCGCTGGAGGGCGTAGTCCCCGCCACGGTCGATGATCCTCGGCACGTCGGCCAGTTCCGCGGAACACCCCAGCTCCGCGGCCAGGGGAGTCAACCTCTCCACCCAGTCCGCGATGTCGTCGGTGACCAGCCGCTCGGTCGTGTCACGGTCGGTGATGACGAGCGCGTCAAGTCCGTAACGGGCTGCCCTCCACTTGTTCTCGGCGACATGCCAGTACTGCAGTGTCGGCAGGGCGCGGCCGGCGACCCACTCGCGCTCGTAGTGCACGACCAGGCAGTGGATGAATGCCGCGATCGCGGCGACCTCGCGGACCTCCATGGTCGCGTCGGCGAAACGTACCTCCACGGTTCCGTACCGGGACGGCCGGACATCGAAGTGCATCGATCCGGTGTGGTTGATGACCCCGGAGCGGTCCTGGTCGACGTTGAAGGCCTCCCACTCCTCCCAGTCCGCGAACTGGTACGGCATTCCCGCGGTCGGAAGCTGCTGGTAGAGCAGGGTGCGGTTGGAGGCGTAGCCGGTGTCCAGCCCCTCCCACGCCGGGGATGACGCCGACAACGCCAGAACGTGCGGGTACTGCATCATCACCGCGTTGATGATCGGCCAGACCCGGTCCCTGTCCCCCACCCCCACATGGACGTGGATGCCCCATATCAGCATCTGACGGCCCCAGTACTGGGTCCGCTCGATGATCTCGTTGTAGCTCTGCTTCGCGCTGAGCACCTGGTCCCCCCAGTGCGCGAAAGGATGCGTTCCGGCCGAGAAGACCCGGACGCCGAGGTCGTCGGCGACCTCCATGATCTTGCGAAGCTGTCCCCGGAGGTCCTCGACGGCCCCTGGGACGGTGTCGTGGACGCCGGTGACCATCTCCACCGTGTTCGCCAGGAATTCACGGGTGACGGTGTGCCCGGGGTAGCGACGGTCCAGTTCCGCGAGCATCTCCGGAGCCCGGGCGACAAGGTCGCGGGACTCCGGGTCGACGAGAGCGACCTCCCATTCGATGCCGACCGTCGGTGCAGACCCCGGGAATTCCATGGCGGCGATGTTACTGCATCACCACCCCGGAAGAGTCACCGGAGCTGATCGGCGGTGAGGACGACGACCACGTCCGAGACCGGAACCTCCCCTCCCCCCGGCGTCCGCGCCGTAGCGAAGTTCCGGTTGTCCTCGTCACTGCGGGCCTCGACGGCTGCGATACCGAGGTCCTGCGCCACCTGGCGTGCCGCCGCCTCGGCAGCCGGATTGTCTCCGGGGTAGTACACCCCCGACGCGGGGTAGGTCGCGCCCGGAAGGTTTCCGGTCGCCACCGAGGTCCAGCGGTCCTCACGCAGCTGACCGGCCCGGGAGTCCGCACCTCCCTCGACATTGCTGTTGTTCAGCACGGTCACCGCGATGCCCTTGTCCACCGGCACGGTACCGGCGGGCGCACCGTCGGCGGGTGCGGGCGGGGTGTCACCGGGGGCGGGCGCCGGAGCAGAAGCCTCAGGGGCAGGCGCACCGGCACTGTCCCCCGGGACTTCCGTGCCTTGCGCCGGTGTTGCCGGGGCACCGCTCTGCGGTGCGGGGGCGGCCGGTTGTCCGGCCGTGGAGGTGTCGGCGGCGGAGTCCCCGTCCCCGTCATCGTTCCCGAAGAGTGAGAATGCTCCCCAGAGGATCAGGACGACCGCGACCGCGGTGAGGATCATGGCGAAACCCCTCAGCGGCGGACCTGACTTCTCCGCGTCGGCGTCACCGGCACCGGTACCCGCTGCAGCGCCTGCCCCGGCGCCGGCGGCACCGGCGGCACCGGCCCGGGGTTCTTCCGGGGCGCCGGGGACGTCTCCGGCGGCCGCGGCAGGGTACGCGTAGGCCGGGTCGTAGTCGTAGGCGGAGTCGTACGTGGCGTCGTGGGCGGAGCCGTACGAGTGGTCTCCGTACGACCGGTCCCCGTGGGAGCTGTCGCGGTCGACACTGTCAGGTGGATTCCCGTCGGAATCCCGGGCATGGCGCGGTCCATTGTGATCAGTCACGCCCCAATATTAACTTCAGCCCCGCCTTTCCAGCAGTATCCTCACCGTGACCGGGTCCTCCTCACGCGCCTCCGGTCTCTCGATAAGGGCATTGAGCTGCTGAAAGTACCGCCAGGGCTCCACTCCGAACCGACGACGGATCTCCTCCTCCTTCGCTCCCTCGGCCGACCACCTCAGGCGTTCGAAGGCGAGAATCTCCCGTTCCCGGTCGTTCAGCGCAGTCATGCCCGTAAAGTGTAATACCCGTCACCACCCTGACGATCTCACCCCCGAACTGTCAGGTCAGTACCTCTGCCAGCAGGTGCGGACACCCAGAGATTTTCCAGAACCTTTCAGGAGGCCCCGTGGCGACCGCCACCGCTCACCCCGCCGGACCCGTGTCCGGGTCCCGTTCCAGAGAAGAGAAACGGGTGCTCGCCGGCACCCTCGTCGGAACCACCATCGAGTGGTACGACTTCTTCATCTACGCCCAGGCCGCGGCATTCATCTTCGCCCCCCTCTTCTTCGAGCCCGTGGGCAGCGCCTCGCTGGCCCAGATCTTCTCCTGGGCGTCCATCGGCATCAGCTTCCTCTTCCGCCCGCTCGGCGCGATCATCGCAGGTCACCTCGGTGACCGATACGGACGCAAAGCGGTGCTCGTCGTCACCCTGGTCGGTATGGGCGCTGCCACCGCGCTCATCGGCGTCCTCCCCACCTACGGCACCATCGGCGTGGCCGCACCCGTCCTGCTGATCCTGCTGCGCATCCTGCAGGGCTTCTCCGCCGGCGGAGAGTGGGGCGGCGCCGCCCTGATGTCCGTCGAGCACGCCCCCCGCGACAAGCGGGGGCTGTTCGGCTCCTACCCGCAGATCGGCGTCCCCCTCGGACTCATCCTGGCGACCTCGTTCATGTACGTCCTCACCAGTTCCCTGTCCGAGGACGACTTCCAGTCCTGGGGCTGGCGCATCCCCTTCCTGTCCTCCCTCCTGCTCATCGTGGTGGGCTACCTGATCCGCGCCGGCGTCGCCGAATCCCCGGTCTACCTCGACATGCAGTCCCGCCAGAAGGACGCCTCGGCCCCGCTGGGACGCCTGTTCCGCGACCACTGGCGCCGGGTGCTGCTCGCCGCCCTCATCTTCGCCGGAAACAACGCCACCGGCTACATGGTCATCGCCTTCTTCTCCTCCTACGGTGCGAAGACCCTGGGGATGGAGAAGTCACAGACCCTCGTCGCCGCGATCGTCGGCGGTATCGCCTGGCTGGTGCTCACCATCTACAGCGGCCGGCTCTCCGACCGCATCGGCCGCCGGGTGACCTTCGCCCTGGGCTACGTCCTGCTCATCGCCTGGGTCGTTCCCATGTGGTACTTCATCGACAAGGGCACCACCGCGTCATTCATCTTCGCCATCCTCGTGCTGACCCTCGGCCTGGCGCCCTCCTACGCCCCCCAGTCCGCCCTCTACGCCGAGATGTTCCCCGCCGACGTCCGCTACTCCGGGACCTCCATCGGCTACGCCTTCGGTTCCATCCTCGGCGGTGCCTTCGCCGCCACCTTCGCCCAGATGATCCTCGACGCCACCGGACGGTCCTGGATGATCGGCCTCTACCTCGGGGGAATGTGCCTCATTTCCCTGGTTGCGGTACTCATGGTGCCGAAGTCGGTGGAGAAGTCGGACCTCCACGTCTGACCGGAAGACAGCGGGTTATTCTGGACGGCATGTCCGTTCTTCCAGTCGTCATCTGCGGCGACCCCGTCCTGCACCGCCCCACCACCCCGGTCCCCGAACCGGTCGTCGACCAGCTCGGTGAGGGCACCGCACTGAGCGGGCTCATCGCCGACATGTACGAGACCCTCGAAAAGGCACACGGGGTGGGACTGGCGGCCAACCAGGTCGGGCAGGGACTGCGGCTGTTCGTCTACCACTGCCCGGACATCGACGGGCCGGACGGTACCCGGAAGTCCGACGCCGAGATCGAGGCCCAGGGCGGCCCCATGCGCCGTGGCTGCGTCATCAATCCGGTCCTGGAGACCGGGCCTGTACCGGAGACCATGCCGGACCCAGAGGACGACGTCGAGGGATGCCTCTCCGTCCCCGGCTACGACTACCCCACCGGCCGCGCCGACTGGGCACGGGTCTCAGGCTTCGACGAACACGGTCAGCCGGTGAGCGTCGAAGGCCACGGGTTCTTCGCCCGCTGCCTGCAGCACGAGACCGGCCACCTCGACGGGCACCTCTACATCGACATGCTCATCGGCCGTTATGCCCGGGCTGCGAAGAAGATGGTGAAGCGCGAGGGGTGGACCGTCCCGGGCAACTCCTGGCTTCCCGGGGTCGACCCCGACCCCTTCGGCCACGACGACTGAACCGCCGTGTCAGCAACCCCCTCCGGGCACCCCCGTGACCCTGCCGCCGGCAGACGGCCGGACCCAGCCGCCGGCGAACGGCCGAACCCTGCCGCCGGCAGACAGCCGGACCGGGACACCGCCTGGTCCGGTGCCCGGGCAGGTGCCCTCCCACCGGCGCAGACCGGCCTTCCCTTCCCCGTGTCGAGACACACCGACCCGCTCACGGTCCGGCCCGGCGCGCGCGCCACTGTCCGCCGCACCGTCACCGGGGACGACGGGCGTCCCCGCATCAACCCTGCCACCGGCCGACCGCTGGTCAGCGACATCATCGGCGTCCTCCGTCAGACCGACCCGCTGACGGTGGAGGACGCCAAGGGTGCCGTGCACCACATCCCGGCCGCCGACGTCGTGGTCCTCAAGACCCTCCACTCCCGTCCGGTGCGGGCCTCCGACATCCGCGCAGTCGAGGCCGCCACCGCCGCCGCGTTCCCCGGACTGGAACACCGCGACATCGACGGTTGGCTGGCCAGGGCCGGCGACGGGATCACCGAACGGTCGAACTCCGCGGTCCCCCTGGGGCCGGAGACCGGGACCACCCCGGTGCCGCTGGACAGGATCCACGCCTTCTACCGGTCCCACGGGCTGCCGACCCGGCTCCTCCTTCCCGACCGCATCAGCCGTCCCGCCGAACCTCTGCTGGCCCTGCCCGGGGTACAGCGTGGCCCGGAGATCATCGTCATGGCCCGCAGCCTCACCGGGCCCCTGCCCCCCGTCCCTGAACCGTCGGCGGACCTGGCAGGACGCCTGGAACTCCGGATCGACGACCAGCCGGACGACCAGTGGCTGCGTCTCTACCACTTCCGTGGCAGGCCCCTGCCCGAGCACGCCCTCAGACTCCTCGCCGCCAGGCTGGAGGGTTCGCTCGGTTTCGCCCGCCTCAGCGTCGACGGGGAACTCGTCGCCGTGACCCGCGGCACCGTGACCGGGGGCGGGGGCCGCATGTTCCTCGGTTACTCGGCCGTCGAGGTCGCCCCTGCGTGGCGTCGTCGTGGTCTGGCGACCCTGCTGGGGACCGCGATGCTGCACTGGGGGGCACGGCACGGTGCGACGGAGAGTTGCCTGCAGGTCATCGCGAGCAACACCGCCGGGCGTGGCCTCTATCTCAACCTGGGGTTCACCGAGCACCACCGGCACCGGTGCATCGTCATTCCCGATACTGTGTAGGGCATGCCGTCAGCACTGCGTATCGCCACCTGGAACATCAATTCCGCGCGCACCCGGGAGGACCGCGTCCGTGAGTTCCTCGCCCGCTCGGACGTGGACGTCCTGTGCCTCCAGGAGACGAAGTGCACCGACGCGCAGTTCCCGGACTTCTCCGACACCGGCTACCGGCAGGTGCACCACGGTGACGGATCGTTCAACGGTGTCGCACTGCTGTCCCGGGTGGGCGTCAGTGACGTACGCACCGACTTCGGGCAGCCCGGTTTCGACAAGGACCCTGCGGCCCCGCAGGAACCGGAGGCCAGGGCACTCGGTGCGGTGTGCGGCGGGGTGGAGGTGTGGAGCCTCTACGTTCCCAACGGCCGGGAGATCTCCGACCGGCACTACACCTACAAGCTCGACTTCCTCGGGGCCCTGGCGTCCTACGCGGAGAAGACCGAGGGCCCCCTCGTCCTCGCCGGCGACTTCAACATCATCCCCACCGACGACGATGTCTGGGACCCCTCCCTGTTCGTAGGGAAGACCCATGTCACCCCGCGGGAACGTGCCGCCCTGCGGCGGTTGGAGGACGCCGGGCTCACGGAGTCCACCGCCCCGCTGACGGGGACCTACTCCTACTGGGACTACCAGTCCCTGCGGTTCCAGCGGGGACAGGGCATCCGTATCGACCTGCAGTTCTGCCGGGGTATCACACCCTCGGCCGGGGAGGCCCCCGTCACCGACACTGACGAGCGCCGTGGTCGTGGTGCCTCCGACCACGCCCCGGTGACGGTCACCTACACCGTGCCCTCTCTGCCCTCCCTGCCCGCCGAGTCAGCTGTGTCGGGAAGCTGAGCGCGGCATGTGGGACGATCTGCACTCAGCGTGGAGCTTCATCACCCCCGACGGTTTCGGGTTCTCCTTCCTCGGCACACTCGTGACCGAAGGTATGGCGTGGTGGGCGTGGATGCTGGTGGCCCTGGACTACTCCCTGAAGATCATCGCGCTGGGCTATGTGCCGTCCCAGCGCAAACCGACCAGTGCGATGGCGTGGCTGCTCGCCATCTTCCTCATGCCTTTCGTCGGCATCATCCTGTTCATGCTCATCGGTTCGCCGTACATCAACCGGCGCCGGCACCACATCCAGAACCGGGCCAACGAACTGATCCGCACCGTCAGCCGTGACGAACCGGATGTCCCGGAGGGACACACGCTCACCCCGGAGCAGCGCAGCCTCGTGTCCCTGAACCGACGGCTCACCGCCATGCCCGCGACCACCGGAACAGTCGTCGACGTGCACTCGGACTACAACGCCTCGATCAGGCGCATGGCCGAGGCGGTGGACACCGCGGACCACTACGTCAACGTGCAGATCTACATCACCGCCTGGGACAGCACCACCGACGTCTTCTTCCGTGCCCTGGAACGGGCGGTGGACCGCGGCGTCACCGTCAGGCTGATGTTCGACCATGTCGGCAGCTGGAAGTACCCCGGTTACCGGACCCTGGGACGACGGCTCGACGCCATCGGCGTGAGATGGCTGGTCATGCTGCCGCTGCAGCCGTGGCGGTGGAGGTTCCGCCGACCCGACCTGCGCAACCACCGCAAGCTGGTGGTCATCGACGGGCACACCGGCTTCATGGGCAGCCAGAACATGATCGACTCCTCCTACCTGATGAAGGCGAACGTCCGGGAGGGACGTCACTGGATCGACAACATGGTCGAGGTCACCGGGCCGGTGGTCACCATGCTGAACTCAGTCTTCGCCGTGGACTGGTTCACGGAGTGCGGCGAAGAACTCCCGCTGCTCACCCCCTCGGAATCCGCCGAGTGGCTGGACAACGGACCGAAGGGCAACTCCCCGGACGCCGTGCCCGACCCCGGCAGCGACATGCTGCAGATCGTGCCCTCCGGCCCCGGGTTCACCACCGAACCCAACCTCCGGCTGTTCAGTTCGGTGGTCCACCACGCCAAGTCCCACCTGATCCTTGTCAGCCCCTACTTCATCCCTGACGAGTCACTGCTGGAGGCGATCACCACCGCCGCGTACCGGGGTGTGGAGGTCGAGCTCTTCGTCTCGGAGAGAGCCGACCAGAACCTCGTGGAACACGCCCAGTCCTCCTACTACGCCGAACTGTTGTCCGCGGGGATCCGGATCCTGCGCTACCCGTATCCGGCGGTCCTGCACTCCAAGTTCATGATCGCCGACAACGAGGTGGTGTGCACCGGCTCGTCGAACATGGACATGCGCTCTTTCGGACTGAACTACGAGATCACCCTGATGTCGGTGGAGGGGACTCTCCTGCACAGGATGAAAGACCTCGCCGCGGAGTACCGGGAGGCCAGTGTGGAGCTCACCGCCGAGGAATGGGACCGGCGTCCCCGGCTCCGGCGCTACGTCGATAACGTGGCCCGCCTGAGCTCCGCACTACAGTGAGTGTCTTACAATGGCGGATATCCGCTTTTGGCTGTGCAATGAACTGCGAGAAGGAGTCCGCCATGACCAATGAGACCGTCGACGACCTCTACGAGGACTCGCGGGGCTCCATACGCGGACACCGTGCGCCGGAGATTCTGCCCGACGTCGACGTCACCGAGATCGCCTCGGCGGTCTACGACTTCCTCTCCGCCCTGCGCCGGCTCATGGACCGGCCCAACCAGAAGCTCTCCATCTCCCAGTCGGAGATCGAGGTCCTCCAGTTCATCTCCCAGCACCCCGGATGCGGTGTCTCCGACATCGCCCGGCTGCGTTTCCTGCGCGCCTCGAATGTCTCGGCGACAGTGCGCCGGCTGATCAACTCCGGACTGGTCCTGCGACGGGCCAATGACCAGGACCGCCGCGCACAGGACCTTTTCCTGTCCGAGGACGGCATCGAGATGCTGAACTCGGTGACGGACGAATGGGCGCTGCTGATCTCCCGTGCAGCGACCAGGATGGACGGCAGGGACCTGGCCAAACTGCGCCGTGGCGTCCCTGCACTGCGCAACCTCTCCGTCGCCGCCGAGGGCCTCATCGAGGACATCCAGCGGCAACGCTGACCGCCACGACCTCCGGAGCACCGGGGGTGACGCCAGGGGCACCGGGGCCCGCCGGTGCGGAACTCCGGGGGCTCAGCCGCGGCGCCGGCCCAGCACACCGGCACCGGCCGCGACAACGGCACACACCGTCATCACCAGTGCCATGTTCAGCAGGCCGTCATCCATGAGCCCCACCAGCGGGGCGACCGTGCCTGCGGTGATGAACTGACCCGCACCCAGCAGTGCCGAACCAGCACCGGCACGCCCCTGACTCAGGTCCATGGCCAGGGCGGTGGTGTTGCCCATGTTCAGGGCGTTGCCGATTGTCGCGATGAACGTGCAGACGACCACCGCCGGCAACGACGGGTCAACGAGTGCAACGACCAGCAGCGCCACTGACCCGGTGACCAGCATGGCGTGACCGGTGCGCTGCAGGACGGCCGGGCCGAACCTGCCGACAATCCGCGCATTGACCAGGTTGGTGACCACCAGGGCCACGGCATTACCCGCGAAGACCAGACTGAAGCCCGTCGAGGACAGTCCGAGCTCCTCCTGCATGACGAACGAGGAACCGGAGACGAAGCTGAAGAACACCCCGAATCCGACCGCGAAAGCCGCCAGGTGACACACGAACGCCGGGACACGGAACAGGCCGGCCATGCGGCGGTACACCACAGACAGTGAACCTGACGCCCGCTTCTCCTTCACCAGGGTCTCCGGAAGGAACACCGCCACCACGAACTCCACGGCGCCGACGGCCGCGAGGACCCAGAACACCGTCCGCCAGTCGCCCAGGCCGGCGACGACACCACCCACCACCGGGGCGAGGATCGGTGCCACCGCGGTGAAGATCATCATCGTCGACAGTGCTTTCGCCGCCGCCGACCCCGTGGCCCGGTCGGCGATCATCGACCGCCCCAGCATCACACACGTACCGCCGGCCGCACCCTGAAGGAAACGGACCACGATGAACAGTCCCACCCCGGGAGCCAGGGCACAGACGACCGAGGCCGCCAGCCAGACAACGGTCGCGACCGTCAGCATCCGGTGGCGGCCGACCCTGTCCGACAACGGTCCCATCACCAGCTGGCCGAGGGCCATGCCGACCATGAAACCGGTGATGGTCAACTGGGTGACCGAGTCGGTGGTCCCCAGGTCCCGGGTGATCTCCGGCAGGCTCGGCAGGTACATGTCGGTGCCGAACGGCCCGGCAGTCGACAGCAGGGCTATACCTGCGAGCATCGCCAGGGGAAGTGCGGGACGGGGCGCGGAAGATGACGCGGGCCGGGAAGTAGTCACGTGGTGCCAGGATACCCCCCGGTCACACGTCCCGACGCCTCAACACCGCAATTCCCGCGCCGAAGACCACGACAACGATGACGATGAAGTAGATCAGCGACCCCGTGGTACCCCACGGCGCGTCCGGAATCGGCGTCCCGGACAGCGCGGCGTTCAGGTTCCTGAACGGAAGGTACGAGGTGACATGTTCGCCGATCTTCGGGATCGCGCCGATGAGGTCCTCGAGCAGCAGCACCCACAGCATCAGCAGGGCGACCGCGCCCGCGGTGCGGCGCAGCAGGTACCCCACCCCCACGGAGACCATGACCACCAGTACCGAGGACAGGACGGTCAACCCGACGGCACGCCAGGCGCCGTCGGCACCCAGGGACAGTCCGTCGGTGAGCGACTTGTCGTCCAGCTGCATGTTCGCGGTCATCGCGGTGAAAAAGACACTGGCGACACCCACGACAAGGAAGACGACGGCCGTCACGGCACCGTAGACGACAGTCTTCGCCACCGGCAGCTGCCACCTGCCCGGCGCGGCGAGAGCGGACAGTTTCGCGGTCCCGTTGCCGTACTCGCCGGTCACCGTGATCACCGCCTGGACGATGACGATCATCGTCCCGAACAACTGCAGTCCCTGCAGCGCGGTGGAGACGGTGAACAGTTCCGAGGGATCGCCCAGGGCCGTGAGCAGACTCGTGTCCCGGTCGTCGACGGCCTGCTGGAATGTCGAGCCGTTGGCGTAACCCATCAGAAGGGCCCAGCCGAGAGTGAACAGTACGATGAGCGCGGTGGTCCAGTAGAGGCTCCGGGTGGTGCGGAGCTTGACCCATTCCGCGCGGACGGTGTTGAGCAGCATCAGTTGTCCTCTCCCGGGAGTGAGCCGGTCTGGTAGTCCACGGCGTGACCGGTCATCCGCATGAAGGCGTCCTCCAGGGATGCACGACGTTCGGTGAGCTCCAGGACCATGAGACCGTAGCTGTAGGCGATACGTCCGACATCGTCGGGGGTGGCGCCGTGGACGACGAGGACGGGACGGTCCTCCTCGTCGGTGGAGCGTTCGAACCTCAGACCCTCCTCGGTCAGGGCCTTGTCCAGGTGGTCGAGATGCTCGGAGCGGACGACGGTGGTGGATTCCGAGGAACTGCTGATGAAGTCACGGGTGGTGGTGTCTGCCACGAGTCTGCCCTGGCCGATGACGACGAGCCGGTCGGCGGTCTGCGACATCTCGGACAACAGGTGGGAACTGATCAGAACGGTCCTGCCCTCAGCGGCGAGGTGCCGGACGAAATCACGGACCCACCGGATTCCCTCAGGATCGAGACCGTTGACCGGCTCGTCGAGGATGAGAGTTCCCGGGTCACCCAGCAGGGCAGCCGCCAGGCCGAGCCGCTGCCCCATTCCCAGTGAGAACCCGCCCGCCTTCTTACCTGCGACATCGGACAGTCCGACCAGGCCGAGGACCTCGTCGACCCGGTTCCTCCCGATGCCGTTGGCCGCTGCGATCCAGCGCAGGTGGTTCGCCGCGGAACGGTTGGGGTGCACCCACTTCGCGTCCAGCAGCGTCCCCACCTTCGTCAACGGGCGGTCCAGGTCGCGGTACCTGGTGCCGTCGATCGTCGCGGTGCCGGAGGTGGGTTCGTCCAGCCCGGTGATCATCCGCATGGTGGTCGACTTCCCCGCCCCGTTGGGTCCGAGGAAACCGGTGACGATGCCGGAATCAACCGTGAAGGAGAGATCGTCGACCGCAGTGGCGGCTCCGTATCTCTTGGTCAGTGACTGGACTTCTATCATGGTCCCATGGTGCCACATCCCTCCCGCCGGCCCCGGACAGTATCATCGGAACCATGTCCCTGCCGGAGACGGTGACGCCACCCACGTCGCACCCACAGCCCAGTGCCGGACCCCGCACGGGCCCGCAGCCCAGCGGGGCGCCGCGCCGGGACGCCGACCGTTGGATGGACGAGGAAGCCGCCACCGACGGCCCCCGCCGGCTCCATATCTTCACCCCGCTGGTGGAGGCCCCGAAACGTTTCGCCCGGTTCATCTCCACGACTCCCGGACTGCTCTCCGTGGTCTCCGTCATCCTCGTCGCCGCCATCCTCGCCGCCGGCGGGGCGATGGCCGCGTCCTCAGGGGACAGGCAGGATGAGCTCAGCACCATGGTCAACAGGTCTGAGCCGGTCTCATTTGCCGCACAGGAACTCTACAACTCCCTGTCGGTCGCGGACGCGGTGGCGACGACAGGATTCCTCACCGACCCGTCCCGGACTGCGGACACCCGTGACCCCTACCGTAGGGCGCTGGACACCGCCTCCCGGGCCGTGGTCCGTGCCTCGAACGGTATCGATGACCCGTCGAGCAGGGAGATGTCGCTGATCCTGGAGATCCAGGAGAAGCTGCCCTCCTATGTCAGCCTGGTCACCGAGGCAGGGGCGAACAACCGGCAGGGTTTTCCGCTCGGTGCCGCGTACATCACCCAGGCGTCCTCGATGATGCAGGAGGAACTCCTGCCGGCCGCCGCCGAGCTCTACGACCGCACCAGTTCCTCCGTCGTCGCCCAGCAGCACCGGCTCACCCGGCCCAGCTGGTTCGCCCTGTCAGGCCTGCTCGCCGCGGTACTGATGCTCATCGTGGCGCAGTTCTGGCTGGCTGCGTGGTCGAACCGGCGGATCAGTGTGGGATATGCGACGGCGACCGTCCTGATGTCCGTCGCCCTGGTGTGGGCGGGGGTGTCCTCCCTCAGTACCTGGCACGAGGGTCCCCGGGGGGTGACCGGGACGTCACTGCCCCTCCAGACACTCACCTCGCTGAGGATAGAGGTCCAGCAGGCGAGGTCCACCGAGGTCCTGGGACTGGTGCAGCGTGACTACACCAGTGACAACCAGAACAGTTTCTCCGACCGGGTCGCCTCCATCGACGCCCAGCTGGAGCAGCTGCGTGGTGCCGCGGACGGTCAGGACGGCCGGACCAGGATCGACGAGGCACGGGAGGCGTTGCGCACCTGGGACAGTGCCCACGCCCAGATGGTGTCGATGGTGCGGCAGGGTGACTACTCCGCCGCGGTCAGGGCGACCGTCGGTGACGACGACAACGGGGTCAGTGAGAGTTTCACCGCCCTCGACAACGACCTTGAGTCGCTCATCGGGAACTCCCGGGAGCAGTTGCGCGACTACCTCGCCGACGCCGGTGCCGCCGCCAGCCGGGTCAATCTTCTGGTGCTGGTGCTGTCCCTGCTGTCGATCCTCTGTGTCATCCAGGGCACCCGCCCCCGTCTCCAGGAGTACCTGTGATGGCTGCCCCCGGTCTCCTCCGCGCCGCAGGGTCCTGCCTGCTCCTGGTCCCGGCGCTCCTGCTCGGTGCCTGCGGGGCCTCCGACGGGGTCCAGCGCTGGCCGGACGCCCCGGAACCGACCCTCGCGCTGCCCGCCGGTTCGACGTACGTCAGCGGCGACACCGGCCCCGTCCAGGACGACGGTGGTGTCCCCTTCGGTTCCCTGGCCCCCGACGATGAACCGGCGTCGGTGAGAGTGCCGCAGATCATCGAGAGGGGACGGCTGATCGTCGGCGTGTCGCAGTCGATGAACCGCCTCGGGTTCCGCGACCCGGTCACCGGGGACATGGCCGGTTTCGAGGTGGACATCGCCCACGAGATCGCCCGGGACATCTTCGGTGACCCCGGGAGAGTGGATTTCCGCTACGTCGAGGGCGCTGACCGGGAGGACGCCCTGTACGACGGTGACGTGGACATCGTCATACGGTCGATGACGGTGACCCGGACCAGGCAGGCCACCCTCGAGTTCTCGGAACCGTATCTCACGGTCTCCCCCCGGCTGCTCGTCGGCAGGGACTCCGGGATCACCTCGGAGGCGGATCTCTCCGACCGGACGGTGTGCACCGCGGAGAACACCACCAACGCCCAGTCCGTGTCCCAGGACATACCCCACGGTCGCCTGCTCGTCACGCAGACCTGGACGGACTGTCTCATGGCCATGCAGCACGGACAGGTGGACGCCATCTTCTCCGATTCCCCGGTGCTGTCGGGGCTGCGTGCCCAGGACCCCAACACCGAGCTCATCGCGACCGACGGCTCCTCCGATGTCTACGGGGTGGCTGTCGCCCCGTCGACGGTGCGGGACACCGAAGGGCTGGTCCGCCAGGTCAATGCGACACTGGAACGTATGCGGGGTGACGGTTCCTGGACCCGCAGCTACAACAGGTGGCTCGCACCGTTCATGGGTGCCGCGGTGCAGCCGGAGGCGGAGTACCGGAGTGCGGAGGAGTCGGAGGAACTGAGGGACATCCGGCTCGCCGCACGCAGGACGCCTCCGTCAGATGAGCCCGGCGGGTCCGGCGCACCTGCCACCACCGCCGACGTACCGCAGAGCGAGGGGAACCGACAGTGAAGGACAGGAAGAACCGGGCGAACGGGGATGACCGGGCGAACGGGGGCTCCGGAGACGACGGCCGGGACGACTCCGGGATGACGCAGGGCTCCGGGGCAGGTCCGTCGGACGGGCACACCGGGCCTGTGACTGGGCCGGGTACTGAAGCGGTCGTCTTCGATCCTTTCGCCGACGATGACGACGAACCCGAGATCGACATCGCCGACCTTATGGCGGGAGGTGGAACCGCGGGCACGGGCACCGGAAATGACAGCGGGAGCGGCGGCAACGGCGGCACCGACAGCAGCACCGACAGCGTCACCGTGTCCGCCGACAGGACTGCCGAGAGAGCGACCGACGGTGCAACCGCACGGACCCCCGGCCCGACTACCTCAGACGGTGACGCGGGAACGTCTGCGACACCTTTCGATCCTTTTGCCGAGGACAGTGACGACCAGACCCCGACGGGAGCGGGCACCGACGCGACAACGACCCGCGACGCCGGGGAGCGCAGCCGGCTGGAGGCCCTCTCCACCTTCCGTCGACGCCGTGGCACCTCCCGGGCCGGGGCAGATGTCGCCGGAGGCATGGTCCGCCTGCCGTTCATACCGCCGACCGACCCTGCCAGGGCGGTGATCGACCCGGCGGAGGAGATCGCGAAGGGCACCGAAGCACCGACCCTGTCCGCCGGTGACATCGTCGCCGGGCAGTACGAGGTGATCGGTCCCATCGCCCACGGCGGGATGGGATGGATCTACCTGGCGCTGGACCACAACGTCTCCGACAGGTGGGTGGTCCTCAAGGGCATGATGGCGACGGTGACCCGCCAGGAACGGGCTGTCGCGGAATCGGAGCGGGCCTTCCTCGCCGACATCACCCACCCGGGAATCGTGAAGATCTTCAACTTCATCGACGATCCGCGCAGTCCCGGCGGTTTCATCGTCATGGAGTACGTCGGTGGGCCCTCCCTGCGCGACCGTCGGCGTCTGCAGAAGGGAAACACCCTCGACGTGGACGTCGCGATCGGGTACATCCTGTCCGTCCTCCCCGCACTGGAGTACCTGCACTCCCGGGGCGTCGTCTACAACGACCTGAAGCCGGACAACATCATCATCACCGAGGACCAGGTCAAGCTCATCGACCTCGGCGCGGTGACCGGTATCGGGGCGTACGGACATATTTTCGGCACGAAGGGTTTCCAGGCCCCGGAGATCGCGCGCACCGGCCCCACGGTCGCCAGCGACATCTACACGGTCGGCAGGACCCTCGCGAGCCTGGTGGTGAACCTCCCGGTCACCGACGGCGTCTACGATCCAGGTCTGCCCTCCCCCGACGATGAGCCGCTGTTCCGGCGTTACCTGTCGCTGTACCGGCTCCTGCTGCGGGCGACAGACCCGGACCCGGACGTGAGGTTCTCTTCGGTCCGCAGTCTGCGCGACCAGCTTGTCGGTGTGCTCAGGGAAGTGCTGGCCATCAGGGACGGGAGACAGTACCCGCACACCGCCACCCGGTTCACCGCCCAGAGGTCCACGTTCGGCACGAACCACCTGCTGTTCCGCACCGACCAGCTCCTGGACGGAATCGAACGCTCGGTGGAGATCACCGCCCCGGAGGTCGTGGCCGCTCTCCCCATCCCGTTGACGGATCCTGCGGACCCCGGCGCCGCCCTGTTGTCGGCGGCGAGCCTGACAGAGCCGGGCGAGATCATCGACACCCTGTCCACCGCGATGGACCAGCCGGGTTTCGAGAATTCCCGGGAGATCCCGTTGACCCTGGTCCGCGCCCAGCTCGACCTGGGGATGACCGCGGAGGCGGAGACCATCCTGAGGGACATGGACGCCACTGCCCGCCGCGACTGGCGTCACCAGTGGCTGTCGGGGGTGTGTGCCCTGCTCAACGGTGATTTCGTGAGCGCCCAGAGGTACTTCAACACGGTGCTGAACATTCTTCCCGGTGAACCGGCCCCGAAACTTGCACTGGCAGCTACCGATGAACTGCTGCTGCAGGCCCAAGGGGTCAACACCGTGGGGCTGCTGGACGCCGACATCCGGCGCTCGGCGATGGCGCTGACGTACCAGCAGGGACTGAACCTTGACGAGGAGACCTCGGTGCCCAGCTGGAGCCATCTCACCCTGGATCCGGTGGCTCTCCGGTTCCACGCGCTCCGACTGTACGGTCTGGTCTGGTCGACGAATCCGACGACGGTGTCCTCGGCGTTCGGGATGGCCCGGCAACTCCAGGCGGAGGGGATGGTGGACGCCGCGGTCGCGACACTGGACAGGGTGCCGGCGAACTCCCGGCACCATGAGATCGCCCGTCTGACGACGGTGCTGATGTTCATCACCGACCGTAAGGCGCTCAACGAGTCCCGTATCCGACGGGCGGGCAGGCGCCTGGAGCTTCTCCCGACGACGGAGCCGCGGATCCCCCAGCTGCGGATCGCGGTCCTCTCCGCCGCCCTGGACTGGTTGCGTGACCGGGAGTCCTCGGGCCGGCCGGTGACGGTCGGACCGGGACAGCTGTTCGACGTCGACTTCACTGAACGGGGGCTGCGGACGGGCCTGGAGCGGGGACTGCGTGAGCTTGCCCGGCAGTCACCGTTCGCCAGGCACCGTTTCCGGCTTGTCGACATGGCCAACAGGATCCGCCCACGGACCTGGTTCTGACCCGGTGCCCTCTCCTGTCGGGGCCGTCAGGCGGTTCTAGCTGTCAGCGAGCTCCGCCGCGGCACGCGCGATGGCGAGCTCCTCGTTCGTCGGGACGACGAGCACCTTCACCTCGGAATCGTCGGTGGAGATGAGGCGGGCTCCCTTCACCCCTGCTTCGTTGTTGTTCCTGGCGTCATCGATGATGATCCCGAAGTTCTCCAGGTTGGCCATGGTGTCCCTGCGGATGCCGACATGGTTCTCCCCGACTCCGGCGGTGAAGGTGATGGCGTCGAGGCGTCCCAGTTCCAGCATGTAGGAACCGACGTACTGGCGGACCCGGTGGACGTAGATGTCATAGGCTTCCTGGGCGTCCGACTCCCCTTCGTTCATGAGTTCCTGGAGCAGGCGGAAGTCGTTGACGCCGCAGAGGCCCTTGAGACCGGAACGGCGGTTGAACAGGGTGTCGATCTCGTCGATGCTCATTTTCGCCTCGCGGACGAGGTGGAAGATGACGGAGGGGTCGATGTCGCCGGTACGGGTACCCATGACCAGGCCTGCCAGCGGGGTGAGCCCCATGGACGTGTCGATCGCCTTGCCGCCCCTGATCGCCGCCGCCGACGCACCGTTGCCGAGGTGCAGGGTGATCTGGTTGACCTCCCGCGGATCCTTGCCGATGATGTCGGGCACCAGACCGGAGACGTACTTGTGGCTCGTTCCGTGCGCCCCGTACCTGCGGATATGGTACTGGTCGGCGATGTCACGGTTGAGAGCGTAGCGGGATGCGGCGTCCGGCAGCGAGTGGAAGAACGCGGTGTCGAACACCGCGACATGGGGGACGTCCGGGAGCAGTGCCCGGGCGTTCTCGATCCCGTCGAGGTGGGCCGGGTTGTGCAGCGGGGCCAGGGGGATCAGTGAGCCGATCTGTTCGGCGACCCGGTCGTCGATGATCACCGGTTCGTTGAAGATGGACCCGCCCTGCACCACGCGGTGGCCGACAGCGTGGACGTCAAGGTCCTGCGGGCCGACCCCCAGCAGGGACATCATGCCGAAGGCACGTTCCAGGCCGACCGAGTGGCTGAGGATCGGGCGCCGGTCCTCGATGGTGTTGTTCTCGGTGACGATCCGGATGTGACCGCGGGACTCACCGATCTGCTCGACCAGTCCGGAGAGGAAAGGGACGTCCGGGTGCTCGGCCTCAAGGTCGAGGACCTGGAACTTGATGGAGGAGGAGCCGGAGTTCAGGACCAGGATGTGCTGCGTCATGGTTGTGGGTGACCTTTCGGTTAGTTGCCGGCCTGGATGGCGGTGATCGCGACGGTGTTGACGATGTCCGCGACCGTGGCCCCGCGGGACAGGTCGTTGACGGGCTTGTTGAGTCCCTGGAGAATCGGGCCGACCGCCAGGGCGTCAGCGGTGCGCTGCACGGCCTTGTAGGTGATGTTCCCGCTGTTCAGGTCCGGGAAGACGAAGACGTTGGCGTGGCCGGCGACAGTGGAACCCGGGAGTTTCTTCTGTCCGACGGACTCGACGACCGCGGCGTCGAACTGGAGCGGGCCGTCGATGCTGAGGTCCGGTGCCGCGGAATGTGCCAGCGAGACCGCTTCGGCGACAGCCTCCACGTCCGCACCTGACCCGGAGGATCCGGTGGAGTAGGAGAGCATCGCGACCCTGGGGTCGATGCCGAACTGTGCGGCGGTCTTCGCCGAGACCACGGCGATCTCCGCCAACTGGGCCGGGGTGGGGTCCGGGTTCACGGCGCAGTCGCCGAAGGCCCAGAGGACGCCGTCCATGACCATGAGGAAGATCGAGGAGACGATGGACGCCTCGGGAACAGTCTTGATGATCTGGAAGCTGGGCCTGATGGTGTGCGCGGTGGTGTGGGCGGCACCGGAGACCATGCCGTCGGCCAGTCCGAGATGGATCATCATCGTCGCGTAGTAGCTGATGTCCTTCATCGTCTCCCGTGCCTCGTCGAGGGTGACTCCCTTGGCCCGCCGGAGTTCGGCGAACTCGGCGGCGAACCGTTCAAGGTCGTCCCCCTTCGTCGGGTCGGTCAACGTGGCACCCGACAGGTCGAGTCCGAGCTCGTGGCCGCGGGCGGCGATACCGGACGGGTCGCCGAGGATGGTGAGGTCGCAGACCTTCTTCGCGAGCAGCTGGTGGGCGGCGGTGAGGATACGGTCGTCATCACCCTCGGGCAACACGATGTGCGCGGACGCGGCGCGGGCCTGGATGATGAGGTTGCGTTCGAAGACCTCCGGGCCGACGACCGGTGTGGAGGGGTCGGCGTTGTCCAGCCTGTCCAGCTCGGTGAAGGCGATCGCCTCCCCCTCCGCCTCGAGTGCGGACCCGCCGTGGGAGCCGTCCATCAGTGCGATGCCGCGGGGGATGCGACCGACCCGGACGAGCTGTCCGGACACCTGCTGGAGCTGGAGGTGGTCCTGTTCGCCGGCGGCGACGAGGAACTGTGGTGCACCCACCGCCGCAGCGAGGCGGGAGTCGAACATCGGCTCGCCGGTGGCGACGAGCACTCCTCCGTCGGTGTCGAGGGCGACGTCCAGGGCGGCACTGAAATCCGGTGCTGCGGGGCGGAGCGTGTCGAAGATGTCGGTGACGGTTCCGACATCGGGACCGTCAACGGCTCCCAGGGTGCTGAGCAGCTCCCTTCGGCGGCCTGCTGCGGCGGCGATCGGACTGAGCACGGCGCGAACTGTCACGGAATCTCCTGTGTGGTGTGGTCTACACGGACCTTACTATTGTGCACCGAACCACAAGCGGTGACCAACGCCACATTTTCGGGCACGGGCAAACAGGCTCTAACCTGTGGTGAAAGCCCCGCTCGCGGGGGCACCCGCGTTATCCACAACCTCGCCGGGACGGTCTGCCGCGACGCCACCGGCACCGGTGTGGCCGTCGCTACCGCCACGACCCTCGCGACCCTCGCGACCCTCGCGACCACGACGGCGGAACGCGCGGACCGCGGTCACGGCGACCAGCACGCTGAGAGGAACGGCCAGCGCCGCCACGAGCAGTGCCCCCGGAACACCCGCGGACTCCACGACACGGATCCCGTTGAGGACGACGAGCAGCGCACCGACCAGTCCACCCAGAATGTCAGGTCTCACGACTGTGACCACCCAGGCCGCGACCGGTGCACCGAGCGCACCGCCGACGAGCAGACCGACCACCGGCTGCCATGAGCCGTGGACCTGCTCCAGACCGAACAGGAAGCCCAGCGACGCCGACACCGCGACAAGGAACTCGGCGGTGTTCACCGTTCCGATGATCAGCCGCGGTTCCCGGCGTCCCACACTCAGCAGTGTCGAGGTGGTCACCGGTCCCCAACCGCCGCCACCGGTGGCGTCGAGGAATCCGCCGCCCAGACCGAGTGCCACCAGTCCCAGGCGTCGCCGGTCCCGGTGGTGCCGCTCAGCGGTCGGCTCTGCGGACGACTCCCCGGCCAGATCCCCGGCCACATTCCCGGCCAGTTCCCCACTGTCCCCGCCGCTGTGCCGGCGTGCCCTCTTCTCCGCCCTCTCCGGTGTCTCCCTCCAGGGCAGGGCGATGCTGCGGACAAGTACGTACGCTCCGAGGAGAAGCAGCAGGCAGGAGACGACGGGTTCAGCGGCCTCGCCTGACATCCCCGACAGGACGGTCGCCCCGGCGAACGCCCCCACCGCCCCAGGGACACCGAGGCACAGCACGGTAGGCCAGTGGACATTGCGCAGCCGCCAGTGAGCCAGTCCCGAGAACAGGGTCGTACCCACCTCGGCGAAGTGCACAGCCGCGCTCGCCTGCGCCGGTGCCGCACCGGACAGGATCAGCGCCGTCGTCGCGGTGATCCCGAAGGCCATGCCCAGGGCGCCGTCGACCAGCTGTGCCAGCAGACCTGCCACAGCGAAGAGGAGAAGTTTCATTCCCGCGGCCTCCCGGCCCAGGCGGCCCTGACCCTGTCGAGGACGACCGGTACAACGGCGGTGTCCAGTGGGACACCGGTGGTGACCGGGATGTCCCGCGGCAGTCCGTGGAGGACATCCACCGCGGCGTCCCACAGGGTCCCCGGGGACGTGAACAGAGGTGCCACGTGCACGGGAGCGGCGGAGGAGCCGGCGGCCTGCTCCACTGCCGCGAGGAGAGCCGCGGGGCCGGTGTTCCCGGGGCCGGTGGCGGTGAGTGCCACGACATCTCCGTCTTCCAGGCCTGCCAGGTTGCCCGCCCTCACGGCGAGACCGGCGACAGTCTCGTTGGCACCCGCCACCGAGGAGCCCACGGAGTACAGGATGTAACGCCGGGTGCCCCGGGGGATGCGGGACGCCAGGAGTGCGGCGACATCGTCACCGGTACCGGGACCGTCGGCGAGCCGGAACTCCAGCCCGGTCTCCCTGGCGGCCTCCCCGAGAACCTCCGGGACATCATTGTTGAGATGGTAGGCCCGGGTGAACAACATCGGTACCACGGTGACCTGCCGGTACCCTGCCTCAGCGAGGTCACGGGCGACAGCGCCGAAGGTCAGCGGTGAGAAGTCGAGGTAGGCGGCCCGTGCCGGCACCCCGGTGGACTCACCCACCGCATCAGCGATCCTGGCCACCGCGGCATCCGCCTCCGGATGCCGGGACCCGTGTGCCAGACAGATCACCGGGGTCGCGTCCGTGCCGTCTTTCGCCAGAGTTGCTGGCACCTGTCTCCTCCTGTATTCCCGGTCCGGCTGTCGTCGCCGCCTGTGCCACCTGTGCGGCCGTCGCCGCCTGTGCCGCCGCTACTGTCCCGACCGGTCCCCGGTGTCGCTGACCAGTCCGGCGGTGAGGGTGTCCCCGTCCCCGGGGCTGACCAGGAGGAAGGACCCGACCCGTCCACCCCGCCGGTACTCCTCGACCGGAAGCGGCTCCGCCACGGTGACCCGGACCTCGGCAATGTCGTTGAGCTGCAGGGTCGGGTCGTCACCACGGTCGGCGGACTCCCCGCCGAGGATGTCGACCCTGCGGACAATCTCGTCGACCCGCGCCCTGACCAGGGAGGTCCCGTACCGCAGAAGAACATTGCCGCGCACACGCACCGGCGACTCCGCAAGATGGAACACCAGTGCGCTGAACGTGCTCACCGGGGCGGGGAGCGGGTCCCCCTCGATCCCGGTGGCGATGAGGTCACCGCGGGCGATGTCGATGTCATCGGCCAGGCGGAGGGTCACCGACTCCCCGCGGACGGCCCGGTCCTGCGCGCCACCGGGACCGTCGATGCCGACGACGGTGGTGGTGCGTCCGCCGGCTCCGCCGACAGTGACGGTGTCCCCGACAGAGACCGACCCGGAGGTCAGTCGTCCGGCGTAGCCCCGGTAGTCGGAGGCGTGGTCACGGATGACCACCTGCACGGGGAAGCGGAGTCCCCGCTCCCGGCCCGCGTTGACCCGGGCGGGCCGGGCGGTCTCCAGGATCTCCAGGACCGAGGGGCCGCCGTACCAGGGCGTGTTCTCCGACCTGGTGACGACGTTGTCACCCAGCAGGGCCGAGGTCGGGACGATGTCGACCTTCGGCAGACCCAGCTCCGTCGCCAGTTCCCTGACGTCGGCGGCGATCCTGCCGAACACCTCCTCGGAGAAGTCCACGGCGTCGATCTTGTTCACTGCGACGACGACATGGGAGGTCCGCATCATCGCTGCAACGGTCAGATGCCGGCGGGTTTGTTCGATCACACCGTTGCGCGCGTCAATGAGCACGATGACCAGTTCAGAGGTCGACAGCCCGGTCACGGTGTTTCGGGTGTACTGCACATGCCCGGGGCAGTCCGCCAGAATGAACGAACGCCGGTCCGTGGCGAAGTAGCGGTAGGCGACGTCGATGGTGATTCCCTGCTCACGCTCGGCGCGCAGACCGTCGACGAGCAGGGACAGGTCCGGGTTCTCCAGGCCGCGCGCGGCGGACACCCGCCGCACCGCCTCGAACTGGTCGGCCAGGATCGACTTCGTGTCGTGGAGCAGACGGCCGACGAAGGTGGACTTCCCGTCGTCGACGGAACCCGCGGTGCACAGCCGCAGGGTCGGCAGTGCGGTGGTCTCCGACAGGTCGGTTCCCACACCGGAATCCCGGTCGGCGGCACCGTCAGTGGCCACGGTTGCTGCGGTGGTTGCGGCGGTCATCAGAAGTAGCCTTCCTTCTTGCGGTCCTCCATGGAGGACTCGGAGAGTTTGTCGTCGGCGCGGGTCGCACCCCGCTCAGTGGTGGTCGAGGACCTGATCTCCTCGATGACTTCGTCGACCGTCGCAGCCTCGGAGAGCACGGCACCGGTGCAGGACATGTCCCCGACAGTGCGGTAGCGCACCGTCCTGGTCTCCACGGTCTCCCCCTCCTTCGGGCCGCCCCAGTCGCCGGCGGTCAGCCACATGCCGTTGCGGTTGAAGACCTCGCGGCGGTGGGCGTAGTAGATCTGCGGGATCTCCACGTCGCGGTCGCGGATGTACTCCCAGATGTCCGCCTCGGTCCAGTTCGAGATCGGGAAGACCCGGATGTTCTCGCCGGCCTGGTGGCGGCCGTTGTACAGCCCCCACAGTTCCGGACGCTGACGCCGGGGATTCCATCCTCCGAAGGAGTCACGCACCGAGAAAACGCGCTCCTTGGCCCGGGCCTTCTCCTCGTCGCGCCGGGCGCCACCGATCACGGCGTCATAGCCCCGGTTCTGGATCGTCTCGACCAGCGGGACGGTCTGCAGCGGGTTGCGGGTCCCGTCGGGGCGTTCCTGGACCGCTCCGGAGTCGATCCAGTCCTGCACCAGCGCGACATGCAGGCTGATCCGGGGGTCGGCGGCGACGCGGTCCCGGAACTCGATGACCTCCGGGAAGTTGTGGCCGGTGTCGACGTGGATCAGCTCGAAGGGGACCGCTGCCGGGGCGAATGCCCGCTTCGCGAGTTCGAGGACGACGACGGAGTCTTTGCCGGAGGAGAACAGGAGACCCGGCCGGTCGAACTGGCCGGCGACTTCCCGGGGGATCTCGATGGCCTCGGCCTCCAGGCTGGCGAGGTGGGGGCTGAGCTTCTTCTGGTTCTTTTCGGTGGTTGCAGTGGTCACAGGTGGAGTCCGCATTCTGTCTTGGTGGAGCCGGCCCAGCGGCCGGAACGGGGGTCTTCGCCGGGGGCGACGGGGAGAGTGCAGGTGGCACAGCCGATGGAGGGGTAGCCCTGCCTGGTCAACGGGTTGATGATGAGGTCGTGTTCCTCGATGTAGTCCTCGACGTCCTGGTCGGTCCAGGCGACGATCGGGTTGATCTTCAGACGCCCGGTGCGGTCGACGTCGAGGACAGGGGTGTTCTTCCGCAGCTCGCTGTCGACCCGCTTCACCCCGGAGATCCAGGCCTCGTAGGGGTTGAGCATGCGTGCGAGGGGTTCCACCTTGCGCATCCTGCAGCAGGCCGTGGGGTTCGACCGGTAGAGGTTCGCCCCGTACTCACGGTCCTGTTCGGCGACCGTGAGCACGGGTTCCACGGTCTTCAACGGCAGGCGGTAGCGTTCATCGACCTTCCGGGCCACCTCGTAGGTCTCGTCGAAGTGGTAGCCGGTGTCGAGGAACACCAGGTCGGCGTCGTGCACCCGGTCCTGCACCAGTTCCGCCAGCACCGTGTCCTGCATGGACATGGTCACGGCGACGGTTCCGGTGACGTACGTGTTGACCCAGTCGAGGATCTCTTCGGCGGTTTTTCCCTCCAGGCGTGGGTTCCATTCGTCCACCAGCGCCCGGTGTACCGCGCTCTGCTCGGCACTGAGGTGAGTGGTTGTCGTCGGCGCGCCGGCGGGACTGACCTCCGGGTCCTTCAGGGGCCTGTCCGGGGTTGCACCGGTGATCCCGGGTCCCACAAGACCGGTCAGCGCCGTGATGCCGGCGGCTGCGCCCGCGTTAGTCATTGACTGCTCTTCCCTAAGCTCTTCTCGGCGTTTCCTGTCGTCCACCGCGGCCCGTCGTCAACAGACCGAGTGGTCTAATGCTGCCCCACACTAGACCACTCGGTTCACCTGGGGCAACAGGGAAGTTCCGTACCCCTACAAGCTGGATTTGTATATTCAGTTCAGGGCGTAAAAAACTCCCGGACAGAGGGGTCTGTCACCGCCCCCGGGACCACACCGACCACAGCTCGGCGTACCTGCCCCCGGACGCCACCAGGTCCTCGTGGGTCCCGCGCTCGATGATCCGCCCGTCCTCCATCACCAGAATCTCGTCAGCTTCCCGCGCCTGGTCCAGGCGGTGTGCCACCGTCAACGCCGTCCGCCCCTCGGTGACCCGGCGGGCGGCGTCCTCCAGCGCCCGTGCCCCGGAGGACCCCGCCTCCGCGGTCGCCTCGTCCAGCACCACGACTCTCGGGTCACGCAACAGGATCCTCGCCAACGCCAGCTGCTGTGACACGACAGGGTCAGGGACCACACCACGGCTGCCGACCTCAGTGTCCAGTCCGTCGGGCAGCCGGTCCACCCACTCAAGTGCCCCCACCGCGGACAGGGCGTCCCGGAGCTCCCCGTCACCCGCGCCAGGTGCCGCGAGCAGCAGGTCGTCGCGCAACGTCCCCGAGAAGACATGCACCTCCTGGGAAACCAGCGCCAGCCGTGCCGCACGCTCGGCATCGGACAGTTCCGTCACCGGTACCCCGTCCACGGTCACCGCCCCCGTGGTCGGCTCCCTCAGACCTGCGAGCAGCGTGGCCACGGTGGTCTTCCCCGCGCCCGAGGATCCCACCAGAGCCACGGTTCGGCCGGGGGTGACCCGGAAACTCACGTCCTCGACCGCCCAGTCCACGGAACCGTCACCCGCCCCGTCCCCCTCTGTCGGCCCGTAGCTGAATCCGACCCCGTCCATCACGATCTCGCCCCGGGGCTCCGGCGCACCCGCGTCCGGAACCGGCCGTGGCGGATCCACGGTGACCCCGATGATCCTCGCCAGTGACGCATACCCCGACTGGGCGGCGTCCAGAACCCTCATGACCTGCTGCAACGGTCCGCGGACCCGGATCACCATCAACGCCGCGCCGGTGACCGCACCCACCCCGAGGACGCCGTGACCCACGAGGAAGAAGCCCAGCAGCACCGTCGAGGAGATCATCACCAGCTCCGCGACCAGCATCCTGTTCAGCAGGGTGACCATGACACGGTTGGCGGCCACCGCATTCGTCGCCACCGACCAGGACGCCTCCCCGATCCGGTCGTGCATCTCCTGCTCCATGCGGAACGCCCGGACCGTACGGCGTCCGTGGATGGCCTCGAGGACCCGGCGTGCCCGCAGCCCCATCGACGCCCGCTCCGCAGCGAAAAGCTGCGGGGCCCGGCGCAGGTAGGAGCGGGCGGAGAACCAGTACACCGGCGAGACCAGCACCAGGACCAGAAGGAACCGCCAGTCCACGCTGAGCAGCCCCACCCCGGTCGCCGCAATGACGAACACCGCACCGGAGAGCACCGGCATGACCTCCATCACCGCCGAGGAGACCTGGGCGACGTCGTCTGTCGAGCGGCTCACGACGTCACCGGTACCGGCGTCCTCCACCCGGTGCATCGGCAGTCCGAGTGCGGTGCCGACCATCTCCTCACGGAGATTGGCGATCATGCGTTCCGACAGCCTCGCGAGCAGGAAGTAGCCGGCACCGTCAGCGACACCGGCGCCCACCGCGGCGGCGACCATCAGCCCGGCGGTCCGCCACAGGGCTGCGTCACCGTCGGCGCCGGAGGCCGTGTCTGCGGCGGTGACGATGTCCACGATGCCGCCCATGAGCCGTGGCACCGAGACGGTGCACCACGCCCCGAACGCCAGCAGCACCGCGGCGAGGAGTGCCTGGCGACGGGCCCCGGGGACGCGGCGGAGCTGCCGGGCCATGTCCCGGCGGGCCTGGCTCCATGTCGCCAGGGGGAAGGGACGCAGTTCACTCACGCCTGCACCCCCGACCTGCGTCCGGCGGTGCCGGTCCCTTCGACCGTGTCGGTGAAACGGCCGGAGAGACCGTCGGTGAGAAGGTCGGCGAGACGGTCGGCGGCGGCGGCGTCCCACCGTGTGGTGGCGACCACCTGCCACGCCGGCGCGTCACTGAGCACCAGCAGACGGCGCCCGGTGCCGTTGTAGCGGGCGGCGACACGTTCGGCGATGTGCTGTTCGGTCACCGAGTCCACCGCGGTGGTCGGGTCCGTGAGCACGAGTAGCTCCGGGTCGGCGGCCAGGGCCCTGGCCAGGGCTACACGCTGCCGTTGACCACCCGACAGTCCGTGTCCCCCCTCACCCACCGGACGGTCGGGTCCGCCGGGAATGTCCGCACAGTCGGCGAGGACGAGCGCGGCGTCCGCCACCTCCGGGTCCGGGTGAACATTGTCACGCAGCGATCCGTCGAACAGGTCCGCGGTGTGCGGGGCCACGATGACCCGGTTGCGGGGCAGATGCTGCAGGGCATCGGCCAACCTGGTCGACCGGCCCGTTCCGCGGACCACCGTGAGACCAGTGGGGACCGCGTCAAGCACCGCCGAGGTGGCGGACTCCGACGCCTCCCCCACGGTGACGTACGGTGCGGTGAGCACGCTGACGACCCTCCGACCGGACGCCGCGGACACCGCGACCCGGGTGGCGAAGTTCCGCCCGAGCATGGTCATCGGGTGGACCACGTACTGGGACAGGCCGACGACGGTGATCAGCTGACCGACAGTCAGACCGTCGTGGAGGGCCAGCCACCCGGCGGCGACGCCGACCGCGACGACGTAGACCGCGCCGATGGACTGGGTACTCGCCGTCAGACGGGCTTCGGCCGCGTTGGCCGCGACCGTCGCCCGGTAGGCCCGGTCCGAGTGACCCCGGTACCTGTCCCGCATCGTGGAGACCACGCCGAGACCCTTGATGATCCGCAGACCACGCACCGCGTCGGTGGCCACCGCCGCCGTGCGTGCGAGAGCCGTCTGACGGGCACCAGCCCGGGCACGCAGCGGGCGGGCCGCACGCACCGACAGCAGGACCACAGCGGGGGCACCCAGAAGAACCGCCAGTCCGAGACGCCAGTCCACGGTGAGCACAACTGCGGCGACATAGAGTATCGAACCGAGCTCCGCGACGGGGAAGACGGTCATCACCACGATCTCGGCGGCCTTGTTGGCGTCGGTGCTCGCCACCGACAACAGCCCCCCGGCAGTACGTTCCACTCCGGCACCTCCGGCCGGCACACCGACCCCGCGCGGATCCTGGATGCGGTCGGTGACCGCCGTGCGCAGGTCATGGCTGAGCTGCTGGAGGATCATCTCCAGGTAACGGCGTCCGAACCAGACGGCCACCCCGTTGAGACAGAACAGGGCGACGAGGGCGCCGAGCCAGACAAGGAGCTGGCGGACACTGCCCGTGGCGACAGCCTCGTCGATGGCCCGTCCGACGATCACCGAGGTGGTCGCGTTGCAGATGAACCCGAGGAGCATCCCGCCCGAGGCGAGGAACTGCCGGGGCCGTTGCGAGAACGCCACCTTGAACAGCCAGTGCGGATCCGTGGGCTCCGGCAGCCGGGACACCCGGACGCTGAGCCTGCCCGAACTGACGGACCCGTCGTGACGGTCCTGCCGGGGGTCGTGCCGGGGGTGTCGTTCCTGTCCGTCGCGCTGCGCCATGACCTCCGAGGCTACCGCTCTACACGCCGCGGGGTAACTGCCCGTGCAGTTTGACTGAAAAGACCCTGCAGCAGTCCCTGCACTGCCATGCGTTGTCTGTCTCCGGATCCGGCCAGAGGTTCTCCGATGCGCAGTAGGGGCAGTTCATCACGGTGGCCCTCCGGGGGTTGGGGTGGGCGGATTTCCCGCCGATGGTCCGGTTCGTCTCGTCCGTCACTGCAGGACCGCCTCATCCGCCCGCAGCACCCAGTCACGGAACTGCTCCCCGTCGTTGCGCTGCTCCTTGTAGTGCTCCACCACGCGGACGATGTAGTCGTCCAGACCGGCGGAGGTCACCTTGTGACCGCGCAGCTTCTTGCCGAAGTCGGGGTGCATGCCCAGGGCGCCGCCGAGGTGCACCTGGAATCCCTCGACCCGGTTGCCGTTCTCGTCGGTGACGATCTGGCCCTTCAGACCGATGTCCGCGACCTGTGTGCGGGCGCAGGAGTTCGGGCACCCGTTGAGACTGATCTTCAGGGGGACGTCCAGGTCTCCGAGACGTTCCTCGAGCTGGTCGGTGAGTTCGATGGCCCGGGCCTTGGTCGTGACCAGTGCGAGCTTGCAGAACTCCAGACCGGTGCAGGAGATGATGTCGCGCCGGAAGCTGGACGGCCTGGCAGACAGTCCTTCCCTGTCCAGGGCGGCGACGAGGTCGTCGACGTCCTCCCCGTCCACGTCGAGGAAGAGCAGTTCCTTGTCAGGGGTGGTCCGCAGCTGGGAGACACCGTGGGCCTCGGCGAGGTCCGCGAGCCGTTGCAGCTGGTCGCCTTCGGTGTGGCCCACGGTGGGCTTGACACCGACGTAGAACCTTCCGTTCCTCTGCTCGTGGACTCCCACGTGGTCACGGTAGCCCGGCCAGATCTCCGGAGCCGGACCGTCGGTGAGCGGGTGCCCGAGGTAGTCCTCCTCGAGGATGCGGCGGAACTTCTCGATGCCCCAGTCGGCGACGAGGAACTTCAGACGGGCACGGTTGCGCAGCTTACGGTAGCCGTAGTCACGGAAGATCCGGACCACACCGACCCACACCTCGGGGACCTGGTCGATCGGCACCCACACCCCGAGTCGCCGCGAGAGCATCGGGTTGGTGGAGAGCCCGCCGCCGACCCAGACATCGAAGCCGGGGCCTTTCTCCGGGTGCTCGGAGCCGATGAAGGAGATGTCCTGGATCTCGTGGGTCACGTCCTGCCGACGGTTGCCGGAGATCGCCGACTTGAACTTGCGGGGGAGGTTGGCGAACTCTTCGCGTGTCAGCCAGTTCTCCTTGATTTCCCTGATGGCGGGGGTGGCGTCGATGATCTCGTCCTTGGAGATCCCTGCCACCGGAGAGCCGAGGATGACGCGCGGGACGTCGCCGCATCCGAAGAAGGTGTCCAGGTTCACCTGGGCGAGTCTGTCCCAGATCTCCGGGACGTCCTCGATCCTCACCCAGTGCAGCTGGATGTTCTGGCGGTCGGTGAAGTCGGCGGAACCGCGGGCGAACCTGGAGGAGATCTCCCCGATGACCCGCAGCTGGCGCGGGGTGACCTGCCCGCCGTCCAACCTGATCCGCATCATGAAGTAACGGTCCTGCAGTTCCGCGTTGGACAGGGTGCCGGTCTGCTCACCGTCCATGTCCTGACGCCGCTGCGTGTACATCCCGATCCACTTGAACCGGGGGGCGAGATCCTCTGCCGGGATGGAGTCGAATCCCTGGAGGGCGTAGATGTTCCGCACCCGGTCGGCGACGGCGAGTCCGGCGTCCTCCCGTTTGATGCGTTCGTCGTCGTTGAGGGGACGGTGCCCGTCGATGAGCCACTGGCCCTGTGGTTTGGGGGCGCGGCGTTCCTCCTTCTCCTCGTCGGTGAGTGTCCTGGGGGCAGGCAGCCCGGCGGGCGGGGCGGGCCGGGCGGCTCCGGCCGCCGGTGCGGCGGCGAGCGCCTCTTCAAGTGCTGCGGTGGCCTTCTGGACCGCTTTGCCCGCCTTGAGTTCGTCCCACCTGGCCTTGCGTGCCGCGGAGAAGAGCGTGGCATTGCCGGGGTCTGCTTCTGCGGCAGCTTCTGCGGCGGCGGTTGCCGTGGCAGCCCGGTCCCGGGCGTCCTCGGCCGTTCGCAGGTTCTCGCGCGCCGCGGTGACTTCCGGGCTGTCCGGGCTTTCCGGGCTTTCCGGACTGTCCGGTTCAGCTGCTGCCCCGGTCACCGGGGCGTCCTCTGTCGCAGCGGCATCCTCTGTCACAGCGGCGGCGGATGCGTCGGTGGTGGCCGGGGTGGTGCCTGCCGCCTGGCTCTCCTGTCCGGGTTCGTTCGGCAGAGCCTGACCGGCAGGCAGGTGGGGGCGGGCCGGTGGCCGGGCGTGGAGTGCTGCGGCGGCGGCCACGGCTGCGGCAGCNCGGCGGTTGCGGTCGAATCTGCGGGCTCGGTCGGCGCGGCGTCCGGTGGGACCGGGGCCGCAGCGGCATCCGGCCCGGCAGTTGCCGGGGACGCCACGTCAGCGGGCGCGTCGACTGCGGAGTCGCCGTCGGTACCGTTGCCTGTACCTCCGTCGGCGTCTCCTTCCGCCGTCGCAACAGCCTGCCGGGCCTTCTTCAGCGCACGGGTGGCCTTCTTCTGGGCAGCCCTGGCCCGTCGCGCGACAGCTGCGAGATGCTTGTCACCGGGGTCCTTGTCCGCCTCAGCCTCAGCAGCCTCTGTCGCGGCCGTAGCTTCGGCGAGCCTGCGTTCCGCGGCAGTCACCGGGTCTTCGTCCGCGGTCGCCCCGTCGGCAGCAGGAGCCTGTGGTGCGGTGTCCTCCGTCGCAGCGGACGCGGCCGGAGCAGCCGGCTGCACGACGGCAGGTTCCGCCGGTTCCGCGGAACCGGCGTCCTGACCTGCGGCGGTGACCCCGCCCCGCCCGGTGGTCTTCTCTGTGGCCTCCTCGACTTCCCGGGCTTCCTCGGTTGCGGTGGTTCCTGTGGCTGCTGCGGCTTCCGTCGCGGAGGCAGCGGACTCCAGTCCGGCATCAGGGCCGGTGCCGGCTTCCGCCCCTGCCTCAGCTTCGGCGGCGGCCAGCGCGGAAGCAGCCTTCTGGGCCGCCCTGGCCGCCTTCAGCTCGTCCCAGCGCGCCCGACGGGCCGCCGCGAACAGTTCCGTGTTCCCGGGATCCGCCTCGGCAGCGGCCTCTGCTGCCGCAGTCGCCGACGCCTTCTCCGCCTTCTCCGCTTCGGCACGCCGCGCGTTATCGCGGGCGATGTCGAGCGCAGATTCCGCGGAGGCCGGAGACGTGCCTCCGACTGCGGTGGTGTCACGGTCCGGTGTCTCATTGTCCGGTGTCTCACCGTCCGGGGCGTCCTCCAGCAACGTTTCGAGAGTCTCCTCCGCCTTCTTCAGGGCTCGGGCGGCACGCCGGCGGGCGTTGTGGGCCGCACGGGCCTCCTCCGCCAGCGTCTCGTTGTCGGGGTCCGCCTTCGCCGCCTGCGCGGCTGCTCTGGCGGCCGCCGCCGCGGAATCCCTGGCTGCGGTCGCTTCACGGACATGCTCACGGGCGGCATCCACCCTGGACGAGGCGCGGGAAGGCGTCTCGGTCGCCGTGGTCATAGGTACCCTTCTCTCTGAGCGGCTCTCTGTCCAGACTGCTCGGTCTAGCATTCGTCGACGCCCCAGAGTAGACCGCTCGGTTCAGATACACAACGCAGGACGCCCTCATCCCCACCCGGAACAATTCACCTTGCATAGAACAGACCAAGCGGTCTAGACTGCGGTCCGACCCACCTGCCCTGCCCACTTCCGCGTGCCCGGCCCTTCCCGGGGAAGTCAGGCCACGCTAACGTGGAAGCACTGTCATCAACGGATTGGACCCTCGTATTCATGTCTGACAACCGACCGCTCCGCGTCGCCGTCATCGGATCCGGCCCGGCCGGCATCTACGCCTCTGACGCCCTGATGAAATCCGGCCAGGAGGTCTCCATCGACCTCTACGAGCGCATGCCCGCCCCATTCGGACTGATCCGGTACGGCGTCGCCCCTGACCATCCCCGCATCAAGGGCATCATCAAGAGCCTCCACAAGGTGCTGGACAAGCCCCAGATCCGCCTGCTGGGCAATATCAACGTCGGCGAGGACGTCACCCTGGACGACCTGAAGAAGCACTATGACGCCGTGATCTACGCCACGGGCGCCACCGACGACCGCGAACTGAACATCCCCGGCGGCGAACACACCATCGGTGCCGGAAAGTTCGTCGGCTTCTACGACGCCAACCCGCACTTCTCCGAATCCTGGTCACAGCCGGCCGAATCCGTCGCCGTGATCGGGGTGGGAAATGTCGGCCTCGACATCGCCCGCGTGCTGGCGAAGACCGGGGACGAACTCCTGGTCACCGAGATTCCCGACAATGTCTACGAGTCCCTGAAAAACAACCGGGCCCGGGAGGTCCACGTTTTCGGACGCCGTGGTCCCGCCCAGGCGAAGTTCACCCCCCTGGAACTCAAGGAGCTCAACCACTCGAAGACCATCGAGGTCGTCGTCGACCCGGAGGACATCGACTACGACGAGGCGTCCATGGAGGCCCGTCACAACTCGAAGATCACCGACCAGGTCTGCACCATTCTCGAGAACTACGCCATCGCCGACCCCAAGAATGCCCCCCACAAGCTCTACCTGCACTTCTTCGAGTCCCCGGTGGAGGTGAAGACCGACGCCGACGGCAAGGTCACCGGTCTCATCACTGAACGCACCACCTACCGGGACGGCAAGGTCGTCGGCACCGGCAAGCTCACCGAGTGGCCGGTCGGCGACGTCTACCGTGCCGTGGGCTACAAGTCCCACAGGCCGGCGGACATTCCGTGGGATGACCGCCAGAACGTCATCCCCAACGTCGGTGGACGTGTCCTCACCGAAGGACCGACCGCGGACGGCATTGCCGGCGTGCCCGGCTCCGCCGACCCCGAGGCCGAACTGCGCGAAACCCTTCCCGGTGTCTACACCACCGGCTGGGTTCGCCGCGGCCCGGTGGGGCTGATCGGCAACACCAAGGGTGACGCCAACCAGGCCGTCGCCAATCTGCTCGAGGATGTTGCGCAGGGGATCGGATTCCAGCCTGAGGACGCGTCCGAGGAGAGCGTGATCGAACTACTGCACTCGCGGGGTATCGACTACACCACCTGGGAAGGGTGGCACAACCTCGACGCCCACGAGCGTGCCCTGGGCGAGGCCGAGGGACGCGAGCGCAAGAAGGTCCGCGAGATCGAGGAAATGGTCCGCTACTCCTCCGGCGAAGCCCGGGTCGAGGCGTAGACCCCGGCTCAGCCGGTCACCCGGTCCAGGAGCCCGGCGCGCCACGCCTCAGCGTCATAGTCGCCGTGCGTCCCGAAACCGTTGAGGTTGAAGGACGTCGGGGCACAGACCACATCCCCGTCGAGACACGCCGAGATCAGTACCGGACGCCAGGTCTCCGGGAGTTTCTCGACGACCGCACCGGTGCTGATCCCCAGGCCGGAGGCGACCTGGGCGATGCCCGCCCGGGAGTCCGTGTCTTCACCAGGCAGCGTCGTGACATTGTCGTCGGCGACCTTGTCCCCGTCACCGATGAAGACGCCGGCGACGATACGCGGATCCGGCCCGATGCGCTGCAGGGCACGGTGCACCGCCATCGCACCCTGGGAGTACCCGGCGACGACGATCGTAGCGTCCTCGCAGGTGACGAGGGCGTCCCGGATCAGAGCCTCGGCGGTGTCCGCACCGGTGGAGACGGAGCCGAGGAAGTCCGTCCACGCCGCCCGGTCCATGCCGCCCGGGACAGGGAGGGCCGGGTACTCGACGGGGTGCAGGGCGATGGTGCGGTTTTCCGGCAGGTCCTGGACGAGGTTGAGGTAGGTCGTCTCGACGATTTCGCCGACGCCGCTGTGCACGGGGGTGTCGGTGAGGGTGTCGACGGTCCGTTGTCCGGATCCGGCAGCGCCGATGAACTCGACGTCCGAGCAGCCGGAGGCGTCCTTGTTGTCTCCCCCACCACGGTTGCCGAGGACGAGGGCACCTGCCAGTCCCACGACGACAACGAGGACGAGGACCACGGCCCCGAGGATCCACCCGGTACGACGTCTCTTACTGAATGACACGGACTCAGGGTAGATCAGGTCGGGCCTTGGTGCGGCACTACTTCACCGTCCCCTCAGACAGCCGCACCATACCGAGCGGCAGCCCGGTGTCCGAGGGAAACCACATACCTTCAGCGGTGGTGGTCACGGTGACGTGCTTTCCAACGTAGCCGGTCCAGTTGATGGAGCTCTCTGAGCCGTTGGGGGTAGACAGGCTGACGTAGCGAACCGTCCGCTCCGCTGTTTGTCCGCTCATACCGGAATGCCGTGCCGTGATCTGCTGCGGTCTGTCGAGCTTCAGCACGATGTAGCCGTTGGTCTCAGGTTCTCCGTTGGGTGGGGGACTGCCCGGCGCAGTCTCACTGATGTCCATGATTTCGCTGGTGGTCATGTCGACGACGGTGCCGGTGAGGACCGTCTGACCGTCGACAGTGGTGTCCGGAGCGGGCCGCTGCCCCTGGCCCGACGATGCCCCGGGGGTCACGTTCTCGTCGACGAGGTACAGCAGGCTGCTGTTGCCGGGCTTCTCGATACGGACCTGGGCGTTGTTCCCACCGGTGCAGTTCGCCGTACCGCCTCCGGAACCAATCATGCAGTTCATCGTGTAAGTGGTGCTCGTTGACGGACTGGTCGCAGTGACCGTGGTGATACCGGCACCTCCATTGGCATCAGCCGGCGAGACGGTGTCCGGTCCCCACGTCGTACTCAGCGCCTCCTTGGCGACATTCATCGCGAAACCGCAACTGGTGACACTGCCGGCCGTGATTGTCGCACCGTCGACGGTGCCACAGTTCCCGCCGATCTGGGAAGACGGTGCGGTCGCATTCGATGACAACTCTCCGCGGCCGACTGCCGTCGGCTGAGGACCGTCGCCGGACGCCGCGTCCTCCCCTGCCCCGCCGACGACCAGGGAATCGATGGCCGAGGAGTCGTCGGTGGAGATCCAGGTGATCTTGGTCTGGAGAGCTGTCAGGTCCGAAGGAATCTGGTCTATCCGGTAGTCCCAGTCCTTACCGGACTCAGCCATCTCCGATCCGTCGAGGGTCCAGAGCGTCGATGTTGCCTCACCGGTCCCGCTCATCCAGTCGTCCTGCAGTAGTCCGCTGCTGTCGGACGCCGTGTACACCGCTCCCCGTGCACCGCCGGCAGAGGACGCGCCCTCATAGAAGAACTTGGCAGGGGTGATGAGCGTGCCGTCCTCCGTGGCGCTGTACACGCGGATCGGACTGAATTCCTTACCCACTGCCTTGACCAGCAGCTCCGGGGCCTTGTCGGCGTTGAGATCGGCCGTGGTGTACTCGAAGTTCCCTGTGAAATCGATGGAGACCCCCTCCGGATCCTCGAAATCAGCGGTGTTCAGACCGCCGAGGACGCCCCGGTAGGCGTCTTTCAGAGCCTCGGCCTTCTGTACGTCAGCGTCCTTACCGCCGTCATCACCGGCAACTGCCGAAGCCCCGGAGTTGTCATCAGGGCCGCAGGCGGTGACGGTCAGTGCCATGACGGTGGCCAGCGCAGCGAGGCCTGTGGCGCGGCGCAGGCCGGTCGTGCGCCGTGAGGAATAGGACATGATATTCTCCCTGTGAATTGGTTATTACTTAATTATACACAGAACCCATCGTCTGTACATAACACCTTATGTAGTTACCTTGGAAAGGAGCTGACCTCGCCAATCATCGGCATCGTAACTGACATGAGCGGTAACCCTCAGCAGCGCAAAAGAGTTGGGTGCACAGACCACATCGCCAGACATACACGGGGAAATAATCCTCGAATTCCATTCCGGCGGAAGAACTTCGTTGACGGCACCCGAGTTTATCCCGTTAGCGAGCGCCACCTGAGCAATTCCCTGTCTCGCATCGGTGTCGTATTCCGGGATGGTCTCCACATTGTCGTCGGGAACCTTGTCCCCGTCCCCGATCAGAACCCCTGCAGTGATCCGATCATCAGGACCGATCGCCCGCAGCGCGCGGTGCACCGCCATTGCTCCCTGGGAGTACCCGGCAACCACGATCTTCGAATCACCGCACTCATCCATCGTCGCCCTGATAAGCTGCTCCGCCTCCGATGCGCCGGTGGAAACTGAATTCAAGAAAGCTGTCCAGTTATCCACTGTAGGCTTAACAGGAACAGCCATAGCCGGATACTCTACAGCCCGAAGGTTGATATCTGTTCCCTCCGGAAGATCAACGGCAAGATTCTGGTACGTGTCCTCAACGATGCCACCTACACCGCTGTCCGCGATCTCGGTAGTCCCGGAGGAAGGGTCAATGTCACGCTGGCTGGAACCGGCTGCACCGATGAACTCCACGTCGGCACAGGACGCTATCGAGGACGATGATCCGGAGCGAACGGCAATGACCACCACTGCCGTGACCAGGGCAATGGCCAGAACCAGCGCTCCGATGATGAGGAGCCACGGGGGTCGCCGTTGCAGGGCGGGCTTGTGTGGAGGGTACGGCGGGTAGGGCACGGACATGGCGGTATTCCTTCGGGAGCGTAGGGACGTTCGGTGTGTATCGGGACAGGTGAAGAGCTACTGCGGATACTGCGGTGGACGCGCAGTGGTATCTGGCTGCCGGATCGTCCACGGCACGGAGGGGGCAGAGGATGCTGGAGCAGATACAGCACCTGCGCGGGTCACCGCAGATTCCCCGGCGAAACGCCGGAGTCCTTGCATGTCCTCGACCAGTTCTTCACGGACATCCGGGGTCATCGAGGTGATCTCGTGACTCTCCCGGTAGACCAGCCGGGCGAACAGGAATGCCATGACAAGGGTGGTGAAGAAGTAACGGGCCACCAACCCCACACCGGCCTGGGACAGGCTCAGGTACGAGAACCAGGCAGTACCCTCCTCCCTGGCGGAGCTGCTGCCGAGAACTGCCACCCCGTGGACCTCGGCGGTGAACAGGTAGATACCGAGCAGCACCATCCCCAGGATGCTGACCCCGATCGAGAGGAACGAGGACCGGTAGAAGAGCGGGGCTGCCTCTGCCCGGGATATCGGGCGAGTGAAGTTCCGCATGAACAAGAGGTTGAGTAGTGGTGCCGTAGCGAGAATGAGGGCTCCCACAGCAAGCAGGGCATTACCGAGCATCGGGGCGATGATCGCGAACACCGTGAGCAGAATGACCGAGTAGAACGGACCGGCGATGATGAGGAACCATCCCGGGACAATGGAAGACGGGAAGACGGACTTGGTCCGACGCGCTCCGCGGAGGACACCACTGACCAGACCGACAATCACGGGAAGCAGGCCAATCGAGTAGGCGAGGACGCTGGCCATACCCAGTGTGTCCGAGTAGAGGTCCGCATAACCCTGAATCTCCTCTACACTCTCCGACCGGTAGCCGTTGGAGGACTCGAAGTCCGCAGCCCCCATGGCCGTGAAATCCCACTGCCACGCCAACGGGACCAGTGCCGTCACCAGAGGAGTGACCGTGGCGACCAGCCAGCTCCAGAACAGGATCCGGGTGGAACGTCCGGTCTCAGTCCACCACCCGATGACGATCAGGGCGCCGACAAGGAGCGCCAGGAGCGTGATCGGAGACAACCATTCCAGGAACTTCCCCAGGCCTGTCTCAAACTCCGACATGTCCTGCCCCATCGACACCGTGCACTGGTAGGCGGACAGGATGAAAGCCAGCAGCAGTAGCGGTGTGATGACGATGAGGAGGGTGCGTCGCCAGACGAGAAGGCCCTGGACCCGTGGCTCGACCACGCCGGCTGCGGTGAGTGCCGCCGCCTCCCGGGAGCTGGGCACAGACTCACCGAATCCGGTGAGCCGGACCAGGTAGTCCCTGGCACCCGGTCCGGTTAGGACGGCAGGTTGCTGCGGATACGGTTGCTGCGGCATCTGCCAGTTCTGCAGTGTCTGCCGCGGTTGCTGTTGCCAGTTCGTCATGCGAGAACCCCCAGGTCCATACCCGTCATCACCTTGTCGATGGTCTTGCCATTGGTGGTCGCAGCGTCCTCCGCGAAGTCCACCCAACTGGTGATGGCGACAGCTTGAATCGTGCGCATGGAGCTGTCCGCAGGGTCGAATGCCCAGATCACGCCGCCGGAATCACCATGATCGGTGATACCGTCGAAGGCGACATTCGTATCATCCACCATCTTCTGATATTCACCGCAGGTGATGCCGGAGCGCCAACCGAGGCGACACATGTAGGGTTTGTTCTTCTCCAGCCAGGTGGAATCCTCCCATCCTGCAAGTTCCAGTTCACCCTGTTTTCCGAAGATCTGGAAGTTCGGGGTACCGGTCATGACGTCCTCATCGACGAGTTCCGGGTAGAACTGGATGAGCGCATAGTCATCGCCGCCGTTCATCGCTGATGACTCACTGTCGAATGCCCGCCACACGAACTCACCGACCCCGATGAACTGTCGGGGATCCTCGGTCCCACTCGGATCCATGTAGACCTTGTCTCCGGGGTTACCGCAGTGTCCGGCGGTGAGGTTGTAGGTTGCGTCCCGGTTTCCCTTCTCCTGGACGAACCAGCCGAAGGAGCACGAGGCCAGCCCCTCTGCGGAATCGACGTAGTACCGTGCACCCGGTTCGATGTAGTTCGGCGTGGACAGGTACTGATAACTCTCGCTGTCCCGGAGGATTTCCCTCTTCTCAATGGTTTCCGGATCCTGTTCCACCTTCTCCGGCGATGAGGTGTCCAGTTTGCCAAGGTCCTGCATGTCAGCGGCGTCCGTGAACGTCGCCGGTGGCGTGTAGTTGTCGATGACCTTGGCGGTCGAACCGTCACTGCAGGATGCGAGGACGAGGGAGACTGCGAGAGCGGAGATACCTGCCGCTGCGCGTGATGTCTTCATTTTGGTCATCTTTCTGGTGAGTTCCCCGGCCATTCAGATCCGGTTGCCGGAGGCGAAATGGGACGAGATCGGAGCAGCGTCCGGGTGGTCACCGAAACCCGAATTTCCCGGGCACTCATATCCCGACTGAGCGAGTTGCTGTCGACGGACCAGAACGAAGGCAGATCCGGCTGCCACTATGATCAGGATTCCGGTGGCAAGGGCGATGAAGCAGCCGAGCCCGGTGGACAATTCGCCGTCCCGGAGCATCGCTTCAACAACGTCCTCAGCACCTTCTGAATAATCCATGGCGTCGTCCATGTTGTTCGCGGCCATGTTCAGGACAGCGAGAAGTGCTGCGACCAGGCCGCCGACACCAGCCAGCACAGTGGCGGAACGGGGCGCCTTCCCCATCGCGAGAAGCCCTGATCCCACAAGGACCAGCACCAGAGAGAGCAGTATCCCTGAGAGGTAGAAGGGGAGGACCTCGGAAGTACTGTCAAGCGACTGTCCGTCGGCGGCGAGGTCGGCAAGTAGTCGTCCGTACCCCTTCTGGTCGATGTCATAGTCGAAGTCCACGCCTTCATAGCTGAAGCTGCTGGTGAACTTCTTCCAGTTCAGGAACAGACTGAGCACCAGGAACAGGAACAGCACGCCAAGGGCTGCTGCTGCTCCCCGCCCCGCGGTAGCCGGGGCGGCGGAGACGACCTGTGCCGCGGAATACCCCTGCCTCTGTCCGACGGTCGGAGCCACCGCCGGCTCAGCAGCCTGCGACCAGACCGGGGTCGCCGGGTACTGCTGCCACGCGGCCAGCTCCGTCAGTTCCGCCAGCGACATGGGGGCGGCGGCGGGGTCGTCGATCCGCCGGTCGTACTCGGTCCTCTTCCACGGGTCGCCGAGGATGGCCCGGGCCACCCGCAGTTCCTCCAGGCGCAGGGCGTCCTGGTCCGGCATTTTCAGCCACTGGTCGAGCTGGGCCGCCAACTGCTGCGGGTCTCTGCTCCGGTCTAGACCGAGTGATCGGTAGAGGGTGTACCGGGACATGTGGTTTTCTCCTGTTTCTCTTGCGGTGGCAGTGGTGGTTGCACACGGGACCGTAGTGACAGTACTGTCACTTTCTGTGGTAATCAACAGCTCCGGGCGGTATCCGACGGCACCGGCCGGCGGAGCTGTCAGGTGCCGTAAGGCACAATGGGCGTCATGCCCCAGTCATCCGCCCATCTCAGCGAGGCCCAGCTCGCAGTGCAGGAGCGGCGTCGGGTGAGCCTGGGGAACACGATCTGCGACCTCCGGCACGCCAGGGGGCTGACACAGACCCAGCTGGCGGCGGCGGTGGGGGTCAGCAAGCGCGGCGTCATCCGCATCGAGCAGGGGCAGACCAGTCTGACGGTGGACATCCTCGGCAGGTTCGCGGACGCCCTCGGGGTCCGCCCCAGCGAACTGCTGAGACTTGCCGAGGAGCGGGACGCAGCCGACAGCCGCAGCGGCCTGTCCTGAGCGTTCCAGATATGCCTTCACATATGCCGACATATGTTTCCTTCCGTCCGTGCCGAGGGTGACACGTCGGAACTTACCTGTTCAGGGCCATTATTCAAGCCACACACTTGACACGTATGGTAGCCTAAGTCCTCGATATTTACCCCACTGATAGTCGAGGACTCAGACGAGGACTTGACTGTGATGAACATCACATAAGTTCGGTATTCTGTGCCGGCCACGGCGTCCCTGTCCGCCGCAGTTCCTCCGGAGAAACCGGTGCCCGGCAGAAGACACTGCAGGGACAGACTTTCCGCGATCCTCCCTCTCCCCACGGGACCCGGACTATCCTGATCGACATGACCGACAGCCAGGACATCTCCTCAGAGACCCCCGACGTCCACATCACCGGCAAGCAACTGCTCGCCATGACCCCCGGCCAGGTCCATGCCCTGTACAAGCTGCGTGTGGACACATTTGTCAACGAACAGCACACGAGCTTCGCCGAGATCGACGACGCGGACGCCGAACCCGGCACCCACCATGTCCTCGCCTACATCCACCCCGGTGCGGACCTGCGGTGGGGCACCCCCGACCCGGGGTCCCCGCTGAAGCTCATCGGTACCGCGCGCATCTTCGGGCCGGCCGAAGAACAGCAGATAGGACGCCTCGCCGTACTGCCGGAATTCCGCGGCTTCGGCGTCGCCCGCAGAATCGTCGAGGCGACACTCGACGTCGCACGGGGTCGCGCCGCCGCACTGGACCCGGTGAGTCAGCAGGCGGTCGTGAAGATCGACGCCCAGGTCGCGACCCAGCCGTTCTACGCCTCCTACGGTTTCGAGCCTGTCGGCGAACCGTTCACCGTGGAGGGTATCGCGCACCAGGAGATGCACCTCACCCTCTGAGATGCCGGCCGGCCCGCCTACACTCACACGCGTGACCGAATCCCGCATTCTCCTGTACTACCGTTTCACACCGCTGTCCGATCCCGGCGCAGTGATGCTCTGGCAGCGCACCCTGTGCGAGTCCCTCGGACTCCGGGGACGGATCATCATCAGCCGCCACGGCATCAACGGCACAGTCGGAGGCACCCTCGACGCCGTCAAGGCCTACATCCGGAGCACCCGCACCTACCCGGCCTTCCACGACATCGACTTCAAGTGGTCCGCAGGTTCCGCCGGCGACTTCCCGCGGCTGTCGGTCAAGGTCCGCGACGAGATCGTCACCTTCGGCGTGCCCGACAGTATCGAGGTCGACGAACACGGGGTTGTCGGGGGCGGGGTGCACCTCTCCCCCGCCCAGGTCAACGACCTGGTTGCCGAACGGGGCGACGAGGTCGTCTTCTTCGACGGACGGAACGCCATGGAGGCCGCCATCGGAAAGTTCCGTGGAGCGGTCGTCCCGGACGTGGACACCACCAGGGACTTCCTCGGTGAACTGGATTCAGGGAAGTACGACGACCTCCGTGACCGGCCTGTCGTCACCTACTGCACCGGAGGCGTCCGATGTGAGGTTCTCAGCAAGCTCATGGTGGACCGGGGATTCCGGGAGGTCTACCAGCTGGACGGCGGGATCGTCCGCTACGGGGAGCAGTTCGGCGACCACGGCCTGTGGGAGGGGTCACTGTACGTCTTCGACCGGCGCATGCACGTGGAGTTCAGCGGGGACGCCGCGGAACTCGGCCACTGCATCCACTGCGGAACCGCGACCAACACCTACCGCAACTGCATCAACGACAGCTGCCGGGACATGGTCCTCATCTGCGACAACTGTGCCGCGCAACCGGCGACCTCCCACTGCGGACGCCCCGGGTGCCGGATCCCGGCTGTGGAACCGGGGACGGTCCCGGATGGAGACACGGCGGGGACCTCCACAGGGCGCGTCAGCGGCTCCGTGTCCGTGTGATTCGTATGATCAGGGTGGAGAGGCCTTATGAGGCCATGTGAGGCGCTGAGAGGCACTGAGAGGCACTGAGAGACCCGGGAACAGGCATACAGGAACCGCAGAACCACGGAGGACGGACAATGAGGGTTCACCATGAGAGCTGACCACGGAATCCCGCGCGTGGTCGCCCTCGCTGCAGGGGCGGTACTGCTGACCTGCGCCGCCGGATGCGCAGACAAAGCGGTGTTCTACAGTGAGGTCGACAGTGAGACCGATCCTGCGGCCGCGGGCATCTCGGCCCCTGCCGACGCCTCGGTCTTCCGTTCCTCGGCGATCGGTCCCGACCGGGTGAACTTCTTCGTCGGGGAAGGGTCCCCACTGGCCTACGTGGAACGCAGACTGCTCGACAGTGAAGGACGTCTGCCCGCGGGAATGAGTCTGACCGAGGCCCAGTCGCTCCAGGTCCTCGGCAAGCTCGACGACCTGCTGACCTCCCGGGGTCTGGAGTTCTACGAGGTCGGCACAGTCAGGGCCTACCTGGCACCTGACGGGGCGGCAGGCGCAGACTTCGACGGGTGGCAGCGTGCCTACCGCCGCTACTTCGCCAACATCGACCGGGACAACGGGGACTCCCTCCTCCCGGAACCGGTGGAGACCACCACCGTGTCGACCACTGTGGCGCTGTCCACTCCACCGCCGCCTGTGGCGCTGTCCACCACCCCGGCCGGTCCCGACGAGACCTCACCGGCCACGACCGGCCGGTCATCCACTGCACCGGCGACGACGAGGACGACCCGCCCCTCGACGGTCGAGGATCTGTACCCGGGCACGGTCAACCCCACCCGCCCCACCCTCGTCACCGTGGGGGTCGCCCAGCAGCCGGTGGAGGGGTGGCTCGTGCAGGTGGAGATCGAGGTCTTCCACGGGGAGGACTGACCGGGCCCCGGGAGCACGGCAGGTGACCCCCGTGAAACCCGTCTGAGCGGGCCGCCGGCTATTCGCCGCTGACGCTCAGGGTCACGGCGTCCGCGGCCTGTCTGGCGTTCCTGCGGGCGGTGTCCGTGTCCTCGGCCGTCGCGAACGCCACCCCCATCCTGCGACGGACATGACTCTCCGGCTTACCGAAGATCCGCACGTCGGATTCCGGCACGGCCAGTGCCTGCGCCAGACCCGCGTAGGACGGGGCCCTGCCCTCGACGTCACCGTAGATCACCGCGGACGCCCCGGGGGAGATCAGGGTGGTGTCGATCGGCAGTCCCAGGATCGCCCGTGCGTGCAGGTCGAACTCACTGAACCGCTGCGACCCCATGGTCACCATGCCGGTGTCGTGCGGGCGGGGGCTGACCTCGGAGAAGTACACGTCATTGCCCTTGACGAACAGTTCGACCCCGAACACTCCACGTCCGCCGAGAGCACCGGTGATCCTCGCGGCCACCGAGCGTGCGGCCTCCAGTGCCTCGGTGCTCATCTGTGCCGGCTGCCAGGATTCGACGTAGTCGCCGTGCTCCTGCCGGTGACCGATCGGTTCGCAGAACCACGTGGCGTCCTCCCCCGTCGCCGGATCCACCGACCGGACCGTGAGAAGTGTGATCTCGTAGTCGAAGGGCACGAACTGCTCGATGATCACCCTCTCGGAGTGGACCCGCCCACCGCTCATCGCGTACTCCCATGCCGGGGCGATGTCCTCCGCTGACCGGATGTAGGACTGTCCCTTGCCTGAGGAGCTCATCACCGGCTTGACCACGCAGGGGATCCCGATCTGCCGGACACCGTCCCGGAACTCCTCGAAGGAGGAGGCGAAGACGTGCCGGGAGTTCGGCAGCCCGAGTTCCCGGTCGGCGAGTGTCCTGATCCCCTCCCTGTTCATCGTCAACCTCGTCGCCCGCGCGGTGGGGATCACCGTGGTGAGCTGCTCGTCCTCCAGTTCCTGGAGGGCGCCGGTGGCCAGGGCCTCGATCTCCGGGACGACGAAGTCCGGACGGATCTCCTCGACCAGGCCACGGATCATCTGCGGATCAGTCATGTCGACGGTGTAGTGGAAATCTGCGACCCGCTGTGCCGGTGCCCCTGCGTACCGGTCGACGGCGTGGACCTCGACGCCGAGCCGTTGCAGTGCGACGGTGACCTCACGCCCGAGTTCACCGGAACCGAGGAGAAGGACTTTCGTGGCGTTGGCGGCGCCCGGAGTGCCGATGGCGTCGGGAGTGTACACCGTGTTCCTTTCGGGAGACTGTCAGTTGCGTCACCCCGAGACGCTACCCCCAGGACCCCCGTCACACCGAAACTGAACGGGAAAAATGTGCCCGGTCGGGAATAGATCCTCCCCCGCAAGAGTTGAGTGTGGTGCAAGCAAGTTTTGAGACCGTTCCCCGGATTCACCGGGGCAGAAAGGACAGTACAATGACCAGCTTCCGCCTCGACCCCTTCGCCCCCCTCGACCACGTCGCGCGCGAGTTCTTCGGCACCCCCGCCACCCGTGCTCCCCGCTTCATGCCGCTGGACCTGGTGAAGACCGAGGACGGCTTCACCCTCACCGCCGACCTCCCGGGAGTCTCGCCCGAATCCATCGGGATCGACATCGACAACGGGATCCTCACCATCACCGCGGAGAGGACCACCGGACCGGCCGCCGACACCACCGGGGACGCCCGGGGTGACGCCCAGGCCAACGGGACCTCAGGCAGGTCCGGAGCCACCTGGCTGGCGAACGAACGGTTCTCGGGTTCCTACCGGCGCCAGATCTCCGTCGGTGACACGGTCAACACCGAGAAGATCACCGCCGACTACTCCGACGGAGTGCTGACAGTCACCCTGCCTGTCGCAGAACGTGCCAAGACCCGCAGGATCGCCGTCACCCACAGCGCCTCCACCCCGGAGACCGTGACGGCAGCTGCGCCGGAGACCGTCGACGCGGCACCGACCGCACCCGCTGTCGAAGCCTGAGCGGTTCTTGACGCCTGCGCTGTAACACCTCCCCTGCAGTGACGTTGGTCAGCAGGAGACACACGACATCTCCGGAGAACCCGGCCACACCCGCCTGTGGCCGGGTTCTGCTGTGCCCGGCGCCGGCCCCCGGCCCCCGGCGTCCCTCAGTCGCGTCCGCTGCCCGCCAGCGTCACCGACCGGTCGCTGACCGCCGCGGCGAAGTCCGCGTCATGACAGGTCCACACCACCGCCGGACGTACCCCGTCCCTCCCCAGTTCACGGTGGTAGTCCCCCGCCGCGTACCGGCGCAGGACCCCGGCGAGCCACCCGTGGCCCGGCGCGTCGAGCCCCACCGTCGGCTCATCGACGAGCAGCAGTTCCGGCCCCCTCACCAGTGCTGCAGCGACCGCGACCATCCTGCGTGCGGCACTGGGCACGTCCAACGGGTGCACGTCACGCCACCGCTCCAGCCCCACCCACCGGAGCGCCGCCTCCGCGTGGTCCGCGTCGGTGCCCACCTCCAGTTCCCTGGCGACGGTGCGCCTGGAGAACGCGGCGTCCATCCCGGTGGGTGCCCAGCCGGTGACGGCGGGGGCGCGGAGGCGTCCCTCTGACGGCCGCAGTCCGGCCACTGCGAGCATGAGGGTGGTCTTCCCCGACCCGTTCGGCCCCGCAAGGTGGGTGACCTGGCCCGCGAAAGCGGTCAGGGACGCCCGGAGCGTGAACGCGCCGTTCACCACGGTGAGATCGCAGTCGAGGACGGCGTCCCCCTGCGGCGCGGGAACCGTGGCGGAAACAGTGGCGGGAACCTCGGGCCGCGGTGCCGGCGCGGCGACGAGATGCCCGTCGGTCAGCCTGAACTGCTCGTCGGCGAGGGCGGTCAGGGGCGTGGCGAACCGGTCGTAGACGGTCACGTCACCGACCGTGCGGCTGAACCGTACGAGCGTGGCGGCCAGGGTGTCCACGGCGGCGGCGTCCAGTCCGTCTGTCGGACAGTCGAGGACGAGGGACCCCGGGTCCCGCAGGAGCGCTGAGGCGACGGCGACCCGCCTGGTCTGCCCGGTAGACAGTGCCGACGGGTCCTGACCGGTGATCTCCTCCAGTCCCCACAGGTGCACGGCGGCACTGATGCGGGACTCCATCTCCTCCCTGGGCACCCCCTGCTGTTCCATGCCGAAGGCGAGTTCCTGACGGACCGTAGGTCGCAGGAGCGAGATATGTGCGGCGGCGTCGTTGCCCACCCACGCGGCACCGGTGGATTCGGCCGTGGCCCAGGCGTGCTCGGACAGGCCGGATCCGGAGGTCCCCCAGATGAAGCGCACGGTCATGGCCGAGACCGTACCAGCGTCGGCACGGCCTGGCGGCACCGGCGGTACCGACGGCAGCTCACCACAGCACCGTGACTGCGACGAACACCGGGACGAGCACCAGGAGGCGGCGTCCCACCCTCTCCTGCCAGGGATCGTCCACCGGGTCCAGGAGTGTCCTGGGGCCGGGGTCGCCGATTCCGGTGCGCTGGAGCGGGCGGGAACGGTGACCGGCCTCCACCACCAGTCCGACGACAAGGGGCAGGACGCAGGACGCCCTGGCCCGCCAGGTGTCGGGCACACCGCGGCTGCGCTGCACCTCCCGGATCGTCGACCAGCGGCGGCGTGCCATCGGCAGCAGCCGGACCACGGATCCGACCATGTAGACCAGTGGTGCCGGGACCCGCAGCTGCAGTGAGCACATCAGATCGTCGACATCCACGAAGGACAGCAGGACCAGCCCTGACGCCGTCATCGCGGCGAACCGGAGTGACAGCCCTCCGGCGGTGGTCCAGCCCTCCGCGGAGAAAGGCACGTAGATCAGCGCGTAGGAGACCGTGGCCGGGACAGTGAGCAGCAGGGAGGCGCCGAGAGCGCGGAGCTGCCGTGACGACCGGCGTCCGGTGGAGCGGCCGGCCCCGCCAGACAGTACGGCTGACAGCACGGCGGTGACCACGGCGAATGTCAGCATGACGGCACTGACCACGGTGTCGTGGGCGATCATGACCACGACCACCGCACACACCGCCGCGGTCAACGGCGTCAACGGGTTCACACCGTCACCGTGGTGCCGTCGGCGGCGGGGGCACTGTCGGCCGCGGGGGCGAAGGTCCGGCGGGGCTTCTGCGGCAGTGCCCGGGAGACCACGAACACCAGCATGGAGATGATGACCCTGTCGACCGGGTCGGAGGGCCAGGACTGCAGGAACACCGCTGTGGTACCGGAGAACCCGAGTGCCTCGTAGGCGGAGACGAGCAGCCCGGTCCCCGTGCCTGCGGTTCCGCCGAAGATGAAGTTCGCGACCGGGGCGGAGACCAGGCCGGAGAGGAGGCCGACGACAAGTCCGGCGATGACGACCTTCCACCACGACGACCGCCACAGTCCCCGGACCAGACCGACGACGAAGCCGGTCATCGCGTAGCCTGCCGCGAAGCAGATGATCGTGGGGTTGAACGCCCCCCACACCAGACTGGAGAGTCCCCCGGTGGCCAGTCCTGCGGCCGGACCGGCGAGGACCGCCACGAGTACTGTGCCGAAGGAGTCGAGGTAGAGCGGCAGGGGCAGGCCCATGGTCCCGACCACCTGGCCGACGACGATGTTGAGCACCAGGGCGACGGGGATGATGCTGAGGGTGCGCACCGGCAGGGTGGGGACCACGGCGATGAGGGAGAGGACCGTGGGGACGAGGAACCCCACCAGTGCGACGGCGGTGGACCGGGAGTCCGCGACCGTGGAGAAGTCGGAGTCCTCCGGCTGACTGAGGACGAGCCAGAGCCAGGTGAGGACGAACAGCAGCACACTGGTGCCGACAAGTGCGTGGCGTACGGGGCGTGACAAGGGGCGCACGGTGATGACTTCCTGGGTTGGCCTGGTGTGGACGGCGTGGCTGGACAGGTCGCGGCAGCCCCTATGTCACCTCGGGGTCGCCGCCCACCTCAGATCGCCGGGCAGGGCCGGTTCCTGAGGTTGTTCCTGAAGTTGCTACGGGCAATTGTGCCCAGTACGGCCCGCGGGGGCAAGACAGCTGCCTGCCGAACACCGTGTGAACCGGGTTTTCCCGGGATGCGGGACAGTGGAGTCCACCCGCAGACTTGACAGACCGAGCGGTCTACTGGTTTTCTTGGGCACCAAGCAGTCGACGAGAGTCGAGTTCCCCTCCTGGAGCCCCGGATGAGGCGGAACCTGCGGACCTTCCCCCCCCACGGGAACGGACCGCAGCGTGCAGCCTGGTCCACAGGCGCTTCCCCGGGGCTTTCCGCGCATCATCCGCAGATCCCCCGGCAGGTACCGGCGGACCCGGCCTTCACGTGACCTCCCACCGACGGCGAGACCCGTACACCCACTTTGTGAAGGATCATCGTGACCGCACAGATCAACGCCACCGTCGCCGGGGTTCCGCGCATCGGCCCCGGGCGCGAGCTGAAGAAAGCCCTGGAAACCTACTGGAAGGACGCCACAACCGGGCGCAACCTCGCCACCGTCGCCACACAGCTGGTCAACCAGCAGGCCGACGCGCTGACGCAGGCGGGCCTGGACTCCGTCCCCACCATCGGCCGCAGCTTCTACGACTCGATGCTCGACACCTCCGCCCTCCTGGGCACCCTTCCCGCCCGCGTCGCCGACATCGACGACCACGGCAACGACGGCCTGCCCGCCTACATCGACCGGCTGTTCGCCGCCGCCCGGGGCACCGCCGACCTCCCGGCGTCCGCGATGACGAAGTGGTTCGACACGAACTACCACTACATCGTCCCCGAACTCGACGCGGACACCGAGTTCCGTCTCGACGACGCCGCCCTGCTCTCCGACCTCTCCGACCAGATCACCCGCGGCACCGCCGCCCGTCCGGTGCTCATCGGCCCGCTGACCTACCTGGCACTGGCCCGCACCACCGACGGGTCAGACGCCCTGGTCCACCTCGGTGAGGTCTTCGACGCCTACGCCCGCCTGCTGCCCCGCATCGCCGAACGCGGTGCCTCCTGGGTCCAGTTCGACGAGCCCTACCTCGTCACCGACATCGCCGTCGACGACGGGCGACGGTCCGACCTGCTGGCCCGCACCCGCGCCGGGTACACGAAGCTGGCCGCGGCGTCCGACCTGCACATCCTGCTGCAGACCTACTTCGGGGACGGTGACCTGGCGGTGAGCACCCTGTCGGGCACCGGCATCGCCGCTTTCGGTGTGGACCTGGTCACCGGCCGCACCGACGAGCGTCAGTCCACCGACACCCGTACCGCCGACGCCGACCTGCTTCCCTCGTGGACCGGGCAGGAGCAGATCCTCGCCGGTGTCGTCGACGGGCGCAACATCTGGCGCACCGACCTTTCCCGCGCCCTCGCCACCCTGAAGACCCTCGCCGCGCGGGGGCCGGTGGGGGTGTCCACCTCATCGTCGCTGCTGCACGTCCCCTACTCCCTGGCGCAGGAGACGAGCCTCGACGATGACGCCGAGCTGCGCAGCTGGCTGGCGTTCGGTGCCGAGAAGGTCGCCGAGGTCGCGGTCCTGTCCCGGCTGCTCACCGGCACCGAGACCGAGACTGACCGGACCGCGGTCGCCGTCTCCCACGACGCTGTGGAGGCACGCCGTGTCTCCGCGCGGACCCACAATGAGGCACTGCGTGCACGTACCGCCGGCGTCACCGACGCCGACCGGCACCGCAGTCCGTTCGAACAGCGTCGCGAAGTACAGGCCAGGGAGCTGAACCTGCCCCCGCTGCCGACGACCACGATCGGTTCTTTCCCCCAGACAGCCGAGATCCGGCGGGCCCGGGCCGACCTGAGGGCGGGCCGGACCACCCCGGCCGAATACCACCAGGCGATGGTCGACGAGATCCGGGACGTCATCGAACGGCAGGAGGCACTGGGCCTCGACGTCCTGGTCCACGGGGAACCGGAACGCAACGACATGGTCCAGTACTTCTCCGAACAGCTGGAGGGATACCACTCCACCGACCTGGCATGGGTGCAGTCCTACGGGTCGCGGTGTGTCCGCCCGCCGATCCTGTTCGGTGACGTCACCCGCCCGGAGCCGATGACCGTCGAATGGTTCCGGGTGGCCCAGTCCTTCACCGACAAGCCGGTGAAGGGGATGCTCACCGGGCCGGTGACGATGCTCGCCTGGTCGTTCGTCCGCGACGACCAGCCGTTGGGGACCACCGCCGACCAGGTCGCCCTGGCCCTGCGTGACGAGATCGACGACCTTGTGGACGCCGGTGCGAAGATCATCCAGGTCGATGAGCCTGCGATCCGTGAGCTTCTGCCCCTGCGCCGTGCCCAGCAACCGGCGTACCTGGAATGGGCGGTCGGTGCCTTCCGTCTGGCCACCTCCGGTGTCGCGGACAGCATCCAGATCCACACCCACATGTGCTACTCCGAGTTCAATGAGCTCATCGGGACAGTGGGCGACCTGGACGCCGACGTGACCTCCATCGAGGCCGCCCGCAACGGGATGCAGGTGCTCCACGCACTGCGGGAATCCGGTTTCGAGCTCGGTGTCGGCCCCGGGGTGTGGGACATCCACTCCCCCCGCGTCCCGGAACAGTCCGAGGTGGACACCCTGCTCACCGAGGCGTTGGAGGCCGTCCCGGCGTCCCAGCTGTGGGTCAACCCGGACTGTGGTCTGAAGACCCGCGGCTGGGAGGAGACCACGGCCTCGATCCGGGTGCTCGTCGCGGCGGCGGAGAAGGCCCGCGCGACAGCGTCGGCGTGACAGCGTCGGCGTGACGCCACGGGCCTGATCTGCCCGGTCAGGGCCCTGTCAGGACCCTGTCAGGGCCTGCCGGAGCGGGACAGCAGTCCGCCGAGTTCCTCCACCATCTCCGGTATCCACCAGGCCCAGTCGTGACCGCCGGACACCGTGCGGGCGGTGGCGTCACCGCCCTGCCGGCGCAGCAGCGCCGCCAGTTCCTGCGCCCTCTGCGCCGAATCTCCCTCGTAACGTCCCGACTGGAGGCGGACGACGGCGTCCCCGCCACGGAGTGCGGCGGCCAGGGCATTGTCGAGGTCAGGTGTCCGGTAGCGCCAGTAGGAGACCGACTGCGCCACGGCGGCGCCGATCCTCCCCCCGGACCGGGCGAGTGCGAACAGTGCCGACAGTCCTCCGAAGGAGGCCCCGGTGACCACCGTGCCGGTCCTGTCCACCGCGCCCAGGACGCCCTCGGCGTGGAGACGTGGAACCAGAACGCCTGCCACCCACTCCGCCTGACCGCCGGGAACCCCCAGGTCCTCCGACCTGGCAGGACCGGCGGAGACGAAGGCCACCGCCACCGGGGGAACCACCCCCGCCTGCTCCGCGTCCCTGAGGACCAGCGGTGTGCCGAGACGGTCGACATGCCCCTCACCGTCGAAAACCACGACCAGGGGGACAGGAGTTTCCGGTCGCGCGGACGGGGAGCGCCACAGCCGGACGACCGGTTCCTCCGGTGACCGGGCCGGCAACGTGACCGTCATCTCCGGGCACGGCGTCCCGTAGGCGTCCAGCCACGGACGCCGGGGGCAGACCCGTGCCACCTCACTGACGGTCGCGCGACACAGACCGGGGTCACCGGGCACCAGGCGTGGCAGGCGGTGGAGGTCCCCCCCGTGCCACGGGGCAGCCCCCTGCCCTGACTCACGGTCCGGCACGGGGCCGGCCGGAAACCCCGTCCGCCCGACGGGTCCCCGGTGCTCGAGGAAGGAGTACGAGGCCTGCCAGTCCCCCGGGACGGTGAAGGCGGCCGCCCACCAGCCGTGGCCGACCGGCTCCAGGTCGCAGGCGGCGGGGGGATCCGGGCGGAACCATCCGCTGACGGCGACCGACACCGCCGTCGCCTCCGGTGCGCGGTGACGCACCACGACCCCGACACGACCGTCACTCCGGCTGAACTCCGTCCACACCGGCGCCCCGTCCCACCCGTGGCCCGACGCCGGGTCACGGAAACCCTCAGGGAGGGTGGTCCGCGGCACCGGTGTCCGGAGCCTGCTACCGGGTCTCGGCAGCACAGTCAGCCCGTCAAGCATCATGTCCTTCCCACCTGCTGTCACCACAGTTCGATCTCCACAGTTCGGTCTCCACGGTTCGATCTCCACGGACGTCCACAGTCAGTCATCTTCCACCGGTCAGTCTCTCCGGCCTGTCTCCGTCACCACGGTAGCGCCACGTCCCGGCCCCTGTTCATACCGGAACCACCAGCGGATCACCGGCGACCGGGTGGCCGGGTGGCCGAGGATACGGACCTGACGACCTAGACTTGGTGGCCATCTGGAGCTCCGACCCCACAGACTGACGGGAGAACCCCGGTGACTCATCCCACCGACTCCGGCAAGACCGCCGCAGCCCTGCGCTACCTGCGTGCCCGCATCACCTCCGGAGAATGGACACTGAACTCACGGATCCCCCGGGAGCATGAGCTCATGGTCGCCATCGGAGTGGGCAAGTCCACCTTGCGGGAGGCGGTACGGTCCCTGACCAGCCTCGGAATGCTGGAGCCGATCCGCGGCGTCGGCACGTTCGTTCGTTCCAGGACACCGGTCAACTCGGTCATCGCCGACTACATCGCGGACTTCCCCGTCGCGGACATTCTCGGCTACCGCAGGTCCCTCGAGATCGAGAGTGCGCGGCAGGCCGCCGTGAACCGGTCAGAGGAACAGCTGCAGACCCTCACCGCCCTGCTCGACGACAGCCGCAACGCCGGTGCGGAAAGCACGCTGCCGTTCAGTCACGCCCGGGCCCCGGGCAGTTTCCACCACACCGTGGTCGAGGCGTCCGGAAATCTTCTCCTGCTGAACATGTACACGTGCACCATCGCCGCGGTGAGACGCCACCGGCAGAGCGGAGACCTGCAGGCACCGGACCTTCCGCAGCTGCGCAGGGAGGACCATTCGGTGATCCTCCGGGCGATCAGGGACCGGGACCCGGACGCCGCCGCTGCCGCCATGGCCGCCCACGTCTCACACGACATCACCCCCGACCCCGGTGCCGTCGGGCCTACGGGGTGACCGGGAGGTCGCGCAGGTCCTTGCGGAGGATCTTGCCGGTGCCGGACTTCGGGATCACGTCGATGACCTCGACCATCCGGATCTTCTTGTACGGTGCCACCCGTGCCGCGACCCACTCCATCAGCGCGTCCCCGTCAACGGTGACCGGGGTGCCGGACGCGTCGACCTGGGGGACGACGAACGCCCGGGGGATCTCCTCACCGTCCTCCGGCCGGAAGAAGCCGACGACGGCGGCGTCCGCGACAGAGTCGTGGGTCATCAGCAGTGCCTCAAGCTCCGCCGGGGCGACCTGGTAGCCCTTGTACTTGATGAGTTCCTTCGCCCTGTCGACCACGTACACATTGCCCTGGTGGTCGTAGCGCACGATGTCTCCGGTGCGCAGCCAGCCGTCGCGCAGCAGTGTGACCTCGGTGGCCTCCTCGTTGTCGAGGTAGCCGAGCATCACCTGGGGACCGCGGACCCACATCTCCCCCGGCCTGGACAGTCCGGACAGCCCGGACTCCTGCGCCGGCGGGAGGATCTCGGAGAAGTCCGGGTCGGTGAGGTCCACCACCTTGCACTCGGTGTTCGCCACGGGCAGACCGATGGAGGCCAGGGGTGTGACACCCCGGGAGGACACGTGGGTCACCGGTGACGCCTCGGTCATGCCGAACCCCTGGAGGACTTTCACCCCCAGCCGCTTCTCCACCGCTGCGGCAAGGTTCTCGTCGAGGGCGGCAGCCCCGGAGAGCACGGTGGTGAGCGAGGAGATGTCGTAGTCATCGACCAGCGGATGCTTTGCGAGGACCACGGCGATCGGGGGTGCGACAAAGGTGAAGTCGATGTTGTGCCTCTGGTGCAGGTCAAGGAAGGTCGGCAGGTCGAACGAAGGCATCGTGACCAGGTGGGTCCTGTTGTACAGCGAGGAGTTGAGCAGGACGTTCATCCCGTAGATGTGGAAGAACGGCAGGACGGCCATGATCACCGAGTCCCGGGTCTGCCCGTTGTCCATGAGCAGCGGACTGATCTGCACGATATTCGCCACCAGGTTGCGGTGACTGAGCCGGACTCCTTTAGGAACCCCGGTCGTGCCCGAGGAGAAAGGCAGGACCGCGACGTGGGTGGCGGGGTCGAAGTCGACCTGGGGTGCGGGGTGGCCCTCCGACAGCAGGGACGCCAGTCCCCGCTCCCCGTCCGCCAGGTCGATCACCCGGTCAGTGTCGAGACCGGCCTGTTCCGCCCCCTGGGCCCCGGCCGGGCCGAGCAGTCCGACGGTGAGCATGAGGGACGCCCCGGAGACGGTGACCTGCCGGGCGACATCCCCTGCCGTGGCCAGGGCGCCGACAGTGGTGACGGTCGCCCCCGCCCGCATGATGCCGTGGAAGGCGACGACGAAGGCGAGGGAGTTGGGTGCGTGGAGGGCCACGACCTCCCCGACTCCGACGCCCCGGTGCGCCAGGGCGCCGGCGAAGGCGTCGACACGGTCTCTCAGCTCCCCGAAGGTGACGGAGGTGCCGGTGGCGGAGTCGGTGACGGCGGTACGCGCGGCGTCCTGCGGGGTCAGGTCGGCGAACAGGAGGTCGTATACACCGACCCCGGGAATCTCGACGGGGCGGTGCGGGCTGGTGACGGGCACGGCGGGCTCCTTGGGTGACTGGCGGGAGAGAACTGACGGGACTTTCCGTTGTGAAATGACACTAGCCTGTCCCGCACCCCCGCGTCCGAATTTCGGTTCAGATTCCGGGGGTCAGCCGAAGGTACGCAGAGGGTGCCCGCCTTTCCCGTCCTGTCGGTCGAGGTGGGCGTGCTCGTTGAGCGAGCGCAGCCTCATCCCGGGTCCTGCCTCCGGCGTCACCCCGATCGTGGTCACCGACCCGTTGAGCACGGTCATCAGCAGGGTCGTCCACCGGACTCCGGGGAGCATCTCGGCGACGCAGGCGGCGATCGGTCCACCTGAACTGACCACCACCAGCGCACCGGTGTCCGCCGCAGTGCGGGCGGCGTCCTGCAGCCCGGCGCGGACGCGGCGGCGGAACGCGGGGAACTCCGGACCGTCCGCCCAGCGTCCGACGGCATCGGTGAGTTCGCGGTTGACCCTGTCGACCTGCGGTCGCGGCAGCAGTCCGGCGCGTGCCTTCCCCAGGTCGGCGACAATGTCCGGGCGCTCGCGGAACCACGGGGTGAGGATGTCGCCGAACCTGATCTCCCGCCAGGCGTCATGGACGCAGGGCGGCGGGGAGCCGAGGGCTTCCGCGATCACGGCCGCCGTGTCCCGTTGTCTCACGAGAGGGCCGTGGATCACCGGGGTGCCCTGCGGCGTCCTCTCCGCCAGTGCCCGGCCGGTCGCCTCGGCCTGGATTCGTCCGAGTTCGCTGAGCCTGTCATAAGCGGCCTCGAAGCCACCTCCGGTGGCGTTGTCGAGCGCGTTCTGCCCTGCCTGCCCGTGCCTGACCAGGTAGATGACGGACATTTGACTCCTTTCGGCACCCCTGTACGGCGGCCAGCGTATACGATTTGCCCATGAGTGACTCAGGTAACTCCCCGACTGACGGACATTCCACAGGTTCCGCATCCGGCTCCGCCGCACGCGGCGGAGGCAGCGCGGACGGTGGAGACAGCTCTTCCCGCGTCCCGTCGCCGACCCGGGCATCACAGGCCGGACGCGCCCAGCGGGCCGAGCGTCGGCGCGCCGACATTCTCTCCGCCGCGCGTACCGTGTTTCTCCGCGACGGCTACCATGACGCCAAGCTCACCGGTGTGGCCCGGGAGGCGGGGTGTTCGGTGGGGACGCTCTACACCTACTTCACCGACCGGGACGCCCTGCTCGCCGCGGTGCTCTCCGAGGTCGAGGAGGAGATGAGGGCCGCCGGGCGGCCGGCAGCCCCGGAGGACGGCAGGCCCGTGTCCCCTGCGGCGCAGATCAGTGCGACCAACCGCGCATACCTGGCCTCCTACCGGCGCAACCGGGCGATCATGGCGTTGATGGAACAGGTCGCGCAGGCCGACGAGAGCTTCGGACGCCAGCGGCTGCTGCGGGCGGACGGTTTCATCGACCGCAACTCCCGGGCGCTGCAGCGTCTCGTGGACGCCGGGGAGATCGCCCTGGACGATCCCGAGATGACGGCGACGGCACTGTCGGCGGCGGTCTCGCGCCTGGCCTACGTCGCCTGGGTGGACGGCAGATTCCCCGACACCGACGAGGTTTTCGAGCGTATGTGCTCCACCGCCGACCGTATCTGGCTGGGAACTCTGGGCCTTTCTCCCGATTCGGTGAAATGAATCACAGTTCACAGTAGTGTGGTGCCATGACCACCTACGACTTCACCGGCCGCACCGCCGTCGTCACCGGCGGATCCCGCGGCATCGGTTACGCCACCGCAGCCCTCCTCGCCGCCTCCGGGGCGGACGTCATCCTCACCGCACGGGACGCCGCCCGCGCCGACGACGCCGCCCGGACAATCACCGACTCCCTCCCCGACAGTGCCGGCAGCGTCACCGGAACCGCCGCCCACGCCGCAGACCCGGCCGCCGCCCGCGCAGTGTGCGACACCGCCGTCGACACCACAGGACGCCTAGACATCCTCGTCAACAACGCCGGAACCAACCCCGCCTACGGCCCCGTCACCGACCAGGACCCGGCCCTGGTCGCCAAGGTCTTCGAGATCAACACCACCGCACCCGCCGTGTGGACCGCCGCAGCCCTGGCCGCAGGGCTCGGCACCGTCGGCACCGGCGCCGTGGTCAACATCGCCTCCATCGGCGCACTGACCATGGAGGACGGCATCGGCGTCTACAACGCCTCGAAAGCCGCCCTGGTGCACCTCACCCGGCAGATGGCCCGGGAACTCGGCCCCCGGGTCCGGGTGAACTCCGTGTGCCCGGGAGTGGTCCGCACCCGACTGTCCGAGGCGCTGTGGAGAGACCACGAGGACACCGTCACAGCTGTCACACCCCTGGCACGGATCGGCGAACCCTCCGACATCGCCGACGCCGTGGCCTTCCTCGCCGCCCCCTCCACCTCCTGGATCACCGGCGCAAACCTCGTCGTCGACGGCGGGCAGCTCGTCGGCACCGTCGGACACTAGAGCGCCCACCCCGACAACCGGCACCCCGGGAGAACAGCATGGATTTCGCGAACACCGACCGCAGCACCGACTACCAGAACCGCCTCACCGCATTCATGGACGAATGCGTCTACCCCGCAGAACCGGTCGCCGAGGAACAGATCCGGGCCTCCGGAGACCCCCACCACTTCCCCGCCGTCCTCGGCGAACTCAAAGAGGAGGCGAAGAACCGTGGCCTGTGGAACCTGTTCCACCCCCACGCAGGAGACGGGGTCCCCGCACTGACCAACACCGAGTACGCGCCCCTGGCAGAGATCATGGGACGCAGCATCGGCCTGGCCCCCGAAGCGTGCAACTGCAACGCCCCGGACACCGGGAACATGGAGATCCTCGAACTCTACGGCACCGACGAACACCGCCGCCGGTACCTGACCCCCCTCCTGCGCGGCGAGATACGCTCCGCGTTCTGCATGACAGAGCCCGGGGTAGCCTCCTCCGACGCCACGAACATCGCCATGGACTTCCGCAGGGTCGACGGCGGCTACCGTCTCACCGGGCGGAAATGGTTCAGCTCCAATGCGATGCACCCGAACCTGGGCGTCCTCATCGTGATGGGCAAGACCAGCCCGGACGCCGACCGGCACCTCCAGCAGTCCATGCTCGTCGTCCCCGCCGACGCACCGGGGGTGACCGTGGTCCGCAACCTCCCGGTCTTCGGCTACCACGACCGTGAAGGCCACGCCGAGATCCGGTTCGAGGACGTCTTCGTACCGGACTCCGACATCCTCGGCGGCGAAGGCGCGGGCTTCCGCATCTCCCAGGACCGTCTCGGCCCCGGACGCATCCACCACTGCATGCGGTCCATCGGCATCGCCGAACGTGCCCTCGACCTCATGTGCCGACGGGCGATGTCGCGGACCACCTTCGGACGCCGACTGTCGGACCGGGACAACATCCGCGACTGGATCGCCGAAGCGAGGATCAGCATAGAATCCGCCCGACTGCTGACCATGAAAGCGGCATGGATGATGGACACCGTCGGCAACAAGGCCGCCAGACAGGAGATCGCCGCGATCAAGGTCCTGGCACCTCGGACGGCCCTGCGGATCGTCGACCGGGCCATCCAGGTGTTCGGCGGGGAAGGCGTCACCGACGACACACCCCTGGCGCAGATGTACGCCGGACTGCGGACCCTGAGACTCGCCGACGGCCCTGACGAAGTGCACCTGATGACCATCGCCCGGACCGAACTACGGCGTCACCGGACCGACGATGACGGGGTAGCGCGATGAACACGACCACCGCCTTCGACACCGCCGAACTGACCACCTGGCTGGCGTCCCTGTCCTCACCACCTGACCTGCACGGCCCGGTGATCAGTGACCGGCACGGCCCGGTCACCCTCACCCGCATCGGGGCCGGACAGTCCAACATCACCTTCCTCGCCGCCGACGGGGACGGACACCGGGTGGTGGTGCGGCGTCCTCCCCTGGGCCGGCTCACCGCCTCCGCCCACGACGTCCTCCGCGAAGGACGGATCATGGCCTCCCTGGCGGGCAGCGGCGTGCCGGTGCCGGAGATCTACGGGGCCACCACCACCGCCGGCGGTGTTCCCGTCATCGCCATGTCCGTCGTCCCCGGCACCTCGCTGAACTCGAGGGACGCCGCGGCCGCACTGTCACCCCGGGCACGTGCCGCCGCCGCCGAGGGACTGGTGGACGCCATGGTCGCCGTCCACGCCGTCGACCTGGACCGCACCGGCCTGTCCACTCTGGCCTCCCACGAACCCTACGCACCACGACAGCTGCGGCGGTGGTCACGGCAGTGGGAGAAGACGAAGACCAGGGAACTTCCCCCGCTGGACGCACTGACCGCCCGACTCCGGGACGCTGTCCCGGACCAGTCCGAGACCGTCCTCGTCCACGGTGACCTCCACCTGGGGAACATCATCGTCGACCCCGGCACCGGGACGGTGAACGCCGTGGTCGACTGGGAGCTGGCCACCCTGGGTGACCCGTTGGCGGACATCGGTTCACTGCTGGCGTACTGGCCCACACCCACCGGGCCGAACCTGCCCGGATTCGACGCCGCGCTCTCCGACGGTTTCCCCGGCCATGCTGAACTTGCTGACCGCTATCTCTCGGCCACCGGACGATCGCGGACCGCACTGGATTTCTGGCACGTCCTCGGACTGTGGAAGGTCGCCGTGATCGTGGAGGGGGTGGTCCGTCGGGTCGGTGACAGGCCGGAGAACGCACCCACCTCCGGCGCCCCCACCACAGAACTGGTCGACCTGCTGGTGTCGAAGGCGACCGGGATCGCCGACGCGGTGGGCCTGTAGTCTGCTGCGGTGGCGGTCGCAGGCGCGGTTACACTGGATGTCCGCCATCGTACGAAGACTTTCCGTCGAGAGCCGGAGGACCTTGTGACAGATCCGAGACCGAACCCGCCGTACCACGGGGTGCACGACCTTGCCCGACCCCGGGAACAGGACAGCACACAGGACAGGACACAGGACAGGACTCCGGGCGGGAAGCTGGACGGGAAGCTGGACAGCCGGCCGGACGGGCACCGGGATTCGCGGGATCAGGAGCCCGACGACGGTGACGGAGGCCTGTCGACGATCATCGTGGGGGTTGTCATCGGAGTTGTCGTGGTGGCGGTCGTCATCGCGGTGATGTTCCTCATGGCACTGTCCGGCAGCGACGACGGCTCCAGCGCGGACGGCGCCGGCGCCACCGAGATCATCCTGCCGGAGCGGTCAACGCTTCCCTGAACCTGGCGAAGACCGTCTCCGGGTCGAGACCCGTGAGGATCCTGGCGTTGGCGGGACGTCCCCAGTACGGCCCCGTTGCCGGCTCTGTATTCCTCGCACCCTGAAGACCGCCCTGTATGCAGGGGTCGGGGCCCGTGCCGGCACAACGCCCGTCACCCTGGGCCGTCGCGCCCGTCCAGTCCGCGACCGTGGTCCCGCGCACCAGATCGTCACCGAGGGCGACCCGTACCGTGGCGTCCCGGAACTCCGCCGGCACCGCCGAACACAGGACGGTCGCTGCCGCGAGATCATGTATCTGGGCGACGTAGCCGACCCCGACCGACCGGTGGAACTCCATGTAGAAGCGCAGCAGTTCATCCAGGAGGACGCCCACCTCCGCCGGAGCCGCCGCAGTCCACTCCTCCAGGCGCTGCGGGGTGAGCAGGACAGTTTCGGTGACGTTGAGCGGACAGATCTGCGGCAACGGTGCGGACGCGGGCCAGTTGTCCAGGCAGTACGCCAGCGCATGCGGGTCAGACCAGGCGTTCCACTCCGCGGTCGGAGTGGTGTTGCCCGGGTACAGGAATGCCCCGCACATCAGCGTGACCCGGGTGCCCCGCAGTACCTCCGGTCGGTGTTCGACCGCCCACGCGAGATTCGTCGCGGGACCGGCGACGAGGATCCGGTCCGGGGACGCCGCCTCCCACGCGGCCACTGCGTCCCCGGGGTCCCCGGGGTCCCCGGTGCCCTCCGCCTCCCCGGTACCTGTGGCAGGGGAGGCGGGAACGCGGTATCCGAGTCCGCCGGGGCCGTGGGTCTCCGGTGTCGTCGTCAACGGGAGAACCCGGGGACGCCCCGCCCCGACAGTCACCGGAACCTCCGGGACACCCGCGACCTGCAGCACCTCCCGCGAGTTACGGGCGGCGGTGGCGGCGGTGGTGTTGCCGGCGACCGTGGTGACGTGGAGGTCGATCTCCTTCCGCCGATGCAGGGACGCCAGCCAGAGGAGTGCGAGAGCGTCGTCGATCCCCGTGTCCACGTCGGCGACGAGGGTGTACGGGAGCTCCGGCGCCGCGGCTCCGGCAGTCCGTGGGTCAGTCCGTGGGTCAGTCCGTGGGTCAGTCACAGAATCAGTCATTGTCGACCAGCTCCCATCCGCGGTCGAGGAAGTCGCTCTCGGGTTCATCTATCCAGGCGTGGATCAGCGTTTCGGCGTCCTCCCGGGTGTCCACGATCCTACGGAAGTAATGTTCCTCGCCGAAACCGTGTCCCCACATCACGCTCCACTTGGTGCCCAGGTGGCGGCTGACGGTGATGTAGTCGCCCTGGACGATCCGGTCGGAGACCTGGAACCAGTTGAGGTCCTCGTCGTAGTTCATCGGCACCGCGACGTGCACCTCCTGCTCGCCGACCTCGAGAATGTTCCCGGTCGAGTCCGAGAGCTGCCACCGCGACGACCCGTCCGGGACGGTGCCCTCGGAGATGTCCTCCCAGTCCCGGCCGAGAAGTGCCCCGGTGTCCCCGGTCAGGTACTCCACGAGCAGCCCGATGACGTCGTCGACGGTGGTACCCGGGGTGGTCAGGGAGAAACGCCTGTTCTCGGAGAGCCGGTGGATGATCCAGCTGTTCTCCCCGATACCGACCTGCACCTCCGACACCCCTGGGACCGGCGGGCCGACAGCCCGGCCGGACGGTTCCACGGAGAGGACGAACCCTTCGACGCCGGCGAAGACGGCAGCCTCCAGGGTCGACCGCAGGGACTCCGGTGTCGCCGAGAGGACGACACCGCCACCGCGCACGCTGACCCGGCAGTCTGTGACAGGACCGGAGGCGTTGACCCACACCGTGCCGTTCTCCTCCAGCATGCACAGGCCCAGGGAGGACGCCTTGACCAGGAGATCGACGAAAGTGTCGTCGTGGACGTGGGCCACCAGGGGGACGGTCACCGACAGCATCCGTCCACGGGGGCGGACGGGAAAGGGGTCCAGGTCCATGTACATGTCCGCCGGAGGATTGTCGGGGTCGTCGGCCGCACGGACGGCGCGACGGTTCATCCAGTCGGCGAAATTGTCCAGCACCTCGGGAACTGCGTCCCGGTCGGCGGCAGGATCCCGGGCATAGGAGTTGAAGTCCTCTGCCGCGAGTTCGAAGTCGCGGGAGGTGCGGAACTGGCCGGGGTCGTCGTCGAAGTCCGCGGCGAGGAAGAAGTGGACGGTCACCGGGCTTTCGTCGGCGTCGGTGGAATCACCGTCGTCGTCGGGGACGATGCCCGGGCGGTTCCAGTCCCGGCCCAGGAACTCCGCGGCGTCCCCGTCGATGAAGTTCCCCACCACCCGTACCACCTCCTCGACTCCGTCGACTGTGACCTCGAGCTCGGGGTCGGGCCCCCCGGTGGCGTGGCTGACCACCCAGAGACGGTCGCGCAGGTGGACGGCGTGGACGAGGTGGACGCCGGGCACCGGCGACAGGCTCCCGTCGACCGGCTCCACCGTGACCGACGGGGACCCGCCCTCTTCCTCGCACCTGGAGATGTCCCTTTTCAGCAGGTCACCGACTGTCCGACGGTCCACGTGCGTGGTGATGCGGTCGTGTGAGTCCCACATGAGGCAGTCGGTCGCCGGGCCGGTCGCATTGACGAGGATCTCCCCCACCGCACCGGCGACCAGGTCGAAGGTGGTCAGGCAGAACCGGTGGTCGACAGCCATGGCGACAAGTTCTGCCCTGCTCTCGGGCGGGAACTCCTCTCCCGCGAGAATTCCGGTGTCCGCGGGGACTGCGTGGTCGAACAGTCCCAGGACGCCGGGCAGGTCGAGAATGTCCTCCGCCAGTTCCCGGAGGTGCCGGGCCTCGTCCCCGTCAGGAACCCCGGGTGCCCCGCGCAGGTACTCCGGCGGACACCACGCCGCACCGTCGCCCACTGCGGATGGCGCTACGAGGAGAAAGGCGTTGTCCAAGGGGTCCATGTGGACACGCTAACAAACGACACGGAACGGGACCTGCCGGCTGAGTCCACCCGTTCCCCCCAGTCTGTGTCCCCTGCCTGTGGCCCCAGCCTGTGGCCCCTGCCCGTGGCCGGCGTCCGTCACATCATCAGTTCCGCTGAGGCGTCACTCCACCGGTGCGCCAGGAAAGACGCGGAGTCACCGGACGCGTACTCGGCGAGGACCGTGGTGATACTGTCCAGCGCATTGCCCGCGTCAATCTCCCCGTCGTCGAGCCGGTAGTGCCTGTTGGCGGTACGGTACTCGACCACCCAGCCCGCACCCGTCAGTGCGGCCTGCACGTACCGGACCCCGGGTACAGGAGCTGTCGAATCATCCCCGTTGACCTCCAGGACCACGAAAGGGATGCCCTGGTCTGCCCGACGACGACGGTCGACGTCCTCCCCCAGGACGGCGAGGATGCTCGCCCGGTCGACATGGGTGGTGACCGTGTCCAGTGAGTCACGCATCCGCAGGCCGGAATCTCCTCCGGTGGGGTTGACCCACACCTGTTCCATGTCATCGACCATGCAGACACCGAGTTCGGCCGCCTTGAACTGGAAGTGGCGTCCGGTCACCTCCGCGGTGGAGAACGGGACCGCTATGTGCAGGACGCCGCATTCCGGGGTGACCGGGTACTCCGAGACGGACAGGAACCGGAACGCGGGGGGCAGGTTCGGGTCGTGAGCCCCCAGGTCGGCGTGGTGGTTGACCCACCCTGCGAGGTCGATGATCTGTGCCGGGGCGTTCGCTGCAGCTTCATCCCAGGTGGGCGGTTCCTTCTGCCCGAGGTCCACGGTGGTTACCGTGTCGGCGGCCTCCAGGGTGTTCATGTGCTCGTTCGCCAGGGAGAGCAGGGCATTGTCCGGCAGGTACCCGTCCGGAGTACCTGTATCCGGAGAGGGGACGAAGAATAGGAAGCCGAAGCTCACGGGGAATGCTCCTGGGGTGTCGGAGGGGTGGATGACCGGTTCGGGGGGTATCCGCTCATACTAAGGTGTGACTGCTCTCACCGTCCCCGGGTTCGCAGGCAGGAACCAATGCCGGGGGTAGGCGCGGGGGTCCGGTACACTGCCGCACCATGAAAGCAGCCGTCGCCCGGACGCCGGGCCCCCTCGCCGGCTCCGTGTCCGTCCTCACCGTCGACGGACCCGGGCCACCCCGCCCTGGTGAGGTGCGCATCCGCATGACGGCGACGACGGTCAACCCCTCGGATGCGGTGACGGTGTCCGGGGCGTACCCGTCGCGGACGGTATTCCCCTTCGTCCCCGGTTTCGAAGGTGTCGGTGTCGTCGAGGACGACCGCGGGGCCGCCCACAGCGGCAGCTCCCTGGAAGGACGCCGCGTCCTTCCTCTGGGCGGCCCCGGGTGCTGGCAGCAGCTCAGGAACGTCGGACGCGACTGGTGCGTCCCGGTGCCCGACGACCTCGACGACGCCACCGCCTGTTTCTCCTACATCAACCCCCTCACCGCCTCACTCATGGTCGACCGGTTCTGCACCCGGCCCGCCGCCGGCCGGGCACCGGGGACGCCACCGACCGTCGTCGTCACCGCCGCAGGTTCCGCCATTGCCGGGCACCTGGCCGAACTGCTCACCGAACTGCCGCTCACCCACCCCGGCCTGGCCCCGGTCCGCCCCGTGGGCCTGGTCCGCCGGGCTGCCGGTCATTCCCCGCCGGTCGCCGATCCGTCCCGGTGGAGCAGGATCGTGGGCACCGCCGTACCCGGGTGGAGGACCCGTCTGCGCTCGGCCGTCGGACCGGACGGTGCGGACATCGTCCTGGACTGCGTCGGCGGATCTCTGGGATCCGACCTCACGGACATTCTGGCACCCGGTGGCGTCCTCGTCCTCTACGGACTGCTGTCGGGAAGACCACTCCCCCCGGCCTGTTTCGACGGACGGCGGGGTACCAGGGTCGAGATGTTCCGCCTGCGTGACACTGTCCACTCCCTGCCCCGGTCACAGCTGGCCCCGCTCTTCGGACCGGTGTTCGCTCTGCAGCGCCGTGGCCTGCTGCGTACCGCGGTCGCGGCCCGGGTGGGCCTGTCGCGCCTGACGGAGGCGCTGGACGCCGGAACCACCGGACCGGGGAAGCTGCTCATCGACCCGTGGTCGTGACGCCGTCCTCTGCGGCAGGGTTGTCCCGGTCGGGGCCGTCCCGGTCGGGCGGGGACTGTTGCACCCCCGCCCCGGAGGCCGGGACGACAAGCACAGCGGCAGCTATCGGCGCGCTCAGCTCGGCGACCCTCTCGCCGTGCCTGACCCTCATCAGGCCCGTCGCCGACATCTCCACCTCCACAACCAGGGTGGTGCCGAGGCCGATGCCGCGTCCGGACAGGAAGCGGAGAATGTCAGTGTTCATGTCCGAGACCCGGACAACCTGCACGCTGTCCCCTGACACGCAGGAGGACAGCACCACCGCGGAAGGTTCACCCGCCTGTCCCGGCCGGGGAATCGGATCACCGTGCGGGTCCACCGCAGGGTGTCCCAGAATCTCGTCCAACCGACCGATGAGCCGCTCCGAGACGACATGTTCCAGCCGGTCGGCCTCGTCGAGGACCTCGTCCCACTCCACACCGAGCTGCCGGACCAGGAACGTCTCTATGATGCGGCGTCGCCTCACCACGTGCAGCGCAATCTTCTCCCCCTCCCCGGTCAGGGCGATCGCACCGTAGGGCTCGTAGTCGATCAACTGCCTGCCGGCCAGTTTCTTCAGGTTCGCCGAGACCGTGGAAGGTGTCACCCCGAGCGCTGCGGCGAGACTGCCGGTCGTCGGCCTGCGCTGTCCGTCGGGCCAGTCGCGGGACTGCCAGATCAACCTCAGGTAGTCCTCTGTGACCCGTGTGACATCCGCTGTCACGGTAATCGTCCCACCTTCCGGTCGTCCACGTCTTCACCTGTCCACATCTTCACCTGTCCACGTCCGCACACCTGTCCGCCCGACCAGTCCACCTGCCCGTGCGCCGGCCCAGACGCCGAGAACCACTTTCCCGCCCCGTGCCCCTGTGTGTCCACACTAATTTCAGTGTTTGCGACCGGGAACTTTGGAAACAGAGATAACGGAAACCGTCGTCGCAGACTGTGAAGTTAAATCTTTCAACGGAAAACAGACCGGTATTCCCGGTACCGGACGGCATTGTCCCTGACCATCAACAACTGACTTGTGGCCGTGACATGCCAAGTTATGCGTAGACACACCACGGGCACGTGGTCGACGCTGGTCAACGGAACGAAAAGCGGAAGTGACACCGGAGGACAACTCCGGAAGAGATGCAGAGTCAGGGTGAATTCGATGTCATTGTGGTCGGTATTCGTCATCGGTGTGGGAGTTTCCGCCGACGCCGTCGCCGCATCCCTCACGACAGGTGTGAGAATGCGGACCCTGAACTATTTCCACGCGCTGGTCACCGCACTGGTGTTCGCGGTCTTCCAGACGGTGATGCCGTTGCTGGGCTGGTTCGCCGCCTCCCGGTTCTCACAGTTTCTCGCCCCGGTCGACCACTGGATCGCCTTCGGGCTGCTCAGCGCCGTGGGTGCGAAGATGACCTGGGACGCACTGCACCCGGGTGACGACAGCCCCCGTGACGGTCGCCTCGACCTCGGACGCCTTCTGCTGCTCGGCCTCGCGACCAGCATCGACGCGGCCGCCGTGGGCGTGTCCTTCGCTGTCCTCGACGTCTCCGTCATCAACTCGGTCCTCATCATCGCCGCGACCACACTGACACTGTCCCTCCTGGCGGTACTGGTCGGTCACAAGGTCGGGGTCCGGTTCCGCACACCCGCCGAGATCATCGGCGGCCTGGTACTCGTGGCCATCGGCGTCCGCATCATCCTGGAGCACTTCCTCGGCGGGTGAGACGTTCCACCAGGTCTGCCGCGTCGAGGCACCGGTCCGTCGGGACCAGCAGCACGGTATCCTCCCCTGAACCCTCCACGGTGAAGGGCACTTCCCGGCGCGCCAGTGCCGCCGACCGTGAGAGTTCACCTGAGAGGCCACCTGAGAGTTCATCTGAGAGCTGGCCCTGGCCGATCTCCGGGACGACGAAGCACCCCCGCCGTACCCGTCCGACCGGGACAACTGGTGCGGCGAGATCCCAGCCGAAACCACCGGACGCCAGGACCCGGGCGACGGCCCTGGCCCCGCGCGGAATTCCCAGTGCCCGGGCCACCTCCCCGTAGCCGGTGACCTCACCGTCCCCGATGACTGCCAGCACCTGCCGAACCCGGTCGGTGAGGCCGGAAGGTGCTCCGGCAACATGGCCCCGACGACGGACAGTGTCACAGAGGGTGACGGGATCCGGGCGGTCGGGCCCCTCTGGGTCAGGCCCCTGTGGATCAGGCCAGGACATCGTGGCGGACGATGGTCTCGTCACGCCCCGGACCGACACCGATGTAGGAGATCCTGGTTCCGGACAGTTCCTCCAGACGGTTGATGTAGTCCTGTGCCTTCGGCGGGAGATCCTCGAAGGTACGGCACCCGGTGATGTCCTCGTCCCAGGCCGGCATGGTCTCGTAGACGGGCACCGCATGGTGGAAGTCCGACTGGCTCATCGGCATCTCGTCGTGGCGGACACCGTCGACGTCGTAGGCGACACAGATCGGAATTTCCCCGATACCGGTGAGAACGTCCAGCTTGGTCAGGAAAAGGTCGGTGAAACCGTTGACGCGGGAGGCGTATCTCGCCACGACCGAGTCATACCAGCCGCACCTGCGCTTACGGCCGGTGTTCACTCCGACCTCTCCACCGGTGGTCTGCAGGTACTCACCCCACTTGTCGAAGAGCTCCGTGGGGAAAGGCCCTGCCCCGACCCTGGTGGTGTACGCCTTGATGATCCCCATGGAGGTGGTGATCTTCGTGGGCCCGACGCCCGACCCGACACATGCTCCACCGGCCGTCGGATTCGACGAGGTGACGAAGGGGTAGGTGCCGTGGTCGACGTCGAGCATCGTCGCCTGACCACCCTCCATGAGCACGGACTTCCCTTCGTCGAGGGCCTTGTTGAGCACCAGCTCGGCGTCGATGAGCATCGGGGCGAGCCGGTCGGCGAAGCCCATGAAGTAGTCGACGATCTCGTCCGGGTCGATGGCCTTACGGTTGTAGAGCTTCACCAGCATCTGGTTCTTCTGGTTCAGGGCACCGGCAACCTTCTGGCGCAGAATCGACTCGTCCAGAAGGTCCTGGGCCCGGATACCGATGCGGGAGACCTTGTCCGCGTAGGTCGGACCGATACCGCGGCCGGTGGTGCCGATCGCTCTCTTGCCCAGGAAACGCTCGGTGACCTTGTCGAGAACCTGGTGGTAGGGGGCGACCAGCTGGGCGTTGGCGCTGACCTTCAGCCGGGAGGCGTTGGCCCCGCGCGCCTCCAGTCCGTCGATCTCCTGGAAGAGTGCCTCCAGGTTGACCACGCAGCCGTTGCCGATGACCGGGGTGGCGTTCTCACTGAGGACGCCGGCGGGCAGCAGCTTCAGCTCGTACTTCTCCCCTCCGACGACGACGGTGTGCCCCGCGTTGTTACCGCCGTTCGGCTTCACGACGTAGTCGACTTTTCCTCCGAGGATGTCGGTGGCCTTCCCCTTGCCCTCGTCCCCCCACTGGGCTCCCACCACGATGATTGCTGTCATTGTTGTTCCGTCGCTCCTCGGCGTGCGTTATATTGACCGACTGGACAGTTTAGCCCCCCGGTAGGGTACTTGCCATGACATCCGTGATTCTCGCCTGTGGTGGACTGCCGCCCGAACTGGCGGGCACCGTTCCCCACGAGGTCGTGACCACTGTCATGTCCGCGGTACCGGGCCGCAGGGAACTGCGTGTCCTCGATGAACTGGCGTCCTCCCATCTGCCCGTCGACCCCACCCCTTCCCTCGACGAAATTGCGGCGCAGCCCGACGTTCCCCACCAGGCCGACCCCGTCACCGCACCACAGCAGCCGGATGAACCGGTGAGGGTCATCGTCGTCGGCTCCGACGCCGCTCTCGCCGCGGTGGTCACCCGCCTGATGAGGATCGACGCCCTGTGGATCTCGGTCGGCTACGTCCCGGTCGACCCTGAGTCACTGACCGCCCACAACTGGGGGCTGGACGCCGGACAGCTGCCCTTGCCCGCGGCATTCGATGTCGCACTGACAGGCCAGGCCCGGCCCACCGCTCTTGTCCGTGACGATTCGGGGACGGTGACCCTCGGCTGCGCGGAGATCTTCCACAGCGGGCAGACCCTCGTCGGCGAGGTCATCGTGGATTCCGAGACCCTGTTCCTCAACGACGCCGAAGTCCCGTGGAACGGGAGGACCGGACCGTTCGGCGTCCGCTTCGTCCCGACGACCGGGGCACCCGGCATCGCGGCGACACGGTTGACCACACCCTCCAGGTGGGACCGGGTGGCCGCGGACATGACCCCGGGCAGGAGACTGTCCAGGATTTTCAGCAGACCGGCGGCTCCCGGCCAGGTTGACGCGGACGTCGTGCTCACCGGTCGTGCACTGCAGGCCGGCGGTGTGGGACTCACCGTGGTCCGGGACGGTGTGGTCCACCCGCGGACAGTGTCCTCGGTGACCTTCTACCGGCACCTGCGCGACGGGCAGTTCGTCCGTCGCTGAAACCCGGACGGACGGCGGGGTCTCAGTGGCGCACCATCGTGATGTGGGGGATACCGGCCTCCTCGAACTCCCCACCCACCGTCACGAACCTGAACTTCACGTAGGCCTCTGCGGGGGTGAGTTCGTTCCAGACCTTCACGGTGACGGTGTCCATCTGTCTATGATGGCCGAAGAAACAAAAACTGAACACCGAGAACAACCGACACCAACCGACACGGGGTGTCCCGGACCAGCTCCGGGGCTGAGATCACACCCGCCGAACCTGACCTCATTCACATGAGCGGAGGAATGTCTGTCATGCCCCTGCCGCCGACACCGGCGGTGGCCGTCGACCACGTCGACGTCGCCTACCCGAAGTCATCACCCGTCCTGCGTGACATACGCCTGGACGTCCCCGCCGGGGAACACCTGGCCGTCATCGGCCGTTCCGGCTGCGGAAAGTCAACCCTGCTCCACCTCATCGGAGGCCTCCTGACACCTTCCCGCGGTCAGGTACGGGTCCTCGGGGACGCCGCGGACCACGCCCGCCTCCGTCACTGCGCACTGATGCCCCAGGGGGACAGTCTGCTGCCCTGGTTCAGTGTCCGGGACAATGTCGCCGTCCCTCTGCGCAACAGGGGGGTGGGACGCCGCGCGGCCCGCGAGCGTGCCGAGGCGACTCTCGGACGCTGCGGACTGGCGGACTGCGCCACCGCACGTCCCACCCGGCTCAGCGGAGGTATGCGGCAACGGGTCGCACTGGCCCGTGCACTGCTGGCCGAGAAACCGGTACTCCTGGCCGATGAACCTCTCGGTGCCCTTGACGCGATCACACGTGCCGGGATCCAGGACTGGCTCGCCGCACTGCTCGACGACGGCGCGCCCGTCGCCGGAGCCGCCACCGGAAGTGGCGTCGGCCCCTCCACCGCAGCCACCACGATGGTCATGGTCACCCACGACGTGGACGAGGCACTGCTGCTGTCGCACCGTGTCGTACTTGTCGCCGGTGGCACCCTGGCCCGGGACTGGCCGGGCTGGTTCGCCCGGCGCCACGGCCGGCCGAGGGAGGAGGTGCTCGCCGATCCCGAGTTCGCCTCGGTCCGGGCGGAGATCCTCCGGGAACTGGGCAGGGACTCACGGGGTGATGCCGCATGAGCGTCATCCGTAAGGTACTCCCCCCGCTGGTCACCGTGGTCCTGGTGCTGCTGGTCTGGTTGTGGGCCACCACCGGAGGACGTACCGAAGACTATGTGCTGCCCTCCCCTGCCTCGGTCGTCTCGGCGCTCCGGGACAACTGGGGAGGACGCCTTGCACCGGCGACCTGGCTGACCCTCACCGAGACACTGGCGGGCACCGCCCTCGGCGTGGCGGTGGCGCTCGGCGTCGCGGTTGCCGCAGGTTACATACCGCTGCTCGGCAACGCCTTCGCACCGCTACTCGTGGCGTCCCAGTCCATCCCCGTGGTGGTGGTCGGCCCGATCCTCACCATCGCGCTGGGGTACGGGACGGCACCGAAGGTACTGGTCGTGGCCCTGCTGTGTTTCTTCCCGGTGGCGATGAACCTGCTCAGCGGGATACGCGGGGTGGACCCGACCCTGGTGGACACGATGCGCAGTCTCCATGCGACCCGACATTCCCTGTTCTGGCGCCTGCGCTTCCCCGCCGCACTTCCCGCCGGCTTCGCAGGACTGCGTATCGCAGTGACCTACGCCCCTGTCGCCGCGGTTTTCGCCGAGTACACCGGTTCCACCGACGGACTCGGCTACCTGCTGCTGCAGGCGATTCCACGGCTGCAGACAGATTTCGTCTTCGCCCTCGTCATCGTCCTCACCGCAATGTCTGCGGCTCTCCTGCTGGCGGTCACCACCCTTGAACGACTCTGCTGCCCGTGGTCCGGCACCGCGCGCCGGTGAAACTGCACCGGATGCACCACAGGCATGCACCACTGAAAGGAAAACTTCCGTGACAACCCGATTCACCACCTCCGCCTCCGCCGTCCTTGTGGCGGCCTGCACCGCACTGTCCGCCTGTTCCACGGACGGTGACAGCGCCTCCTCCGGCGACGGTGCCGGCACCGACCAGGTCAGTGTCCTGCTCGACTGGAACCCCAACCCCGATCATCTGGCGATGTACACGGCCGACCACACCGGCGCCTACGCCGACCACGGCGTGGACCCGGAGTTCATTGTGCCGGGGAACACCGCCGACGCCGCCAAGGAGGTCTCCCTCGGACACGCAGATCTGGCCGTGAGCTATGAGACGGACACCATTCTCGCTGCGGCACAGGGCCTCGACGTGGTGAGCGTCGGTGCCCTGATCCCGACTCCGTTGAACTCGCTGATCACGAAGAAGTCCTCCGGTATCACCACGGCGAAGGACCTGGCGGGCAGGAAGGTCGCCGGTTCCGGTGTGCCGTCGCAGGAACCGTCGATGCGGTTCATCGCGGAGAAGGCCGGCATCGACCCGGACAGTATCGAGATGCCGAATGTGCAGCAGAACCTCAATCAGGCGTTGCTGAGTGACCAGGTGGACGCCATCTTCGGCGCCTACCCGAACATCGAGGGTGTCGAGCTGGCCGAACAGACCGAGATCACCGTACTCAGCGCCGGTGATCTGGGGCTGCCGGATTCCGCCGAACTGGTCCTGATCGCCAACCCCACCCGTCTCACGCAGGACGCCGACTACGCTCAACGCGTCCGTGGCTTCCTCGCCGGCACCGCCGACGGGCAGACCACCGCGCTCGGTGACAGTGCGACGGCGGTGGACGCCCTGACCCCGCAGACCGAGGGCGCCTACGATCCTGCCCTGCTGAAGAAGATGGTGGACGCCACCGTCGACATCCTCCGCAGGGGGGGATCCGGCAGCGGTGCGGCTGCGGGCGCGGCGTCGGCGGATTTCGGGGTCCAGGATCCTGCCGCGTGGTCGGCCTACGCCGACTGGATGCGGAAGAACGGCCTGCTCGATGCTGCAGCGGGGCAGGACGCCGGGATCGACGGTGCGTCCGTGACCACCAACGACTACCTGCCGAGGTGAGTCACGGGAACCGGGCCGGTTCCCACCCACCGGACTTCCGGACTCCGGGCATATCTGACCGGGTGTCCGAAGGTGCGCACCCCCGGGGCCGTCTCACCTCCCGCCGGTGATCTCCCCCGCCAACTCGATCATGCAGTCCGCGACCAGTTCGCAGGTCCGGGACGCCGTCATCGCCAGTTGACCGTCGCTCATTCCCATCCCGACGAACTGGTGCAGCGCATAGACCAGGAATGTCGGACCGTTCTGTTCGCGGTGCACCACCGCGACAGCCCCCGCACGGTTCGTCGACCATTTCCAGGTGACTTCCAGCAGGCTGTCCGGTATCTGCTCCGGATCTGCGACCATGACTTCAGCCCCCTAAGAAATGGTCAGCACCGCGTCGTGCACGGCGATGTCCACTGCCGGCTCGCCCCACCTGATCCGCAGTACCCCGTCATCACTGACCTGCGACCGCTGACCCGACCTGGCGGCGAAAAGATCGGCGATACGGTCGGCAGTCACCGGCGCAGTCTCGGCCTTCAGCAGTCCGAAAGGGTTCCCGGGAGTGACGAACTGCGCGGCAAGTCGTTCCGTCTCCTCAAGTCCCCGGTCGTCACCTGTCAATGCCACCCCGTTTTCCGGAGGCACCGTCTCCGGGGTCAGGCGGTCAACGGACGGCCACTGCTCTTCCAGCCACTCCGACAGATTCAACGCGGCAGAGACCACCACCCGGAGAAAATCATCGACCTGTGCCACGGTGTGCCCCCGCCACCACGTCATCACGATCTCCCCCCGGATCCGGAGGTGTCCCTGCCCGTCGCGCCAGGAGTACACCCGCGGCCCGACAAACCGGTCATTCCACCCGTTGACGAGCCGCTGAACATCCAACGGGTCCATTCCGTCGAGCACTCCGTACCAGTCCATCACGGCGTCATGCACCAACGGTTCCTGTGAGGAAGCACCGACCTCCACACGCAGGTCAATGTCCACCAGATCAAGCTCACCCAGACCCAGAGCGCCGGAATGCAGCCATACCGTCGTCCCGGTGCACAACGCAGTCAGACCCGCCCCCGCCGCCACCAGCTGCAGCGCATTTGCCGCCAACGGGGCCTCAACAACAGGACCCGGAACCACCTGTTCCGCGGATTCCGTCGGAGCCGGCTGCGCCACAGGCGCGTCGGGTACCGCCGACGCATCCGGCCGGGACCGGCCCCCGGGCGTCCGTGGACTTCCTTCTGCCGAAGCCGAACATAGATTCTCCTCATTATTTTTTGTGCGCATGCAGTGTATAAGCTTCACCCCTGGTGAACTACAGACAAGACAGTGACGTCACCCCCGCAGTAACGACCACGTCAACGGCACACGACGGATCCCTGTACACCAGACCGGCTTTCTCAGGTACGCGGAAACACTCCGGGTACCTGCTCTCAGTCGGGGGCGCCCCCGTCCTCCCACAGTTCCGGAGGCTGCCACGGGTGCTCCACCGTCGGACGCAGCGCAGCCATCGCGGACTCCCTCGACATGCCGCACACCTGCAGGGCGTCGACAATGATCGAACGGCACTGTGCCAGCACCACCCGCCCCGACAGTCCCGACCCTCTGGCCAGTGCCACGTCCGCCCGTCCGCCGAGAACCTGGAGACGCCGGGTGATCTCCGGCAGCTCCAGAAGTTCCTCGTCGGTGAACCGCGAACCCCCTTCGGCGTGAAGTGTGGCCAGGTGCCCGAGGGCGTCGGACAGGTCACGGATCAGCCGGGTCAGTCCGGGATTCGGGGAGACGCCGTCATTGACCATGATCTCGGCGCGCCGCGCCAGGACCCGGGTGTTCCTCATGATGTTGTCCACGGGAACCAGCACGCGGTCGATGGACTTCGCGTATCTCCGGGCCGACCAGTAGATCGGGGAGATGCTGACCACCTCTTCACCCCCGGACATGGCCTGGAGCATGGCGTTCACACTGGTCTGGGTGCCCCGCGCGGTCGTCAGCGCACGGTTGATGACACCGGGGTCGGTGTCCTCGATTCCGTCCGCCACATCATCGAGGACGAGAGAGGCCTTGGCGATGAGACCGGACATCTCCCGGCGCACCGCACGCAGCGGGTTCTTCGGCACCACAGCGAGAACCAGAAGGCCGATGAGACCTCCGACCAGGGCGTCGACCACCCTGTCGAACGCACCCTGGTCACCCGGCGGGATGAGAGTGGCGACCAGCACCGCCGAACTCGCAGCCTGGGTAGGAACCAGTGGCCCCCGGTCGACGACCACGGCCAGCAGGATCGCGGCGAAAACCACCACCCCGATCTGCCACGGACCGTCACCGATCCAGGAGATCACGAGGTCACCGATGCCGATTCCCACCGACGCTCCCAGCACGATCTCGAAACCCCTGCGGATTCTCTTCCCACCCGACAGCCCGAGACTGATCACACCGGCGATGGGCGCGAAGAAGGCGTTGTCGTGGCCGATGATGTCGGTGGCGACCCAGTAGGCCAGTCCGGCCGACAGTGCCGCCTGGAGGGCGAAGATCACCGTCGACCGGGCACGGGAGAGCCCCTGCCGCGGCGCGAGACGGCTCAGGGACGCCGCGGCGGCGCGGACCCCCGCACCCGCACGCCGGCGGGGACGCTGCCACACCCTCTCCTCAGACATGCTCCCATTGTGTCAGTCGTCGGTCCTGCAGGCCCGACCGGTCACGGCCTGAGGTCGGCCCACACCCCTGCATGGTCACTGCCCTCCACCCCGACCACGCCGGAGGCGGCACACGACAGTCCGCGGACAAGGACATGGTCGAGCCGCAGCAACGGTACCGGCGCCACCGGCACCCCCGCGCGAGGCCAGGTCGGGGCCGCGAACATGCCGCCGCCGCAGTCGACGAGCCCGGGAACGTCCCCGCCGGGTGCCTTTGTCAGCCGTCGGAACTCCGGGTGTGCGGTTGTCGCGTTGAAGTCTCCCGCCATCACCAACGGACCCGGAGTAACGGCGGCGAAGTCGCGCAGGTCACCCATTTCCCGGACCCAGCCGTCGACGAGGTCGCTGTGCGCCGGGGCGTTGGTGTGCACCCCGGTGACCGTCACCACCGGCCCGGTCGCCCGGGTCACCGTACCGGCGTCTGCCGGGCCACTGTCCCCCTGCCCACCGGTCGTCAACCGGGCCACAGGATTCTGGTGTCTGGTGAGGTGCAGGTCCGTCACCGACCCGTCGACGAGCTGCGTGGAGCGGACGAGCAGCGCTGTTCCTCCGCCCCGGGATCTGGTGGAGACCTGCTGTACCAGGTGCAGCCCGGTCGCCCGTGCCACAGCCTCCGCCTCGGCCCCGGAGCTCTCCGGGAGGACCACCACGTCGGCGTCCATGTCTGCCGCCGTGCGGGCGAGGACCGTGTCCGACGCCGCACCGTACCATGTGTTGACTGCGAGAATTCTCAGGTCACCCGGCGCCTTCGGGCCCGGCTGCGCTGATGCTGCCCTGCCTGCCATCCCGGGTACGACCACGGCCACGCACACGGCCACGGCCACGACCACGACCACGGCGCACGCAGGCAGGACCGGAAACGCCGGGCCCGTCAGCACCGGGCGGTGTCCGGCGGGGAAGACTGACCGGGATGTCGTCGGTCCACCCCGGACCGCCCCTGCTGCCGCGGCCCCGGCTGCCGCGGCCAGTGTCAGCAGCAGACCCGCCGGCCAGGTAGCCTGCGCGGAGGGCAGCAGCCACGCCACTGACGAGGGAAGACGGTCGGTGAAGACGCCCCACCACGGGGAGGACGCCCACAGCAACCCGCATACGGCAGTGACCGCCGCAATGGTCCGCACCGCCGCACCAGCCGACCGGCACACCGACCGGCTCGGCGTCCTGCCCTGCTTCCGGCGCGATGCCGGTGCCTCCCCTGCCCCGGGCGCGACGCCGGGGCCGGGCCCGGCAGAGGCAGCGTGACCGTCCAAGAATCTACTTCAGCATCTCGTCCGCAGCTCCGGGGTCACAGTCGTTGACGAGGTTGAGGCAGCGGATGTACTCGTCCTCTTCCCCGATGGCGCGGGCGACGACGGCGAGCATCATGATCGCCCGGAGCACACCCCGGTTGGGTTCATGGGACCACGGCACCGGACCGGTCCCCCGCCACCCGTTGGCCCGCAGGGCGTCCAGCCCACGGTGGTAGCCCGTACGTGCACAGGCGTACGCCGTGATCTTCTCGCTCGGCAGGTCTCCCTGCTGCAGGTGGTAGGCGGCCAGGGCCGCCCACACACCCGAGTCCTTCGGGTCTGCGACAGCCTTCGCCTCCAGTTCGGCGAGAGTTTCGCCGCCGACAACGGAGGACGCCAGGGACGCCGGGAGCATCACCGCAGGATGCTCGGCACCGAAGAGGTCCCTGCCCTTCCTGATCTGTTCCGTCATGTCAGCCCCGACCTACTTCGACAGGGTCGTGCCGACGGAGTGCAGGTCGGTGCAGGCCTCAACGACCCGCACGCTCATGGCTTCCTCGGCCTTCTTCATGTAGGACCGGGGGTCGTAGACCTTCTTGTTGCCCACCTCGCCGTCGATCTTCAGGACACCGTCGTAGTTGGCGAACATGTGGCCGGCGACAGGCCTGGTGAAGGCGTACTGGGTGTCGGTGTCGACGTTCATCTTGATGACGCCGTAGCGCAGCGCCTCCTCGATCTTCTCCTTCTCCGACCCTGATCCGCCGTGGAACACGAAGTCGAAGGGCTTGGAGCCTTCGGGAAGTCCCAGCTTCGCCGCGGCGGTCCGCTGCCCCATGTCGAGGACCTCGGGGCGCAGCTTTACATTGCCGGGCTTGTAGACGCCGTGGACGTTACCGAAGGTCGCGGCGAGAATGTACCGGCCGTTCTCCCCGGTGCCGAGCGCGTCGACGGTCTTCTCGAAGTCCTCGGCCGTGGTGTACAGGTTGTCCCCCGCCCTGGCCTCCACTCCGTCCTCTTCGCCGCCGACGACACCGATCTCCACCTCGAGGATGATGTCCGCCGCCGCACACGCGGGCAGCAGTTCCCTGGCGATCTCCAGGTTCTCGTCGATCGGGATGGCCGAGCCGTCCCACATGTGGGACTGGAACAGCGGGGTTTCACCGGCCTCCACCCTCCTGCGGGAGATCTCCACCAGGGGACGGACGTAGGTGTCCAACTTCTCCTTCTGGCAGTGGTCGGTGTGCAGGGCGACATTGACCCCGTAATGCTTCGCAGCCTCGTGGGCGAAGGCGGCGAGGGCCGTGGCTCCGGCGACCATGTTCTTCACGTGGAGCCCGGAACCGAATTCGGCACCGCCGGTGGAGAACTGGATGATGCCGTCGGATTCGGCGTCCGCGAAGCCCTTGAGGGCGGCGTTGATCGTCTCTGACGAGGTGCAGTTGATGGCCGGGTAGGCGTATCCGTCTTCCTTGGCCTTGTCGAGCATGTCCCGGTATACGGCGGGGGTGGCGATTGGCATGGAGGTCCTCCCTAGGTGTCCACTGTCTGACGCATGGCTGCTCTCCAGTATGCCTGCTCCGCTCAGTCCGTGGAGTCCCGGACCACCCCTCCGGTCACCCTGACCGCCGCCTCCATCAGCATCCATCCGGACACCTGCACCGACAGATCCCGCCCCGGTCCCCCCAGACCCGCCCCCGGGCCCGAGGCCAGTGCGGTCCCGACCCGCCCGCCGGTGCGGGGCAGGGCCGCGTCCCGGCCCCAGGACGCCCCGAACAACGGCAGCCCGTCCACCTCGAGGCGGTGGTGCCAGACCGACTCCGCCGACTGAAGTACCAGACGCCTGGCCAGCTGACGGGTCGCCCGGCCGAGACGGTCGTCGCTGGGCAGTCCGGTGGCCACGAGCGCGAGGTACCGGGCGAGAACTCCCTTGAACAGGCCCCCGTCCCCTCCCCCGTTGCCCTGCCATCCGGTCAGCCCCGGGTCGCCGGTGTCACCGGTGTCGATGATTCCGTCGGTCGTGGCCATGTGCGTTGCCACCGCCTGGACCAGCTGGTGTACGCGGGTGAGGCACCGGGTACCCACCTCACTGACCGCGCCCATCGGGACCCCGGCGTCCTTCCGCAGGGACCGGGCGAGCTCCACCAGGGCACCGAGGACCAGCCCCTGGTTCACCGTGTGGACCCGCGGTACCTGCTCCTCACCGTGCAGGCGCAGTCTCACCCCGTCCGTCACCAGACCGTCGGCGTTGATCAGCCGCGGGTACACCCACTCGACGAACTGCCCGGTGAGGTCACGGCGCCCCGTGCGCGCCGCGAGGATCGCGGCCGGACCGTTCGTCGTCACGTTGAAGAAGTCCTGGCCGTCCCGCCACGGCAGGACGCCGGTCAGCGGGTCGATCCCGTCGAGCAGCGAGGAGCACAGGCCCGGCAGGTAGCGCACAGACCCGTACTTCGGCAGTTCTCCGGCACGGTGCATGGCCAGAGCCAGCCAGGCCCGGTCGTCGTAGAACTCGTTGTGCGGCAGTGCACGCCGGTTACGGATGCGTACGGCACGGACCGTACGTCGGATCCGGCGGAGTCGACGCCCTGTCGCCCGACGGGTCGCGGCATCGACCTGGCAGTCGATGAACTGGGCCTGCCACCAGCAGTGCCAGTGGTAGAAGAACTTGTCCCGGGTCGTCGGCGGCCACGCGATGACGGCGAGGGAGGTTTTCGGGATTCCCCAGAGCCTTGTCACGTGGCGTTCCAGGACGGCCTGTTCCGCCAGGTCGGCGCGGTGGTCCCAGATCTCCTCCATGGGACCGTTTCTACCAGGAACGGCCCAGGTCGGCGTGCTGCCTTATCCAGGTGTGCATGGCGATACCCGCGGCCACCCCCGCGTTGACCGACCTGGTGGACCCGAACTGGGCGATGGACACGGTCATACTCGCGGCGTCCTGGGCCTCCTCCGTGACCCCGGGACCCTCCTGCCCGAAGAGCAGCAGACAGCGCTCGGGCAGGCGGACGGTCTCCAGGGACACCGATCCGGGGGTGTTGTCCACCGCCACGACAGTCAGACCGTGCTCCCGCGCGTACGCGATGACCGACGCCGTGTCCGGGTGATGCATCAGGTGCTGGTAACGGTCGGTGACCATCGCTCCACGCCGGTTCCACCTGCGGCGTCCGACGATGTGCACAGTGTCGACGGCGAAGGCGTTGGCGGTGCGCACGACGGTTCCGATGTTGGAGTCGTTCTCGAAGTTCTCGATCGCGATGTGGAGCGGATGGCGTCGGGTGTCGATGTCGGCGACGACGGCGTCCCGCGTCCAGTACCGGTAGGCGTCGACGACATTGCGCCGGTCACCGTGTTCCAGCAGGTCGGGATCATAACGGTCGCCGTCGGGGCCCTCCGACGGGGAGGGGACGCCCGGATGCTCCTCCGCCCACGGCCCGACCCCGACCGGATGGTCGGACCACTCGGTCGGGCCCCGGTCGGGCGCGGGTTCCGTCCCCCTGTCAGGTGTGGTTTCATTCACGGGTGAGTCCTTCCACGAGCAGCAGCTGGGCGGCGACGTAGGTCGCCATGACAAGCCCGTCGACGATGCCGTCAAGCACCCGGACCAGGGGTTTCTGCCCTGTGAGGAATGCCTGACGGGCCAGGATGAGCCCGTCGGAGAGCACGAAGAGGTTGCCGCCGAGTCCCACCCCGTGCAGGTCGGCGTGCCTACCCGTCACCGTCGGGTCCGCGGCGAGCACCGACGCTGCCGCGAGCAGGGAGCCGTAGCCCACGGCGGCGGGAAGGGCCGCCGGCGCCCCGGTGGCCGCGGTGAGGACACCGGACGCCAGTACCGGAACCCGCAGGGCGAGGGGCCCCTTCTGCGGCCGGTGGCCTTTCCGCCACAGTGCGGTGATGTAGGCGACCTGGTTGACGGCGAAGGCCGCCGAACCCCGGTTGAGGTTGCGGGCCCGGGTCCGGGAGTCCGCACTACGGCCGTCCGGGCCCATGAGGATGACGTCACCGACCCACCCTCCGGCCAGTCCGGCGACCACCCCGGCGACTGCCCCCGTGACGGCCCCTGGGCCTGCCCCGGTACGCCTCCCCGCGAGTGCGGATGCCGCGAGCAACGGCATCAGCGCGGGTTTCACGGTTCGGGTGAACCGGTCGCCACGTGGTCCGGCCGCTGCCGCCAGGACCGACACCGCACCGGCGGTGAGGTAGGCGCCGCGCAGGATGCGTGCGGTGGACGTCACGGCTGTCCCCGGGCGGACCAGGCGAGACCCAGGTCTGCCAGGCCCAGCAGACTGCGGGACTCCACGCCCTCGGCCTCGATGACGTCCCCGGCACCGGTGGCACGGTCCACCACGGTGGCCACCCCGACAACGGTGGCCCCGGCCTCACGAGCCGCTGCGACGGCGGTCAACGGGGAATTCCCGGTGGTTGTGGTGTCCTCGACAACGAGGACCCTCCTGCCGCTGATGTCCGGTCCCTCGATACGGCGCTGCATGCCGTGCTTCTTCGCCTCTTTGCGGACGACGAAGGCGTCCACTCCGTCACCGGTGTGCATCACGGCGGTGGCCACCGGGTCCGCCCCGAGGGTGAGCCCGCCGACGGCGACGTAGTCCCAGTCCGCGGTCAGTTCGCGCAGCAGCTCCCCGATCAGTTTCGCCGACTCCCGGTGGAGGGTCGCGCGGCGCAGGTCCACGTAGTAGTCGGCCTCCCTGCCCGAGGACAGTACGACCCTGCCCCGGACGACGGAGAGTTCGGTGACGAGCTCGGCGAGACGCCGGAGTTTGTCGGGGTTGACGGCGGGGACGCTCATCGGCTGGCTCCTGGGGCTTGTGGACGGTGACGCTACGGTCACTGATCCTAGAACACCCCGGTACCCGGCCGACAGACGACCCGTGAGGTCAGTGCGCGGACGCCTTCCGGTCAGGTCAGTCTTCAGGGTCGATGATCTCAGGGTCCACCACGTCGTAGACCTCGGCATCATCACGGCCGGTCCCCGCGCCTCCGGTGTCTGCGTGCCGTGCCTCCGGGCCACGGTGGCGTCCCCGCCGTGGCCGTCGGGGCGTCCTGCGCGGCTCGGGGTCCCCGATCCCGGCACCGATGCCCGGACCGTCGGAGAAGATCGTCGCCGACGTCCCAGCCCGGATGATCCGGGGATCACCGGGATCCGGCCCCGGAGTGGGCGAGGGCTCCTCCCCGAGGGCGGGGATCCTGGTCAGACCGTCCTCGGCGACATCCTCCGGCCACGTCCCGTCCAGGTCCGCGTCGCCGAGGATTCTGCCACGCGCACGGGTCGGGAACTCCACCGGCTCCGCCGACCTCTCCACGGTAGGATGCTCCTCCACCTCTGCGGCGGACGGTACAGCATCCTGATCCAGGTCCTGCCTGAGGTCCTGCTTCAGCTCGGGGGAACTTCCCTCCGCGCCTGCCCCCGGGGCCGGGGACTCCCCCGTTGTGCGGGCCTCAGATGTGCGGGCTTCAGGCGTGCGGGCCTCAGATGCCTGGGGAGGACTGTCCGGCACCGCACGCAGATGACCGGGACGCGGGCTGTCCGCGCGGTCCCGGGGGCGGGCCGGAGCCTCCTCCGGCACCTCTCCGGGACCGTGGCCGGCGTCCGGCAGCACGGGGGCGACCCGCGCTCCCGAGGCCGGTCTGGGTCTGGTCGGGTCGGCGACGGTGATGTCGAGCGTCGCGGACGTCACCAGCGGCGGAAGTACCCGCGACGCCGTCCCCAACGCAGTGAGGTGGGGCAGCAGGGCGTCCCACCTGTCCGGGTCGGTCCTGCGCGGGCAGCGCACCGCCACCCACGCCCCGGAGAATGCCACGTCGGAGACATCACCCGTCAGTCCCCGCAGTGCGGTGTCGACCCGGACGTCCATCAGCCGGGCCGCGGCGCGGACGTCCGTCGTGTAGACACTGAACGGGGGACGGTCGAGAGCCCGGTCGTGACGCATTCCCGCGGGCACCGCCGCGACCGCACTGATGTGCACGTCCACCGGTGAATAGGCCCCCCGGCGCAGGGCGAACACCGTCGACCCTGCGACATCGGCAATGTGGAGCTGGTGCCCGTCGACGAAGCCGGAGACGAGGTCGCGGGCGGTGGGACCGGAGTCGGTGGGGGTCATGAGACGGATCAGGCTGACCGGCCACTCCACGGTGAGGAAGGCGTCCTCACGGGTGTACTCGAAGCCGTGGGAGGCCGCCCAGTTCCGGCGCCCACGCCGCGCACCGAACAGACCGCCGGACGTGGGTGCTGCGGTCGGCCCGGGCCCATGACCCGGGACCTCCTCACTGCGTTGAGGTGTGCCCGGAGTCACCGGTACGGCCGGAACGTCGGCATCTGCCGCGGGTACCGCAGGTGAGGGCACATCCCCCGGGGAGCGGGGGGAGGACGCCGCGGGCCGGCTCTCCCCCGGGTTCCGTCGCGGACGACCCCGGTCCGCACCCCGGGCGTCCTGTCCTGTCACCCTGTCCCGACCGGCGGTCCCGGTGAAACCGGTGGAACCCTCACCGCCGGGCGGAGTGCCCTTGCCGGACCGGTGGTCCTGTCCGGAGGCACGCAGGAACAGGCCCGCAGCTGAGATCAGCAGTACGAGCCCGAGGACGAGGGCGACAACCGGGTAAGACATCAACGACAGTCTAGGCGGAGGTGGTCTCCGTCCGCGTCACATGTTGTCCGCGGCGTAGGCCTCATGGTCCACGAGGTCACCGACACCGGTGACCTTCACCTCGTAGAGCCAGCCGGCCCCGTAGGGGTCCTCGTTGATCAGACCGGAGTTGTCCGCGATCTCCTCGTTGACCGCCGTGATCTCCCCGGAGACCGGTGCGAAGATGTCGGAGACCGACTTGGTCGACTCGACCTCCCCGAACGGTTCCCCGGCCTCGATCTCGGTGCCGACCTCGGGAAGCTCGGCGAAGACGATCTCACCCAGGGCGTCGGCGGCGATGTGGGTGATCCCGACGCGGACGGTGTCCCCCGGGTTGATGTCGGTGGAGTTCACCCATTCGTGTTCCACGGAGTACAGGCGGTCGGCGGGAATTTCAGTCATTGTTCTCTCCTCGGTGCAGTTGAAGGAATTCTATTTCTCACGGTTGTAGAACGGCAGCTCGACGACGGTGTAAGGGAAGCTCTTCCCCCTGATGTCGACGGTGATGGTGGAGCCGACAGCCGCCGGTCCACCGTCCTGCGCGGCGGTGGCGTCGACATAGCCCATCGCCACCGGGTGGCCCAGGGTCGGGGACAGTGCGCCGGAGGTGACTTCTCCGAGCCGGTTGCCTTCGGCGTCCCGGATCTCGTAGCCTTCGCGGGCGGCACGCCTTCCCTCACCCACCAGCCCGATGAGATGCTGGTCCGGGCCTTTCTCCTTGGCCGCCAGGATGGCGTCGCGTCCCACGAACGCGTCCTTGGTTCCCGTCGCCGCCAGGACGCCGAGACCGGCGTCGACCGGGGTGACGGCGGTGGAGAGCTCGTGTCCGTAGAGGGGCATGCCCGCCTCCAGGCGGAGGGTGTCGCGGGCGGCGAGCCCGCAGGGCAGGACGCCGAAAGGTTCACCCGCGGCGAGGGCTGCCCTCCACACCGTTGCGGCGCCACTGCCGGTACCGGGGGTGTCATCCGGGTCGGTGTCACGGACGAAGATCTCGAACCCGTCCTCGCCGGTGTACCCGGTCCGGGCGATGAGTGCGGGGACTCCGGCGACGGTGCCCCGGAAGGCCGCGTAGTAGCGCAGTCCCTCCACCGCCGCCTCGACGGGGTCGGAGTCTCCGTCGGCTGCTGCCCCGGAGGCGGCGGGGGCGGCGGCGACGGAGTCGGTGATCCTGAGCATGACCTCTGCCGCCTTCGGACCCTGCACCGCGATGAGCGAGGTCTCCTCGGTCTCGTCGACGACGGTGACGTTGAAGTTCCCGATCCGTTCGGTGAACTCCTCGAACACTGTCCGGGCGTTGCCGGCGTTGGGGACGACAAGGTACTCGTTCTCCCCGAGTGCGTAGGTGATGAGGTCGTCGATGATGCCGCCGTCCTCACGGCAGATCATCGAGTATTTCGCCTTCCCCAGTTTCACCGCGGAGATTCGGGAGATCAGGGCATGGTCGAGGAAGGCCGCTGCCTCCGGTCCGGTGACGCGTATCTCTCCCATGTGTGAGAGGTCGAACACGCCGACGGCCCCGCGCACGGCACGGTGTTCGTCGAGTTCGCTGGCGTACCTGAGGGGCATGTCCCACCCGCCGAAGTCGGTGAACTTCGCGCCGAGTTCGGCGTGGATGTCATGAAGTGCTGTCTTCCGGGGCATGGTGTCAGTTCTCCTCGTGCTCTGCGGAGGTGGCGGAACCGCTGTCGGTCTCCCCGCTGACATCGAATGCTTCGACCGGGGGGCAGGTGCAGACCAGGTTGCGGTCGCCGTAGGCGTCGTCGATGCGGCGGACGGCGGGGAAGTACTTGTCCCGCCGCAGGGACCGGACCGGGAAGGCCGCTTTCTCCCGGGTGAAGTGTCCGTGGGACACGGCGTCCTCGAAATCGTCACGGACGACGGATTCCGCAGTGAAGGGGGCGTGGCGCAGGACCGAGTCCTCCACCGCGACCTTTCCTTCGATGACCTCGTCGATCTCTGCCCGGATGCTCCTCATCGCGGTGATGAAGCGGTCGAGTTCTCCCTTGTCCTCGGACTCGGTCGGCTCCACCATCAGGGTGCCGGCGACGGGGAAGGCCAGGGTCGGGGCATGGAAACCGTAGTCCATGAGCCTCTTGGACACATCGGCCGCGGTGACCCCGGACTGCCTGGTGAGTTCGCGCAGGTCGAGGATGCACTCGTGTCCGACCAGACCGTTGCTGCCGGTGTAGAGGGTGGGGAAGGACGCGGCGAGTTCGTGCGAGATGTAGTTCGCGTTGAGCAGCGCGGTCCGCGATGCTTCGGTGAGCCCCTCCCCACCCATCATCGCGATGTAAGTCCAGGAGATCGGCAGCACCCCGGCCGAGCCGTAGACGGCCCCGGAGACCGGGCGTCCCCCGACCACAGCGGGTGCGACGGAGGGGTCACTCCAGGGGTCGGTGGGCAGGAAGGGGATGAGATGGTCGGCGACGCACACCGGTCCCACACCGGGACCACCGCCACCGTGAGGGATGGTGAAGGTCTTGTGCAGGTTCAGGTGGCTGACATCGCCGCCGAATACACCCGGCTGGGCGAGCCCGACGAGTGCGTTGAGGTTGGCACCGTCGATGTACACCTGTCCTCCCGCCGCGTGGACTTTCTCGCACACGGCGTCGACGTGCTCCTCGAACACGCCGTGGGTCGACGGGTAGGTGATCATGATGCCGGCGATCCGGTCACCGTACTCCATGATCTTCATGTCGAGGTCGGCAAGGTCGACGGAACCGTCTGCGGCGGACTTCACGGCGATCACCTTCAGCCCGGCCAGTGCCGCGGAGGCGGCGTTGGTGCCGTGGGCGGACGCCGGGATGAGGATGAGGGTGCGCTGGTCCTCCCCACGCGAGAGGTGGTAGCGGCGGATGGCCAGCAGGCCGGCGAACTCTCCCTGGGATCCGGCATTGGGTTGTACGGACACGGCGGCGTACCCGGTGATTTTCGCCAGACGGTCCTCGAGGTCGGAGATGAGTTCCAGCCAGCCGGTCGCCTGGTCCTCGGGCACCAGCGGGTGGATGCCCGCGAACTCCGGCCAGGTGATCGGTTCCATGGACACGGCGGCGTTGAGCTTCATGGTGCAGGAGCCCAGCGGGATCATCGTCCGGTCCAGGGCGAGGTCACGGTCGGCGAGCCGACGCATGTACCGCATCATCTGGGTCTCGGAGCTCACCGTGTTGAACACGGGGTGGGTGAGGATGTCGTCGGTGCGCAGGTACCCGGACAGGGGACCTTCGTCGAGGACGAAACCGGAGGTGTCGACGGTGACGCGGGAACCGGCGATGATGCGCAGCAGAGCCGCGATATCGGCGTCAGTGGTGGATTCTCCGACCGAGACCCCGACGTGAATGTCGTCGACGAGGCGGAGGTTGAAACCTTCGTCACACGCCGCGGCGACGATCGAGGGGGCGTCGGTGACCTCGACGGTGACGGTGTCGAAGAACAGGTCGGACGCCAGGGTCAGACCGGCTTCAGCCAGTCCGACCGCCAGGGCCACTGCGCGGGAGTGGATTCCGGTGGCGATGGACCGCAGCCCGTCAGGTCCGTGCCAGACGGCGTAGAAACCGGCGACGACAGCGAGCAGTGCCTGGGCGGTGCAGATGTTCGACGTGGCCTTGTCACGGCGGATGTGCTGCTCACGGGTCTGCAGTGCCAGCCGGTAGGCGGGCGTCCCCTCGGCGTCGACGGACACGCCGACGATGCGCCCGGGCATCTTGCGCTGGTACTCCTCGCGGCAGGACAGGAATGCGGCGTGCGGTCCGCCGAAGAACAGCGGGACCCCGAAACGCTGTGCGGACCCGACGGCGATGTCGGCTCCCGCCTCCCCCGGCGACCGGACGAGCACCTGCGCGAGCAGGTCGGCGGCGACCGTGACCAGACCACCCCGGTCGTGGACTTCCGCGACCACCTCCGGCAGGTCGTCACGGAGCTCACCGGTGGTCGCCGGGTTCGACACCACTGCACCGACGATCACGGTGCCCTCCTCTGCCAGCCGGCGGACGGTACCGACGTCCACCGGGGTGACGGTGACCGGCAGTCCTGCGGCCGCCGCCCGGGTCAGGGTGACGTTGATGCTCGAATCGTGGAGGGCTTCGTCGAGAAGGATGACTCCGCCCTTCTTCGCCGCCCTGGAGTTCAGCCGTGCCATCATCTGGACTGCCTCGGCGACCGCGGTGGCCTCGTCGAGCAGTGAGGCTCCGGCGACGGGCAGGCCGGTGAGGTCCTCGACCATGGTCTGGAAGTTCAGCAGGGCCTCGAGCCTGCCCTGGGAGATCTCGGGCTGGTAAGGCGTGTAGGCGGTGTACCAGGCGGGGTTCTCGACGACGTTGCGGCGGATCACCGCGGGGGTGACCGTGTCGTGGTAGCCGGCACCGATGAGCTGCTTCTTCAGCGTGTTCTTCGAGGCGAAGTCCCGCAGTGCGGCGAGCGCGGCGGTTTCGTCGAGCGCCGGGGGCAGGTCGGTCGGTGTGTCCTGGACTATGGACGCCGGTACTGCGGCGGCCGCGAGAGCTTCAGTACTCCCGTAGCCGAGCGTGTCCAGGATGGCACGGGTGTCGTCGGCGTCCGGGCCGATGTGCCGCTGGTAGTGGGGGGCTGCCATGTCTTCTTCTTCCTGCGCAGGGTGTTTCCTGGCGCGCGGAGATGTGCGTGGATGGTAGTCCTCCCCACTCTGTCGAGGGTGCCTGAGAGCTTCAGCATGACCACGCTGGTGTGCTTCCTAGGGTGCCTTTCTCCTTCGGCGGCAGCTCACGAACGACGGTGACCTGCACTTTCCAGAGTTGCCTCGCCGTGGCGGTACGGGTGCCTGAGAGTGTCTGACGGGGAGGTGTTTGCTCCTACGGCGGCCGGGCTTCCACCGGCCTCTCCCACCGCGGCTACGAGCGGCGCATGAAATTGTGGTTCGTGCGGGCTCAGTATAACTGCTGCGGTGACGTGGGACACGCCGAACGGGGAGGGGGTGACGGTCGCGTCGGCGCTCTCCCCTCATCCCTGGTCAGGACGGTGGAATCAGCCGGTCGAGGGTGTGCGCCAGGAACTTCCTCACCTGCTCCTCACCGAAGTCCGGGTTCTCGAGGACGCGCAGGGCTGTGCCGTCCAGGATCAGCCGAAGTTCCAGCGCCGTGGCCTGCACGTCCACCGCGGCAGGGTCGGCGGATGTGTCGGCGAGCAGTTCCCGCACCACATGGAGGCACAGACCGTCCAGTGCCTGACCGGTGCGACGGCGGACCTCGGCGAGCCGGGTGTTGCCCGGGTTCGCGGTGAGCACCGCCAGCTGGGCCAGCAGGTCCGACCGTGTTCCTCCGCCGGCGGGGGTGGGCCGGCCCCCGGCGTCCCCCCCTCCCACTGGTTCCACCTGGAGCAGCAGTTCCAGTGCGAGGGCGCGCCTCCGGTCTGCCGGGGTGCACCCGCTCCCGTCGGCGGGAACGTCATCGGTGTCTTCCCCCCCACGGGACCGGTCGATCAGTTCCCCGATCCGGGATCCGACCGTGGTCTCGGCGTCCTCCAGCAGGGCGACGAAGAGGTCCTCGTGGGAGGGGAAGATGTGGCGGAGCGATCCTGCCGACATTCCTGCGGCTGCGGCGACATTGCGCACGCTGGCCGCCTCGATCCCCTGCTCCACGATGAGCCTCCGGACGGCGGTGAGGGCGTCGGCGCGGCGTTCGGTGGCGCTCTTACGGGACATGGGGCCACTGTAGCGCCCCACCATTTCTGATACGACTGTGCTACTCTCGCTTCCGTCATCCCTTGTAGTACAGCTGTGCTACTTCGGGCAGTTACCGCAACCACAGGAAAGACGCCGTGGTCACAGCCATCATCGCCTGCGAAATCGGATTCTGGGTCCTCATCGCAGCAGGACTCGTCGCCCGCTATCCCCTCAACCTCCCCCGCACCGGACTGGTGCTCCTCGCAGCCAGCCCCGTCGTGGACCTTCTCCTGCTCACCTTCACCGTCATCGACCTGCGGACCGGCGGGGAACCCGGGTTCGCCCACGGACTCGCCGCCCTCTACCTCGGATTCTCCGTCGTCTTCGGCCACCGGGTGATCGCCCGGGCAGACCGCGCCTACCGTCGACGGATCCGGCACGAGGACGTCCCGGAACCCGACCGAGGCCCCGCACTCCGGGTCGAGACCGTCGATTTCGGACGCGCCCTCCTCGCCGCCGCCGTCGCCACCGCGGTCCTGGAGGTCTGCGTCCTCCTCGTCAGCGGCACACCCCAGGCCGACGCCGCCACCGAAACACTGCGCGCCTGGTACCGCCCCATGGCGACCGTCCTGGTCATCTGGCTGGTCACAGGCCCGGTCTGGCAGCTGTTCGCCCCCACCGGCCGGAAAAGAACAGCATGACAGCCCGTTCCGGGGACAGTCCCGCCTCTGACCCGGTAACACTGTGACCATGGCAGAACCTTCCCGCACCACCGGACACCTCACCCGACTGTTCACCACCCTGCGTTCCCCGTTCAGGGGACTGACCACCCCCTCACTCCCCACCGCCATCCCCGGAGACATCGCCCTGGTCACCGGCGCAACCTCCGGAATCGGCCGGGCCACCGCACAGACACTCGTCGGGCTCGGCTTCCGTGTCATCGGAACCTCCCGGAACCCGGCGTCCCTGCGCTCCACCGCCGACACCCCCGACGGGGTGACCCTGGTCCCCCTCGACCTCGGCGACCCGGAGTCCGTCGCCGCCCTGCCCGGGGAACTCGCACGGGTGGGAGCCGGACCGGGACAGGACCCCGTCACCGTCCTCGTCAACAACGCCGGCGAATCACAGAGCGGCCCCCTCGAGGAACTGCCCGGCGACGCACTGGACAGACTGTTCCGCATCAACGTCACCGGCCAGGTCGGGGTCACACAGCACCTGCTGCCGGCCATGAGGGAACAGGGACGTGGCCGCATCGTCTTCGTCGGTTCCATGCTCGGCAGCTTCCCCCTCGCACACCGCGGCAGCTACGGGGCGTCCAAGGCGGCGGTGAAGGCCTTCGCCTTCTCCGCCCGGCGCGAACTACGCCCCTTCGGCATCGGGGTCAGTGTCATGGAACCCGGCGCGATCGACACCGGAATCTCGCAGAGGAGGACCGTGTACATCGACCGCACCGGACCCTACGCGGCGGAGTTCGACACGATGTTGAACCGACTCAACGCCAATGAGAGGAACGGCGTCCCCGCAGGGAAAGTCGCCGCCGTCATCGCTGAAGCAGCTACCACGGACAGGCCCAGAGCCCTCTACGCCACCGGCTCCGGAGCCGCCGTCGCCTACCCCGCGTCACGACTTCTGCCCAGGGACGTCCTCCACGGGCTGGTCGCACGACGTCACGGGATCTGACGCGGACCACCCGACCCGCTGTACCGGCTGTCACCCTGCCGGCTGTCAACCTGCCGGTGTTCCCTGCCGTAGCGGTGTTCCCGGTCGTCGTCGGGGCGCCGCGAGTACAACAGGTCACGCCACGGACTGGACGACACCGCCAGCACCGCCCCCGCCATCGCACCGGTGAACATCGACGTACCGCCGATCACCGCCAGCCACAGGGGGCTCCCCCCACCCGGACCCTGCACCACCATGGTGACCACACCACCGGTGATCCCCACCCAGCTGAAGGCGATGAACATACGGTTGACCGGATGACGCCGCGGTCCGAAATAGTCCCGCTCCGTGCCGGTCACACCGAGCAGCATCAGGCCGAACTCGACCGCGAAGAAACTGTAGAACAGCAGAGAGGCGTAGTCGTCACTGATCCTGTCGGCGACACGGTCAGCGATCCTGGTCATCGCGACCAGCATGAGCAGGGCCGCCGCGGCAGAGGTGAAACGGCGCAGCATGGCTCCAGTCTGGCACAGTCACCTCACAGTTCGAACAGCACGTCCCCCGCCCCGCACGGCTCACCCGGCCCCAGCGCGGGCGTCACTGAGCTCCTCCGGACCGCCCCCACAGACACCACCGGGTCAAACCCCAGCCTGCCGAGCTGCCCCGGGGCATAGGTCACGCCCCGCTGCCCCGCACCCCCCCTGGCCCCGCCGCTGACATGGAGACTGAACCCGGTGCCGTCGAGCAGGTCCGTGTCAATGCCCAGCTGGGTGTACACCGGCAGGCCCCCGTCAGTGAGCACGAGGAAGTAGTGCGGCATGATGCTGCACACCTCCCCGGCGACCGGTGCGACCACGGTGGCCACCTCCACCCCGAAATCCGGGACCACTGCCACACCTGCCCCGTACGCCCCGGACGCCAGTCTGGGGTCGGGGACTGAGTCCAGGGGTGCGACCGTCCCGTGCACCGGTGTCACCACCCGGTGGCCGGGGCCGGACGACGCGCCCGGTGCAGCCGGTGTACCCGGTGTGCTGACGGCTCCGGCGGAAGTATCCATGCGGTCAGCATAGTTTCCCCACCGTCACCGCCACCGGTATTCGGCAGATCAGTCCCCGAGTGCCACCGGCCGGCTACTGTCACCTGCCCACTGGGACCAACCGCCGACAAAATGGCGGGCACCCGGCAACCCCGCATGCTCCATCGCCGCGATGAACAGGGCTGAATCGACACCCGAACCGGAGTACACCGCCACCTTCTCCGGCGGAACACCGTCGTCACCCCCGATACCCCGTCGGGTGAGACGTTCGCGGACAACCTCCGGGGCAGGGACGCCGCCGGTCTCCAGCATCAGTTCGACGGGGATGTTCACCGCACCCGGAATGTGCCCGGCACGGCGGTCGTGGGGCTCGCGGCGTCCTATGTACCGTCCCGCTCCGCGGACGTCGACAAGCAGGTTGCCCGCCGCCACCCACTCACCGATCTCATCCACGTCGATCGTCGGCATGGAGCCGGAGGTGACCGTGAACGTGCCCCTGCCGCGGAGACACCCGATACCGACGGCGACGTCTCCGCCGGCAGACTCCCACGCCGGCGTGCCGCCCTCGAGGATCTTCACGTCCGTGACCCCGGACCAACGCAGAATCCACCAGGCCCGCGCCGCCCAGAGCATACGGCCACTGTCATAGACCCGCACCGGCAGCTCCGGGGAGACACCCCAGTCCGCGATGTAGTGCTGGAGCTGTGCAGGATTGGGCAGGGGGTTGCGGCCCGTCTCCGGTGACGGAGTGCCGGCCAGCATGCGCAGGGGTTCGCACCAGAAGGCACCGGGAATGTGCCTGGAGACATAGGCGTCCCAGGACGCGTTGCGACGGGGTTCCCAGTGGGAGTCGATGATGGTCATCCGTTCGCCGCGGGTGGCGGCGGCGAGGAGTTCGTCCGCGGGGAGGAAAGGGCTCATGCCGGCCATACTAGAAGCAGCACGGCCTCTGCGCCGGGGACCCGGGACAGCCCCGGGACGGACGGGACGCCGGAGCGGAGACCTGCAGATCTTCCCGGGGACCACACCCGTCGTCGACTTCCGTTCCAGTTAACACGCCGGAAACGTTAGTGTCGTCGCCATGGACTTCGTCGACCCGTCAGTCAGGACGGTGTACTCCACCCTGGACCTCACCGGTGTGGTTCTCTACGGGATGATCGGATCAATGATCGCCCGGTCACGGAACTTCGATTTCGTCGGCATCATCTTCCTGGCCCTCATCACCGCCCTCGGCGGAGGTATGGTCCGCGACGTCCTCATCGACAACGGCCCGCCCGCCGCACTGCAGGACATGCGCTACTTCGGGCTGGCCCTGCTGGGGGCCGTGCTGGCGTCACTCATACACATGAATTCACGGTGGTGGGAGATCTTCCGGGTCCACGGGGACGCCGTGGTGCTGGGGGTATGGGCGGCCACCGGCTCGACGAAGGCCCTGGCGAACGGACTCCCCTGGTCGTCCGCCCTGTTCCTGGGCGTGGTGACGGTCGTCGGTGGCGGCATGATCCGCGACGTGATGACCGGGTCGGTACCGGAGATCTTCGGCGGGGCGACCCTGTACGCCACTCCCGCCGCACTCACCTCCGCGCTGATGGTGGGGATCTGGTGCTTCAACGAATCCGGTGCGGCCGGGGACGCCCCCGTACTGTTCATCGGAATGATCGTCTCCCCGGTGCTCGGCGCCGGAATGATGATCCTGTCCTACTGGCGGGGCTGGGTACTCCCCGGAGCACAGGACCTGTCCTGGGCCGCCCAGGAGAAACTGCGCCAACCCATGACACTTGCCAGAGACATGGCACGGCGCCGGGGGCGGATGCGGCGGAAGAAGTGGGACGCCTACAGCTGACCAGGCCCCTGTCACTCCGACCGGAACGCTCGTCACCGATACTGAAGTCCTTGTAGTGATCGCGGGTCCGCCTCCCTGGTTGTCCGTCCCCCGGTGCGCCACTGCAGAGCACGAAAACTCGTCCGCAGGCGCATTTATGTTCAGTATCCGGTCCCTGTGGAACATCGGTGACTCACGATCTATCGGGGATCTGTCGGCGCCGAACTCTCCGTACCGTCACAGCGGTTTCCCCTGTGGGGACCGATCATGTCGGGAACACCGCCCGGCCCCTGTTACAGATTCACACTGCCCGTACCTGTGGCGGTCAGTCGAAACCTCCCGCCCCGACAGGTCTAACGGCAACTGGTCCCACAAGCGAGATTCCGAGACACCAGTGCACCGCTCGACGGGCGGCAATCCTTCCGGTCTGGAACTGGGGTGCGAGAAGGGATGCCCCCGACCTCTTCACCAGGGCGCTCCGGAAGCAGGATCCGGGAGCCGGCCGCATGTGAAATGAAGGGCCCGCAATGCGCGGCGGAGGGTTCACCCGGATCACCCGCATCCGACCGCACGGATCTCCGGGTCAACGCCACCTCAGCTCACAGAGTGACTGTCGGCACTGTCCGGCGGTACTGCTCCTCCGCGATACCGCACATAGCCGTTAGACTCGGCTTACCTGATCCACAGGCGCACATGTCGACCCCGCCCCTAATCCGGCAATCAGTAAGCGGTCCCGTCTGACACTGCCGGTTCTCCTGTCCTCTGCGGCGGAGCATCACCTTGCGGGAACAGATCCTGGACAATCTCTGCGGAAATACCGAACCCTGACGCCAGCAGTCTCAAAACACCGGGCATCCCACCAGCCCCAGGAAGGAACCACCATGACCTTGTTTCCAGGACTTTTTCTCGGAATAGTATTCGCGTTCCTGCTTATCGGTATCAATCACTTCCTGGTGAGGACCAATTTCGTCAACTACAAGATAACCCCGAAAAACCACCTGAAGGCAAGCATGATCTTTACGTACATTCTCTCCGTAGTCTTTTCCGCCGCAGACAGACGCCTGACCACATCCACTATATTCTTACTGCTCTTCGCGGGTTTTCAGATCATGTGCGTCGTCACATCATACCTGGTTACGGAGGACACGCGATCCGGTTCCGGAGACCGTTAGCGCTCCGGGTGAACCCACCGCGACAACATCGACCGTAGACTAGTTTCATAGCTAATCAAGCAACACGCTGTGCAACGGTTCAACCTACTTCAACTACACTACCTGTTCCCCGACCAAGTCCGATGCTGAATCTCCGACCCCGAACAAAGACTCGTCCATTTTCCTCAGCACATCGGGACGACGTCGTTGCAGGCGAACAGCCATCACTATCCCAACGAAAAATGATACAACGACCGCCGTAGCCATTACCGTCGCAGTAGCTGTATCACCGACAAGCATAGGAAAATTCAGTACGACCAAACCGATTACCAGGACGAGGACCAGAAGCGACAGGAGAGGGGCGTACAGAGTGCGAACCCTGCTATTACCTAATTTCTTCTTCCAAAAGAACACACAGACCGACAGACTAGTTAGCGCCATCAATATCAAGAGCCCAAGAGTTGCAGCACCCGAAAACCATGAATAAATCTGACTTACAGGATCGAGTCCGATAACTACTACCGCTGATAGCGCTATCACGGAAGTGAATGAAGTTACCATCGAAGAATAGGCTGGCGAGTTATTTTTTTCATGAATGCTACCGAGTCGCGAAAAAAGGATACCCTGGCCACCGAGAGAGTACTGGTATCGAGTTACAACATTATGGAAGGCTAGCACGCAGGCAAACAGGCTAGTAACCAGTAAAATCTGTACCACGTCGCCGAGGACAGGGAACACATACTGGCCAGCTAACGCGATCACCAGGCCTTCAGGATCCGCTACAGACGAACTGACAATATCAACAACCCCAGCTCCCATTGCTATCGCCCATGATGAGAGAGAATAAAAAGAGCCTATCAGAATAACTGCTATATAAGTAGCCTTCGGAATCGACTTATCCGGATCCTTCGTTTCTTCTCGAAATACCGCCGTTGCCTCAAATCCAATGAAACCGAAGAATGCGAACATGAGACCTATTCCAGGGCTTCCTTCCGCTATAGCGGAAATCGAGAACGGGGTAGCTGACAGCCCTTCCGCCCCTTTCTGTACTGCTATTGCCACATCTACAATTACGACAACAGCCACCTCTGCTAATAGTAGAATTCCCAGAACTTTGGAACTCAAATTGATGCTGTGATAACCCAGAAATGAAATCAAAATAGCAATTGATGCTGTCCATATCCACCAGGGCGCGTCCGCATGGAAATAGTGTGAGACTGCGTTTTTCACCGCTTCACCACAGTAGGCATAGACTGCAACCAGCAGCACCGAATAGGAAAATAGGGCGAGTATTGCGGAACCTACACCCGGTACCTTTCCAAGTCCTGCGTGAACGTACGAGTAGAACGCCCCGGCGTTCTTGACATGGCTGCTCATTGCAGTAAACCCAGCCGAAAAGACAGCAAGTGTCACGGCAGCTATAAGGTAATAGGCGGGTACACCAAGGCTTTCACTCGTCGCAAAGACCAACGGCACTGTTCCGCCCACTACAGTCAGCGGAGCTGCTGCGGCAACAACCATAAAAACAATGGAGCCAACCCCGAGCGTTCGTTCAAAGGTGTACGACGAGGCGCAACTTTTCTCAAAATCGGTGAACTGTGACATACCTTGGTCTTTCTTCAGATTAGAGGCTATCGGCAACACGAGAAGATGATATTACTAGTTCAGTCCTGTCCGCTCGGAACAGATCGTAAGAAAACTCGAACGGATTCGACGACGAATCAAATGATGTTCTAGTTATCGAAAGCAGTGGCTGTCCGGCGGACACGTCGAGATACTCCCCATGGTGAGATTCAGCGATGCGGATCATAATCTTTTCCGTGATCTTCGCGGCCTCTATCCCGTAAACCTCGTTGAAAATTTCAGTCAGAGAACCGTTCAATGGATAGTTCAGTAAGTTCGGAAAGCGAGATGGCGGAACCGATAGCCGCTCCCAGGAAAGCGGGACCTGATCAGCAGATCGGACTCGTTTCACCGCAATGACCGGTGATCCGGGTGAAATGTTTAATGCGCCGGAGACAACTGGGTCCGCGGATTCAAACCCCGCGTATACAATGCGGGTGCTCACTGTGAAATGCTGTCGTGACAAAAATTCAGGTACACTAACGTCAACCCCGAGCGGCCGGGCGACACGTCGATCGCTTCCCTCAGCGAGCCTGCTCCAGCTGTACATCGGCCAGTTCGGGTTCGGTTTCAGTGCAAAAGTACCTCCACGACGACCAGATCGCCTTCTCACTTCTCCAGATTTCTCCAGTACCTCTAACGCACGGCGCACGGTCTGACGGCTGCAATCCAACTCTCGAGCGAGTTGTCTCTCCGGCGGAAGACGACCGCCAAGCTCGACTTCTCCTCGCTCGATTCGTAGCAGGATACTTGCTACCGCACGTTTTGTCGCAGAACCAGTCCCTTCAAGACGGAGACCCTCCAGAGCTGTCATACTAAGTTCCCGCCTCAACCGGCACGAGACAGAATGCGAGGAACTCATCGGACAGATATTTCCGCGCGATCTGAACAGATTCTTCTACAAATGTTCCCCTTATTCCGTTGGCGAGTTCTGTCTCTCGGCGGGCTTCTAGCCACGACACCAGAAGTAGTCGTCTAATCATCACCAAGGCGGGAATTACGTAAACATCCTCCGCCCGCAACTGATGCACACAATTATATCCACGGATCCACTCTTGAACCCAACGGTCAACCATCTGGTGGTGCTCGTTGAAGGAAAGAGAGCACGCGAGGTCATACATAAACCAACCGAATCCGCAGTCATCAAAATCAATTACATTGACCTGCGTATCCTCTATGAGAAGATTTGTTGACCGTAGGTCACCGTGAATTAGACCGTAGCGATCACGAGCCATGCCATATTCTGCAAGTTCATCGGTTGCCTTGCGCTCAGCATCGCGAAGCAGAGATCGAGCCCCGGGGATGAGGTCGACTTCCGGGGTATCGGTCCATCTTCCCCACAGAGAGTCTTGACCGATCAGTGTACGGATCGTCCATTCAGGTCTCTCAAATCCCTCTGGGCGGCTCCAAAGACGCGCATGTTGATGTAGTCTCGCCGTCAACGTTCCGATCTGGAACATGACAGACGCAAGTGAATCAACTGATGGCTCCGTGCCCCTCATATGCTCGAAAAGGACAGCATACTGCACGGTACCGTCAGCGGTCGAGAACTCACCGACTAACTCTCCTGATGCGGTTCGCCGGACACCGGGAGTAGACACTACTCGGTCCTGGCGTAGTTGTTCAATCCACTGAAGCTCACTCCGGATGTGCGCCTTGGACCTGAACCCGGGACGATGTAAGCGAAGGATGTAGCTGTGCCCAGATTCTGCATCTTCGCACCGGTAGGTGGCATTTTCAGAGTAGCCGATGAGTCGGGCCTGCACCCGGTCAGTGTCAAGGTTGTATGATCTCAGCGCCTCTCGCCACTGGCTGGCCCATGCGCCGTTCTGCGGCCCTGCAAATATTGATGAGTTAAGGTCAGACATAGGAATTCACGCTTTTCATGGATTTCTCTAGAACTTCGAGAATTTTAGCCGTCTCGGATTCTGTTACCAGTAGTCCGGGTTTGAACTGCAGGACCTTCGGGTCGAGCGTTGAGAAGATGGCCCATACACCCTGCCTATATAGTTCACTCATTATAGGTTTGGCGCCACCGCCGCCAAACTCGAGTCCAATTACAAGTCCATTCTGCCGAATTTCCGTGAGTTGGCCGGGATGCCTCCTCTGGATATCTGTGAGTCCCTTACGGAACTGTTCGATCCGGTATGCAATATTTCGCTGAGTAGATTCACGTAAGGTGATATCAAGTACTTTCATCGCCACAGCACAACCTAGTTCGGACCCGCCGAAAGTAGACATGTGTGCAAATCCGTCCTCTTCAAGCCAGCCCGCTGCCCGGGGTCCCAGAATAGCCGCGGTAATCGGATATACTCCTCCGCTGAGTCCTTTCCCCGTCACCAAGATGTCAGGAGTGACTCCTTGATCATATATTCCCCAGAGTTTTCCTGTTCTGCCTAGTCCGGTCTGGACTTCATCTGCGATATACAACGCTCCGTGATCTTCGCACATTTGCTTAACCGCTGCGAGGTATCCGGGCGATGGTATGGGGAATCCATAGGTAGCCGGCACCGTTTCCATTATCACCGCGGCGACATTGTCAGGTGCAAGTGCGTCCCTCATTTTTTCAATGTCGTTGAAGGGAACGTGGACGAAGTTCGATGGATCGTCGGAATTGAACATGCAGGAGAAACGATCGTCACCTGTCGCTATCGCAAGTCCGGTATGACCGTGGTAGGCCTTGATTATCGACACGATCTTTCGTCTACCAGTTGCGTAACGGGCACTTTTTATTGCTAGGTCAATCGCCTCACCGCCACTCGATCCGAAGACCACTTTTTCAGATCCGGGTGTGAGGTCTACCAGTTTTTTTGCCAAGGCTGCACGGCCGGGTGTAGGGAAATGGTGATTGCCCACATCGACCAAATCTAGGGCAGATTTCAATGCTGCGATGATTTCTGGGTTGCGGTGGCCCAGATTGTACGTTCCTCCGTTCAGGTGCACATCGATTACCTCATGGCCGTCAATGTCGGTGAGAACATACCCCTCGCGTCTTCCTATGACCAGAGGAATTCCCTCACTCTGCCAGAAGCGTGTTTTGTCGGGGTTCCAGTAGTGTTCCGAGTCGTCAAGAACTTCCGTCTTAGAATTATATCCGTACATGCTCAACTGGGATTCAGTCATCTGAGGTCCTGTCTCTCTTCGGACGATCACATCGGATCAGCGATCGTTTCTGTGTTGCGAACACAACGCTGCCGTCGAGAAATTGCGGTGCAGTCATCGACTGTTTGCGCTTCCGTAAACGATAAGGTCTGCTTATGGTCTGTTGAGGACGACCCGTGACTGCGGTCCCAGAGCGATAGCCGGTGAGGCCACCGGTCCCGCACTGACTGGCAGTGGATCAGCGAGAGTGCCGTGAGGCGGAGACTGCTTTGTCTCATGTACTCAGTGACGACACCGTTCCTGACAACCGGGCGATTTTTCAGGTATTTACTTTCCCTCACCTGCACAGTTTCCGGTGTCTCGGGCAGACCTTTCCCATCCCTGGGGATTGTCTTTTGGTGTGCTCCAAGGGAGCCACGACAACTTCCAACTGTTACTGCGGCACCCTGTGCGATGAGGGCGGCGTCGGAAGGCACTGCAGGTTCCTTCTACATAGTTTGTAAGAGTCCTGCACCGGTTATGTCACTGACGATATCCTGCAGGAATGCCAACGGCTTGTTCTTTCCACCCTGTTTGCTTCGCCCGACCGTATCGGCACATCCATCTATGCGAGTCAGGACTGTGAGACCAAAAGTTCCTAGTGCCTACGGCCTGTTGGTCCGCTCTCTCCGCTGATTCCGGCAGATCTGGCCCGTCGCCCGTATTAGCCACAGATGTCCACGTGTATGCGTCCCGGATCTATCCACACCCGGTTGCACCCTGTCTATCGTGACTTTTCCGGCCTCGACGTCTGGCTGTCTTCGGTGCCCTTGCAATACCGACCATGGGCAGTCTTCCGGGTTCATGGTGCAGCTACCAGCATGTGGATTTCGCACTGTCTCGGTGAGTCCTTCGGCATTCCCGTCAGAGCAGACGGGTGGCCGCAGAGTCAGGTGCATGGCGTTCAGTGTAGATGGTCTGCAGAACCGCTTTCGGCGGAGGGACCTGCCGCCCTCACCGGATCAGCGGGGTCCGGGCCACGGACACTTCCGGCACCGGTCTCGAGCTTGGGGAGAGCACAAAGCATCCGGAGCTTACCCCCACAGTGTCAGTCAGTTGTAGGGGTGTACCCCGGCAGGACCTTCACTACCCCGGCATCCTCCCAGGCGTCGCAGAGAGTGCCGATGTCCCCGGCGTCCACGTCCGGTCCCACTCCTACGGCGAGAACATGGTTACCGATCCGCTCCACCACACACCCGGAGACGATGAGCTGGCCGGCAAGCTGTTCCCGCAGGCCGGGACGGTGGCCGGCGTGTTCGGAGTCGACCAACAGGCGCAGTGTCGTGCCTCCGCCACGGACGACGACGTCGTCGACGACGAGGATCCCGTCACGCTCGGAACAGGAGACGATGTCCCCGTGAGCGAGGTAGGTGGCGACGACCGGTACGGAGCGGATGACGTGGTGGCCTCCCCCGAGGTTCCAGGTGACGAGAGTTTCGGCGGTGGCCCCGGACATGGTCCCGGCAGGCGCCGTGACGGTGCGGACGGAGCCCGCGCACTGCGGTTCCACTGGTGTCCGTGGGTTCTGTGGGTTCCGTGGGTTCTGTGGTGTTGACCGGAGGTGGCGCTTCGGCTGGGTCATGCCGCACAAGCATAGGCTCCCCTAACTCTGACCGACAGAGCTGACGCCGGACAGTGAGAGATCTCACTGCCCGGCGTCACCGGTCAGAGGCGGTCAGGGGCGCTCAGGGGCGCTCAGAGGGGGAGTGTCACTCCTCGTGGGCCACGGCCTCGATGTCCAGGGCGTCCACGCCGTCGGCGATGTGCGGGTCAACGTCGACCTGCACGGTGTCACCGTCGCGGACCTCTCCGGCCAGGAGCTTCTTGGCCAGTTCGTCGCCGATCGCCTTCTGGATCAGACGGCGCAGCGGGCGTGCCCCGTAGGCAGGGTCGTAGCCGCGCTCGGCGAGCCATGCTCTGGCCCCTTCGGTGACCTGCAGGTCCAGTCGGCGGGCGGCGAGCCGCTCAGCGAGCTGACGCACCTGGATCTCCACGATGGACTTCAGCTGTTCCTCGGACAAGGGGTCGAAGATGACGACATCGTCGAGGCGGTTGATGAACTCGGGCTTGAACGCGTGCTTCACGGCGTCCATGACCTGTTCCTTCGTCCCGCCGGCCCCGAGGTTCGAGGTGAGGATGAGGATCGTGTTGCGGAAGTCCACGGTCCTTCCCTGACCGTCGGTCAGCCGACCTTCGTCCAGGACCTGCAGCAGTACGTCGAAGACGTCCGGGTGTGCCTTCTCGACCTCGTCGAAGAGGACCACCGTGTACGGACGACGCCGCACTGCCTCGGTGAGCTGTCCACCGGCGTCATAGCCGACGTATCCGGGAGGAGCCCCGACCAACCGTGCCACGGAGTGCTTCTCCCCGTACTCGGACATGTCGATCCGGACCATGGCGTGGTCGTCGTCGAACAGGAACTCCGCCAGTGCCTTCGCCAGCTCAGTCTTGCCGACACCGGTCGGACCGAGGAAGAGGAAGGACCCCGTCGGACGGTTCGGGTCAGCGACGCCTGCCCGGGACCGGCGGACCGCGTCGGACACGGCGGTGACGGCGGCAGACTGGCCGACGACACGTCCGCTCAGCACCTGTTCCATGGCGAGCAGCTTCTCTGTCTCACCCTGGAGCATCTTGCCTGCGGGCACGCCGGTCCACGCGGAGACGACCTCGGCGATGGTGTCCGGGGTGACCTCCTCGGTCAGCATCCGGTCCTCCTCCGCCTTCGCGGCCGACGCCTCAGCTTCGGCGAGTTCCTTCTCCAGCTCCGGGATCCGGCCGTACCGCAGCTCCGCGACCCTGGCGTAGTCACCGTCACGTTCCGCGATCTCCGACTCGGTCTTGAGGGAGTCCAGTTCCTCCTTCACTTTCCTGACCTTGTCGATGGAGCCCTTCTCGTTCTCCCACCTGGCGGTGAGTCCGGAGAGCTTCTCGCGCTCGTCCTCCAGTTCGGCACGCAGCTTGGCGAGGCGTTCCTTCGATGCTTCGTCGGTCTCCTGGCTCAGCGCCATCTCCTCGATCTCGAGGCGACGGACAACCCTCTCGGCGTCGTCGATCTCCTCCGGGCGGGAGTCGATCTCCATACGGAGCCTCGACCCTGCCTCGTCGACGAGGTCGATGGCCTTGTCGGGCAGGAAACGGCTGGTGATGTACCTGTCGGACAGTGTCGCCGCGGCGACGAGGGCGGAGTCCTGGATCCGGACGCCGTGGTGGACCTCGTAGCGTTCCTTCAGCCCGCGGAGGATGCCGATGGTGTCCTCCACGGTCGGCTCACCGACGTAGACCTGCTGGAAGCGTCGTTCGAGGGCGGCGTCCTTCTCGATGTACTTGCGGTACTCGTCGAGGGTCGTGGCACCGACCAGGCGCAGTTCACCGCGGGCGAGCAACGGCTTGATCATGTTGCCGGCGTCCATGGCGGATTCTCCGGTGGCTCCGGCACCGACGATGGTGTGGAGTTCGTCGATGAAGGTGATGACCTCACCTTCAGCTTCCTTGATCTCGTCGAGGACCGCCTTGAGGCGCTCCTCGAACTCGCCACGGTACTTCGCGCCGGCGACCATGGATCCCAGGTCGAGGGCGACGAGCTTCTTGCCGCGCAGGGACTCGGGGACGTCACCGGCGACGATGCGCCGGGCCAGCCCTTCGACGATGGCGGTCTTGCCGACGCCCGGCTCACCGATGAGGACGGGATTGTTCTTGGTACGGCGGCTGAGCACCTGGACGACTCGCCTGATCTCCTGGTCCCTGCCGATGACCGGGTCGATCTTGCCTTCGCGGGCGCGGGCGGTGAGGTCGGTGGAGTACTTCTCGAGGGCCTGGAACTGGCCCTCCGGCTCCTCGGTGGTGACCTTCCGGTTGCCCCGGACGGACTCGAAGGCGCCCCGGATCGCCTCATAGGTCCCGCCGCGCCTCTTTAGCGCCTCAGCGGCGTCGGAGGTGCCCTTGGCGATGCCGGCGAGCAGGACCTCGGTGGAGACATAGGTGTCACCCAGTTCCGCGGCGAGTTCCTGGGCCGCGGTCAGGGCATTCAGGGCGTCCCGGTTGAAGTTCGGGTTCGCCAGCCCGTCGCCGGACGCTTTCGCGTATCCGTCGACGAGGTCCCGGGCGTCCGCGAGGACGCCGTCAGCGTCCACTCCGGCCGCCTGCAGGACGGGGCGGGCGATGGAGTCCTCCTGTTCGAGGATCGCGACCAGGAGGTGGGCCGGACGGATGTCCGGGTTCCCCTTGGCGCTGGCTGACTGCAGGGCGGCCTGCATGGCCTCCTGGGTACGTGTGGTGGGGGTGAAACCGCTCATGTGACTCCCTTTCTCTCGGGTACGGGCGATGGTCGGGGACCGTTCCGGGTCTCAGTGGCCGACTCAGCGATCTCAGCCCCGGGTTTAGTCCGATGTTGTCAACTCTACGTTCCTGACTGTTCCAACGCATCCCTACTTGAGTCTGTTCCACTCAAGTTGGTGATTTGTTGTGACTTGTGTCACTTTCCGGTCATGTCCGGAGGACGCCGCCACCGCCCCGACCGGCGGCCCGTTTCTTTTCATTCACGCTGGAACTTGCATACCTGCCGCGGGGCCGACCGGGGATACGCTCCCTTGCATGTTCCGGACAGACCGAGCTGTCTGTCTCATCTGGCTCCGTCTTGAACCACCGACCCGGAACCACCGACCGGAAGGACCCGAACCCGTGAGCACCACCACCCCCGTCACAGATTCTCCCCCCGATCCAGCCACCGGCGCCGGCGGTTCCCTCATTTCCTCGGCCGGCATCATCACCGCGGCGAACTACCCGGACGGAGACCCCGCCGACCGGGTCCGCGGTCTCGGGGCGACCCTCGACCTCATCGTCGCCGCCGAAGAACTCGGGTACGACACCGCCGGTGTCCGGCAACGTCAACTCGAACGCGGGTCATCCTCGGCCCTGACGGTCCTCGCCGCCGCCAGCCAGCGCACCACCGGGATCGGACTGGAGACGAGTGTCGTACCCCTGGGATACGAGGTCCCTTTCCGCCTCGCCGAGGACTTCGCCACCGTCGACGCCCTCTCCGGCGGACGCGTGACCGTGGGAATCAGCACGTCGGCACCCCACCACGAACTCCTCGACCACCTCAACCGCCCCGACCACTCCCCCGCGACCGACCCCCTCGAACTCCTCGACCGGTTCCTCGAGGCCCTCCGTGGGGCGCCCCTCGCCGATGCCCTCCTGCCGACCCCCTACGGTGAGCTGCACCCGCCGGCGGTGCTCCCCTCTATCCCCGACGCCCTGTCACGGGTGTGGCTCGGGGCCGGATCCGCCCGGTCCGTCGACCGTGCCGCATCACTGGGACTGGGCGTGTTCCTCGGCAACATCGGCTACCTCGGTACCGGCGGTACCGGCAGTACCGGCACAGCCGAGGGGGACGCCCCCCTGCAGGACAGCGACTTCACCGACGCCCAGCGCGCCACCGTGGACCGCTACCTCGCCGGCTACCGGTCCCCGGGTCCCGGGGACCCCGGCCCCCGTGTCGCGGTGGAACGGGTCATCGTCCCCCTCGACCCCACCTCCCCCGGGCGCAGCAGCCGATACCGTCACTTCGCACAGTCCCGGCGGGACAGGACCCTGGTCCGCCACCGCCGGGGAGACCGCACCGTGATCTATCAGCGGGACCTGGTGGGATCACCCGAGGAGATCGTCGACCGGCTGAGTTCCGACCCGGTCTTCGACGGCACCACCGGGCTCAGGCTCGCCCTGCCCTACGCCCTGGAACTCGACGACTACCTGCAGATCATCACCGACGTCCGGGAACGCGTCCTTCCCTCACTCGGATGGACGCCGCGGTCGCGTACGTCCAGTCCCTCAGAAGCCGGCACCGACCCCGGCACCGCCGCAGGTGAACGGGAGGACGCCCGTGTCTGAACTCCGGATCCCGCTCCGTTACGTCACCGGACGCCTCCTCCAGGCCCTCGGCGTCATCTTCGTCGCGTGGACACTGGCGTTCTTCCTGCTCTACGCCCTGCCCAGTGACCCGGTCTCACTGATGCTCGGCCCCGACTCCACCGGTGTCACCGAGGAACAGCAGCAGGAACTGGCCGCACGGTACGGATTCGACGACCCTGTCATCGTCCAGTACCTCCACCACCTCCTCGACCTGCTGCAGGGTGACCTCGGATACTCACTGCAGCAGGGAGCCCCGGTGACCGCGGTCATCACCGGAGCCCTCGGACCGACGGTTCGGCTTGCACTGCTCGGACTGGTGTTCGCGGTCGTCGGCGGCGTCAGCCTGGCACTGCTCGCAGTCCGTCTCAGCACCCCCTGGCTCCGGTCATGGCTGCTGGCCCTGCCAGTGCTGGGCGTGTCCGTGCCGGGTTTCTGGTTCGGTCTGCTGCTGATCCAGTTCTTCTCCTTCCGGCTCGGCTGGTTCCCGGCGTTCAACGCCACCGGACTGACCGGGCTGGTACTTCCCGCCCTCACCCTCGCCCTGCCCACCGGCGCCACTGTCGCCCAGGTCTTCGCCCGCAGTCTCCTCGACGCCCTCGACGAGCCTTACGCTGTGACAGCCACGGCCAAGGGCGTTCCCCGGGGCACCGTCCTGCTGCGTCATGCCGGACGTAACGCCCTGCTCCCGACCCTGACCATCGCGGGGCTCATCGTCGGCCAGCTGTTCAGCGGCACCGTCGTCACCGAGACCGTGTTCTCCCGTCCCGGGCTGGGCAGGGTCATCGCGTCCTCCGTGAGCGGCCAGGACATCCCGGTCGTCCTCGGCGCCGTGCTGGTCGGTGCGGTGCTCTACACCGGGACCAGCTTCATCGTCGACCTGCTCTACCCCCTGGCCGATCCCCGGGTACGCACCGGGGGAATCGGCGGTGGCTCGCCCGCACACTCCCCGGCACAGACACCGGAACGGACCACGGCGTCCGGCACCCCCGGCGTCCCCGGCACCACCCCAACGGCAGGAGGTCCGTCATGACAACCGCCTTCCCCCCCAACGGCCACGCCACGCCGGTGACAGGCCAGGCTTCGTCCGCAGGCGACGACCCGTCCACCGGGCGGCCGGGCGGTCACCCCGACGGCAGCGGCACGGACTCACCTACCTCCAGGGTCGCCACCGTCACCGGGGTTTCCCTGTGGACCAGGTTCCGACGGTCACCGCTGTCCGCCCCCACCGCCGTCCTCGCGGCGGGCTGGCTGGTCCTCGTCCTCGTCAGTACCGTCGCCCCCGGACTGTTCACCGGTCAGGACCCGGTCAACGGTGAGATCGGCTCCAAACTGCTCGCCCCCGGCGCGGAGCACCTGTTCGGCACCGACCAGCTGGGCAGGGACATCTTCTCCCGGGTCGTCCACGGGACGTCGCTGACGGTACGTGCGGTGCTCACCGCGGTGGCCATCAGCATCGTGGGCGGCTCCGTGCTCGGGGCGGTGGCAGGTTTCAGTGGTGGACGGGTGGACGCCGTCATCATGCGGCTCGTGGACGTCCTGCTCGCGGTTCCGGGACTGCTGCTGTCCCTGGCGGTCATCGTCGCCCTCGGATTCGGGACCGTCAACGTCGCGGTCGCTGTCGGGGTGACCGGTGTCGCGTCCATCGCCCGTGTCATGCGCTCCGAGGTGCTGAAGGTACGGCAGGCCGCCTACGTGGACGCCGCCCGTGCCGCCGGAGCGACAAGGTTCCGCATCCTCTGGCGGCATGTCGTACCGAACTCCCTCGGCCCGGTCATCGTCTACGGGGTACTGGAGTTCGGCAACGCCGTGCTGGCGGTCTCGGCACTCAGCTTCCTCGGCTACGGTGCCCCGCCGCCGACCCCGGAATGGGGGGCGCTCGTCGCCCAGGGCAGGGACTACCTCGCCGCCCAGAGCTGGATCTCCACCATGCCCGGACTGGTGATCACCGCCACCGTCCTGTCCACCAACCGTCTCGCCCACGCCCTGCGTCGTTGACCGGAGGTACAACCGATGTCGTCTGATTCGACCACCCCTGCAAGCCCGCTGCTGACCGTGGAGAACCTCCGGGTCAGCTACCGGACCCACGGTGGAACCGTCCCCGCGGTCCGCGGGGTGAGCTTCACCGTCGACCCCGGGGAGCGCCTCGCCCTGGTCGGCGAGTCCGGGTCCGGCAAGTCCACGGTGGCGTCCGTCATCCTCGGGCTCACCCCACCGGAGCTGCACGTCGACTCCGGGTCCGTCCTCTGGAACGGCCACGCCGGGGGCGACCGGACCGGTCACCCCACAGACATCCTCCGTGCCAGGGAACGGGTCCTACGCACCGTACGGGGACGCCGGATCGGCTACGTCCCCCAGGATCCGACGGTGTCACTGAACCCGGTGATGCGGATCGGCGAGCAGATCGCCGAAGCCGTCCTCACCCACCGTCTCGCCCCGAAGGCCGAGGCCCGTCGCCGCGCGGTCGAGGCACTGGCGACCGTCGGCATCGACGACCCTGAACTCCGCGCCCGCCAGTACCCCCATGAGCTCTCCGGGGGGATGCGCCAACGCGTCCTCATCGCCGTGGCACTCGTCGCGTCCCCGTCCCTGCTCATCGCCGATGAGCCGACAAGTGCCCTGGACGTCACCGTGCAGAAGAGGATTCTCGACCACCTCGACAGGTTGACCGCCGACCGTGGGCTGGCCTCCCTGCTGATCACCCATGACCTCGGGGTCGCTGTGGAACGCGCGGACCGGATCCTCGTCATGTCACGCGGACAGATCGTGGAGGCCGGCCCCGCCGGTCAGGTGCTCAACCACCCGACCCACCCGTACACACGACAGCTGATCTCCGACGCCCCGGGCCTGACCACCGTCCGGAGGGTCGCCGGGCCGACCGGAGACGACAGACAGAGGACGCCGGCGCTCACGGTTCCCCGGACCCCGCCCGCTCTCGAGCTGCGCGGCATCGTCAAGGACTTCCCCTCCGGCGGCGGAACTTTCCGCGCAGTGGACGGGGTGTCCCTGCGGATCGACCGGGGAACGACCTACGGGCTCGTCGGCGAATCCGGGTCAGGCAAGACGACCCTGGGCCGCATCGCACTCAGACTCGAGCAGCCCACGGACGGTCGGGTCCTCCTCGACGGCACAGACATCACCGGAATCACCGGAGGAGACCTGCGCCGGCTGCGGACAAGGATCCAGGTCGTCCAGCAGAACCCCTACGCCACCCTCAATCCACGCCTCACCGTCGGAGAGAACATCGCCGAACCATTGGCCGCCACCCGGACAGGAAACCGGCGACAGCGCCGCGATCTCGCCCGCGAACTGCTGGAACAGGTCGCGCTTCCCGCGGAACTCGCCGACCGACGTCCCGCCGGCCTGTCCGGGGGCCAACGCCAACGCGTCGCGATAGCCCGGGCGCTGACCGTCGACCCGGAGGTGGTCATCCTCGACGAACCGGTCTCAGCCCTGGATGTCAGTGTTCAGGCGCAGATCCTGGACCTGCTTGTCGACCTCCAGGACAGGCGGGGGCTGAGCTACCTGTTCATCTCCCACGATCTCGCCGTCGTCCGCGACATCGCCCACCGGGTGGGCGTGATCCGACGGGGTCATCTTCTCGAGGAGGGCCCGACCCTCGACATCTTCGGATCCCCGACCCACCCGTACACCCGTGAGCTCCTGGACGCCATACCCGGTCGTCCGGCCGGGGCAGGACAACCGGGGCAGGCGGTCGCGGCAGCCCCGTGACCTCCCAACCGACATTGTCGACGACCATCTCCACAGCTGTTTCAACAACAACTTCCCCCATACAACCGTCCACGACAGTCCACGACCGTCCACCAGCGTCCACAACCGTCTCTGAAGGAGAACCCGTGCAGAACCACCGCACCGCCCGTGACACCCGATCCATCCGCTCCCGCCGTCCCGGGACCGCCCGGTCCACCCGGTCCACCCGGTCCACAGCGCGCCACTCTCCCGCCGTGATCTCGGCTCTCCTCGCCACCGGACTGCTCCTCAGCGCCTGCGGGTCCTCGACAGGTTCCCCGGGCTCCGGTGGTGACACCTCGACGCTCAACTTCGCCATCGGCAACGATCCCCTCGTCCTCAACCCGAGCGCCGTGGGCAACGGCAATGACACCCTGTACGTGACCAGGCAGCTCGTCGACTCCCTGGTGTACCAGAATCCGGACACCCTGGAAATCCAGCCGTGGCTGGCCGAATCGTGGACTGTCAACGGGGACGCCACCGCCTTCACCTTCACACTCCGGGACAACGTCACCTTCTCCGACGGCACGGCACTCGACGCGGAGGCCGTCAAGGCGAACTTCGACGACATCAAGGCGGCCGGGGCGGAATCCTCCGGGGTGGCCACCCTGCAGTCCTACAGCGGTGCCGAGGTCCGGGACGCACGCACCGTCACCCTCAACTTCTCCAGCCCCAATGCCGCACTCCTGTCACAGATCTCCTCCCCGTCCTTCGGAATCGTCTCCCCGGAAACGCTGAAGATCCCCTTCGCAGAACGGGCCGGTGGCGACAAGGTCTCCGGTTCCGGACCCTATGTCCTCGACAACTACACGAAGGACGACTCCGTCACCCTCAGGAAACGGGACGGCTACGCCTGGGCCCCTCCCGGATTCGACACCGACACCGACGGTGCCGAGACCGACACCGTGAAGTTCACGATCGTCCCCGAATCCGGTAACCGTACCGGCGGGCTGACCTCGGGGCAGGTCGACGTCGCCGGTGGAATAGCCCCCAATGACATCGACTCGGTCGCCGCCAGTTCGCAGATCGTCAAACGTGCCAACCCGGGCACCGTCTTCGGCCTGTACCTCAACACCCGTGGGGACCTGTTCTCGGACCCGAAGGTGAGGCAGGCGATCTCCGAGGCGGTCAACCCGACCGAGATCCGCGACGGTGCCCTCAACGACAGTTTCGCCGTCGCTGACAGTCCCCTGGCCTCGACCACCGGTGGTCACCGTGACGTCTCGTCCGACATCGACGTCAACCGGCCTGATGAGGCGGCCAGACTGCTCGACGAGGCCGGCTGGCGGGCCGGGGCGGACGGGATCCGGGAGAAGGACGGCAGGAAGCTGACCCTCCGGATCACCTACATCAACAACTTCGGCCCCAATCCGGACAGCATTGCGCTGCTCCAGCAGCAGCTGGAGAAGATCGGGGTCGGTTCGACCCAGCAGACCGGAACGGTTCCGGAGTTCCAGAACAGTCTGACCTCCGGGGACTACGACATCGCCTGGCGGAATCTGTCGGGGGCCGACGGTGACATCCTGCGCACCGACTTCGGGGACACCGGTTCCACCCGCAACTGGCCGATCCCGGACGAGGAGATCCAGGACCTGCTGAAACGACAGCTGGAAACCGGCGACCCTGCCGCACGCGAGGACCTGCTCGGCACCCTCCAGACGAAGATCGCCGAATCCCGGTGGTTCATCCCGGTCCACGAACTGACCACGGTCCTCGGGGTCTCGGACAGCGTGTCCGGTGTCGGTCTCGGAGCGGACTCGCGGCTCAACCTCCTGGTGGACGCCACAAAACAGTGAGGCAGCAGTGGTCAGGCACTCCGGGTGAAATATTCCCGGTGGTCTTTTTCATTGCCGACCGGACCTGCGTCGGGTTCCACTGGACGTCATGACTGATTCCACTCCTGTTTCCCTGCACTGGTTCCTTCCGACCTACGGTGACTCCCGGAACATCACCGCCGGAGGTCACGGTTCCGGCTTCCATTTCGGCAGTCGTTCCGGGGACCTGAACTATCTCACGCAGATCGCACTGGCCGCCGAGGAGAACGGTTTCGAGTCCGTGCTCACCCCCACCGGACTGTGGTGCGAGGACGCCTGGGTCACCACCTCAGCCCTGCTGTCACGGACCACCCGGCTGAAGTTCCTGGTGGCGATCCGCCCCGGCCAGGTCAGTCCGACGATCATCGCCCAGCAGGGTGCGGCGTTCCAGAAGTTCTCCGGCAACCGGCTGCTGGTCAACGTCGTCGTCGGCGGGGAGGACCATGAGCAGCGTGCTTTCGCGGACTTCTCGACGAAGGAACAGCGCTACCACCAGGCCGATGAGGCGCTCGAGGTGATCACGAGGTTGTGGACGGACCCTGAACCGGTGACGTTCACCGGCGAGCACCTGAGAATCGAGAACGCGGTGCTCAAGGAAACCCCCGGGCAGGTGCCGCCGGTGTTCTTCGGCGGTTCCTCACAGCTGGGGGTCGAGGTCGCCGCCCGACGCGCTGACGTGTACCTGACATGGGGGGAGACCAGGGAGGCGGTCGCCGGGAAACTGGACCGGGTGCGTCAGGAGGCCGCACGGAACAACCGGAGCCTGGACTACGGTATCCGGCTGCACGTGATCGCCCGGGAGACTGAGGAGGAGGCCTGGGCTGAGGCGCAGCGTCTCTACGACCAGCTGGACCCGGAGGAGGTCGGGCGGATCCAGCAGGGTCTGGCCCGGTCGCAGTCTGAGGGGCAGCGGCGGATGAGTGAACTGCATGACCGTGGCCGGTCGTTCGTGGCCGGCGGGGACGCCCGGGACCTGGAGATCGCCCCGGGCCTGTGGGCCGGGGTGGGCCTGGTGCGTGGTGGTGCGGGTACTGCCCTGGTGGGATCGTACCGGCAGGTTGCGCAGGCTGTCGCGGAGTACCGGGAGATCGGACTGACGCATTTCATCTTCTCCGGTTACCCGCATCTGGAGGAGGCGTACCACGTGGGTGAGGGCGTGGTGCCGGAGCTGCTCAGGTTGGGTGTGCCGGTGCGCAACCATGACGCCGGCCGGGTCCGCCCGGCTGCCGCCACCCCGTTCCTCGCCGACCAGGGCACCACAGTCTGACTGTCCCGGACCTGCAGGGAATATGCCGCCGGTGGGCCTGGTTGGTACCCGTGACCCGTCAGTCATCCAGACTGAACAACCAGACCGAACTACCAGACCGGGAGATCTACACTGTGAGCACCATCGGATTGATCGGCGCGGGCCTCATCGGGGCAACCGTGGCGCGACTGTCGGTTCAGGCAGGCCACGACGTCGTCCTGAGCAATTCCCGCGACCCGAAGACCCTTCTCCCCATCGTCGCCGCACTGGGCGGCCGCGCCCGTGCCGCCACCCCTGCCGAGGCGGCGGAGGCCGGCGACATCGTCGTCGTCACTGTTCCGCTCGGCGCCCTGGACAGTGTGCCGGTGGAGCAGCTCGCCGGCAAGACCGTCATCGACACCAGCAACTACTACTGGCAGCGTGACGGCCACATCGATGTTCTGGACGCGAGGGAGATCACCACCTCGCAGATTCTCCAGGACCGTGCACCCGAGGCACACGTGGTGAAGGCCTTCAACAACATCAACTTCGCCCACCTGGGTGAACTGGCCCGGCCGCACGGCGCCGCCGACCGTACCTCCCTGATCATCGCCGGGGACGACGATGACGCCAAGGCCGAGGTCAGCCGGTTCCTCGACTCGATCGGCTACGGCACGGTCGACGCGGGAGTGCTCTCGGAGGGGTGGCGTTTCGACAACGGTGAGCCCGCCTACGGCAGGCCGTACATCTCCCCGGACGCCACTCCGACGTCCCTGTTCGACATGGGGCCCGGTCGTGCCGCGACCGAGGACGAGCTCAGGGCCGCGCTCGCCGCCGCCGACCGCAGCATCTGACACCAGCCGAATATCCGGCACGCCAGGTGGCCGTCCCCCGATTCCGGGCGACAGTCCGGCAGCTGCCGGACAGTGACCCCCCGGCTCAGACCCCCCGGCTCAACCGACGGCTGTGCCGGCTGCCTGCCTGATCTCCGGGGCTCGTCGCCGGGAGAATCCCGGACCGAGGGCGTCGAGCAGTGAGGCGGCCAGGCGGGCACTGGCCTCGAACACCCTGGTCGGCCCACCCGGACGCCCGAACGCCTCCGGGGTGTTCAGCGACGCCGCCGGCCCCACGATGAACAGGCCGTTGTCCGGGGTGCCGTCGGACGCCACGGCGCGGTGGAGGGTGTCGACGAGGAAGCCGTCACGGGTGGCGGTGACCTCTCCCCTGTCCGTCAGGCCACGCAGCAGCGGGTCGGTGACCCTGGCTGCGTCGAACCGGGCGAGCCGGGCGTCGACGAGTCGGCGGGCGTGTACCCGGCCGGGCACCGCGGGCGAGGAGGCGGTGAATCCGCCGGCGCCCCCGGTACCGGCCGTCACGGTCACTCCGGGGCCGAGGAACCGCACGATCCCGGCGTCATGCAGGGCGAGCAGGTTCGCGAGACGCTGGGGCGGCGGCCCGGAACAGGTGTAGGAGAACGAGGACGCCACCGAGTCGCCGAGGAAGCTGTGACGGTCGGCGTCCGACACGAGTCCGTCCGCGGCGAGCGAGAGCAGGGTCATGTAGGCGGCGACGAAAGCCCCGTAGAGGGCACCGTCCTGCCGGTGATCCCGTCCGGTCGCACGGGTGAGGTTATCCCGCACGATCCCCGCTATCGTGTCCTCCAGGTCGGCCCTGCCTGCGAAGACCTGCCCGGTGAGCGGACTGTCCAGTAGCCGGGGCCGGAACTGGTCCGCCGGGTCGGGGACGAGCCGGCGCACGGTCTCCTCAAGGTCCCCGGTCGGGGAGCGGCCGGATTCCACTGCAGCGTCGACGAGACGGTGGAGGGTGTCCCGGTGCAGTGCGGTTCTCCCGGGATGGTGCTCCTCCAGGGCCGAGTACCACGCCACGGCGAGGTCGGCCTCCAGCAGGATCCCGAGGGTCCGGCCGTCGACGGTTCCGTCTGCTCCGGCGAACCGGGATGCGGCGGGAAGGTACCGGAGGTGGACGGGCAGGGGCCCTTCTGTGAGTTTCGACCGGTAGGGGACTCCACGGCCCGATCCGACCCACAGCACCGGTTCCTCGCCCGAGGGGACGTAGACCGGGACCGTGCCGGGCGGGCTGCCCGCCGGTGTCAGGAACCTGCCGCCGCGTCCCTCGGTGACCAGCATCATGAGGTCGATGAACGCCAGTCCCATTCCGCGGACCAGGACGTCCTCTCCGGCGGGCAGGGTCGACCAGTCCGTGTCCGCGGTGAACCCGGGAGGTTGATGCCCCGGTCCTGCGGCCGGGGATTCGACATCGAGGTGTCCCTGCGCCAGCAGTACGACGTCGGCGCCGAGTACGCTGCCGTCGTCGAGGACGACGTCGCGGCGTCCTTCCCCGTCAGGGGTGGTCCGGGTGCGGAGCTGTGTGGCGGTCGCCTGGTGGACGGTCATCCTCACGCCGGGGACACCGTCGAGGACGGCGCGGGCCCGTTCCACGGCGTCGGACAGGTAGGCGGACAGGTCGCGGCGGGGGATGAAGGTGTCACGTCCGGTGTCGCGGTCGGTGACGGTGCGGATCCAGGACGCCAGGTCCGGGCCCGTCACGGGTACGGGTCCGGCCGGTGGGCTGTCGTTCACGTTGTCGGCGGCGGTGGCGGGGGCGGCGGCGCTGGCGGAGAGGTCCGCCGGGGCGTAGACGGTGATCTCGGCGGCGGTGGAGTTCATCCAGAGCAGCCTGTCCTGGTTCGCCCGCCAGATCCTGCCGCCACCGACCGGGTACGGGTCGATGACGTGGATGTCCAGCCGGGTGGGCCGGTCACGCAGGGCCGCGGCCAGGGCGAGCAGTACCCCTGTGGCCCGCGGGCCACCACCGACGATGACGAGGCTGCTCACCGGTGGTGTCCTGCGACGGTGTCCCCCGTGGTGGAGGATGCCAGGGCGTCGAGCAGCGGGCGGACGGTCGACAGGTCGTCGACCTCCACCGCCAGTCCGGACACCCCCTCCGGCAGCTCCGGGACCCCGGAGTTCACGATGCCGGACGCGTCGACCTCGAGAAGGACAGGGACATACCTGTCCGGTGAGGCAGAGTCACTCCTGTCCGGTGTCCCCAGTTTCTCCAGAACCTCGCCGACGGTGACGGACCCGTCGCCCCGGCGAAGGACCACCACATCGGCGATCCGGGACGCCGCGGACAGTGACTCCTGACCGTCGACTGTGATGACGGTGGTCAGATCACCCTGGGGTGAGCGGGGGACGATCGACGGGCCTTTGACGGTGAAGGTCTCCCCGGCGGCGTCCGTGCCGGTGGTTTCGGTGTAACGGACCTTGTCCCGGTCGATGAACCTGGCGGTGACGGTGTCGCGGATCTCCGCGTCGGGGTCCCACGACCCCCACAGTGCGCTGACGGCGGTGTCGACGTCGACCGCGTGTTCCCAGGCTGAGGCCGGTTCCGCCGGCGGACGCAGGCCCACGAGTGCGGCGTCCCGGCGTCCCACCTCCCCGGTCTGCACGGTAGGTGCCCACCCGGCCCGGGCCGGGCCCGTGAACGCGGTGAGATGGTCCAGTGTGGCGGTGGCCGTCGCGGCGTGGAAGGGTTCGGTGTTGGGGACGGGGGCCTCGGGCACCAGTGCGATCCGGGTGGTCTGCGGGGCCAGCCATGCTGCGAGGACGACCGCCGACTGGCCGGTGACGTGGTCGTCACCGAGGATGACCCGTTCCACCGTCGGGTCGGCGTCGAGGGCGGTGACGGCGTCTTTCAGGGCCGGGATGTCGAGTGCGGCGGCGGGACTGATTCTCACGGTGGTCATGCGGGGATCTCCTGGTCGTGTGCGGTTGCGGGGGTGGCGTCCTGTCCTGTGAGGGGTCGCAGCGGAGGCAGCCCGAGATTCTCACGCAGTGTCTCCCCTTCGTAGCTGGTGCGGTAGGCGCCGCGGTCCTGCAGGACCGGCACCACCTTCCGGACCACATCGTCGATCCCGTGCGGTGTGAGGTGGGGAACGAGGATGAAGCCGTCGGCGACCCGGTCCCGGGTGCGGCGGATGAGCTCCTCGGCGACATCCACCGCAGTGCCCACGAAGGACTGACGCGCCGACACCTCGATGACCAGTTCCCTGATCGACAGGTTCTTCGCCGCGGCCAGTTCCCGCCACTGCCCCGCGACCGCCGCCGGGTCGCGGTGGTGGCGGACGCGGCCACGGGTGATGTCGACGTTCTCCGCGACCGGGTCGATGTCGGGCAACGGTCCGTCGGGGTCGTAGGAGGTGAGGTCACGGCCCCACACCTGTTCGAGGAAGGCGATCGCACCCGGTCCGGAGACCTGCTGCAGGCTGATCTCCCGGGCCCGCTCCTGCGCCTCAGCGGTGGTGTCGCCCAGTACGACGGTGACCGCCGGGAAGATCCTGAGACTGTCCGGCGTGCGGCCGAACCGGGCGAGGCGGGAGTCGAGGTCACGGCGGAAGGCCCGTCCCTCTTCCGGGGTACCGTGCCGGGTGAAGATGACTTCGGCGTTGCGCGCGGCGAAGTCCCTGCCTTCAGGGGAGTCGCCGGCCTGGAAGATCACCGGGTCGACCTGCGGGGTCCGGGGGACCGGGAATGTGCCGTGGACCGGGGAGGTGACCGGGGTCCCGGAGTCCCCTGCCCCCGGCGTCCAGTCGACCGGTTCTCCCCCGGACTCCCACAGTCGGCGCGCGAGTGTGACGAACTCCTCGGCCCGACGGTAGCGGTCCGCCCCGTCGAGGTAACCGCCGCGGCGGAAGTTCTCCCCGGTGAACGCGTTGTGGGTGGTGACGACGTTCCACGCGGCGCGTCCCCCGGAGACCCTGTCGAGGGTGGCCAGGGTGCGTGCCAGGTCATAGGGTTCGTTGAAGGTGGAGTTGAATGTGCCGACCACTCCGAGATGCCTGGTGACGGCGGCGACGGCGGCGAGGACCGTGGCCGTTTCGGGGCGTCCCACCACGTCAAGGTCGAAGATCTTCCCCTTGTGTTCGCGCAGTCTCAGTCCTTCGGCCAGGAACAGGAAGTCGAAGAGTCCTTCTTCGGCGGTCCTGGCGAGGTGGTCGAAACTGGAGAAGTCGATGTGGGACCCGGAGGTCGGGTCCGCCCACACGGTGGTGTTGTTGACTCCCGGGAAGTGTGCGGCGAGGTGGACCTTGCGGTCTCCTGCCGTGAGATCTCCGGTCTTCTGGTCTCCGGTCTTCCGGTTTCCGGGCATGGGCACGCCTTTCAGGGTGGGGTCGGGTTCACGCTGCCGCAACTGCTCCGCCCGGTTCTGGTGCCCGGTACTGACGACCAGTTCCGGCAGGCAGTTCCGGCAGCGATCCGGACAGACAGCTCGGTCTGCTCTGGTGCGGTGCCACCAGCCTAGGACCGGCCCGCCCCGGCACGTCACCGTTTCTTTCTCCGTGCACCGATTCCCCTGTGTCAGAATGGTCACATGACCACGGACCTGCCGGATTCCGGTCCATACGACCGGGCACGTGCACAGACCCACCCGGAGGGCCGGCATGCGGCCCGGGATCTGGCGGCGCGCGGTCCCCGGCATTCCCGCACCGCCGGCACCCGGGACCTCGGCACCCTCAGCGACGCGGTCAACGCCACCTACGACCGCCTCGACGAGCTCGTCGAGGCCACCCTGGAGCACTGGCGGCGTCTCACCCCGCCGGTGGCGGACGTACCGCAGCCCGTCACCGCGGACGGTACCGCCGGCCCACCCCACCTCCCCGACAGCCGATGGCTGCTCCGGGCCGCCCTCGTCGCCGCCGACGGTCTCACCTTCACCGCCTCCGGGACCGCCACATTCGACCGGGAACACACGGACTTCCTCGCCGACCTCGGCCGTGACCTGCGCAAGGACGGCGTCACCGTCGACCACTACGCCGCTGCCGCCGAAGCTCTGGGACGGGCCCTCTGCCAGATCAACGGGCTGCCCTACCCCGGTGCCGACCTGACGTACAAGGCGGCGGAGGCCGCCGGGCTGCCGGAGGGGCTCACCGAGCTGTTGCAGACCCTTGACCTCGGGGTCAGGATCACCGCCCTCGGAGCCGTCGAGGACGAGGACGCCGGGATCCCCGCAGCCTCGGACGCGGAGGTCCTCGAAGTCCAGCGACGGTCACCCCGGGTCACCGTGGTCCGGCTCCAAGCCACACCCGCCCCGACCTGGTGGGCAGGTCAGTTCCTCCAGGTCCGTACCCCTTCCGATCCCGGGAAGTGGTGGTCAGCCGCCCCCTCGGTGGCACCGGACCCCTCAGGGCTGCTCGAGTTCGCGGTCTTCCACCCCGCCGGGGAGCCTCTTTCCGCCACCGTGGGAGAGCACTGGGTGGTCGCGAATCCGACGGGTGCCCTGGACATGCCCCGGCAGGGTGGCACCCCGGTGGTCATGCTGGCACTGGGCGCCGGACTCTCGCCGCTGCGTTCGCTCATCCTCGCCACCCCTGACCGCGACACCGCCCCGCCGGTGCACCTGTACTGGCAGGTCAACCACCGCTCCGACCTGCACGAGTACACCGGTCTGCTCGGCCTGGCCCGGGCGTTCGACCGTCTGACCTTCACACCCGTGGTCACCGACGGGGAGGACGCCACCGCCGACGATGACGCGGCCTGGTTCGCCGACGGCGACCATGGACGGTTCCTCACCTTCTCCGGTCCCGGTCCGGAACTCGCCGCCGCCGGCCGCCCCCTGCGCCGTGGTACCGCTGCCAGGGTCGCCGTGGAGGATCTCACCGGTCACCCGGACGGGCAGGGCACCTCAGGGCCCGGCGGCATCGGCGGCATCGGCGGGGTGAGGTTCCTCGTCGCCGGTGACCCTTCCAACCCGGGGGGTGCCGCTGAGGTCCGTGAGGCAGTGCGTGTGCTCACCGACGCCGGTGCGGACCCGGCACTCGTCACCGCGGAGCCGCTGTGACAGTCGCAGGGGCGACACACCCGGGGCAGGGGTGACGCCGGGCGTGACGGTGGACCCGGCCGGGATTCCGCCTCAGCCCCGCTCCCCCAGGGCGCGGACACTGCCGGAGTGCACGTCCACCCCACTGATCTCCAGGTCCCGGGCATGTCCGGCGAGAACGGGCAGGCCCCGCCGGACCTTGTCCACACGGTTCGGGTCAATGTCGACGAGCAGGACCTGGGACACGTAACCGGTCTCCGCGAGCCTGGCGCCGTCGGGTCCGACGACCACCGAGTGCCCGATCCCGGTCGGCCCGTCGTTGATGCCGTAGCGGTCCGGGGACCCGGGCCTGGCCTGGCCTGCGGCAACAAGGTAGCTGGTGGTGTCCAGGGCCCGCGCCGAGGTCAGCGTGTGCCACTGGTCGAGTTTGCCCGGGCCGTCGGTCCACGATGTCGGCACGACCATCACCGTGGCACCCGCCTCGGCCAGGGCGTAGAAGTGCCCGGGGAACCGAATGTCGTAGCAGGTGGCGAGACCGACAGTCACCCCGTCAATGTCATAGACCACCCGGCGCGACCCGGGACGGACAGTGTCGGACTCCCGGTAACCGAAGGCGTCGAAGGTGTGGATCTTGTCGTAGTGGTCCGTGCCCTGCGGCCCGGTGACGAGAAGAGTGTTGTTGACCCTGCGGAACCGGTTGGCCTCGCCCGCCCCGGCGATGGGTTCCGTCGACAGTTCCCCGCTGGGATGGCGGTAGACGGTGTCCGCCGGGGTGAACATGCCGACGACGACTGTGACGTTGTTGTCCTCGGCTGCCCGGGTCACCGCCGTGGCGAAAGGACCTGACAACGGCTGTGCCACAACGTCGAGACGTCCCGCGTCGAAAGGGAACATCGCGGCCTCGGGGAAGACCACGAGGTCCGCCCCCAGGCGCGCTGCCTCGGAAATGTAGGTTCGGATGGAGACCAGGTTCGCCGCCACATCCGGCGCGGAACTCATCTGGATCGCTGCGATGCGCATGCGTCCCAGGGTACGTGACTACCCCGGCGTCTGAGGCCCGTCCGTGGTCTGTCCGAGGCCTGTCCGAGGCCCGTCCGTGGCCTGTCCGTGGCCTGTCCGACACCGGTCCGGCAGACCAGGATTGATCTGCACGACCGGATCGACCCGGCGGGGTCAGCCGGTCAGGCCGGGTATCTCGATCCCGGGAATCTGCAGCTGAGGTAATTGAGGCAGCGGCGGAAGCTCCGGCAGTGCCGGAAGCTGAGGCAGCTGTGGAAGCTGCGGTACCGGAGCCGGGGCGGGAGCGGGGGCGGGGGTCTGCACGGGATCCGGTGCCGGAGCCTGCGGCACCGGGGACTGCCCGCCGCCGTAGGAGCCGGAGGACGGAGACCGGGGTGTCGCTTCCGGGGTGGGCGTCCGGGACGGGGACGTCGACGTCGGTGCAGGCGATGACGGGGCGGAGGTGCGGGCCGGTGCGGCAGGTGCCGTCGACGAGGTCGCGGGGCCGTCGCCTCCCCTGTTGGTCTCCGGGTCACGGAGGCAGGCCACCGCCCCCACCACGACAAGCCCTGCCCCGAACAGTGCGACCGGCACCCAGAGTGCACGCCGGTAGGGGTTGCCGGGAGCCATCGCCCCGGCGATGAACCACCACACCGCCGGCGCGGTCACACCGCCGGCGATCACCAGCAGTCCCAGTTGTGTCCGCCCGGACCCTGCGACCAGTGCGACGACGGCCAGCAGTGCCGCGCACAGCAGTGCCCCGACGGCGAAGACGGTGCCTGCAGGTGACCGGGGGCGACCGTGACGGCCGGACGTATCCCCGGGCGACATTTCGCTGTACGGCAACGTGGTCTCCTGATTCTCGGTCGGGTACAGGTCCGGAAAAGGACCATTATCCTCCATGACCGGCCCTTTCCGCACCTGTCGCGCGGCGTTGACAGCGGCGGTATACCATCCCCTGCGTGAACGACACCTCCTCCGGCCCCTCCCGGCGCCGCCCGGATCCCTCCGGCACGGTCTCCCTTTCCCCGGGGTCGGCGGGGCCGGAACGACCCGGGCCTGAGGGAGTCCTGGCCGCCCTCCGCAGTCCCCGCATGCTCACCGTGGAAGTCCTCGGCGGTCTCGTCACGGCCTTCGCCCTCATCCCCGAGTCCCTGAGTTTCGCGATTGTCGCGGGCCTCGACCCGAAGACAGGTCTGTACGCGGCGTTCACCATGGCGTGCGTCACCGCACTGCTCGGAGGACGCCCCGGCATGGTCTCTGGGGCGGCGGGGTCCACGGCACTGGTGGTGTTCCCCGTCGCGAGGGACCACGGGGTGGAGTATCTCTTCGCCACCGTCATTCTGGGCGGGGTCCTGCAGGTCGTCATGGGGTCACTCGGCGTGGCGAAACTGATGCGGTTCATCCCCCGGTCGGTGATGACAGGGTTCGTGGACGCCCTCGCGATCCTCATCTTCACCGCCCAGCTCGACAATCTCATCGACGTCCCGTGGCAGGTCTATCCGCTCGTCGCCGCAGGACTTCTGGTCATTGTCCTGTTCCCCCGGATCACCACGGGAGTCCCTGCACCACTGGCGTCGATCCTGCTGGTCACGCTCGCTGCCGTCGTCCTGTCCGTGGACGTCCCCACCGTCGGGGACCAGGGTGCGCTCCCGGAGTCCTTCCCGGTCTTCGGCGTCCCGGACGTGCCCGTGTCCCTCCACACTCTCGGCGTCATCGCCCCGTACGCGGCGGCACTGGCCCTGGTCGGTCTGATGGAGTCACTGCTGACCGCCAAACTCGTCGACGACCTGACCGACACCAGTTCGAACAAGACCAGGGAGGCGCTCGGCCAGGGAGCCGCGAACATCGTCACCGGCTTCTTCGGCGGCATGGGCGGATGCGCGATGATCGGTCAGACCATGATCAACGTGAAGCAGGCCGGGGCCCGCACCCGGATCAGTTCCCTGCTCGCCGGTGTCTTCCTCATCATCATGTCCGTCACCCTGGCCGACATCGTCGGTGAGATCCCCATGGCAGCCCTGGTCGCGGTGATGACGGCAGTCGCGGTGACCACCTTCGACTGGAATTCTCTGCGAACGCTGCGGGTGATGCCCCTGTCGGAGACTGTCGTCCTGCTGGTCACGGTGGTGTCCACGGTGGTGACCGACAACCTCGCCGTGGGTGTGGTCCTCGGCGTCCTCACGGCCATGGTGGCGTTCGCCCGGCGCGTGGCGCACTTCACCCGCATCGTCCCCACCGGGCCGGGAACCTACCGGGTGGAGGGCCAGCTGTTCTTCGCCTCCTCCAACGACCTCGTGTACCAGTTCGACTACGCCGGCGACCCGCCCGAGGTCACGGTCGACTTCTCGACGGCGACCGTGTGGGACTCCTCCACCGTCGCCGCCCTGCAGGCGGTCCGGGAGCGGTACGCCGGACACGGGAGCACCGTCACCTTCACCGGGTTGGACGCCGTGAGTGCCGGGTACATCGACCGGCTCGAAGGGAAACTCGGAGGGGCCGGGTAGCGCGGTACCGGGCATGTCCGGAGAACTTCACCGGACGGTCAGACGGGGTTAGAACGGACGACACCGGGGACGCCTACCGTGACCGGCCATGACCTCCGATCACCCTCACCACGGTTCCTCCACCTCCGGCGGTCACCCCGCCACTCCCGGTTCCCCTTTCCCCGCCCCGGCCGTCTCACGACGCCGGGCCCTGCAGTTGTTCGCTCTCGGCGGGGCAGGTGCCGCCGGTCTTCTCTCGGCGACAGGGCTGTCCCCGCTGCCGTCCGCCCGGGCACAGAGTCTGTCCCCGTCCCCGTACCCTTCACTGTCGGGGGCCGTGGGCTCCTACGGCCGGTCCTCCGACGGAGGGTTCATCGCAGGTGACCTCCAGGTTGTCACTGTCACCGAAAGTGAACTGACCGTGACATGGTGCACCTGGTCGACGGAGAGGCTCGACGACGGGCGCCCCACCGGAACCCCCACCGACGGGGTCCTGCGGGTGTGGCCGGACGACGATCCCTCCGGTGTCCGGGAGGTGCACTCACCCGGGGCCACGTCATTCCACGTGCTCACCGTCACCGGTCTGCGGCCGGGGACCCGCTACCGCTTCGCGGCGTCCTCCGGTGGTGTCACCCCGGCACCGGTGCTGAACATCTACGAGGGCCCGCTGGACACGGTGACCACGTTGGACGCCCCGGTCGGCCCGTTGGCCGGCACCGTCGTCACCACGAATGACACCCATATCGGCGAGGACCGGGACGGGATCATCTTCGGTGACTTTCCGCCGCCTGTGACCCAGGCGCGGGGAGCCCGCCCTTACGGGGAGATCATGCTGGAGTCGGTGATCGCCGGGGCGCATGCGGCAGGGGCCTCGCACCTGTTCGTCAACGGTGACCTGACGGCGGAGGCGCGCCCGGTCGAAGTTGAGACGGCGAAACGCATCCTGGACACCTTCAACGGCAGGTGGCGGGTCACCCGGGGCAACCATGACCGGCCCCATGACGCCGCCGTTGATCCGGTGTACCTCGCGGCCCCGCCGTACCGGGGGCCGGATCAGGGGGAAGCAGGGACGGACTACCGGGACAGTTTCGGGGCCGTGTTCGAGCCCCGTCAGCAGGCCTGGGTCGAGGACGGTCCCGGGGGGATCCGGGTGCTGGGCATAGATTCGACTCACCGGGACCGGTCGGGCGGGGTCATCAACGGGGAGCAGTTCACGCAGATCGAGGAGATCCTGCAGGAGGATCCCCTGCGGCCGACGGTGGTGATGCTGCACCATCCGATGACCCGCGACGCGCAGTGGACCAACATCGGCGGACCGGACTTCACCCTGGCGGACGCGGACGCACAGCGTCTGCAGGCGGTGTTCGCCGCGGCCCCCGGGGTGCGGCTCGTGCTCGGCGGGCACACCCACCGGGTGCGGCGCAACACTGCGGACCCTGCGTCGGGCCGCAGGCCGCCGGTGTACCTGGAGACGGCCTCGGCGAAGAACTGGCCGACCGGTGCGATGCACCTCCGCGTGTACGGGGACAGGTTGACGGTCAACTTCCGGCACGCGGTCGGTCCGGAGGCGTTGGCGTGGGCTCAACGGACCAGATGGTCGACGTTCGGACTGCAGTCCGCGTATTCGCTGGGCCGGCACACGTCACGGAATCTGGTGGTGGAACTGTAGTGGTCCCGGGTCGGACGGTGGCCGGCGCAGCCGTTGCTGCACCGTCCGGGGACACCCCCTAGGCTGGGACGCCATGATCCTCATCTCCGTGGCCTTCCTTCTGGTCGCCGCACTGTTCATACTCCGCTCGCGCAATGCCGCGGCACCGTGGGACGACCGGCTGAGGTTGACGGGGGTGGTACTGCTCGGCATCGGTGTGGCGCTGACCGCACTGCGTGTGGCCGTGACGGTCACCGGCTGAGACGGGAGCACACAGGCCGGACTCCACAGGCACGGCAGGGCAGTGGTCAGGTGTTGTCCACAGCGGCACACCGGGTCGTTGCCGCAGGTTCCACCACCGCCCTATCGTCCCCTCACACCAGGTACCGCCACTTCCGGCGGTTCCGTGGACACCTTTGGAGGGGACATGGGTACATTCGGGGCGGAAGAGGTCTTCGGGATCACTCCGGACGAGGTCGTCCGGGCGTCGTCCGAACTCGACGGGCACGGATCGGAGTTGCGTGAGACAGGGAAGTCACTGTCTGGTGGTGGAGCCCCTCCCCGCGACTGTCTCCCCGGGGGTCTGGCGGCCGAGTATCTGGAGATCGCCGCCGACCGGGTCGGAAAGCTGGCGGCGGCTGAAGGATCGTCCACCGGATCCGCGGCGTCCGAACTGCGCATCTTCGTCGACGCGGTCACAGGGGCGGAGTCGGGNCCTTTTCGCGGGCGGGTTAAGTGGGTAAAAGGGGCCGCCTTTCCCCCCCGTTTGGGGCCGCCCGCGGGGGGGGGGCGGGGGGCGGGGGCGGAGGGACTGGACTCGCTCGCGGAGTTCCCGGGCTGGTCGGGAACCGCCTCAGACGGGATGAGGCACAGGATCTCGGCGTCGTCGGGCAGGCTACGTTCGGCCTCGCTCGCGGCAGGGGCCGCCGGGGATCTGCTGGAACTGCACTGCGGGGTCCTCACCGCCGTCCAACTCGCGGTGGTGGCGACAGTCCGGACGGCGGAAGCAGCCGGGATGACCGTCCACGACGACGGCAGGGTCACCGCGGGCAGGGCAGGTGCGGCAGGAACAGTCGCCGCGGTACTCTCCCATGTCCCGGCCGCGTCCGGGGCGGTGCGCTCAGCAGAGTCTGCACTCACGGCAGTTCTCAGGGCGGCGATGACGACGGTGTCGTGCCTCGACACCGCTTTCGCGTTACAGGTGCACGCGGTCACCTCGGTGGAGCCCGGTCCGGATCCTGCCCCGGCGCCTGTCCCGGTGGCCCCGGGCACGGCCGCGTCGTGGGCGCTGTCCCCGGACGGGGTGACGGACGGGGTGACGGACGGGGTACCGGAGGGGGTTCGGGTAGATCCCCGTCTCACCGGGTCGGTCACACCTGAGGTGCAGGAGGAACTTCTCGAGGTCGCGACAGCAGCGGCGCAGGAGCTTGTTCTGCGGGGTCTGGACCCGGGGCAGACCGGGGTGGAGGTGACCACGGTCGGCGGGGCCCCGGGAGTGGTGGTCGGTGACATCACCACCGCCGACAGGATCACCACCCTGGTCTCCGGTACCGGGTCGAGCGACCTCGGTGGTCTGCGGGACTCCGCCGCACTGGCGGGACGTATCTCGGCGCCGGGGCATGCGACGGTTGCCTGGCACGGCTACGCCGCACCCGGGTCTCTGCCCGAGGCGGCACTGTCCGGCAGTGCCCGTTCCGGGGGCACCTCACTGCGGGGACTGCAGTCGACCCTGCGGGAGCACAGTCCGCAGGCCCGTCTCAGCGTTGTCGGGCACAGTTACGGCACCCGGGTCATCGACGAGGCCGCAGGGGACGACATCTTCGCCCTCGACGCCGACGAGATCCATCTGATGGGCAGCCCCGGGATGACCGCACCGACGGCAGGGGACCTCAACCTCCGGGCCACGGACGGTCATGCCGAGGTCCACGTCCACAAGACCCCCGGCGACGTCATCGGTCTCGTCGCCGACATTCCCCGTATCCACGGCGACGATCCTGCGGACCCTGACTGGGGTGCGGACTCGGTCAACGGCGTGCCACCGGGGCAGGCCCCGGCCGACCGGCAGTGGTGGGAAACCGCCATGAACCTGTGGGGGTTGACCGACCTGGATGTCGGGGACGAACACGGGAGCTACCGCGGTGACGAGAAAGTGCTCGGGGCGCTGCGGGGACAGTGAGGCTCCGGCGGGCAGCCCGCCGGTACGCAGTCACTCCGTCGCCGAACTACCCTCGTCGTCATGACACAGCCTCCCGCCCGGGTTCCCGGCCACCTGCCCAGCCGGATTCCCGTTGTCGTCGTCGGCGCCGGGCAGGCAGGTCTGGCCGCCGCACATGAACTCGTGCACCGGGGACTCGTACCCGGGACCGATTTCCTCATCCTCGACGCCGACACCGGCCCAGGTGGGGCCTGGCAACACCGCTGGGACTCCCTGACCCTCGGCAGAGCACACGGGATAGCTGATCTTCCCGGTCTGAAGATGGAACGACCGGACCCGCAGATCCCGGCGTCCCGGCTCGTGGCCGACTACTACAGGCGGTACGAGGAGACCTTCTCCCTCCGGGTGGTCCGACCGGTGCGGGTCATCTCCGTCCACGACACCGGAGACACCGGAGACACCGGCGGCGCCGACAGAGACAGTCACTCCGGAGAGCTCGAACTGACCGTGCTGTGCGGGGGCAACGGGGGCAACGGGGACAGTGGGGACAGTGGGAATGAGGCGGGAGGAATCTGCGGCACACTTCGCACCCGCATCCTGGTCAACGCCACCGGAACATGGACCCACCCCTACATCCCCTATGTACCGGGCATCGCGGACTTCACCGGACGCCAGCTCCACACGGTGGACTATGTGCGCAGCGAGGATTTCGCCGGACAGAAGGTACTGGTCGTCGGCGGCGGGCTGAGTGCCGTCCAGTTCCTCCTCGAACTCAACAGGCCCGGTTCCGCCCGGGAGACGGTGTGGGCCACCCGCAGGCCCCCGAACTTCACGCGTACCGACTTTGATCAACGGTGGGGCTACGGCGTCGAACAGCGGGTACGCGAAGCGACTTTCAACGGGCGCCGGCCCGCCTCCGTCGTCCGCAACACCGGCATCCCCCCACGCCCTGACTACCTGGATGCGGTGGATACGGGGATCCTGGTGTCCCACGGCATGTTCAGCAGAATCACCGCCCACGCCGCGACGTGGGGCGCACCCTCCGACAGTGCCCTGAAGGATGCCGCTCCCCTACCGGACGGATCCAGCCCACTCGCCCGACCGGACAGCTGGAAGCCCTTTCCCCCCGGTCATTCCGAGGACGTCGACGCCATTTTCTGGAACACAGGTTTCCGCCCCGCTCTCGACCATCTCGCCCCTCTGCACCTGCGGGAGCCCGGTGGCGGTATCAGGATGGCCGACGAGGTCAGGGTGGCCGAGGATCCGCGCGTCCTGCTCGTCGGATACGGGTCCACGGCGTCGACGGTAGGGGCGAACCGTGCCGGGAGACTGGCGGGGCGGGCTGCAGCGCGGTTACTGGACTCACAGCCCTGACACCTCAACCGGCCCGGAGCTCGGTGCCGGGGAGGCCGGGGAGGCCGGGGAGGCCGAGGAGGCGAGGTAGGGACGCGAGGTCAGGGACAACGCGTTGCCCTGCCCCTGCAGGGCCGCTTCCGCCTGTCCCCGCAGGGCCCGGTCCTTGCGTGTATCCCCCCCACGGACATATAGTTGAAACGTCAACTACTTGCCCGGCATGCCGGGCCGCTGATCAACACTGAACCAATACCGACATCCACAAGGAGCACCACGTGAAAGCCTTCGGCTTCCTCAGTTTCGGACACTACGACCTCGCCGCCTCCGAGCGGTCCGGCCCGGGACGCCGCATGCCCGGCGCCAAGGAGAATCTCAAGAATGCGGTGGAGATCGCCGTCGGCGCGGATGAAATCGGCGTCAACGGGGCGTACTACCGCGTCCACCACTTCGCACCGCAGCACGCCTCCCCCATGCCGCTGCTCTCCGCCGCGGCAGCACGCACCAGCCGCATCGAGGTCGGCACCGGCGTCATCGACATCCGCTACGAGAACCCTCTCCACCTCGCCGAAGAGGCGGCCCAGCTGGACCTCCTCAGCGACGGCCGGCTGGCCCTCGGCATCTCCCGTGGCGCCCCCGAGCCCGTCGACCGCGGCTACGAGGCCTTCGGCTACCACCCGGCCGACGACGACCCCAAGGGCGCGGCAATGGCCCGCGAGAAGTTCGCCCGTTTCCTCGCCGCAGTCGACGGTGAAGGCATGGCCACCTCACTGCCCCTCGAGGAGCAGTACCCGCGGATGTACCAGCCGAACGTGAAGATCCCGGTGATGCCGCACTCCATGTCCCTGCGCAAGCACGTCTGGTGGGGCGCGGGGTCGCGCAACACCGCCGTCCACGCCGCCGAACAGGGCGTCAACCTCATGAGTTCCACACTGCTCACAGAGGCCAACGGGGACCAGTTCGAGAACCTCCAGGCAGAGCAGATCCACCTGTACCGTGAGGCCTGGAAGAAGGCCGGACACCCGTGGACGCCGCGGGTCTCCGTCTCCCGGTCCATCATCCCTGTGACCTCCGACCAGGACAGGAGAATGTTCGGACTCGGCGGTGACAGCGGCGGAATCGGCTGGATCGACGACGGTCAGGCCACGTTCGGCCGGTCCTACGTCGACGAGCCCGACAAGCTTGTCGAACAGCTGAAGAAGGACCCCGCGCTCGCCGCGGCGGACACCCTGATGCTCACCATCCCGAGCCAGCTCGGCGTGGACGCCAACCTGCGCATCCTCGAGAACTTCACCGAGCATGTCGCCCCGGCCCTGGGCTGGAAGTCCAACACGGAGGGACCGGTCACCGGCTACCCGGTGGACTGACCGACGGCGGGGGACCTCTCGGGCAGCGGCTGACCGCCCTGCTATCCTCACCTGGTGATCACGATTCTGGACGGCACAGATTTCCGCCACCGCGATTTCCGGGAACTGCTCCGACTTGCCGGCGACTTCGACGATGACGCCCTGGACAGGGTCATCGCCACCGAACTGCCCGGGATGTCGGTCCTGGGCCACCGTACCGACGGGACCCTGACCGGGGCAGCGGCGTTCGAACCGGACTCCGGCAGCCTCGAGTACATCGCGGTCGCGTCTGCGGCACAGGGCAGGGGCACCGGAACTGCTCTGGTCAGGGCGGTGCGCGAACAGCTCCCCGGTCGTGACGTCAGTGCGCGGACCGACGATGACGCGGTGGACTTCTACCGCCGTCTCGGCTTCACCGTCACCGCAGCCCCGGAGGATCCCCGGTGGCCGGGGAGGCGCCGCTACCACTGTGTCCTGCCCGGCACAGCCCGCCTCTGATCTTCTCTGACCCGCACGGGGACGCTCCGAGCCAACGCCGAGCCCACGCTGAGCCCCACGGCCGGGCATGACCCCCCGGTCCGGCTTCCCCCCACCCGCCGGTACGCCTGGTGGAGGCACCAGGTACAACCGGTGCCATGACCGTCACCCCGAACCTCACGTCCACCACCACGCGCCGGCACGGGCACACCGTCCACAGTTCCCTGCTCACCGCTCCGCTGGTGCATCCCGGCACAGACCCTGCCGGCCGTACGATCGACATCTTCGCCCGCGAGTACGTGCCCGACGGCGGCGAGGACCTGCCCCGGCTCCTGTTCCTGCAGGGTGGCCCCGGCCACGGAGCACTGCGCCCGACTGCCCCGACCCGGGAGATCGGCGGCTGGCTCGGCGAGGCTCTCCGCCACTACCGCGTCATCCTCCTCGACCAGCGTGGCACCGGCCGTTCCACTCCGGTGGACGCCGCCTCCCCTGACGCTCTCGGCCCCACCCCGGCCGCCCGCGCGGAGTACCTCACCCACCTGCGCGCGGACAGTATCGTCGAGGACGCCGAACTGCTGCGCTCCGCGCTCGGCTCCGGCCCCTGGTCACTGCTCGGCCAGTCTTTCGGCGGTTTCTGCATCACAACGTACCTTTCACGGCATCCGGAGGGGGTCCGGGAGGCGTTCTTCACCGGTGGTCTGCCCGGCTACGCCCACGACCCCCGCACCCGTGCCGACGACATCTACCGCGCCACGTACGCCAAGACCGCGGTGCGCAATGAACGTTTCCACGCGCAGTTCCCCGGCGTGGAGCGGACGGTCAGGGACATCTGCCGTCATCTCGACGGTGCCGACGAGCTCCTGCCCACCGGTGAACGTCTGACCTCGCGCCGGTTCCGTATGGTCGGCATGGACCTCGGACGCACCGGCGGCTTCGACAGTCTGGCCTACCTGCTGGAGGACCCCTTCGTCAGCGTCCACGGGGAGAAGCGGCTGCGGACCCCGTTCCTGCTGGGAGTGTGCGACAGGGTCCGTTTCTCCGACGCCCCGCTCTACGCCGTGCTCCACGAGTCGATCTACGCCATGGGCGGGGCGACGGCATGGTCGGCGGCCCGGGTGGGGGCGACCCTCCCCGGTTTCACCGACGAGACCGACGCCGGTGACCGGGACGCCCCGGTCTACCTCACCGGTGAGCACATCCGGCCCTGGTTGTTCGACGAGGATCCCGCACTGCGCCCGTGGAGGGAGGTCGCCGACCTCCTCGCCGGGAAGGACGACTGGACGCCGCTCTACAACGCCGACGTCCTGTCCCGTACCGCTGAGCAGGGTGTCCGTACGGCTGCTGCGGTGTACCTGGACGACATGTTCGTGCCCTTCGAGCTGTCGATGGAGACCGCCTCCCACATCAGCGGACTCCGCCCCCATGTGACAAACCGCTGGGAGCACAACGGGCTCGGCGTCGACGGTGCGGGCCTGTTCCGCACACTGCGGGAGCTGGCTCTCGATCACTGATACGGCGGTGGGTACCCTGACACTCCGTGAACAGCTCCCGGGACACCGTCCGCCTCCCCACCCTGATCTCCCTGATCCTCGGCGCCTGCGTCGGGTCGGGGATCTTCGCGCTGCCCCAGAACGTGGCGAATGTGGCGTCCCCGGGTGCTGCGGTGATCGGATGGTCGGTCACCGGTGTGGGGATGCTGTGCATCGCTTTCGTCTTCCAGGCCCTGGCGCTGCGCAAACCCCACCTGGATTCCGGGGTGTACAGCTACGTGCGTGCCGGTCTGGGGGATTTTGTCGGGTTCATCTCGGGCTGGGGCTACTGGCTGGCGAGCATCATCGCCCAGGTGGGGTACGCGACCCTGTTCTTCAGTTCGATGTCCTACTTCCTGCCGGTGTTCGACGGACGCCACCCGCTCGTCAACGCGGTGTGCGTGTCGGTGCTGAACTGGGTGATCTTCGCGGTGCTGGCCCGTGGCGTCCGCCAGGCTGCGGTGATGAACATCGTCACGACGGTGGCGAAGCTCCTCCCCATCGCCGCCTTCCTCATCTTGGTGACGTTCCTCGGTTTCCACACCGAGATCTTCACCGCGGACTTCTGGGGGCGTGCACTCACTTTCGGGGAGGACGGTGATCAGGCGGCCAGCCTGTCCACACAGGTCAAGGGGATGATGCTGTTCACGGTGTGGGCGTTCATCGGGGTTGAGGGTGCTTCGGCCTACTCACGCCGGGCGAAGACGAGACGGGACGTGTCCCTGGCCACCCTCCTCGGCTTCCTCGCCGTGTTCGTGCTGCTCCTGCTGGTGAACTTCCTGTCGTACGGGGTGGCGTCCCGCGAGGAGCTCGCCGCGATGGGCGACAACTCCATGGCCGAGGTGCTCAGGCTCGTCGTCGGCGACTGGGGCGGGGCACTGATCTCGGCGGGACTGTGCATCTCCGTGCTCGGTGCGTACGTGTCCTGGCAGATGCTCTGTGCCGAACCGTTGACGATGATGGCCCGGGACAGGCTGCTTCCGGTGAGGCTCGGCCACATCAACCCGACCGGCGCACCGGTCGCCGCCCAGCTGCTGTCGGCGGTCGTCATCCAGCTGTTCATCGTCGTGTTCTTCCTCAACGAGTCCGCGTACACCACGATGGTCCAGCTGGCGACGTCCCTCTACCTCATCCCGTACCTGTTCGGTTCGCTGTACCTGGTGTTCCTCTCGACCCGGGGCCACGGCATCCGCCACCCTGAGGAGGGACGTTCGGTCAACCTCGACGGGCCTGAGGTTCCGGTGCGGACCAACCGTCTGCATCTGGTGGTCTCCCTGGTCGCGTTCATCTACTCGGTGTGGCTGTTCTACGCCGCCGACCCGAAGTTCGTGCTGCTGGGCATGGTTCTCGTGGTTCCCGGGGCGGTCACCTACGTGGTGACGCAGCTGCGTGAGGGACGTCGTGTCTTCAACGCCTTCGAGTGGGTCATCGCCGCGGTGGTGGCCGTTGCCGCGGTCACCGCTGTCGTGCTCATCGCCGACGGTTCGGTCACCCTGGACTAGAAACACCGGTGTAGAAACACCGGCGGCCCTGTTCCGGCTCCGGCCCGCCCGACCTGCCGTGTCGGCTACACTCTGGGGAACACCCACCCCCGAAACCTCCGGCGGAGGCGACATGTCAGTTGTTCTCTGGGTAGTCAACATCATCCTGGCCGTGTCTTTCGTGGGCTCCGGGCTGATGAAGATCGGACGTGCCCGGGAGAGTCTCGTGGAGTCAGGTCAGGAGTGGGCGGACGGTTTCAGTGAGAACACCGTCAAACTCATCGGGGCGGTCGAGTTCCTCGGCGCCCTGGGCCTGATCCTCCCCCGTGCCCTCGACATCCTGCCGGTGCTCACGCCGGTGGCGGCCACCTGCCTTTTCGTCGTGATGGTGGGTGCGGTGACGACCCATGTCCGGCGGGGGGAACTGGCCGTCAGAGGACAGGCCGCCCTGTCGCTGGGACTGCTCACCGCAGTCAGCGCCGTGCTGGGTTTCGCCACCCTGTGATGTGCTGCCGTGTGCGGCGGTGCGGGGACGCCGGGTTCAGTCCCGCTCGCCCCTGCCGTCACCGTTTCTGCCGTCGTTGCGGCGCCGCCGGCGCTGCTCCCACAGCACCACGGCCGTCGACCGGGGAACGTGGACGATCTCCCCGTGCCGTCCCACCGCTGAGGACGCCGACCTCTCCGCCTCCGCGACCCGGCGCCGCAGGCCCGCGTTCTCGTCCTCGAGTTCGCTGACCCGCCGCTGGAGCTCGATGATGGCGCGGATGCCGGCGAGGTTCACACCCTCGTCGTGGCTGAGTCTCTGGATCTCCATGAGCTGCCGGATGTCGTCGCGCGAGTAGCGGCGTCCTCCGCCACTGGTCCGTTCGGGGGTGACCAGCCCCAACCTGTCGTAGGTACGCAGGGTCTGGGCGTGCATGCCGGTGATCTCCGCGGCAACGGAGATCACGAAGACCTCTTTGTCACCTTTGTCCGCCATGACCGGTCACCTCAGTTCCCGGCCCAGTTCGCCCTGGGGTCGAATCCGGAGCGTTTCTCCTCCTCGGCGTACCGGCGCAGTGCGCTGGCCGCACCTTCGTCAAGGTGCCTGGGCACGGTGACCCGCACGGTGACGAGGAGGTCGCCGGAGTTGCCGTTGCGCTTGGTGACCCCACGACCGCGCACCCTCAGGGTGGTGCCGTCGGCGGTACCGGCGGGAACCCGCACCCTGACCTTGGAGTCCAGGGTCGGCACGGTGATCGTGTCCCCGAGTGCGAGTTCGGTGAAACTGACGGGGACCGTGACCTTCAGGTCGTCGCCGGACCGGGTGAACAGCTTGTCCGGGCGCACGTGCACGGTGACGAAGAGGTCACCGGCGGCGCGCCCCCGCTCCCCCGCCTCACCCTGGCCGGCGAGGCGGACCTTCTGGCCGTCGACCACACCGGCGGGAACCCGGACGGTGATGGTCCGGGTGCGGGTCACCCTGCCGGAGCCGCCGCAGGCGGTGCAGGGGTCCTCGATCCGGGTGCCCGTGCCGTTGCAGTCGGGGCAGGGGCGGGAGAACCCGAAGGCACCACGGTTCTCCGAGATGATCCCGTCACCTCCGCAGGTGGTGCACCGGGTGACGGATGTTCCGGGTCGGGCACCGGAGCCGTGGCACACGGTGCACGGGGCCGGGCTGGTCAGCCGGATCGGGACGGTGACGCCTTTCGTCGCCTCGCGGAAGTCCAGGGTGATCTCTGTCTCCACGTCAGCGCCACGGGAACGCCGGGTTGTGCGGGTTCCCTGCCCGCCGCCGGAGCCGAACATGCCTCCGAAAAGGTCGCCGATGTCGAAGCTCTCACCGTCGCCGGTGAACCCGCTGAAGCCCCGGGAGCTGCCCCGGTATCCGCCGTAGTCACCGAAACTGCCGCCGAATCCGCCCGTTCCGCTGGCCGCCATGGCCTTCAGTTCGTCGTATTCGGCGCGCTTGTCCTTGTCGCCGATGACGGAGTACGCCTCCGAGGCCGCCTTGAAGCGTTCTTCGGCTGCGGCGTCCCCGGGATGGGAGTCCGGATGGTTGTCCCGGGCGATCTTCCGGTACGCCTTCTTGATTTCGTCAGCACCGGCCGAGGACGGGACACCCAGGACACCGTAGTAGTCCTTGTCGATCCACTCCTTCTGTGCCACAGTCGTGCTCTCCCTTCCCGGCTTGACGCCTGTGATTGAAACTTGAGTCTAACACGCTAAGGACTATCTCCTGCAACGCGCCGGCAGCGGCCGGCATTCCCGGGCGGTAGGGTCGGTCACATGTTCTTCAGAGGCCTCCGACACCGCCGGGAGATGCAGGACTCCACCCCCGACACCATGTTCCCCCACCTGCCCCGGCGCAGCGCGGACATCCTGCGGGACGAGGCACTGCGCGAACTCCACAGGCTCGGATACCGCACCTCCTGGCGTCCTGACGGCTACATCTCCGCCACCCGGGGTGACACCACGGAACTCGTCGGCCTCGACAACCTGTCCCTCCAGGTCGCCCAGGAGACCGAACTCGGCGAGGAGCCGGGGCGCAGGGAGATCGCCGAACGGGTACGCAGGATGCTCGACGCCGTCTCACACCGGATCGACCCGGAGACCCTGACCGAGGCGGAGTTCCTCCGGATGCTGAAGGTCCGGGTGGTCAACCGGGAGATGCTCAGCTCCGTCACTGCGGAAAACGGCCAGCAGTTCAGCCGTACCACCCGCGCATGGACCGACGAGCTCGTCACCTCGCTCGTCATCGACACCCCCACCACCGTCATGACCGTCGCCGACAGGACTCTCGCAGCCCGGCACCTCGACACCGACGCGGACCTCGGGGACCTCTGGCACGCCGGCCACCGCAACCTCTGGCAGGAGCTGGTGGACGCCGAGGTCGACGTCAACGAGATCCACGGCGACGACCCGGGAGCGAACTTCTGGGTGGTCGAGTCCTCCTCGTTCTTCCTCGCCTCCGCGGTCCTGTTCCTCGAGGACCTGCTGCCCCGCTGGATTCCCGATCTGGACACCTCGGACGGCGTGATGGTGGCGGTCCCCCACCGTCACCTGCTTCTGCTGCGTGCCGTCACCACCGGCAACGACCTGCTCACCGGCATCAACACCGTCAGCTCCGTCGCCGTGGTCCAGTTCACCGAGAGTCCGGGACCGGTCACCCCGAAGCTGCACCTGTTCCGTGACGGTGCGGAGGTCCTCCCCTTCACGGACATCACCGACAACGGTGACGGTCAGCGGGTCATCCAGGTCTACCCGGACGACTACCTCATGGACCGGATCAACGAGGGCCGGCCTCCCGGAGGGTCCGCAGGTCCCGGACTCCCGGGTTTCCCCGACCCTGACGGGGGATACTGAAACTCCCGTATCCCCTGACCCCCTCATACCCCCCGGTGCCCCCCTGAGCTCTCACCGGCATCCGGTGGCACCCACGGTGCACCGGTCCCCCCGGACCGCTCCGACCGGCGTTACCGCGGGTCGGAGATGACCACCATGGCGGTGCGCAGGGTACGGTCACCGATCCGGAAGCCCCGGCGCAGCACTGTGCCGATCACCTTCTCATCTCCGGAGGAGGTGTCCTGCACCGCCTCGTGGAGGGCCGGGTCGAAGGTGTCCCCTTCTGTACCGAAAGCCTCGATGTCCAGTTCGTTGAACACGGACGTCAGCTTGTCAGCCACGGCCTTCAGCGGTCCGGTGAGGTCGCCGTGCTTCTCGGCGAGATCCAGGTCGTCCCGCAGCGGCAGCAGCCTGACAGCCACATCGGCCTTCGCGGCCTCGCGGATGGAGACCCGGTCACGCTCGGTACGCCGCCGGTAGTTGGCGTACTCCGCGGTGATCCGCTGCAGGTCTGCGGTCCGCTCGGCGAGCTGCTCCTCAGCGTCGGAGAGCTCTCCCGAGTCGTCGATGTCGGCGTCCGCGGTCTCTGCGACCACGTCCTCGACATCCCCGGCGAGGGCGTCGACGGTGTCAGCGGCATCGGTGCCGGCTGCGTTCACGGCGTCCTCCTCAGGGGTGGTCCCGGGCATCGGGGTCTCGGTGTACTCCTCGTCGGTCTCCGACGGTGAGCCGGGGTCGGCGGGGTTGGGGGTGGTCACTTCGCATCATCCTCGTCGACGACCTCGGCGTCGACGACGACGTCGTCGTCCGCTGAGCCGTTGGTGGAACCGTCGGAGGAGGTGGCCGAACCACCCTCGGCGCCGCCCTTTGCAGCCTCAGCCTCGTAGATGGCCTTGCCCATCTCCTGGCTCTCGGCGGAGAGCTTCTCGACGGCGTCCTTGATGGCCTCGACGTCGTCACCCTTCAGGGCTTCGTCGACGGCGGTCGCGGCGTCCTCGACCTTCTTCTTCGTGTCCTCGGAGACCTTGTCCTCGTTCTCGGAGAGGAACTTGCGGGTCTGGTAGGCCATGGACTCCGCGGAGTTGCGGACCTCCTGCTCCTCGCGGCGCTTCTTGTCCTCCTCGGCGTGGGCCTCGGCGTCCTTGATCATCTGGTCGATCTCGTCCTGCGAGAGGCCGGAACCGTCCTGGATGGTGATCGTGGACTCCTTGCCGGTGCCCTTGTCCTTCGCGGTGACGTGGACGATGCCGTTGGCGTCGATGTCGAAGGTGACCTCGATCTGGGGGACGCCACGGGGTGCCGGTGCGATACCACCGAGCTCGAAGGAACCGAGCAGCTTGTTCTGCTGGGCCATCTCACGCTCGCCCTGGAAGACCTGGATCTGCACCGAGGGCTGGTTGTCCTCGGCCGTGGTGAAGGTCTCCGAACGCTTGGTCGGGATGGTGGTGTTGCGCTCGATGAGCTTGGTCATCACGCCACCCTTGGTCTCGATACCGAGGGACAGCGGGGTGACGTCGAGCAGCAGCACGTCCTTGACCTCGCCACGGAGCACACCGGCCTGCAGTGCGGCACCCACGGCGACGACCTCGTCGGGGTTGACGCCCTTGTTCGGTTCCTTGCCGCCGGTCAGTTCCTTCACCAGGTCGGTGACGGCGGGCATACGGGTGGAACCGCCGACCAGCACGACGTGGTCGATGTCGTTGACGGAGACGTCGGCGTCCTTCAGCACCGCGGCGAAGGGCTTCTTCGTCCGGTCGAGCAGGTCCTGGGTGATGCGCTGGAACTCGGTGCGGGACAGGGTCTCGTCGAGGAAGAGGGGGTTCTTGTCCTCGTCGACGGTGATGTACGGCAGGTTGATGCTGGCCTGCTGGGAGGAGGAGAGTTCGATCTTCGCCTTCTCCGCGGCCTCACGCAGACGCTGCAGTGCCATCTTGTCCTTGGACAGGTCCACTCCGTGGGCGCTCTTGAACTTGTCGACCAGCCAGTCGACGATGCGCTGGTCCCAGTCGTCACCGCCGAGCTTGTTGTCGCCGGAGGTGGCGCGAACCTCGACGACACCGTCGCCGATCTCCAGCAGGGAGACGTCGAAGGTACCGCCACCGAGGTCGAAGACGAGGATGGTCTGTTCCTTGTCGCCCTTCTCAAGTCCGTAGGCCAGGGCGGCCGCGGTCGGCTCGTTGACGATCCGGAGGACGTTGAGGCCTGCGATCTGCCCGGCGTCCTTGGTGGCCTGACGCTGGGCGTCGTTGAAGTAGGCCGGGACGGTGATGACGGCGTCGGTGACGTCTTCGCCGAGGTAGGATTCCGCGTCCCTCTTCAGCTTCATGAGGGTCCGGGCGGAGATCTCCTGGGCGGTGTACTTCTTGCCGTCGATCTCGGGGGTGGTCCAGCCGTCGTCGCCGATGTGGCGCTTGACGGAGCGGATGGTGCGGTCGACGTTGGTCACCGCCTGGTTCTTGGCCGACTGACCGACGAGCACCTCACCGTTCTTGGCGAAGGCGACGATCGACGGGGTGGTGCGGGAGCCCTCGGAGTTGGCGATGACGACGGGTTCGCCGCCCTCCAGAACTGCTACCACCGAGTTGGTGGTACCGAGGTCAATTCCCACTGCGCGTCCCATAGTGACGTCCTCCTGATGTGTTTGATCGTTGATGATCGAGGTTTGTTAAGTGAGCCGGGCTCAAGTCTGCCTCCGCGATCCGGAGGAGTCAACCTGAGTTGAGTTCCACTCGCTCAACTTCATGACATCCGGTACAACGGCGCACACCCCGAAGTTGTTCCCGATGCACTCAACTTTTTTTCGGGACGCCGCCTGCACCTACCATCAGACCCCATGAGCCTGCCGATGAAGCTGTTCGCCGCCTACGTGAAGCGGACCCGCCACAGCACATGGGCGTCCGCGGACAGGGTGAGGGAGATCATGTCCCGGCCCCGCCACTCCGCCGCGATCCCCCACGAGCTCTACCAGGTCAACCATGTCACCGGCCACGAAGTGACCACCGACGACGGCACTTTCACCGTCCACTCCCTCGTCCCCGCCACCGACGCCCCCCGCGACACCCCCCTCGACATCTGCGTCTACCTCCACGGCGGCGGCTACGTCAACGGCCTCGACGACAGGCACTGGAAGTTCGTCAGCGACATCGCCGGCGCGGGAATGAAAGTCATCGTCCCGGACTACGGCCTGGCCCCGGAGCACACGGCGTCCTCCGCCCGTACCCTGCTCGACAGGGTCATCGGGGACGCCGCGGACGAGGCCCGGGACAGCGGCCACCGGCTGTGCCTTGCCGGGGACTCCGCAGGCGGCGGACTCGCCCTCGGCTGGATGCTCACCACAGGACGCCACGATGCCCGCGACCCGGTGGAGCGGATCGCACTGGTGTCCCCGTGGCTCGACGTGTCCTGCACCACCGAGGGCCTCGACGCCCTCGTCGACGACGATCCCTGGCTGCACCCCGACGGTCTCCGCGTGGCAGGCCTCGCCTGGGCGGGAGCGGACACCGCAGGCGGAGTGGACATCCACGATCCGCTGGTCAGCCCCCTGGCGGCACCGGACACCGGCCTGGCCGCCCTACCGCCGACGGCGGTGTGGACCGGCACACGTGACATCCTCCACGCCGACGCCCTGGCCCTGGGCGCGCGGATGCACCGCACCGGTGCCACGGTGGACGTGCACACCTGCGACGGCGCCGTCCACGTCCACCCGCTCACCCCCACCCCGGAGGGGAAGGCCGCCCGGGAGGAGGTCATCCGGTGGCTGAGCAGCTGACCTGCCCGGCCACGACCGAAGACCGGTGCCGTAGGCCGGTCCCGTAGGCCGGTCCCGACGACCGGTACAATGACCGGAGCGCAGGGCTCCCCGATTAGTCGACGCTCCTTCCCGGACTAGTATGGAACAGTCCATACCGCACGCCGGGCGAACATGTGCTCCGACGGAACGAAGAGATCAGATGAACGAACCCTCAGATCCCCAACGCCCGAAAGGCGGAGACCGGCCCCGCGAGACCGCGGCGTTCGAGGACACGGAGTTCTCTTTCGGAAAAGCTGCGTCAACGCCGCCGACCTCCCGCCAGGGCTACCTCGCCGATGTGGTGGAGAGTGACCACCCCGACGTCCCCGACGACGGGACCGTCATCGACGCAGAGATCGTCGACGAGACCGGACCTGCCGGTGACCACGGCCGCTCCACCGCGTCCCGGCCGCCCGTGCTGGGGTCGACCACCGACCCGGAGATGACCGGCATCATTCCCGCGGTCCGGGACGACAGTGAGCGCCCCGGCACCGGACCCGGTACTGCCGGCTCCGCCGCCGCCGGGTCCGCCGCAGCAGAGGAGACGGCCGTGGGTGCGGTACCTCCGGTCGCGGCGTCCCCGTCCGGCCAGACGTCCCCGGAGGGCGTCCCCGCGGGCGGTTCAGGCGGCGACGGAAGTGACGGCGGCGACGACGGCGGCGACGGCAGATCCTTCAGTTTCCGCAGCGTGCCGCCCTGGGCGTGGATCCTGGTCATCGGCGTCGTCCTCGCCGTTCTCGTCGGACTCTTCGCCGCCAGCCTCATGAGGCACAACAGCGTCTCGGACTCCTCACCGCTGACGAGCGTCGTTCCGAGCTACGGACGTCCGACCGCGTGGAACTCCACGACACCGACCACGACGAAGATCCCGGACAACAGCGCAGGCCTGGGCTACGACGGCTACGGCTACGGCTACGGGGACCAGTCCGGGGACGACAGCTGGAACGACGGCAGCGACTGGACCGACACCACCGAGGAGCCTGACACCTCCGGTCCGACGGGCACCCCCTCAACCGGCGCCCCGGGCACCGGACAGGAGACCCCCGGTGGAACCGGTACCCCCGGCACCGGCGGCGGCACCACACCGGGGACGCCGGGCACCGACCCCGGCACCGGTACCTCACCCGGCACCGACCCGGGCACCGGGGGCACGCCGGGCACCGGAGGAAACCCGGGTACCGGGGGCACACCGGGAACAGGCGGAAACCCGGGCACCGGAGAAACGCCGGGGGCCGGTGGCGGCACGACCCCCGGTACCGGTGACGGGGACTCCACCACCACCGAATAACGGGGCAGAAGGCACGGCACCACCCCCGTACTGGCATGATGGGAAAAATGAGCACCACACCGAAGCACCCTGTGGAGCTTCGTCCCCTGGACCAGTCGACGAAACTCCAGAACGTCCTCTACGAAATCCGTGGCCCGGTGAACGCCGAGGCAGAGCGTATGGAGGCCGACGGTCACCGGATCCTCAAGCTCAACACCGGCAACCCCGCGGCCTTCGGTTTCGACGCCCCGGACACCATCGTCCAGGACATGATCGCCGGACTGCCCTACGCCGCCGGCTACTCCCAGTCCAAGGGAATCCCCTCTGCCCGGCGGGCCGTTGTCGCCCGCTACGAAGTCATCCCGGACTTCCCCCCCTTCACCACCAATGACGTCTACCTGGGCAACGGGGTCTCCGAGCTGATCACCATGGTCACCCAGGCCATGCTCAACGACGGTGACGAGGTCCTCATCCCCTCGCCGGACTACCCGCTGTGGACTGCCGCGACCACACTGGCCGGGGGCAAGGCCGTCCACTACCTCTGCGACGAGGAGAACGACTGGTTCCCCTCCGTCGAGGACATCGAGTCGAAGGTGACGCCGCGGACGAAGGCGATCGTCATCATCAACCCGAACAACCCCACAGGTGCGGTGTACAGCCGCGAGGTGCTGGAACGGATCGTCGACATCGCCCGGGAACATTCTCTGCTGGTGCTCTCCGACGAGATCTACGACAAGATCCTCTACGATGACGCCGTGCACGTGAACACGGCGTCCCTGTGCCCTGACCTGCTGTGCATCACCTTCAACGGATTGTCGAAGGCCTACCGTGCGGCCGGTTTCCGGTCCGGGTGGATGGTCCTGACCGGGCCGAAGGAGCACGCGAAGGGCTTCATCGAGGGCATTGAACTGCTGTGCTCCACCCGGCTGTGCGCCAATGTCCCCGCCCAGTACGGCATCCAGGTCGCACTGTCGGGACGCCAGTCCATCGAGGATCTGGTCCTGCCGGGCGGACGACTGCTCGAACAGCGCAACGTGGCCTGGGAGAAGCTCAACGAGATCCCGGGCGTCAGCTGCGTCAAACCGATGGGGGCACTGTACGCGTTCCCGAAGCTCGACCCGAACGTCCACGAGATCCACGACGACGAGCAGTTCATGTTCGACCTGCTGCGGGCCGAGAAGATCCACCTGGTCCAGGGCACCGGGATGAACTGGCCGACACCCGACCACTTCCGTGTGGTCACCCTGCCGTGGGCCAGGGACCTGGCGGAGGCGATTGAACGGCTCGGCAACTTCCTGGCCAGTTACAAGCAGTGACCGGGGTGCGGCGTGCGGATTCTGGCGGGTAACGCGCTGACGGGTTTCCGGGCCCGTCACCGGATCCCTTTCGGCCTGCCGGAGGCCGTGCTGGCACTGCTGCTCCTGGTCATCGAGTTTGTGCTGGTCAGTGAACCGGTGACTCTCGCGTCGATTCTCTGCGCTGTCGCCGGTGTCGCCCTGGTCCTCACCGCACCCCGGTGGCCCCTGGCGTCCGCGGTCCTCACCCTCCCGTTCGTCGCCGCCTCGTCCTACGTTGCCGCGGACGCCGCGACCTACGCCGTCTTCTTCGTGCTCATCATCATCGAGGTGGTCACCGCCAGCGGTCTCGCCGCCGTGGGACTGGCCCTGGCACTGGTCCACACCGCCCTGGTCATGGTGGATTTCGCGACGATGACGGTCGACAGTGACCCGGTGGTCGTGACCGTGACACTGGTCCTGCTCAGCACCGGTTATTTCGTCGGCCGTAACCGGCTGGCGCAGGCGCTCAACAATGCGGCACTGCGGCGGTCGCTGGCGGACAGTCAACGGCTGCAGCGCATCGGTCTGGCCCGTGAGCTCCATGATTCGGTGGCCACCTCCCTGACCGGTGTCGTCATGAGGTCCCAGGCCCTCGAGCTGACGGTGGGTGACCGCGCGGACCCTGAGGTGGTCGAGGGGCTCAGGGACATCTCCCGCAGTTCACGTCAGGCGCTGGAACAGTTGCGGACGATGCTGCGCCTGCTCAGTTCGGACAGTGCGGACACCGGTGCCGACAGTGCGGGGCCGCCACCGTCGTTGCGGGACTCCCTGGAGACGTCGACCCGCGAACTCCGCGCCCACGGTCTGCGGGTGCGGTCCCATGTCAGTCTTCCGCGCGCATCCCGGGAACCTGTGGTGGATCTGCAGGCCCTGTCCCGGATTCTCACCGAGATGACCGCCAACGCCGCGAAGCACTCCCCCGACCACGCTGAGGTGTGGTTGAGCTGCAGGGTGAATGCGGGTAACTCGGTGACGGTGTCGATGGTGAACCCGGTTTCCGACAGCGCCGGGGCAGATCCTGCGCTGACCAGTGACCTGGGGATGGGGTCGATGGTCGCCAGGGCCCATACGGCGGGAGGGGAGCTGGTCGCCGGTCCGGTCAACAGAGATCACGGATCCGGTGGTCCCCAGCTCTGGCGCACGGCCGTCACGCTGCCTATTGTTGGAGGCGACGTATCGCCCCCCACGTCTCCGTGACTCTCTTACAGAGGAGAAAATCTTGTCCAGTTCCCGCCCGAAGTCCCTGCTGCGCCGTCTTTCCGCCGGTGCCGTGACCGTGGTCCTCGCCTCCGGCCTGTGTGTCGGTACCGCCTCAGCCGACACCGGCTCCGTCAACTACAAGGCGTCCCTCGGTTCGATCTTCTCCTGCAAGAAGCACAACCACTTCTACTGCTGACGTCACCGGTGACGTTCTCTCCCTCTCCCGGCTCCTCCTCCGGGGCCGCTTCCGTCCCCTCTCCCTCCGGCACGATCCGGCTCCTGCTGGTCGACGACGACCCGTTGGTCCTGTCCTCGCTGCGCCTGTACTTCAGCACTCCCGCCGCCTCGGACATCGAGGTGGTCGGGGAGGCGTGCGACGGTGCCGGTGCACTCGACCTTCTCGGCAGGATCGACACTGACGTCCTCATGGCCGACATCCACATGCCGACCATGGACGGGGTGGAGCTGCTGCGTCATGTCCGCGAGCTGGAGCGCCCCCCGGTGTTCATCGCGATGACCGCGTTGGACGAGGACGCGACGATGCTGTCGGTTCTCTCGCTCGGCGGCGCGGGGTACATCCTGAAGAGCTCCCGCCCGGAGTTCATCATCGAGACGGTCCATCAGGCACTCGCCGGCGGTACCGTCGTCAGCCCGCAGCCTGCCACCCGTCTGATGAGGCATCTCCCTGCCGGTGGGGGACTGTCGGCGGAGGACGCGGACCGGCTGGACAGGCTCTCCCCCTCTGAGGAGAAGGTCCTGTCACTGGTGTGCGCGGGGTTGTCGAATGCGGAGATCGCCCGCAGAACGGGGCGTTCAGCCAGCGCGGTGAAGAAGACGGTGTCCTCTCTGCTCACCAAGTTCGGTACCGATTCGCGGGTGCAGCTGGCTGTCCTGGCGGTCGAGGCCGGGTTCCACCCCGAGGACCAGTAGGGTCCGGCAGAAGTACCTGCGGATTCCCCGGGCCCGCGGGGCTGCGGGCGGGCGGGTGGCGTGGTCGGTGGGACTGTGTGACCGGCCCCCGCAGCCAGATCCACAGCTAATGTCCGATCTGCGAAACTTTTTTCCGATCTGCCGCCGAAACTTCCCGATCACCCCCGGTAAGGATAACCTTTCCGACATGCGACGTTTCCCCCGTTCCCACGCCACGCCCCGCCCGCGTACGACCCCCCGCCCCCNTCTGGTGGGGGCGGTCGGGTTTGTCAGAGGGCGAGGGGGGGCGCGAGGGGGCAGCCCCGCGGGTGTCGCGGCGGGCCCCCGCGCCCGCGCCCCCCCCCCCCCCCCCCCCCCCCCCCCCCCCCCCCCCCCCCCCCGCCCCCCCCCCCCCCCCCCCCCCCCGCCCCCCCCCCCCCCCCCCCCCCCCGCCCCCCCCCCCCCGACCCCCGCCGCAACAATGGCCACGGCGGCACCAGCGGCCACGGCCTCCGCCCCTACACGGGGCACCGTCATCTCCTCCTCTGTCCTCCCGGACGACCTGGTGCTCACCCGTTCCAGCGGTGGCTGGCACTTCGAGTACGAGACGGACGGCCCCCACGGAGAGAAGGCCTCCAGTCTCGGCACCCTCTATCTGCCACAGGGACAGGCGCCCGAGGGCGGATGGCCGGTACTGGTCTACGGCCACGGCACCCAGGGCCTGGGGGACGCCAACGTCTCCTGGACAGGCTGGGTCGGGGAGGACAACACCGGCGACCAGTACCTGGCCCACTGGCTGGACGCCGGCTTCGCCGTCGCCGCACCCGAGTACGTCGGTCTCGGCACCGACGGGGTCCACCCCTACCTCAACACCCACAGTGAGGGTGCCGCGATGATCGACATCGTCCGGGCGTCCCGGTCGCTCAGCGACGACCTGTCCACCACATGGGTCACCAACGGTTACTCGCAGGGTGGCCACGCTTCGATGGCGGCGGCGGAGATGGCCGCGGAGTACGCCCCGGAGCTCCACCTCGCCGCAGTCACCGCCGGCGGCGTCCCCGCCGGTATCGCCGACGAGCTTGCCGTGGTCACCCCGGTCCTGCAGTTCAGCCAGCCTGACCTGGAGACTTACCTGGCTTTCGTGCTCGCCGGATTCCGCGCGGCGCGACCTGACTTCCCCCTCGACGACTACCTCACCGACACGGGCCGGCGGATCGTCGATCTGGCGGAGACCGCGAACTACTTCGAGATGTCGGACGCCGTGGCCGACATTCCCGTCGGTGACCTGGTGACCAGGCCTCTGGCCACCGGTGACCTCCTGCCCGCGGTGCGGGAGCACCTCGCCGTCCCGGTCGACGGGTACGACGCCCCGGTCTTCATCTACCAGCAGGCATACGACATGGTCAGTCCTGCCCCGTTCACCGCCCGCCTGGTGGCGGAGGCCGAGGCCAACGGCATGGACGTCACCTACCGGGTCGACGAGGACCCCGCGGGCCACGCCGGGTGGACCGACGGTCTCGAGGACGCCGTCGCCTTCGCATCGTCGCGGGTCTGAAGGGGCCCGGAAGAGCGTCCGGACAACCTGCACCGAGATCGCACCGAGGCGTCAGTCGATTGCCAGGGTCCTCCAAGAAGCCGCTCGTAGATTGAATCTCATCGGCAGACAGAAAGGATCCGTATACGGCAGCTGAGCATTCTCCTCTTGAAACGTCAGCAGGAAACCCCCGGTCAGTGGCGACACTGCCGGGGGTGACCTGTGTCCGGCGGCAGGCACCGGGCACAGCGGGGGTCGGAGTCTCCCGCCCCGGAGCCCGGAACTCGGCGTCCTCTACAGGAAGTTGAGGTAGGCCTTGGACGGTGTCGGCCCCCGCTGCCCCTGGTACTTCGACCCCAGGGCACCGGAGCCGTAGGGGTTCTCCGCCGGACTGGAGAGGGTGAAGATGGCCAGCTGACCGATCTTCATGCCGGGGTACAGTGCGATCGGCAGATTGGCGGTGTTCGACAGTTCGAGGGTCACGTGGCCGGTGAAACCCGGGTCGATGAACCCTGCGGTCGAGTGCGTGAGCAGACCGAGGCGTCCGAGAGAGGACTTCCCCTCCAACCGTGCGGCGAGGTGGTCGGGCACGGTGATGTACTCCAGGACCGAACCGAGGACGAATTCCCCGGGGTGGAGGATGAAGGCCTCCCCGGCGATGCCGCCGTCGGCGATGGCGGTGCCGTCCTCCCCCAGTCCGTCACCGACCTCGACGAGGGTGGTGAGTTCCTCCTGGGGCAGCCGTGGGTCGATGTGGGTGTACTTCGAGTTGTTGAAGACCCGGAAGTAGCGGTCCAGGCGCACGTCGATGCTGGACGGCTGGACCATCGACGGGTCGAAGGGGTCGAGGGACAGTGCCCCGTCGGCGATGGCGGTGCGGATGTCTCGGTCGGAAAGAAGCACGTGAACAGCGTAGCGCAGTCAACACGTGGGGCTGGCTCCGGGACTGCGCCGGGGTGTGTTACAGTACTTAGCGTTGCCCGGTCGGAGACCCTGGTAGAGAAACCTGGTCGAAGACTGCAGCATTGCTGCCGGGCACTGCCGATGTAGTTCAATGGTAGAACTCCTGCTTCCCAAGCAGGTGGCGCGGGTTCGATTCCCGTCATCGGCTCAGCAGCGGTTCTCCTCCCGGACCTGCCCGCGTGCACTGCACGTCAGGCTCCGTGTGCGGGACCGCCGCCCGCCCCCTTAGCTCAGTCGGCAGAGCGTTTCCATGGTAAGGAAAAGGTCGACAGTTCGATTCTGTCAGGGGGCTCGGAACGATCACGACCCGGTACAGCTGCCGCCAGCTCTGCCGGGTCGTTGCGTATCTGCACCCCGGACCGCGTCCGGTCTCCGTCACATCCGACTCCGTTACACGGCCACCCCCGTGCCCCACGGAGCGCCTCCGGGACCGCCGGACACCGACGCACACTGACTCCGGATTCAACTCACCGTGAACGTAAAACCGCAGGTGACACGCCCCCGCAAGCAGTACGTAACGTTGGCTTAACTTACGTGACCAACATCACTGTTTTTTGTGTAACGCCTGTTCAGTGCCCCTCTCCTTTTGCGGCTACTACCAGGAAACTCCTGGTCAGACCAGATGTTGACCGCCTCCGTACAGACAGGACCGTCGTGTAACGGCGGGGAAAGCATTACTGTTACCCCCGTACCTCTCCAGTCAAGCCCCCTCACCTGCCGGCACACAGAAACGACTCTCCCATGGTTCTCCGCACTCCACCGTCGACCTCCCGGTCAACAGGAAACCCCTTCCCTGACGTCATCCCCCGCCCCTCCCTCCCTCACCTCGCCAAGACCGCGGACACCCGCCGGTTCCGGCACTCCCAGCGCACGGTGTTCTACGTCCTCAGTGACACCCTCGCCGTCGTCACCGCGGTCCTCATCGCCGACCTGCTCTCGATCTACACCTGGGCACCAGACTTCGGCGTCATCACCGACCACTTCTTCACCGCCCGGAACCTCCTGCTCAGCGCAGCGGTCTCGGTCTTCTGGCTCGCCTGCATCGGCCTCACCCACGGCTACAGTCACCAGGCCCGCACCTTCCACCGCATCGGCCGCGAGAACGTCATCAAGGGCAGCCTGGTCTTCGCCTCCGGCCTCGCCATGGTCGACGCCATCTCCTCCTACTCGGTGTTCCGGCACTTCGCCCTGTTCGGCCTGCCCGTCGGACTGTTCCTGCTCATGGTCTCCCGGATGGTGAACCTGCGGGTCACCGACCGTTTCCGCACCGACCTCAGGCACAGCTTCCTGGCGATCGGACAGGTCAGGGACATCAACCGCATGATCCTGTCCTTCCATGACAGGGAGGACGTCGGCGACCTCATCCACGGCATCCTCCTCACCGACCCGGAGAACCGGGACGAGCTCCTCGACGTCCACGGCATTCCCGTCGACGGAATCTGCATGAGCATCCTCACCACCGAGGAGTTCGCCAAGGCCGCCGCGGGCTACGAGTGTGACGCCGTGTGGGTGGCGTCCATCGGAGAGTTCGGCCACCGTAATCTCCGCAGGCTGTCCTGGCAGCTGGACAAGCTCAACATGCGCCTGTACCTCGACCCCATGCTCGAGGGCATCAGCGGCACCCGGCTGGACGTCGTGCCCTTCGGCCCCCGCCACGCACTGTTCGTCGACCGTCCCCGGTTCAGCGCCGCCAACGGGCTGATCAAGAGGGTCTTCGACATCACCGTCTCGGCGGTCGCCCTCATCCTCGTCTCACCGGTCATGCTGCTCACCGCACTGGCGATCAAGCTCGAGGACCGGGGCCCGGTCTTCTACGTGAGCACCCGTATCGGCCTGCACGGCCAGCCGTTCCGCATCTTCAAGTTCCGCAGCATGCACACGGACGCCGACGCCCGCCTCCAGAAGCTGCGCGAGCAGGTCGGCGCGGAAGGACTGTTCAAGATGAAGAACGATCCCAGGGTCACCAGGGTCGGACGCTTCATCCGCAAGACGAGCATCGACGAGCTACCCCAGTTCTTCAACTCCCTCATGGGCAGCATGAGCGTCGTCGGTCCGCGCCCCCACCTCAAGCACGAGGTCGACGCCTTCGGCTCCGACATGAGGATGCGTATGGAGGTCCGCCCCGGCATCACCGGACTGTGGCAGGTCTCCGGCCGCTCCGACCTGACCCCCGAACAGGCTGAACGGCTCGACCTGTACTACGTGGACAACTGGTCGCTCGCCCTGGACATCAAGACCATCGCGCGCACGTTCCGCGCCGTGGCCCTGTCACGTGGCGCCTACTGAGCCGGGGGCAGTCGGAACGACCATGAAGATCCTGCACGTCACCGACTGCTACCACGGTGGGGTCGCCACCGCCGTCGAGCAGTACGCCCGGCTTCTGCCCGACCACAGCCACCTGCTGCTGTCCAACAACGCCCGCAGCTCCGCCCCGCCCGTCCCGCGCAGCCCCGGTGTCTTCACCGTGGACCGGGAACTCCCGGCGTCCCCCCTCGCCGCCGTGCGCGCGGTCCGCGACGCCGTCGCCGAACTGCGCCCGGACGTCGTCCACGCCCACTCCAGTTTCGCCGGGGTCTACGTCCGCCTCGCCGCAGCACTCGACCGCATGACACCCGGCCGCGACACCGTCCCGGTGGTGTACACCCCGCACAGTTTCGCCTTCGAACGGGCCGACATCCCCGCCGCGCAACGCCGGGCCTTCCGACTGCTGGAGAAGATGCTCTACCCGTTGACCACCGTGGGGGCACCCTGCGCGGTCTGGGAGGGTGAACTCATGTGCGGTCTCGGACACGGCCTGCCGTGGACAGTGCCTGTCACCGTGGTCCCGAACGTGCTCGCCGAGGACCACCCCGCCCCCGTGGACAGCTGGTCACCCACCCTCCCGCAGACGGTGGGCGTGGTCTCCCGGGTGACCCCGCAACGCGACCCGGCCTTCTTCGCCGCCACCGCCCGGCTGATCCGCGGGGAACTGCCGGAGACCCGCTTCGTGTGGATCGGGGACGGGGACGGCAAAGACACCTCCCTCATTCCCGTTCTCGAGGACGCCGGGGTCGAGGTCACCGGCTGGCTCAACGGGGATGAGCTTCACCGGCGCATCGCAGAACTGTCAGTGGTGGTCCACACCGCAAGGTGGGACGGGTTCCCCATGTCGGTCCTCGAGGTCCGCAGGATCGGCGTCCCCCTCCTCGTCCGGGACATCCCGGCCCTGCAGGAGTGCCCGGCCGAGGCGAGGTTCGGCACACCGGAGGACGCCGCGCGCAGGGCAGTCCGGATCCTCACCGCGGGAAGGGACCCTGCGGACTGGACGTCACTTGACCGTGCGCACTCCCCGCAGACCCAGCGGGACCGGCTCACCTCGGTTTATGATCTGGCGGTGGGGAGAACCTCCGACCGGAAGGCAGTGCTGTGACCGCACGGACCGACAGCAGTCACACCCGGGGGCCGGCCTCGTCGCCCCTGGTCCTCGGGGTGTGCCTCGGTGCGGTCGCACTGGCGGTGGGTCTGCTCGTCCGTCCCAGGCTCACCGGACTGTTCGGCGGATTCGGCAATGACGCCGCCACCATCCGCTGGATCATGTCCTCCCCCTTTGACGCGGCGGACCTCGGCGCCGGCTCGTACAGTGCCATCGCCGCGTTCTACACCCGCATCGGCATGGTGGAGGCGCCGACAGCCGCCGCCGTCCTCGGCGTCGTCATCGGCGCAGCCGTCCTCGGGGCCGTGCTGGTACGTGTGGACAGTGTCCACCTGAGCACCCTCGCCCTGGTGCTCGCACTGGTCACCCCCCTGGCCGTCGGCGTGTACCAGGCGGCCTACACCAAGGAGGTGGTCATCTCCCTGGCGATGCTGGTCATCGTGCTGATGCCGGTCAACCTCCTCGGAGAGATCCTCGTTGTCGCGTCCATGGCACTGCTGGGGGCGGAGTTCCGCACCTACTGGTTCATCGTCATGGGCCTCTACGTGGTCTTCCGGGTACTGCTCAGCCGACGTCCGGCCGGTCCTGGGACCCGCAGCACCGCACAGGTGGTGTGGATGATCGTGGGAGTTGCGGTGGTCACCGGCCTGGCGGTGTGGACCGTGATGGGCGTACCTGCGGACAGTTTCCGTACAGACGCCAACGACACCGCCGAAAGGCAGGCGAACACCGGCTCGTTGATCACCCGGTTCGTCAATGCCCCGGAACCGCTCGGCGGCATCCTGAACTCCACCCTGACCTCACTGTTCTTCATCGTCCCCCTGCCGATGCTGGCGAAGTTCTCGCCGTACTACCTGGTGATCGGCGTACTTTTCGCACTCATCTGGACCAGCGCGGTCCGGGCCGCCGGCACGGCGGGCAGGGGGAACCCGCTGCTCGCCCGGTTCACCGCACTTCCCCTGGCTTTTCTCGTTGTCCAGGGCCTGTTCGAACCTGACTGGGGTTCCGCCCTGCGGCACACCACCCCGATCCTTCCGCTCATCGTCGGCGCGGTGGCGCTGGCCAGCCGCCAGGCTGCGCAGGACACCGTGCCGGACCCCGGCGACGACCCTCCCGGTGAGACAGGTACCGGACACCCGATCCACTGCCCGCCATCTTCCCGACGACTAAGGACCACCATGATCTCCCGGACTTCACCAGCCTCCACCGCATCTTCGGCCGGTGGAACGTTCTCCGCCCGCAACGTGCTCGTCGACTACCTGGGTCATCTGCGCAGGTCCTGGTGGATGCTCGTCGTCGGCGCGCTCGTGGGCGCCCTCGCCGGCTGGGGTGCCACCGCTCTCATGACCAAGGAGTACACGGCGACCGCCCAGGTGTACGTGGGCACGGCGTCCACCGGCGGTTCCAGTGACGCCTACCAGGGCGTCCTGCTCAGCCAGAAGCAGGTCGGCTCCTACGCGGAGGTGGCCAACGGCCGGGCACTGAGCCAGCGCGTAGTCGACCAGCTCGGCCTCGACCGCACGCCCGACGAGGTCATGGCGATGCTCGACGCCGGAGCCCACAAGGACACCGTCATCCTCGATCTCACGGCCGTCTCCGGGGATCCCGTGCTCTCACGGGATGTGGCGAATTCTGCGGCGACCCAGCTGCAGCAGATGGTCCGTGAGCTCAACGAGCAGACCTCAGCTCCCGGTGCCGGCGGCGCCCCGCAGCTCGCACTGCTCAACCAGGCGGTCACGCCGACGTCGCCCTCGTCCCCGAACATGTCCCTGAACATCGCCCTCGGACTTGTGGTGGGCCTTGTGGTGGGCGCTGTCGCCGCCGTGTGCCGGGGCCTGTTCGACCGCAGGATCACCGATCCCGCGGCCATCCAGGAGATCGTCGACGCCCCGGTCATCGGCAGCGTCGGTACCGCCGACGTCCTCGTCGAGCACCACACCCTCGATTTCTCCGGTGCCCCCACCCCGGCCGCCGAGCAGTTGCGGGAGCTGCGCACGAACCTCAGGTTCCTCGACGTCGACAATGCCCCCACAGTGCTGGCCGTCACCTCGGCGATGCCCGGTGACGGCAAGTCCACCCTGGCGGTGAACCTGGCCCTCGCCCTGGCCGATGACGGTGAGAGCGTCTGCCTGGTCGACGCCGACCTGCGTGACCCGAGTGTCACGAACTATGTGGGCAACAATCTCCAGAGTGCGGTGGGCCTGTCCACGGCCCTGTCAGGCCGGGCGGACATCGGCGACGTCATCCAGTCGACCGCCACGGAGGGGCTGAGTGTGGTCGCCTCCGGTCCGATTCCGCCGAACCCTGCAGAACTGCTCGGGTCCAGGCGCTTCGGGGAGATCCTCGCCCAGCTCGCCGCCCGTTTCGACCATGTCATCCTCGACGCGTCCCCGGTGCTGCCCGTCCCCGACGGTGCGCTGGTCGCCTCTCCCGCGGACGGGGTGCTGATCACGGTGCGGTACAACGGCCCCACCCCCGACCAGCTCCCCGCGGCGGCAGACACCCTCACCGCCGTGAACTCCCGGATCCTGGGTACCGTCTTCACCCAGACTCCGGCGCCGAAGGGAAGGTACGGCAGGGACAACGGCCACGGCGCGCACGGGTACGGGGCCACCGCAGCCACCGCCGGTACCGCAGCCACCCCGGACCTCCCGGACGCAGCCACGGACGGGCCAGAAACCGGGCCAGAATCCGGGCCAGAATCCGGGGAGGACGCCGGACGCACCGCCTCCACGGGTACACAGGACTCCGTCAGCGTCGAGGTACCCGGCGGTACCTCCCGCCCCGACCCCGACCGCTGAATTCGACGGACGGAGCCGGCCGGCCCCCCCCCTGCCCCTCTTACCCCTCTNTCGTCGCACCGGGCTTCGAGATGAAGATCTCGGACGCCGTACGCCGGGGAGACCCGGGGACTGTCCGCAGATGGACTCTCCGGGGCCTCTGGTCCAGTGTCGTCCTGGCGTTCTTCTCCGCGGTCGTCGTCGTCGCTGCCGTGGTCTTCGCGGCAGACGGCCCGGATGTCACGGCCCGGACCCTCCTCTGCCTGGGCGTGTTCACTCTCGGTTCCCTGGTGACGTCGCTGGTGACGAAGGTCCCCTACATCACCGGCAGAGATTCGCTGTGCCTCGTCTGGTCGGTGATCCGGCCCACGATCCTCGGTGTCTCCCTGCTCACCCTGTCGGACGGTCCACTGCTCACCGCCATCGCGGTGGCGCAGCTTGTCAGTGCCGCGGCATTTGTCCCCCTTGTCCTCCTTCCCCCGGCGGACACCGTCCCCCACACCCCCTCACCGTCCCGCGAAAGGAAGTCCACATGGAAAGCAAGGCGCTGATCCTGCACGGATACAGCTCGAGAAACCGGGGTGACGGTCTTCTCGTCGAGGAGACCGTGGCACTTCTCAGGGAAGCCCTCGGCGGGGACACGGACATCACCCTGTGCGCCTCCGACCCGGAGAGCTTCCGTCATCTTCCGGTGACCCTCCACAGTTCCCGCCCCTCTGCCCGCGGTTGGCGGCGTGACTATCTGCGGGTGCTGCGTCAGCTCGACAGGTATGACCTGGTCGTCGGGGTCGGTGGGGGATACCTGCGGGCAGGGCGGGTCACGGAAGCGCTGAAGTGTGCCCTGGTCATGGGTCCGCAGCTGGTCGCCGCCGCCTTCACCTCCTCGCCCACCGTCTATCTTCCGCAGAGCATCGGCCCTCTCCGCGGCGGCACCCGGGCACTCTACGCACCACTGCTGCGGCGGCTGTCCCTGGTCATGGTGCGTGACGACCGGTCGATGAAGGAGCTCGGCCTGGACGTCGGGCCGAACAACGCGGTGCGCATGCCGGACCTCGCGATCGCGTCCCCTGACTTCACCTCACGGTTCGACGGTGCCCCGGAGACGACGGGGCTCGGGGACGCAGACCGTCCCGGAGGGCACCCCGGGTCCCCGTCCACCGTCCTCAGCGTCCGTCAGGTCCACGGGAAACTGCCTCCACTGGTGGTGTCGCTCGCCGGGAGACTGCGGGACGCCGGAGTCCCGGTCGTCGGCTACGTCCAGAGCACCGTCGGCGGCAACGACGACGGAGCCGCCCAGGAGCAGGTCACCCCGGGGAACACTGTCGACGAGGACGAGTATCTGCGCCGTGGCGTCCACCACCAGGACCCGCCCAGGGTGGTGGTCGCCGTGCGCCTCCACGCGGCGCTCCTGGCGGTCCGCGCCGGGCACCGGGTCATCCACCTCGCCTACGAGAGGAAGGGGTTCTCCGCGTTCGCCGACCTCGGACTCGGGGAGTGGGTGCACAACGTCAACAGTTTCGATGTCGACCAGGTGGTGTCGCAGGTGGTCGGGTTGCGTGAGGATCCGGAGGATCAGTCGCGCTACGATTCGCGTGTACGCTCCAGTGTTCCGGTGCTGCAGGAGCGGCACCGGGAAATGGTCGACGATCTCCGTCGACTGGCCCGGACCACGAGCCCCGCCTGACCCCGTCCCGTCCGGCCGGTCCTGACCGTTTCCGTCCAGCTCTCCACAGTCCAGCTCTCCACCACTCCGTCCCTCCACCTCACAGGAGACCGAAGCCATGTCGTCAGCCATGTCGTCCGAACAGCAGTCATCTGCTCCCCCCCAGACCCCCGCACCCCTGCGGGTCCTGTTCGTGTGCACCGGGAACATCTGCCGCTCCCCTGCCGCCGAGTACCTTCTCCGCGACTACCTCGGCGGTGACCACCCGGGCATTGCCGTGTCGAGTGCCGGTGTCGCCGGTCTGTCCGGTCACCCCATGGACTCCAGGTCCGTCGACTACCTGAAGGGCAGGGGCATCGACGGGAACGGCTTCTCCGCACGGCGTGTCAGCCGTCGGATCCTGGAAGCCCAGGACCTGGTGGTCTGCTTCGAGCAGCGTCAGGTGGACTCCTGTCTCATCACCCACCCCGGCGCGATGTCGAAGACGTTCCGTCTGCCGCAGCTGGCGCAGTGGCACCGCAGTGGTCTGCTCCCCTCCCTGACCGCCCTCCCGGAACTCCGGCACGGGCTGCCCAGGGTGGACGGGGATGTCGAGGATCCGGTCGGTTTCAGCTCGGCGAAGGAGTACACCCGGGTACTTGAGGCGATCGACAACGACGTCGCGGAACTGTCCGCCCTGCTGACCTACGGGCGCTGACGATGACGCACCGGGTGGGACCACGGTCACGCGGCCGGCGACGGATCCGCGGCGGGCGGCTGCGCCGCACCGTGCTCGTCGCCGTCGTCCTCGTCCTGGCCCTCACTGTCGGGTGGTCCTGGTTCGCGGTGAAGGAGATCTACTTCCCCCGGATGGACCCGGTGCCGGACGACGTCGACGTGATCGTGCAGCTCGGTGGCGTCCCGCCCGGGGACTACCAGGCTGCGCGGGACCTGGCACAGCAGCTCGGAGTTCCGGACCTGGTGCTGTCGAACCCGGTGGGACAGGTCATTGAGGACCGGTACTGCGGGGAGCTTCCGGGTGTCCGGGTCCACTGTTTCGCCCCGGACCCGTCCACCACCCGGGGTGAGGCACGGGGGTTCGCCGCCCTGGCGGACGCCAACGGCTGGCGGTCCGCCTATGTCACCGGGACGAGTCGCGAGCATGTGGGGCGGGTCCGTCTGTACTTCAGCAGGTGCTGGGACGGTGAGCTGGCCGTGAACAGGCCGGCGTCCCCGAGGTCCGTCGGCGAGCATGTGCGCCAGGGTGTGTACCAGACCGCCGGGTGGGTGAAGGCCCTCGCGGCACGTTCCTGCTGACCCGTCAGTCGGGTCCGGGCGTCCTTCCCTGTCTGTCTTCCGGCCCCGTTCCCCCCTGCCACCCCCGTTGCGGGACCCTGGTAACGGTTCTGCCGCTTCCGCGATTGTTTCCTGCTCTTCATCCACCTGCGACTTCGATACGGAAGTACCCGACCGGGTACCCCCCTGGGGTATCCACCTGGCCACCCCCGGATCCCCGGCAGGCCCGTTGCACGTGTCCGGCCGGCCTGCCTATCGTCAGTGCACACCGCAGGGAAGACCGGCCCCACCAGGCAGAATCTCTCTTCTCTGGGTCATCTCCCCGCACAACACCACCGGCCCACTGCCGGATGCACCCCTCCGCAGGTCGCCTCAGCCGACCTCTCTCCCCCCGCAGTGGCAGTCAGCCCGGATCTACCTCCTCCGGCGCCTGACCCGGTGGTGTTTCTGCGTCCGCCCTCCCCCGGCACCGCAGCCCACAGCATTTCACCCTGTGGTCAGACCAAAGGAACTGTTCCGGTATAGGGTGGAGGGTGACTGCGCCCCCGGGGGCAGACGACGGGCCTTGACCGGTCCACAGGAGGACACTGACCTGCCCTCCCCCGCCTGCCCCTCCGACGACCGGCCCGGTCGGCCTACAGAAGACCGACACCCGAACCAGAACTGACGAACCACAACCTGAGGGGTGACTCCCCATGAAGATCGCACTATTCGCCACCTGCATCGTCGATGCAATGTACCCGGAGGTCGGGCAGGCGACCGTGAGCGTCCTCGAACGTCTCGGCCACCGCGTCATCTTCCCGGAACGCCAGGCATGCTGCGGACAGATGCACATCAACTCCGGCAAGTTCAGGGACGCCTACCCGGTCGTCCGCAACCACGTCCGGGCGTTCGAAGAGGAGAACTGGGACTACGCCGTCGCCCCCAGCGGCTCCTGTGTCGCCTCCCTGGGGCACCAGCACCCGATGATCGCCGAGTACAACGGCGACCCGGGCCTCGCCACCAGGGCCTCGGAGATCGCCGGACGAACCTACGAACTCTGCCAGTTCCTCACCGACGTCCTCGGGGTGACCGACGCGGCGGAGGAACTCGGCTCCTATTTCCCCCACACCGTCGCCTACCACCCCTCCTGCCACGGGATGCGCCTGCTGCGGCTCGGCGACCGGCAACGCGACCTTCTCGCCTCCGTGGAAGGTCTGGAACTGCGCACCATCAGCAACGAGGACGCCTGCTGCGGATTCGGGGGCACCTTCTCGGTGAAGAACCCGCAGGTCTCCGGCGCGATGCTCGGTGACAAGGTCGAGGCGATACTGTCGACCGGGGCGTCCACCTGCACCGGCGGTGACGCCTCCTGCCCGATGCACATCGGCGGCGGCCTGTCCCGGACCGGTCGCCTGGTCCCCGGAGAGGGGCACATCCCCGCCGCCGTGCACCTCGCCAGGATCCTCGCCTCGACGAAGGAGCATCCCCTGCTCCTGCCCGAGGAAGGCGCGACCGTGACAGGAGGTGCCCTGCGATGAGCGTCACCGACAACGGCAGCCGCACGGTCCTGGGCATGCCCACCGTCCCCGGCCACGGCAACCTCAATGAACTCCACCCCTTCCCCGAAGTCGCCGAACACGAGCTCGGCAACATCCAGATGCGCACCAACCTGCGCAAGGCGACCGGGACGATCCGCGGCAAACGCGCCCTCAGGGTGTCCGAGATGCCGGACTGGGAGGACCTGCGCGACGCCGCCGCAGCCACGAAGGACGACGTCATCGCCCGTCTCCCCGAACTCCTCATCCAGTTCGAGGACGCCTTCACCGCCGCCGGGGGCCACGTCCACTGGGCCCGTGACGCCGACGAGGCCAACACGATCGTCCGCACCCTCATCGAGCAGAACGCCCCGCTCAACGAAAAAGGACGCCGGGACGTCATCAAGGTCAAGTCCATGGCCACCCAGGAGATCGGCCTCAACGAGGCCCTGGCCCCGGCGGGCATCGACGCCTATGAGACGGACCTCGCCGAACTGATCGTGCAGCTCGGAGGCGACAAGCCCTCCCACATCCTGGTGCCCGCCATCCACCGCAACCGTGAGGAGATCCGTCAGATCTTCCTCAACGGCATGGATGACGTGGACCCCGACCTGGACTCCGAACCGGAGCACCTGGCGGAGGCGTCCCGCAGGCACCTGCGCCGGAAGTTTCTCGAGACCAGGGTCGCCGTGTCCGGGGCGAACTTCGGCATCGCGGAGACAGGGGCCCTGTCCGTCGTCGAGTCCGAGGGCAACGGCCGGATGTGTGTGACCCTGCCGGAGACGCTCATCACCGTGATGGGCATCGAGAAGCTGCTTCCGACGTTCCAGGATCTCGAAGTGTTCATGGAACTGCTCCCCCGGTCCTCCACCGGGGAACGGATGAACCCCTACACGTCTTTCTGGACCGGGGTGACCCCCGGTGACGGACCGCAGAACGTCCACGTCGTCCTGCTGGACAACGGACGGACCCAGGCCCTGGCGGACCGGCACGGGCGTACGGCCCTGCGCTGCATCCGCTGCTCGGCGTGCATGAACGTCTGCCCTGTCTACGAGCGGGCGGGCGGCCACGCCTACGGTTCGGTGTATCCGGGGCCGATCGGCGCAATCCTCACCCCACTGCTCACCGGGGTCGACGAATCCGCCAACGGGTCACTGCCGTACGCCTCCTCCCTGTGCGGGGCCTGTTTCGACGCCTGCCCGGTGAAGATCAACATCCCCGAGATGCTGACCAGGCTGCGCGCCCAGGACCAGGAGGTCAACCACGGTTCCCGCCTCCCGCACACGCAGCTGGACGCGGCCCTCGACGGGGCGAAGTGGATGATGAGCGACGGACGGCGCATGGCCCTGGTCGAGAAGGGTCTGCCCGTGGTCAATCGACTCTCCCCCCGCGGCGGCGTGTACGACCTGCCCGGTGTGGCCGGCCGGTGGACCTCCTCCCGTGACATCCCCCGGCCACCGGGGCAGTCCTTCCGCAGCTGGTTCCGGGAGAGGGAGAACCGGCGGCATGAACAGCACCCGGAAGAAAGGGACGGACAGTGACTTATTCACAGACCGGTTCGCAGGGCGGTTCGCAGGGCGACGCCCGCTCTGAGGTTCTCGCCCGGATACGGTCCTCCCTGGGCATCACGGGCGACGCCGGCAGCTCCCTGCCCCCCGGCGAGACCGTACCCGTGCCCCGCAGGTACCGGCGCGCCGGCACCCTGGCCGGAGAGCAACTGGTCAGCCTGCTCACCGACAGACTGGAGGACTACGACGCCACCGTCCGCCGTGTCGCCGACAACGACAGCGCGGTGGGTGACGCCGTGGCGTCCTTCCTCACCGACCGCGGGCACGGCGGCAGAGGCAGCAGGATCGTGGCACCGGCCACGCTCCGCGGGGGCTGGCTCGCCGGGTTCCGGGCGCAGGGTGGCGAGGTACTCCCGGATTCGGCGTCCTCCCCCGTCTCAGTCGCGGACCTTGACGCGGTCGATGCGGTGGTGACCGCATCGTTCTGCGCGGTCGCGGAATCCGGGACAGTCCTGCTCGCCGGGGAGAATTCAGGACGCCGCGCCACCACCCTGGTCCCCGATCACCATGTGGTGGTGGTCAGGGTCAGCGACATCGTCGAACTGCTCCCTGAGGCGGTCACCCGACTCACCGGTGTCGGACTGCACACCACACCGGTGACCATGGTCGCGGGTCCGAGCGCCTCCGTGGACATCGAACTGGTCCGTGTCCAGGGTGTCCACGGGCCCAGGACCCTCGACGTGGTCCTCGCCGGCTGAGGGACAGGTACGGACGGCTCAGGCCCGTTCCCGCGGCTTCCTGATGAACACCACGCTGGCGACGGCGCCGATGAGCGCGAGGATCGCGGCGATGATGAAGATGCCGTGCAGCCCGTCGAGGAAGAACTGCAGGGCCTGCTGCGCGAGCGGTTCCGACCGTTGCGCGATGAGCCTGAACTGGCCGGCCTCCGCAGCGTCCTGTGCGATCCCGCGGAACTGTTCCGGGATCGGCAGGGTGTCCAGCCCGCCGTTGACCTTGTTGGCGAGGTAGGCGCCGTACACCGCCACACCGGTGGCGGTTCCCAGCGGCAGGGCGGTGTTCGCCAGCCCGCTGGCCATTCCGGTGCGTGACGCGGGGACGACCTCCACCGCCAGACTCATGACGTGCGGGAGCATCAGTCCGGTCCCGGCCCCCATCACGATGAGCATGGGCAGGAGGGTGTGCCAGTCGGAGTCCGTGTCCAGCCGCAGGCCGAGCATCAGTCCGCCGGCGACGATGACCATGCCGACGGCCTGCACCCAGCCGACCGGGATCCACGCCACCGCCCGGATACCGACGGCGGAGAACAGGATCATCGGTACGGCCAGTCCGCTGGCCACGTACCCGATCTCCAGGGCGGACAGTCCGAGCTGCCCGGACATCCACAGGACGAGGAAGGGCAGCATACCGAAGCTGAACATGCGTGAGGCGAAGGCGTTGAAGGTGACGGTGGCGAAGGAGGGGATCCGGAACAGCCGGAAGTCGATCATCGCCCCGTCGCGTTTGTGCAGTTCCCACAGCACCAGGGCCGCGAAGAGCAGGACACCCGCCCCCAGGGACGCCACGATGACCTGACTGGTCCACCCCCGGTCCTCGCCGTCGATGATCCCGTAGTTCAACAGTGCGAGGGCACCGACGGTCAGCAGCATCGCGAAGACGGAGACCTTCGGGGCACGGCGCTGCGGGGTCACCGGGACGCCCTGCGGGGCAGGTGCGGCACCGGCCCGGCTGCGGGACTCCCGGTACAGGTCGGGGACGAAGACCAGGGTCGCCAGGATGACGAGCACCCCGATGGGGATGTTGATCGCGAAGATCCACCTCCATTCACCGGTCTCCACCAGGGCCCCGCCGATCAGTGGTCCGAAGGCGCTGGCGGCACCGCCGATGCCCATCATGGCGGCGACGGCTCTGGTCCGTTTCGCGGCGTCCTTCTCCTCGAAGGCGTCGGCGAGCAGCGGTGTGGCTGTACCGAACACCAGTGCCCCGCCGGCACCCTGGACGGCACGGAAGGCGATCAGACCTGCCTCGGTACCGGTGAGGACACATCCGACCGAGGCGGCGAGGAAGATCACGTGGCCGATGAGGAAGATGGTCCGGCGCCCGACGATGTCGGAGAGGCTCGCCGCGGCGAGCATCAGGGAGGCGAAGGTCAGTGAGTAGGCGTTGATGACCCACTGTGACCCGGACAGGGTCAGGCCCAGGTCCTCGCGGATCGCGGGGAGGGCGACGAGGACGATGGTGATGTCGAGCGTCATCATGACGGTGGAGACCGCGGAGACGCCGAGGCTCCACCCGACAACGCGGCGGGGTGACCGGTCGGGGACCTTACGGTGCCGTCCGCCGCCGGAGCGGGTGCGGGTTGCGGTACTGCTCATTCCCGCAACTGTATCGGACCTGAACACGACCTGGGACGTTACCGGGGTCTACAGCCTCCCCCGGGTCCTCCCGGGCCCGTCCGCCGGTGGTGCGGCAGGGGTCGGCGCGCCTGTGCCGGTTCACGTAGACTCCGGTCCCATGAACCAGGATTCACCAGTTTCCGGGGTCGTCCCCTCACCGATGTCACCCGCCACCGCGATCCTCCGGCCCCTGCAGGCCGGCCGTCTCACACTGTCCAACCGCATCGTCCAGGCACCGATGGGACGGTTGCGGGCGGACACGGAAGGACGCCCCGGCGAGCTCATGGCACGCCACTTCAGCCAGCGTGCCGGCATGGGACTCATCGTCACCGACGGAACATCGCCGACCCGTGAGGGACGCGTCTCCTACACCCAGCCAGGCCTCTGGTCCGACGACCAGATCCCCGGTTGGCGTGCCGTCGCCGACGCGGTCCATGCCGCCGGCGGGCACATCGTCGTCCAGCTCATGCACGCCGGATGGAACACCCACAGCCAGGTCACCGGACTGCCCGTGGAATCCGCCAGTGCCGTCGACCACGACGGATGGTCCCATGACGCCCGGGGCAACCGGATCCCCTACGAAACCCCCGTCGCCCTCGACGACGCCGGCCTGGAGCGGGTCCGCAGGGGCTTCGCCGACGCCGCCGAACGTGCCGTCACCGCCGGCCTGGACGGGGTGGAACTGCACTCCGCCAACGGCTACCTGCTGCACTCCTTCCTCGGCCCCGGGTCCAATATCCGGACCGACTCCTACGGCGGGTCCCCGGAGAACCGGGCCCGGTTCGTCACAGAGGTCGCCGCAGCCGTCGCAGAGCGCATCGGAGCCGACCGGACGGGTATCAGGATCAGCCCCGGCATGACGATCCAGGGTGTTGTCGAGGACGACGACTCCGTCGCCGCGGAAACCTACGGGCATCTCGTCGACGGGCTGAACTCACTCGGCGGCGGGCAGGGCATCGCCTACCTCAACCTGGAGCAGCCGGACCTCGGCGGCGAACTGGCCACCGGCCTGCGTGACAGGTTCAACGGCCCTGTCTTCGCCAACCGGAACACCGGGCTCCGTCAGGTCAGTACCAGACAGGACGCCCTGGACATTCTGGCGCTCGGCTACGACGCCGCTGCCGTGGGCCGTCCGGCCCTGGCCAACCCTGACCTTGTCGCACGGTGGACCGCCGTCGACGCGGCGGCCACGCCGCAGGAGAACACCCCGGACAGGTCGACCTTCTACTTCGGCGGGGCGTCCGGTTACACGGACTACCCCGTCTCAGCGGCAGGTCACGATAGGTGAGGGATCGTACTTCGTCGTCGTGGTCGTCCGCGACAGTTCCCGGCCGTCGAGGTCCCGGATGACCCTCGTGTCACTGGTGGTGAACCCTCTCGACCCGGAGGACGGGGAGCAGGTGTCGCCGTCGAGTTCGATGCGCTCGGGATCCGTGTAGTCCGTCTTCGGCCCCGGGATGGACTCCACGTCCACGTGCCGCACCCCACGCAGTTCCACGGTGACCGAGGAACTGTCCGCACTGGTCCGGATCAGCACCGGAGTGTCGAAGGTGTTCTTGAACTGGAGGTCGATCGCCCCCTCGAAGACGGTCGCCTCACGCCCGGCCGGGTACCGGCTGATGTAGTAGGAGTGCGGGGTGTGGGCGACATCCTCCATGCCGGCGAAGTAGGAGGCGTTGTACAGGGTGGTGGCGAACTGGCTGATACCGCCGCCGACGGCACGGTCGGCGTGCCCGTTCTCGATCACCCCGGCCTCCACGTACCCCTGGGCCTCGCCGCGGGGGCCGGTGTACCCGTTGAGACTGAACGTCTGTCCCGGCAGCACGATCGCACCGTCGACCTCTTCGGCGACCCGGCGGATGTTGACGCCGGAGTCCCCGGCGAAGCCTCCGGTGGTGAAGGACCCCATCACGTCGTCGAAGTTCGCCTTCTGCGCCATCTCGGTGGTGTAGGTCGCCTTGTGGTCTTCGTAGCTGACCTCGTGGCGCCGGTTCGTGGTGTCGAGGAGTTTGTCGGCCAGCGGGTCAAGGGTCTTGTCCCAGTCGATCTCCACCCCGTCCTGTGAGGGCACGACCACAAGGTCACTGCCGTTGACCTCGAAGTTGGCGTTGCGGAACTCCACCTCGGTCGCGGAGAGGGTTCCGCTGAGGATCTCGCGGGCGGCGTCGACGTTCCAGTCCGTGCGGAAACTGCCGTTGTCCGGGGTGAAGGTCACGATCCTGCCCATGTCTGCCGGACGGAGCACCCCGTTGACGTTGTCCCGGCCGGTGAAGACCACGTCACCGGCGGTGACCTTGTCGACCACGTCGCGGACCGCCACCTCGGCGTCCTCCCGGTCGACGTCGGCGTCAGTGCTGTCGGCGTCCACGGCGATACGGTGGTCGGCGTTGAGCCAGTGGCGGCGGGTGCCGTCGTCCACGGCGTTTCGGTCGACGCTCTGGCCGTCGATGTCGTCGGTGACCTCGGGCCTGCCCTGGTCGTCGATCGACAGGGCGGCGTTCTCCGCCTCACGGCTGAGGTCCGAGGTCACACGACTGACGGTGCCGCCGAGGAGCTGCTCGTTGAAATGGCTGACCGTGCCCACCTCGCGGGTCTGCCAGAAGCTCGTGATGCGCACGATCGGGTTCATCGGCTGCTGTCCGGCCTGGTCGACCGTGGCGTCCCAGTCCACGGTCAGTCCGGAGGTCACCGGGTCGACCGTGGTCTCCATGTCGCCGGCGGTGACGGTCACGGGTGTCTTGACCTGTGCGTCGAGCTGGTTGCGCAGCCGCACCTCTGCCTGCTCCGGGGTCATCGACCCGATGTCCACCCCGCCGACGGTCACTCCCCGCGGCACCGTCCCCTCCGACATGACGAGGTCGGTGGCGTAGAGCACTCCCCCGATCCCGAAGAGGCCGAGGAGGGTCCACAGCCACCACAGACTGCGCCGCCGCTTACGGGCGTGTGGGTGCCCGGCGTCCCGGGAGCTGTACGTTCTGCTGGTCACGACACATACCTTAACCTCTCACGGAACCGTTCACCGCCGCCCCGGCACAGTTGACGCACAGATCCGGTCCGCCGCGGAGGCGAGAACGTCGGCCCCGAGAGTCCCCCCGGAGACCGCCGAGACCACCGAATCCAGGATCCCGGGGACCTGTGCGGCATCCACCCCGGAGGAGACCAGGGGAGCGTCGGCGCCTGCCCGCAACGCCCCGACCACGGCCTCTCCGGCGGAGTACCGGTCTGTGACCGCCTGCATGCCCGTCAGGTCGTCGGTGAACACCACCCCGGTGAACCCCGGTGCCCCGGCATCCCCCTCCCTCAGCAGTGCGTACGCCGCCGGGTTCAGTGAGGCAGGGGTGTCCGCACCGGTGACCGCCGTTTCTCCTCCGCCGGGCGTCTGGCCGGCCCCCTGTCCGGAGTCGAGGCCGGGCACCTGCATGTGGCCGACCATCACGGCGACCCCGGGGATCTGCGACAGTTCCCGGAACGGCTGCAGGTCCGGTCCCATCCGGTCGAGCGGGGGGGTGGTCACCGCGCCGGTGTGGGAGTCCCCGGTCGCGTGCCCGTGGCCGGGGAAGTGTTTGATGACCGGGGTGACGCCACCTGCCAACAGACCGTCGACGACCGCCCGCCCGTAGGTGACGACGACCTGCGGGTCGGTGGAGAAGGCCCGGTCACCGATGGCGTCGTCGGCGGATCCGGTGGCGCTGCCGAGGTCGGTGTCCGGGGCGAAGTCCATGGTGATGCCCAGGTCACGCAGTTTCCTTGCGTGGTCGGTGAACAGTGCGGTGACCTGTTCCGGGGTCATGGTCGCTGCCATGTCCCGGGCGGAGGGGAGGGTGCCGGTCAGGTCTGCGAGCCTCTGCACCCTGCCACCCTCTTCATCGACGGAGACGGTGAGGCCCGGGCCGTCAGGTCCGTCGAGGTCCGCGACGCGCTGGCGCAGGGACGCCAGGGACCGTGCCGGATCCCCCTGTCCGTCCAGCAGTGACCGGTCCGTGGAGGAGCCGATGAAGAGGTGGCGGACGCCGTTGTCGACTGCTGCGGCGGCCGCATCGTAACCGGTGACGCCGACGGCGAGGGTCGCGGCCGCGGCGCGGCGCACCGCCGCGGTGTCTGACGGGGCCGGGTTGGCCGGGTTGACTGCGCACCCGGTCGCGGCGTCCTGCCCCGTCGACGTGCCCGGACCCGGTGCCGGCGCAGTTGACGCACCGGTGGTCGACTGTGCGGCCGGGGTGGATTCCGCGGTGCCGGAGCCGTCGGTGCCGGAGCAGGAGGCGAGGCAGACGAGTGCTGCGGACAGGAGGGCCGCAACCGCTGACGGGTGGTGGCGGTGAGGGGTGTTCATACTCCCGACGGTACTTGGTGGGACTAGTGTCAGGGACATGAGCAGCGACACGAGCGCCCACACAGATTCTGTCCTCATCGCCTTCGACGGTTCTGACCAGGCCCGGGACGCCATCAAATACGCGGCACGGCTGCTGTCGTCCCACAAGGCCTACATCATCACCGCCTGGGAGCCGATCCACCGGCAGGCGGCGAGGGCCGCGGGCGTCGGCGGACTGGCGGGCGGCGGCCAGGGGATTTTCGAGGACCCGGACGACGTCACCTCGGACCCCGCCTACATCGACGCCACCCAGATCAGCCACGAGGGTGTGGCCCTGGCGGCGGAACTTGGTTTTGAGACAGAACCCTACCTGGTAGAGTCGACGACTGCCGTGTGGAGTGCCATTGTCGAGGCGTCACAGGAGCTCGGTGTCGACCTCATCGTCGCCGGCACCCGTGCCCTGACCGGCTGGCGGTCACTGCTGCAGTCCAGCGTGGCCGACAACCTCGTCAAGCACGCCCAGTGCCCGGTGCTTGTCGTGCCTCCGCTGGACGAACAGCCCGAACAGGACGAATAGTCCGGCCGGCCCGGGTAGACTCCACAGGATCCACGGCACCGGGCCCTCCGGTGTCACTTCACCGCCGGACCCTGCCGCTGACTGCCCCCCGATCAACCCCGATCCTCCCCGATCAACCCTGATCAACCCTGATCCGAGACAGGACCTGAAACCGATGCCCTTCGAGACCGACTCCACGCCGCGCCGCAGCGTCGGCCCCGCCATCGCCTCCGCCGTCATCGGCATCGTCATCGGTGGCGCCGTCACCTTCGGTGTCGGCATGGTCGCCGACAGCTCTGACCTGCCGTCGAACAACATCGACGCCAACAACGCCATCCTGGGTTCCGTCCAGTACGGCGAGCGTCGCTGACGACCCCGCACACCAGCCGGTATCCGGTGACGTCCACGCTGACCCGGCGCGGCTGGTTCACTGCCGCCTGCGCCTGGCTGCTGCTCTGCCTCGTGCAGTCCCCCGGTCTGACCGTCGCGGACACCAAGCACGATCTCGTGGCCGACCCGTGGGGTTTCCTCGGCCAGGCACTGTCCCCGTGGACGGACATCTTCCCCCTGGGCCAGCTGCAGAACCAGGCGTACGGGTACCTCTTCCCCCACGGACTGTTCTTCGCGCTCCTGTCCCCCCTGCCGGACTGGCTGACCCAGCGACTGTGGTGGGCGCTGCTGCTGGGTCTCGCATTCGCCGGGACTGTCAGGCTGCTGGAGGCGACGGGCACCGGGTCGCGGGCGTCCCGGGTGACCGCGGCGGTGCTCTACGCCCTGTCCCCCCGCATACTGACCACCCTCGGGGCGATCTCTTCGGAAGCGTGGACGGTGGCGCTGGTGCCGTGGATCATGCTCCCGGTCGTCCGGCTGCTCCCCGCACCGGCGGCTGCCCCGCCGGGCACCGTCCCGTCCCGTCGCCGCACCGCCCTCGCGGCGTGTTCCTCCGCCGTGGCCGTGCTGTGCCTCGGGGCCGTCAATGCGGTGGCCACGGCGGCGGCCGTCGTCCCGGCGGTGGTGTGGTGGTTCGTCGCCGGAGTGTGCTCGGCGGACAGGGGTACCCGGCGTACCGCCCGCCGGTTCCTGCTGTACTGGGTTCCGGCCCTTGCCGCCGCCTGTTTCTGGTGGGTCGGTCCCCTGCTCGTCCTGGGCCGCTACTCCCCGCCGTTCACCGACTACATCGAGTCCGCCGGGATCACCACCCACTGGTTCAACCTCGGGGAGGTTCTGCGGGGTACCACGAGCTGGACCCCCTTCCTCGACGGGGAGAGGCAGGCCGGCGCAGCCCTGGTCACCGGTGCCGTCTTCGTCGCCGGGACTCTCGCCGTCGCCCTGCTCGGGCTGGCGGGACTGGCCCGTCGTGGCCGGGGCGCGGTGCCGCACCGGACGGTGTGGCTGCTGATGCTGACGGCCGGTCTGCTGGTCTTCGGGGTCGCCGGACCGTTCTCCCCGGTGCATGAGGCGGCCCGGGTATTCCTCGACGGTGCAGGTGCCCCGTTGCGCAACCTCCACAAGTTCGACCCTCTCGTCCACCTTCCCCTGGTCGTGGGGGTGGCGCACCTGCTTGCACCGGTCCGGCTGCCCTCCCCTGCCGCGCTGGCACACCCGGAGCGGGACCGTCGTGTGGTGACGTGTACTGCGGTGGTGCTGCTGCTCGCCGTGGTGACCGCCCCGGCGTGGTCCGCCCGTCTGACACCGGTCGACGGTTACCGTGAGGTGCCGTCCTACTGGACCGAGGCCGCTGACTGGCTCAACGATCCTGCGCACGGGGCGTCGTCGACCCGGACGATGATCCTTCCCCGCGCTGCCACGGCCCGCCAGAGCTGGGGGAACACCCGTGATGAGCCGGCACAGGCACTCCTCGACGTGCCCTGGGTGGTGCGGGACGCCGTGCCGTTGGTTCCTCCCGAGGCGATCCGTGGTCTCGACGGGGTGCAGCGGGAGTTCGACCCGGGGTCACCGGCCCCCACTCTGGCCGGTGCACTGGTCCAGCAGGGGGTGGGTTATCTGCTGGTGAGGTCGGACCTGGTGGCGTCGGCCGATACTCCGGGGTCCCGCACCGTGCTGCGGACCCTGCAGAGTTCACCGGGTTTCACGGAGGTGGCGTCCTTCGGCGACGGGGAGGTGAGGATCTTCCAGGTCGGTTCCTCCACGACCGCCCCCCGGACGGTGCATGTCAGGGACCTTGATGTGGTCTCCGGCGGTGCGGAGGTCCTGCCGCGCCTCGCCGCCGCCGACAGTGCCACCGGCGGGAGCGACTCCGGCGGGGGCGGGACGCCCCGGGACCGGCTGCTGCTCGGCGATGAGGGTGTGGACGCCCTGGTCGCACGTGGCGCGACCGGGACAGCACTGACCGTGACCGACACCCCTGCCCTGCGCGAGCACAGTTACGGCACCGTGACATCCCCGGATTCGGCGATCCGGGCCGGGGACGACCCCTGGCGCGGCCTCAACCCGGTGCACGACTACCCCTCGGGCAGGCAGGACGGGTCAGGGATGACCCGGGTCCGCGAATCGGGAGGGCACATCCACGCCAGCTCATCGGCCGACGACCCGACCTCCCTCGGAGGGGCGGACACACTCTCGTCGGTCTCCGCAGCCGTCGACGGGGACGAGACGACCGCCTGGTACCCGACACCGGGTTCACCGGTGAACCAGTCACTGACCGTGTCCCTCGACAGTCCCGTCCACCAGATGAGGCTGACGGCCCAGGCCCAGGGCTCGGCGTTGCGCGTCCAGGTCACCACCTTCCTCGGGGACTCGACCGTGGCGTCCTCCACGGTGCGCATCCCGGTGGGGCGTCAGGAGACGGTGTCCCTGCCACCGGGGGACGCCGACAGGGTGGAACTGCGCATCACCGGGGCATGGGGCGGTGCCGGAGTCAGCGAACTCTCCCTTCACGGACCCGACGGGGAGGACATCACCCCCCGCAGGGACATCGTCGTACCCGACCCGCAGGTCGACGGTGACCTGCGGCCGGTGCGTTGGGTCCTGGGCCAGGAGATCCCAGAGGGGACGATGCGCCGCACCGTCACTGTGCCCGAGAACCGGGACGGGAGTCTTCCCGGGAATCTCCCCGGCACCGGTGAGGGTGTGCGCGTGCGGATGACCTCCTCCGACTGTTCTGCGGTCACCACGGTGGACGGCTCGAAGCTGGCCTGCGGTGACACGGTGACCCTGTCCCCGGGGGACCATGAGGTACGGTCCACGGCCCGGTGGGTGACCCTGGACTCCGGGGAGAGCCCCGCCGGCACGTCCGGGGAGCCGGAGGCCGGTCCGGCCGGCACATCCGACACGTCCGGGCCGGACGACAGGATCGTGCTCACCCCCACCTCCGTCAATCCCGGCCGCTCAGCCGTCCTCGAACTCGACGGGCAGTCGGTCACCCTCGACCCGGTGACGGTCAACGGGTGGCAGCAGGGGTGGAGCGTGCCGGCGTCCCTGTCGGCGACCCTGCCGTCGCTGGAATCACTGTCAGATTCCGACCTCGCCGCCGCCGTCCGCACGGAGTTCACCGCCACCCCGGTCTACCGGGCGTGGCTCGCCGTCGGTCTCGGCGCCGCACTGGTCCTGCTCGCCACCGGGGCGCTCCTCCTGCGGTCGTCGCGGAGGACCGTGCCTGCCGCCGAAACGGACCGCACACCCGACCACACCCCGGGCATCACAGCGGGGTCCACCCCGGACCGCACAGCGGGGTACGCGGAAGACGGCGCGCAGGAGCACCTCGCACGCGGACAGGCCGGAAGCGTTCTGCGTCGGCGCATCCGGGTGGGCGCAGCAGTGCCGGCCTGGGGTGCGGTGGCGTGGATCCTCGCAGGGCCGGCCGGCCTCGCCGTCGCCGCGGTCACCCTCGGCGTCCTCGTGTCCGCCCTCCGGTACCGCCGCCCGACCGGCCACCGGAAAGTCCCCGCCCCGGTGAAGCTGCTCGCTGGCATCCGTGCCCGCCACATTCTCCTTGTCACCGGTGCGGCGGCCACCGCCCTGTTCACCCGTGGACCGTGGGGCGGCGGCGGGCTCAGCGGCGACTACGCCGGAGCGTCACTGACCGTGCAGCTGCTGTTCGTGGCCTGCCTCACCGCCGTGGTACTGCCGTTACCGTCTGCCCGGCGCGACGACCACCACCGGGACACCGCCCGTCGCGCAGGCTCCTCCACCAGCGAGTAACTCAGCGCCGCGACCGGGACAGTCAGTGCCACGGCCACCACGGTGCCCACCAGCACCGCCAGGTCCCCGCCGCTGAACAGCCCGACACCCGTCAGCGGGAACACCAGGGACAGCAGTGCCATGTGCCACAGGAACACCGAGTACGACCACCTGCCCAGGGCCTGCATCACCGGACTCTCCAGGAAACGTGACCGGGGCTGCAGGGCCACCGGGACGACGAGCGCCGCGGCGAAGAGCACCCCGCACGTGGTCCGGCGGAAAAACTCCGCGGGACTGGCCGCGGTGAGTCCCTCCGGGCCGTCGAAGGACGCCGCGACGAGGATCACCGCGGCCAGTCCGGCCCACAACCACCGACGTCCCGCCCACCGGCGCACCGACTCCACCGACCGGGAGGATCCGCCGCCCCCGGCGTCCAGCATCCGGCCCTCGGCCTCCGCGGCGAGCAGGCCCACGCAGAAGGAGCCCGAGAACGCCCAGGGCATGATGTGCGGGTTGATCCCGCCGGTACGGGGCCCGGCGAGGAAGGGCCACAACGCCGCGAGGACGGCCACCCCCACGATCACCACGACCCGGGTACGGCGGCTGCGACGGCCCACGGCCAGTGCCAGCAGGGGCATGACCAGATAGAAGAACATTTCCACGCACAGTGACCACAGGTGGGTCAGACCTCCGACCAGACCGTCGGGGACGTAGTTCTGCAGGAGCAGGAGGGTGGCCGTGACCTGCAGCGGTCCCGGGTCCCCTGCGACGGGGAAGAGCACGAGGACCACCACGACGACGACCAGGTAGGCGGGCATGATCCGGCCGAACCGTCTGACGTAGTAGCCCCTCCAGTCCCCCCGGTCGGCGAAATGCCGACGCCACAGCAGGAATCCGGACAGAGCGAAGAACACGGGAACGAAGAAGTCGGTGCGCGCCATGATCCGGTTGACCACCGCCCCGGTGTCGTTGCCGGTCTGGAAGGCGGTGTGGGTGACGATGATGCCCAACGCGGCGACGGCACGCAGGCCTTCCAGGGCGGGCAGGAACGGGCGTCGTCCGGTCGTCCGGCCGGTCGGCTGGCCGGTTTTCTGGGGTGGTGTGGTCGTCGACATGGTCCCTCTGACACTACCGTTGGCCCGTTCCACCCCCGTGGCCCAGGTTTCTACCGTTAAACTAGCGACCATGAAAAAGGTTCTCTCCCACGCGCTGATCGTCGTCGGCGCAGCGCTCATCGCTGTCGCCCTGGCTCTGCCGGTCTACGTCCTGCCGAAAGGGAAGGTGCTGCCGAAGGACATCGAGTCCTACACCGTCACCAATGAGGTCGAGGGACGCCTCCTCGACGCGGCAGCCCTGGCCGCCGGCAGGCCCGTCGGCGACAACGCGTCCCGGCCCGAGTGCCGTGGAGAGACCCGCACGGTGTCCTGCTTCATCTGGCGCGACGTTCCCCTGCAGAACCAGCGGCACATCATCGCCCAGGAACCCACCACGGACAAGGAACTGACCCTCGAGGCCGGCAACACCGTGTTCAGGACGGACCTCGCCGAACCGCGGAACCTGATCTCCGCCACGGTCGACCGGGTCACCCTGACACGCAAGACCGCCTTCCCCGTCGACCGTCCCGTCTCCTCCTTCGACATGACCGCACCGGCTGTCGGCGGCGGCACCGCCGAGGAGGACACCCCCGAGTTCGTCCGCGACGGCCTGCAGTACCAGTTCCCGTTCGGCACCGAGAAGAAGGCGTACCCCTACTTCGACGGCCAGGTGCTCAAGAGCCAGGACATCGACTATGTCGACAAGGAGAAGATCGCCGGCGAGACCGTCTACCGTTTCGAGCAGGTCATCGAGCCGACAGAGCTGTACCCCAATGTCGAGGCCCGGCTCAACGCCGACGGGGAACTGTCCGCCGCGGACAAGGCGTCCCTGGCGTCCCTGCGCCTGAAGTTCCCCGCCTCGGTGTGGGGTCTCGACCGCAACGACGTCAGAGGGTGGGCTGCTGACGACGAGACCGGCCCCGAAGTGCAGATGTCCCGGTACTACACGGTCAAGCGGACCCTCCACGTCCAGCCCGACACCGGGGTGATCGTGAAGGGGTCCGAGGAAGTGTGGATGTACTACGCGCGCAGTGACGCCGAGGCCCGGGAGATGGCCAGCCCCGAGAACCGGGAGAAGGAGCTCGCCGATCCGACCCGGACCGCCCTGTACTTCCCCGGCGAGTTCAACCAGGCGACGGTTGACGCCCAGATGCAGCGGGCGAAGGACGGTATCGCCCGCATGGACCTGATCGGACAGTACATTCCGTGGGGTGCCGGTCTTGTCGGAGTGCTCCTGCTGGTCGTCGGGTTCGTGGTCTACCGCGGTTCCCGTCGGGGATAGGCACCCCGACAGCGGGTACGCTGCATCCGTGTCTTCCGCCACATCCGCCGCCACCGGGTCCCCCACGGGGAACCGGTGGCGTCTGTCGTGGTGCGTCATTATGACGACCGTGGTGCTGTGGCCGTTCGTCGTCGCGGTCGTCACAGGGTGGGACCGTAGGAATGCACTGCTGCTGCGCGACATGTCGGTGCCCGGGTCCATGGCGCTCAACGACCTTGCCACCGGGGCGGACGGTGTGGCCAGGGCCGTCCCGCAGGACGCCGTTCTCGCGGTCCTGTCCCCGCTGGTCCCGCCACCGGTGGTCGTCGGCCTGCTGATGTGCAGTTGCGGGGTGGCGGGTGCGTGGGGGGCATCCCTGCTGGCGCGGCAGTTCGGTGCGGGGTGCGTGGGCCAGGCACTCGCGGCGTTCCTTGTGCTGTGGAACCCGTACCTTGCGGAGCGGCTGCTGCAGGGGCACTGGTCGGTAGTCGCGGCCGGAATGCTGCTTCCGCTGGTGGCGTGGCTGGCGGTGGAGGGACGCCAGGCACAGTCGGCGGTGGGACTCGTGGTGGCACTGACCGTGTGCGCGCTGACGCCGACCGGGCTGATCCTCGGCGTAGTGACCGCGGTCGTGGCGTCCGGCCGGCGGCGGTTCACTGTGCTGCCGCTGGTCGCGGGTGCGGTGCTGTCACTGCCGTGGGTGCTCCCCTCACTGGGGGACGCCGCGGGCACGCTCACGGACGCCGCCGGAGCGTCACTGTTCGCCGCACGGGCGGAACCGTGGGTCGGCACACCCGGTGCACTCGCCGGACTCGGAGGAATCTGGAACGCGGACGCCGTGCCCGACCACCGGCTGCCGCCCGCCGGCGTACTGCTCGCCGTGGCCGCTGTGACGGTGGCGGTGGTGCTGTGGCGGCGGAGTGGGTGGACCGGTGGCCTGCGACGGTTGTCGGCGCTGGGTGGGGTGGCCGTGGTGGTGCCGGCTCTGCTGGCGACTGGGCCGGGGCTGACACTATTCGGTGAGGTGCTGGAGACCGTGCCCGGGGCGGGGCTGCTGCGCGACATCCAGAAATTCGTGGTGCTCGCGCTGCCGGCACTGGTGATGCTGGTGTCGCGGGTCGATGTGCTGGTGCCGCGGGTTACTTCGCCTGTCCCGGTCCTGCTGGCGGGAGCACTGGCGTTCCTGCAGGTCCCGTTGCTTCCCGCCGATCTGGCACAGTTGCGTCCGGTGGCGTTGGACGGCGGGTATGCCGATGCCGTGGACGCGGTGGAGGACGCCGCGGAGAATGCCGACCTCAGCGACCCGCACACCCTGCTGTGGCCTCCGGGGAACTACCGGCTCATCGACGGACGTCCGGTGCTGGACCCGCTGCTGAAGATGCTGCCCGGCTCACCTGTGGACCCCGGCTACCTCATCGTCGACGGACGAGTCGTCGACGGTGATCCGACGACGGTGCAACTGCTCTCCGAACTGGCGTCCGGGGGTGCTTCCGGGGACGGGTTCACCCCCGAGGCCGCGCCCGGAACCGCAGACGGGGCGGACGGCCTGGCGGAGGCGAGTGTCGACCTCGTCCTCGTCGAGGTGGACGCTGCCCGTGACGCCGGTGTCGACGTCCCCGCGGTACTCACCGACCCGGCGTCCCCCCATGAACTGGTCTGGTCGGACGACAGGTGGACGCTCTACCGCGTGGGGTGAGTATGTCGATGACGGCCTGCCTATTCACTCCGTGCGGAGATGGCAGCCAGAACCAAACTCCTCCGACCACCCCCGCCGGTGTCATGTACACACCCTCACCGGCAGCGCATCTGCCTGGAAAGCGGCCGGTGAGGGTGCAAACTCGACGGGCCGGACAAGCGGCGGGACGGGGTGCCGGGAGAACGACCCCGACACCCCGGCGACAGAGTCTCCGGAGAAATGCTGAAATCGGCACGCCACCTTTCCGCCGGAAAATGCCATGGCACCGGTCTGCGGTTCCACTATATTCCGTCAGCGTACAGTCACTGTCCGGTGGGCTCATCAGTCTCTGGAGCACCACCACCTTCAGTCGTTCACAGCTCGTACCCACCGCAGCAGCTGGCGCCCTCATCCCCGGGAGTTTCCGTGACTACTTCGTCCCCGACCTTGATCGCAACCGCTCCGATATCGGTTGCACAGCACCAACCTGCGAAGGCCCCCGACCGCCGGCTCCCACGATTCTTCGGGGTTCTCTTCACCGGCTACGCCCTGCTCGGTGCCTTCATCGTCCTGCTGACCTACATCGACAGGAACGTGCGCTCCGTGCGGGCTGCCCTGGATCTGCTGTTCTTCCCGCTGCCGCCCTCCTTCGCCTGGTGTGTGGCACTGTTCTTCCTCGGCGGCGCTCTCCTCGCTGGCAAGCGGCTCGGCTGGCTCATCTGGACGATCCTGTTCGCGGCGCTCAACATCTTCAATCTCGTCGCCTTCATCGTCATCGTCTCCAACGGTGGACCCGGAGATGACTCGTTACTCAGTGACCCAGACCTGCCCATCATCGTCGAGGCGAGCCTGAAGACTATCTATGACGGACCCTGGCCTCTGTTCATCATCGGCTGCGTGATCCAGCTTGTCATTCTCGTGGGTCTGCTCCTCGGCTACCGGAGTTTCCGTGCCCGCACCCGCAGCGGATCAGTGTGGCGTGGTCTGGGCTGCTGGCTGACCGGTGTGACAGCGACCGCCGTTGTCGGCGCCGTCCTTGTCTCGCTCTGGCCCGGAAGCCTGTCCGGTTCCGACCGGTGGTGGTGGGTTCTCGAGCACGCGGTCGGCGTGAATATCGCCGAGCATGGTGTACTCGGTGGATCGCCCACCGCCCTCATCCGCTTCACTGTCTCAGTGCTCTCCGCGTTCTCCGTCATCGCCGGTGTCATGGTCCTGCTGCGGTCCAGCGGAGACCGCAACGCCCTGTCCGACACCGACGAGGAAATTCTGCGGACCATGGTCGCCCGGTTCAACGGCTCCGATTCCCTGGCCTACTTCTCCTTCCGTCACGACAAATCCGTTTTCTACGCCCCCGACGGCCGCGCGGCGATAACGTACCGCGTGGAAAACGGTGTCTGCCTCGCCGCCGCCGATCCGTTGGGCGACCCGGCGGCCTGGGATTCGGCGATCGGTGCCTGGACCGCGATGGCAGCGTCCTACGGATGGACGCCGGCAGTCATGGGCGCCTCCGACACCGGAGCCCGCGCTTACGCACGTCACGGTCTCAGTGCAGTGCGGCTGGGTGACGAGGCCGTGCTCCACTCCGCCGACCTGCACCTGTCCTCCCCGGAGTTCCGCTCTCTGCGGCAGGCCGTGTCCCGGGCCCGCCGCTCCGGTGTCACCGTCCGCACCCGACGACACCACGAACTCACCGCCGAGGAACTTCACCGGGTCGACGAACGGGCGGAGGCCTGGCGCGATACCACTGACGAGCGTGGATTCTCCATGGCGCTGGGCCGCATCGGAGACCCCGGCGACGGAGACTGCGTACTCGTCGAGGCACTCGTGGACGGCGAGGTTGTCGCCGAGCTTTCCCTCGTGCCGTGGGGTCCCGACGGCTTGTCCCTCGACCTTATGCGGCGCAGCCCCGCCGCGCCCAACGGCACGGTCGAGAAGATGGTCGTCGACCTGTGCCTCGGGCAGGCGGAAAACTCAGGAAGTGTGCCTGAACCACGCCGCGTGTCACTGAATTTCGCGGTCTTCCGCCGGATCTTCGCCACCGAGAGTGACATCGGCACCGACCCGCTGACCAGGCTCAACCGCCGCGTCCTCGTGTTCTTCTCCCGGTGGTGGCAGATGGAGGCCCTGTACCGTTCCAACGAGAAGTACAACCCGCAGTGGGTGCCGCGTTACCTCTGTTACGGCGAGAGCACCTCCGTCGTGCGCGTCGGTGTCGCCTCCGGCATGGCCGAGGGCTTCATCCCCGACCTCTCGTCGCTGCCCGGCGCCCGGATCCTGGCCCGCCGCTCGACATCTCCGGAACCTGTGCACGGCCCTGCTGCGGAGGCGGCGCTCGCCCGCGTTCCCACCTGGCGCGACGAGGTCGCCAACCCGGTTCGACCGCACCGTCGGATTCCTGAGCAGGTCAGGGTCCGCATGTCCACCGCCGCTCGACTACGTGAAGCCGGAGTAGACCCGTGGCCCGTCGCCGTGAAGCCCACCGTCGGCTGCGGGGACGTCACCACACTGGATGCCGACACACCGGTGACCGTCTCCGGGCGCATCATGGCGCGCCGCCGGTTCGGTGGAGTGACATTCCTCGATGTGCAGGATTCCACAGGCCGCTGTCAGATCCTCGTTGAAGCCTCTCGTCCGGCCGCGACAACACGAATCCACGACCTCGACCTGGCCGACCTCGTGCAGGTCACCGGTACGGTCGGCGCGTCCAGGAACGGCACGGTGTCGGTACTGGCCGACAGTCTGCGGATTGAGGCCAAGGCCCTGCACCCCCTGCCGGACACCCGCTCAGGTCTCACCGACCCGGAGACGCGGCTGCGAAACCGGCACCTCGACATGACTGTCAACCCACAGGTAGGTTTCCGGTTGAGGGCTCGCGCGGCGGTCCTCAAGGCGCTGCGTGGCGTCCTCGACGCTGACGCATACCTTGAAGTGGAGACCCCCGTACTCCAGCAGACACACGGTGGCGCATCCGCCCGACCGTTCATGACCCACTCGAACGCCTACTCCATCGACCTTTACCTGCGTATAGCTCCGGAGCTCTACCTCAAACGGCTCCTCTGCGGCGGGATGGACCGGATCTACGAGCTCGGCCGGGACTTCCGCAACGAAGGTGCAGACGCCACCCACAACCCGGAGTTCACTGTGCTGGAGGCGTACCGCACCCACTCCGACTACTACGACATGATGGACCTCACCCGCCGACTGATCTGTGCCGCAGCGATCGCCGTCCATGGTCGACCCGCAGTGACCGGCCCTGACGGCGCACTCGTCGACATCTCCGGGCAGTGGCCTGTGGTGAGTGTCTATGAGGCAGTCACCGCCGCACTCACCGAAGAACTGACCGCCCGCGGCCGGACCCCGGAGCCAGGATGGGCAGTCACTCCGGGTACCCCTGTGGAGGAACTGCATCGTGTGGCGGACGCCATCGACTATCCGTGGCGCGCGGACTGGGACCACGGCTATCTCCTCGAGGAGCTCTACGGCGACTTCGTGGAAAGCCGGACGACCCTGCCGACGTTCTACGTCGACTTTCCTGCGTCAACCTCGCCACTGACCCGGCCCCACCGGTCGATCGACGGTGTCGTGGAGCGCTGGGACCTCGTCGCCTGGGGTACGGAACTTGGCACCGCCTACTCCGAGCTCACTGATCCGCTCCTGCAGCGCGAACGGCTGGAGGCCCAGTCCCTGCTCGCAGCCGGTGGTGATCCGGAAGCCATGGAGGTCGACGAGGACTTCCTCCGGGCACTCGAGTTCGGCATGCCCCCCACCGGTGGCATGGGTATCGGAGTGGACCGGCTGGTCATGCTCATCGTCGGCGGCGGGATCCGCGACGTGCTCGCCTTCCCTATGACAAAGTAGCCCGGCGCTTCCCTCTGGCCCGGTGCCTCAGCTCAGTCCTGGCCCGGGTCCAGACGCGGGCATCTCTGCCGGACAAGGCCAGGAGGACGAGGATGTCCAGCGGAAGTGCCAGCAGAGAAGTACTCAGGACGATCTGCTGACCACAGGCAAAGTAGCCGACCGCGAAAATAATGATGTTCACTGTCGTCCAGGACAGCACCACGAGCCGGGTCACATCCGATCCCCGCCACAGGGAACGGATGAGAGCCAGTAGCAGCACTGTCCAGCCGATGTGCAGCACGGCGAAAGCCAGCGCGCCCCACTTGCCGTTCGGATCCGTCGAAACCACCGTGTCCCAGTTGGTCACCAGATCAATCAACCAGAGCACGCCGCTCAGCGCGCGGAGCAGGAGGAAAGCGATACCGAGTGAGACCCCAGCCGGTCTACGCCCGGGATCAACTTCAGGGACGCCCGAGTCACCTAGGGCGGCGAGAAACTCTCCGGCGGGACGCTTCTCCCGGTGACGGCGCCGCTCAGTCATCACGGTGGATTTTCCTGAGGTCGATGACCGGCAGACTCCCGTCGGTACGCACTGAGTCTCCTCCGCCGTTGCGGGCATGGTAGCCGGTAGCGAAGTCAGTCATGACTTCCAGTTCTGCGCCGATGCCGGTGTCCATGACTGACGCGGTGACGTAGTCACGCTCGACATCGATGTCAGCATCGATCTTATGGGTGATCTGCAGGGTAAACAGGGATAAACCCACTGCACGGTCAAAAGTGGCCGCGCCGAGCCAGTCCACCCGGGTACCACCGGGTAGCAGCCACTCGTCCGGTGTGCGCCAGAGCCGGATGTGATGTCGCTTCGCCGGGTTTCCCGCGACTTCCTGTTGGAACGCCAGATCCTGCAGCCTGCCGAAGAGAAAGAGCGGGCTCACCGGTGCGGTCGGGTAACTTCTCCGCATGATCACCGAGGCCACGATCCGCATCGACGACCACAGATCCACCGGATCCGCCCGGGTCCACCCGGCAGCCGCCATCACCGTCTCAATCTGAGACTGGTCACCCAGCACAGCCACATTCACCGGGTCACCGAGGAGACCGTCGCTGGTACGGGTACGACCGATGAAGTAACCGGGTAAGTAAATTGCAGCGAAGATGCGGTGCACACGGGGCAGCACAAAATAAGCGAGCAACGCCCAGAAGGCGACCAGATACACCGTCCCCGCCCAGCCGACATCGAAGGCCTCGGTGAACAGCAGCCAAGCCAGCCACAGCGCCGCCCCGGCAGCGAAGATGAAGAAGAACTGGTCGAGGACCACGGTCAGCGAGATCCGGTAGCGGGCCAAACTCATGCTCTCATCAATATCACAGCGCCGGATCGGGAGCCCATCATCCTGCCAGTCCTGCATGCTCGGCCACGGCGGGGAAGGCTCGGCGTATGGACTCACGCCACGCACCGAAGTCATGGGCCCCGGGCACCGTCTGGACGGTGACATCGACGCCTGCCGCTTGTGCGGCGTCCGCCAGGGCACTGAGGTCGTTACGCACAGAACTGTCCCGCTTACCTGCGATGAACCATCCGACCACGTCCGCATACCTGCCGTCAGAGGCATGTGCGTGGAACAGATCCTCCGGATTGGCGGCAGCGAACGCCGCCTGTGACCCGCCGTAGAATTCCCGGACAGTCGTCTCGTGGCTGCCGTCTGCGGCTGTCGGACGCCGCTCTCCGGAGAAGTCGAGGAACATCCCGTAGGCCTCGGGGGCATTCGCCACCACCTGCAACGCACACGTTCCTCCGTAGGACAGGCCGCCGATCGCCCAGTGGGACTGGTCGGGGTCAGCGTCGAAACGGCCGACAAGCCAGGACGGAACATCTTTGCTGAGGAAGGTCTGGACCTTCGCCGTCGGCGAGTCTGTGCACACAGGATTTCCCCAGGTAGATCCTGTTGCGTCGACCACGGCGACCACAGGAGACAATCCACCGTGGGTCCGCTGGTAGCGGTGGGCGACATCACCGACACGTCCACTGCCGAACCACTGGGACGGAGCACCGGGGATCCCCGCCATGAGCACCAGGACAGGCAGTGCGGGACGGGGCTCAGAGAACCAGGCAGGTGGCAGGTACACCTGCGCGTCCCGTGCCGCGAATCCTGATGCCGGCGTGGGCACCGGCATAGTGACGACGGACCCGTATTTCGGCTGCGTTCCCCCCTGGTAGGTGTGTTCATCCTGGTCCTGCCAGTCCGTGACAGACACTGTGCCGTCGGAACCGACTGCCCGCGGGAGATCCGAGGCATCAGTCTCCTCATAGGCCTTACCTGGCCGCAATGATCCCACCTCCGGGTACAGATTGAACGCAACGTTGAGCAGGAGGACCGAGGTGAGCAGCACACCGCCGACCAGGACAGACGAACGAACGGGCCGCAGGGTCCCCCGCGTGCCTCGGTCCTGCCTCATCCAGCCGACAAACCCGGTAACCACGGTTACGACCGCAACGACCGTGAGAACACCACCGGCCAGTGCTGCCGGAGGGATCTCTGACAGCCCCACGTCAATGCCCACGACGACGTAGACCAACAGGGCCGCACACACAATGACGGTCACAGCGGCGACAGTGCAGAGCACTGTCAACCTCCGTCGACGGGTTGTTCCGGGGCGCCACAGCATCTGTCGGGACAGTGCGAGCAGGCAGATCAGACCAACAATGAGGAAGACCACCGTGGCCTGGGTTCCGACCAGCGGAACGGAACGAAGGAAATCGGGCATGAGAACAGAGTATGACCCGGCGCGCCGTATGCATCTGACCACGCCACGATCCAGGAACGGAACACGCTGATCACCGGGCGACCACGGCACCGGGGTCAGTGCAGCAGCAGGTGCAGCACTCCGGTGGTCCCGGCCACGACAATCCCGACGTTGAGCACGGCGCTGACCACGCCCCAGACCACCAGGCGTCGCCGGTCAAACCCTGCCATCGCGAGCACGAAGGTGTTCAGCCCCACCGGGGAAACGAAACCGCACAGCACCATCGCGGGTCCCAGGCCGTAGCGGTCGACCCTGGCGAGGATCCGGTCGGCCGCGGCGCGGCGGCGTGAAGGGACCACATCGACGGCGTCCTCCGTGTCCGCTGCAGCCCCAGCGTCATCGCGGGGGAGCGTGCGGCTACGCCGCCGCTCCGTGATCCGGGAGCCCCACAGGGCGCCGGCCCAGGCGGCGAGTGCGGTGCCACCGGCTGCGGCGACGAAAGTGAACTCCCAGTCCACGCCGGCGACCATGCCGATACCGGCGGCGATGTCACCTTCGATCACGGGGACGACCGCGAGGACGAACACGGCGACAAACTGCAGGACCGGGGGAAGGGCGTCCACCTGGTGCTGCAGGTCGGAAATGACGCCGGACACCGCGGACGACACCGAGGACGCCACCCCGGACACCGCGGATACCACAGACACGGTGTCCGGAGCGGTCGCGACTAAGTCGTTGATCATCATGCCCACTGTAGACGTGGGGTAGGCCGGTTCGACGCAGTCCGGTGCGCGTCACTTCCCCAGCGTGCCGGCCTTCCACGCGTCGATGAAGTCGGGGTTCTTCTCCGCCCATTCCGCCACTGCGGCGTCGAGGTTCTCTCCCCCGTAGTTCTCGTCGGAGAACATGACGTTCTCCAGGGATGAGAGGTGCTCGTCATCGATGACGAGGTTCTTGAGCAGTTGGGCGACGTAGGGGTTGTCACCGGAGAATCCGCTGCGGGAGAAGTTGAGGATGTTCTCCGCCCCTCCCATGGCCCCTTCGGGGTCCTCCAGGTCGCGGACGGGGAAGGCGTCGTAGGCCCAGTGGGGGCGCCACAGGGTCACGGCGATGTTCTCGTCGGCGTCTGTCGCCTTCTTCAGTTCGGCGAGCATCGCCGGGGTCGACGAGATCTGGAAGTTCCAGTCGTCCAGGTCGTACGCCCGGACGGCCTTCTTGGCCTGTTCGGTCAGCCCGGCGCCGGGTTCGATGCCGACGAGCCGGCTGCCGTAGTCGGAGGCGTCGTCTCTGAGGTCGGCGATGGACTGCGCCGGTGAGTCTTCGTTGACGGCGATGGTGAGTCTGGCGTTGTCGTACCAGCAGCCGAGGGGTTCGATGGTGTCCCGGTACTGCTCGAGGTAGCTTTCGTGGGTCACGGGCAGCCAGGAGTCCATGATGAGGTCGATGTCGCCCCGGGACACGCCGGTGTAGCCGGGGCCGGCGTCCAGGGACTGGATGTCGACGGTGTACCCCTCGTCTTCGAGGACGTAGCGCAGCAGGTGGGAGGCGGCGAAGGATTCGTCCCAGCCGTTGAAGGCGGCGACGGTGATCGACTTGTCGGCGTCCACGTCCGTGGTGGTGAGGTCGGCGGAGTCCTCGCCGGGGACGCAGTCGGCGAACCTGGCGGCGTAGGACCCGCCCTCATCCCCCGCTCCGGTGACTTCGTCGTTGGAGTTCTTCGCACCGCACGCGCCCAGGGAGAGGGTGAGGACGCCTGCGGCGAGTGCGGCGCAGACGGTGCGGGCGCTGTGGCCGGGCTTCCGGGTGCCGGATGGTGTGCTGGTCATGGTTGTTCTCCTCCTACGCGTTGCGCTGTGCCCTGGCCAGCGGAGTCCGGTTGCCGAGACCCGCGGTCACCCTGTCGAGGAAGACGGCGAGGATGACGACGGCGATACCGGCGTTCACTCCCAGCGGGACGTTGAGACTGCTGATCGCACTGGTGATGTCCGCTCCGAGGCCGGGCGCGCCGGCCATTCCGGCGAGCACCACCATCGACAGTGCCAGCATGATGACCTGGTTGATTCCGGCCATGATGGTGGGCAGTGCCAGCGGCAGCTGGATGCGGAACAGGATGTGGGTGTTCGACGCGCCGAACGCCCTGCCGGCTTCGACGGTCTCCTGGTCGACCTGGCGGATCGCCAGTTCGGTGAACCGGACCCCGGGGGGCATGCAGAAGATGAGGGTGGCGATCATTCCCGGGGTGACGCCGATGCCGAAGATGACGATGATGGGCACCAGGTAGGCCAGTGCGGGCATGGCCTGCATGAAGTCGAGGACGGGTTTGACCACCCCGGACACGGTGCGTGACTTCGCCGCCCAGATGCCCAGGGGTACGGACAGTGCGACGGCGATGAGCACGGCCACGAGCACCTGGGAGAGGGTTTCCATGGCCTGGACCCATTCGTCGACGGCCCGGACCAGGTAGAAACCTGCCGCGGTGAGGATGCCGGCCTTCCAGCTGACGCTGGCCCAGGCGATGAGGCCGAAGATGACGACCAGCCACGGGTAGGTGGGGGAACCGAGTACCCAGTAGAAGGCGTCGTAGAGTCCGTCGAGGACGGTTCCGATGAAGTCGAGGAGCCATCCGAAGGCGCCGGTGAACCAGTCGATGAAGTCGGAGATCCAGTCTCCGAGGGGGACGTCGGGGTTGGCGATGGTTCCCACGGCCTACGCCTCCTTCCGGGGGTCGGTTGTGCTGTCCGGGGNCGACGCCGAAGAACGCGAAGACACCGGCAGTTTCCCGAAGGTCGAGGCCACCGACATGGTCTCCGAACTGTTCGAACAGTTCGGAGACCATGTCGGTGGCCTCGACCTTCGGGAAACTGCCGGTGTCTTCGCGTTCTTCGGCGTCGAACTCTTCGATGGGGGTCATGATCTCTGCGGCGGTGAGGACGCGGGAGCGGTCGACGTCGGCGATGAACTCGGCGACGTAGGCGTCGGCGGGGTTGGTGAGGATCTCGTGGGCGGTGCCGATCTGGGCGATCCGACCGTCCCGCATGATCGCGATGCGGTCGCCGAGTTTCATCGCCTCGTTGAGGTCGTGGCTGATGAAGATGATGGTCTTGTGCAGGTCATGCTGCAGTTGGAGCAGCTGGTCCTGCATCTCCGACCGGATGAGGGGGTCGAGGGCGGAGAAGGCTTCGTCCATGAGCAGGATGTCGGTTTCGGCGGCCAGGGCGCGGGCCAGGCCGACGCGCTGCTGCATTCCTCCGGACAGCTGGCCGGGCAGGCTGTCGCCCCAGCCCCGGAGTCCGACCTTCTCCAGCCACCTGTCGGCGCTCGCGAGGCGTTCCTCCTTGGGGACGCCGCGGATCTCCAGGGCGTAGGCGGCGTTGTCCCTCACTGTGCGGTGCGGGAGGAGGGCGAAGTGCTGGAAGACCATCGACACATGTCGGGCGCGCAGGTCACGCAGCGCTTTTCCGTCGAGTTCCGCGATGTTCTCCCCCATGACCTCCACTGTTCCCGCAGTGGGTTTCCAGAGTCCGTTGATCATGCGGATCAGAGTCGATTTCCCTGACCCGGACAGGCCCATGACGACGAAAATCTCCCCCTCTTCGACATCGAAATTCACGTCGATCACAGCGGCCGTCCCCAGGCCTGTCAGCTCGCTGCGGTCTGCCCCCTCTTTCAGTCTACGTACCACTTCACCAGGCTTTTTCCCGAACACCTTGTACAGGTCACGGGCGCGCACGGCAGTCACACGGCATCATCCTCCAGCAGTCGTCGTACGGTTCCCGTCATCAGAACCGTGAAGATCACCGCATCCACTGTACCGAAATTCTTTTCACGACCACGATTCGAGTGACTGAAAGTAACCTTAAATTCGCAGGTCACAGAAGTGGTAAGTAACCTCCAATTCACCCGCCTACCTGGTGGAATGTCGCGATTCCCGGACAAGGTCTGCAAGCAGTTTCTGCCATGCTTTTCCGGTCGCGTCCCACGAGAAACTCAGGGCGCGGGCGCGGGCGGCGTCCCCCAGTTCCCGCCGCCGGACCGGGTTGTCGAGGAGCCCGCCCAGAGCGGTGATGAGGTCCCCTTCGGAGTCGACGAGGATGCCGGTCCGGCCGTCGACCACACTGTCACGCAGTCCTGCCGAGGAGGAGTAGCCGAGGGTGGGGACGCCGTGGAGTCCGGCTTCGATGACCGCCAGGCCCCACCCCTCTTTCCTGCTGGGCAGAAGGTGGACGTCCGCGCGGGCGAGGATGCGGTGCTTCACCGCCTCGGTGACGTGTCCGTGGAAGATGACGCTGCCGGCGACCCCCAGGTCGGCGGCGCACCGGCGCAGGTTCTCTGACCACCAGCCGTCACCGATGACGTCCAGCACAGTTCCCGGGTGGTCCGGGAGTACCGCGGACAGGGCGTGGACGGCGTGCTCGATCTGCTTGTGGGGCACCAGGCGGGACAGGGTAACCAGGTGGGTTCTCCCGGTGACGTCCGGAGTCGTGTTGTCCGGGTTCGTGTTTTCTGGGTCGGGACTGTCGACCCCGTTGCGGATCACGGTGATCCTGTCCCTGTCGACCCCCAGGTCGACCAGGTCGCCGGCGCTGGGTTCGGAGACGGTGACATAGGGGGTGTGCCGGTGGATGAGGGGCGAGATGCGTGACTCGGTGAACCATCCGATTCGGGACAGCAGCGGTCCCGCCACGGGCCACTGTTCGCGGTGGCAGTGGTGTGTCAGCAGGACGACGGGAGGACGCCCCGCCGCGAAGATGCGGGCGAAGAACGGGACCCCGTTCTGAGTGTCGACGACGACGTCGAACCGGTTCCTGCACATGTACAACCAGGCCCGCGGGTACACGGACAGTTGACCGCCGCCACGGACGTAGGTCACACCGTCATGGTGCTCCACCGGTGCGGAACCCGGGTAGCGGGCGGTGCGGAAGGTGACGTCGTGTCCTCCTCCCCCGGGGGACGCCAGGTACTCTGCGACGCGTTCCAGGTACACCTCGCTGCCACCTCCTTCGGGGTGACCTGAATCTCGCCAGCACAGCAGAAGAACCTTCATGATGTGAACCACGGTAACACCCGTGGGGACACCGCCCGGTGCTAACCGCGCTTCCCCTCTGTCCCGGGCGGGTGGCAGTGATCTCCATAGTCTGAGCCGCATGGACCTCAAGCTCAGGAGCCCGGAGACCTTCTGCGTCCGGCCTCAGGTACCGATACTCACGGCTGTCAGCAGATGATTCCCGGCCACGCACCATCGGCCCGTCCGCCGAGGTCTGCGAGCATCTCGGCCTCTCCGGGTACGCTCACCACCGCCCAGGAGTCCTCGGGCAGGGGTGCGTTCACCTCGGCGTCTATACCAATGCCTAGAACACCCGTCGCCGGTGCGACCATCGCTGAGCGCAGACCGGGGCAGTGGGTCAAGCCCTGGGTTTTGTAGAGGGTCGTTTGTCTGTTGACCAGGCCGCGACGGCCTGCCTGTCGATGAGCTGACGATGAGCCTGAACCGGCGGCACGTAGCCGATCGCCGAATGCAGTCGCCGGGTGTTGTACCACCCGACCCACTTCGACGTCTCCACGATGACGTCCGTCAACGCCGGCCAGACCCTCCGGTCGATCAGCTCGGCTTCGAACACCGAGTTCAACGCCTCGGCCATCGCATTGTCATAGGAGTCACCCTTGGACCCCACCGACGCGACGACTTTCGAGTCCGCCAGCGACTGCCCGTAGGAAACCGCTCGATACTGCACTCCGCGATCCGAGTGGTCAATCAGCCCGGACACGTCCCGACCTGCCCGAAGACGAGCGGACAAGGCCATGTCGAGGGCATCACGGGCCAGTGAGGCCCGCAGGTGGTTGGTGACCTGCCAACCGACGATCTCCCGGGATGCCGCATCCAGGACGAATGCGGCGTACACCCACCCAGCACGAGTCGGGATATAGGTGATGTCGGCGACCCAGAGCATGTTCGGAAACTCCACGTCGAAGTCACGGTCGACCAGGTCGACCGGGCAGTCATCGGCATCGGCACTGCGCGTGGCGGGTTTCTTCACCCGTCGACGGATCCCGCGGATGCCCTCACGGACCATGAGCCGCTCCACGGTGCAACGGGCAACATGGCCGAAAACTCCTTCGCGGTTGATCTCAGCCCACAGTTTCCTCGCGCCGTAGCAGGAGTAATTGTCGGCGTAGATGCGGTGCAAGGCCTCGGCGACCTCGTTGTCCCGGACGGACCGGGCGGAAGCCGGGCGGCTTTTGGCTGCGTAGTAGGTGCTCACGGCGATGCGGGCGGGTGTGTCTGCCAACACCCGGATGATCGGCTCGACCCCGTAGTGAGCACGGTTGTTGTCGATGAAATCGACGACTACTTGTGTGGGTAGCTCGAGCTCCGCCGCAAAGAAAGCCGAGGCCTTCTTCAGGATCTCGTTGGCCCGCTGTGATTCGGCGAGTTCTTTACGCAGCCTGCGGTTTTCTGCTTCCAGGTCCACCGACTCCGTCGGGGTGGTGGCGCCGGATTCCTTGTGTTTCCGTCACCCAGATCCGCAGGGTTTCACGCGAGAGGTTGAGCTCGTCGGCGATGCGGGAGACCGCGCCGCGGGCGGTGTCGGGGTCTGCTTGTGCGTGCAGGACCAGTTCGATGGCCCTGGTCTTGAGTTCGGGTGTGTACTTCGAGGGCATGGGGTTGCTCCTTTGCAATCCTGGCCCCTCCATTAAACCCGGAGCGATTCAGCATTTCAGACCCACTGACCAGTGGTGCGTCAGTTTTGGCCGTACTTCCTCCCAGATTCGCGAGCGGGTTGCGGGGGTCGTGCCCCTTCCAGTCCGGCATCGTCCACCGGACGTACAGGTGCAGCAGCACATCGGCGGCATCCCGGTCCAGAACCTCGCGAACCACCTCTGACGGGACTTCCGGAAAGTTGTTGGCAGGGATCAGCACCGACAGTGCAACTGATCCCTCAGTCGTCTGGATGTAGTCCACCGTCACTCCCGGCGGAATCTGCAGCGCCTCCAGCTCACCCAGCCGGTACAGCTCACCACCGACCATCACCCGGGCATGACCGTGCTCCACCCAGAACACGTGGACGTCCGTATAGGCCGTGACATTGTCCAGCCACGCCTCCCGCAACACAGATCGCCGACCACCGGCCGCACCAGCCATGACCATGCAACACCTCGAGGAGTTCTCAGGACCCGCGACCCTCGCCGGTCCGACGGGTAGATAGATTTCAGACAACACAGTTAGGTTACCCATGCCGCCAGCCACCCGGACACACATAGCTGCCTGATCCCTGCACGGAGCACAGACAGGGTAGGCTACCCATTCTGTCAGTCTCATGCCCGGCACACCGGCCGGGCCCCAGTGCGAAAGAAGAACCGTGAGCACCCCCTCCACCGTCGGCGTCACCGACGTGACAACCCCGACCGGCACCTCCCCCGACCGGCTGCCCTACGGCGTCATGGCTGTCTGCGGCACCGCCATCGCCTTCGACGGCTACGACATCGTCGTCTACGGCACCACCCTGTCGAAACTCCGCGAAGAATGGGGACTGTCCTCGGGAACCGCCGGCCTCGTCGGATCCTCGGCCCTGGTCGGCATGTTCGTCGGCGCCATCCTCGTCGGCACCTTCGCCGCCCGGTGGGGCCGCCGCAGAGCCTTCCTCGGCTGCGTCACCTGGTTCAGCGTGCTGATGATCCTCTGCGCCGCCGCCCCCGGCCCCGAGGTGTTCGCCGTCGTGCGGTTCCTCGCCGGCATCGGTCTCGGCGGGGTGATGCCCCTGGCAGCCGCACTGACCACCGAGTTCTCCCCGGTCCGTCGACGTGCCGTCGCCTACGTCATCATGCAGTCCGGCTACCCGGTCGGCGGCGTCGCGGCTGCACTCCTGGCCAAATGGGTCGTGCCCGCATTCTCCTGGCACTGGATGTACCTCATCGCCGCCCTCCCGCTGGTGACAGTCCTCCCCGCGGCACGCCGATGGCTGCCGGAGTCACAGGAGGTTCCCGCCGGCACACCCGCAGAACACCGACGCCACGCCGCCCGCGACGGCCTGCAGATCATCTTCTCCCCCACATTCCGCGCCACCACCGTACTGTTCTGGGCGATGAGCTTCTGCTCACTCCTGTTCGTCTACGGCGCGAACACCTGGCTGCCCACCCTCATGCAGGACGCCGGGCGCGGATTCTCCAGCTCACTGAACTTCCTGTTGTGCTTCAACCTCGGCGCAATCGTCGGCGGAGTCGCAGCCGGAGTGGCCGCCGACAGGTGGGGCTCGAAGATCGTGGTCACGGCGTCCTTCCTCGTCGGAGCCGTCGCCGTGCTCTGCTTCGCGGGAGCGGACTCCACGGCACTGCTGCTCATCCTCGCCGCCTTCGCCGGCTACGGGGCGGTCGCCACCCAGACCCTCATCAACGGGTGGGTGACCCGCTCCTACCCCGCCACAGCCCGGACCACCGGCGTCGGCTGGTCCCTGGGCATCGGACGGATCGGCGGCATCGTCGGTCCGTCGGTGACCGGGGCGATCGTCTCCGCCACCGGCGGAGGTACCGCAGCGTTCCTGCTCTTCGCGGCGGTAGGGGTCATCGGTGCACTCCTCGCCGCGGCAGTGAACCAGCGGCACTAGCCGCAGCAGCCTCAGCCACCGCAGTCACCGCGGGCACCGCGGGCTGACAGTCACCGGACTGCGCAGTCCGCCCGGACATCCGCCGGAATCACCCCACGGTCCTGCAACCAGGCGAAGATCCGGCACCCCAGGCAGAGTCCGACGAAGCCCTCCAGAGACGCCGCCACCACCAGCAACAGCAGCACCACATCCGCCGCGACATCCCAACCCACCGCACGCAGAATCAACGACCCCCCGGAAAAAACCACCCCGATCCCCTGCGCGAAACGCTTCGGAGGCCCCGCCGTCATCACCGGCCCACCGAACACCGCACCCGCCAACCAACGCACCGACAACTGGCCGAACGGGTCAAACCGGGGACCGGCGAGCACACGCAGCACAAAACCCGCGAAAAGCAGGACATTGAGGACCAGCGCCACAGTGGCGAAACCGGTCCGCGAAAACACGAGGACCACCACAGACAGAGCGACGACCAGCATCGCCGTCGTCCGGGCCGCACGGTCGTTGACCACGGGAGGGAACCACCACAGCGTCCGGATACCCCGCGGCGGGCGCGAATCCTGCGCGGACAACGGAGGAATGACCGGACTGCCAGAAATACCGGGAGTGCTCATGGTCGCCGCAGCGTACACCTGCCCCGCTGTCCTGACCAGGTTTCCATTCACCACTTCCCGGTGACCCTGTCAGAACCGCCTTCCGCAGTGTGCGACCATGTCGACATGCACGGGAACACCCTCCCCACCCTCCGCCGCCACGCGACACTGCGCCGCTCACTCCGCCTCCTCGCCGACTTCCGGTACGAGCAGGCCGATCCCGACCGTTTCTACGGGCACCTCGCCGCGGACACGGTCGGCGTCCTCTCCGCCGTGTGGGCTGACGCCGGAGACACCGGTTCCCTGGCCGGTACGCGGATCCTCGACGTCGGCGGCGGCCCCGGTTACTTCGCCCGCGCCTTCGCCTCCGCAGGTGTGGACAACTACGTGACCTGCGAGCCGGACGCCGGCGAGATGTCCGCCGCAGGAATCCGGGTCTCGGCGTCCGTCCGGGGTTCCGGCATGGACCTGCCGTTCGCGGACGCCGCGTTCGACCTCACCTACTCCTCCAATGTCGCCGAGCACGTCCCCGACCCGTGGCGCATGGCGGACGAGATGCTGCGCGTCACGAGGCCCGGCGGGCTCATGGTCTTCTCCTACACCTGCTGGCTGGGCCCGTTCGGCGGTCACGAGACCGGACTGTGGCAGCACTACATCGGCGGGGAGTTCGCCGCCCGGCGCTACGAACGGCGGCACGGGCATGCGCCGAAGAACCGGTGGGGTGAGTCCTTGTTCGAGGTCTCCTGCGCCGACGGGCTGCGGTACGCGGAGTCCGTCACCGGCACCGACCACCCGTACCCCGCCGAGCCCGTGGCGGCCTTCCCCCGGTACCACCCGTCGTGGGCGTGGTGGATGACAGAGGTGCCCGGACTGCGCGAGGCGGGTGTCTCGAACCTGGTGCTCGTTCTGCGCAGGCGGTAGCGTCCCGCAGCCACCTCCGAACATAGGTTCACCAGACAAAACCGCAGGCAGGGGGCTTAAAAGAAACCACCCCCGAGACACGGAAACCGCACCCTCGCCCACCCGGCAGAAGCTATAGTGATCGGCGACACATGTTGCACCCGTATGTTGTCCCTGTGACGCACACCGCCACCTGACCGACCGGGCGGAACCGGGTCCGGCAGGGCCGGCAGAACCGCACACCGGGACGACAACACTTCACGTGAGGACCACTATGACCGACGCAACCGCTCCGGGAATCCCCGAAGCCTTCATCTACGAGGCCGTCCGCACACCGCGCGGCAAGGGGAAGCCGGGCGGCTCCCTGCACACCGTCAAACCCGTCGACCTCCTCTCCGGCCTCATCACGGAGATCCTCGACCGCAACCCCGACCTCGACCCGGCCGCCGTAGCTGACGTCATCGCCGGCGTCGTCACCCCCCTCGGCGACCAGGGCATGGACATCGCCCGCACCGCGGCACTCAACGCAGGCCTGCCGTACACCGCCACCGGCGTCCAGCTCAACCGCTACTGCGCCTCCGGCCTCACCGCCCTGAACTTCGGCGCGATGAAGATCCGCTCCGGTTTCGACGACCTCGTCCTCGCCGGCGGTGTCGAATCAATGTCACGCGTGCCCATGGGCTCGGACGGTGGCGCCCTGGCAATGGACCCGACCACCTCCTTCCACAACGACTTCATCCCCCAGGGAATCTCCGCGGACCTCATCGCCACCCTCGACGGGGTCTCCCGCGAGGAACTCGACGCCTACGCCTCACGCTCCCACGCCCGCGCCACCACAGCCTGGGACGAAGGACGCTTCGACGGTTCCGTCGTCCCCGTCAGGGACGCCAACGGCCTGACCCTCCTCGACCGTGACGAGACCATCCGCCCCGGCACCACACCCGAGAAGCTCGCCGGACTCCGCCCCGCCTTCGCCACAGTCGGCGACCAGGGCGGTTTCGACGCCGTCGCCCTGACCAAGTACCCCCAGGTCGAGAAAATCAACCACGTCCACCACGGCGGCAACTCCTCCGGCATCGTCGACGGGGCGTCCCTCCTGCTCATCGGCAACGAAACCGCCGGAAAACGCTACGGTCTGACCCCCCGCGCCCGCATCGTCACCGCGGCCACGACCGGCGTCGAACCGACGATCATGCTCACCGCCCCGGCCCCGGCGGCACGCGCCGCCCTCGCCAAGGCAGGACTCACCGCAGAAGACATCGACGTCTGGGAGATCAACGAGGCCTTCTCCTCCGTCGTCCTGCGCGCCCAGCGTGAACTCGACATCCCCGACGAGAAACTGAACATCAACGGTGGCGCGATCGCCATGGGCCACCCCCTGGGCGCCACCGGTGGAATCATCACCGGCACCGCAGTCGACGAACTGCACCGCTCAGGCGGACGATACGCCCTCGTCACCCTCTGCGTCGCCGCCGGCATGGGCGTCGCCACCATCATCGAGCGAGTCTAAGGAGACCACAATGAGCGAGAACATCTTCGGTTGGGAAGCCGACCCCGACGGTGTGGTCACCCTGACCATCGACGACCCCTCCGCACCCGTCAACACCATGAACGACGCCTTCCGCGCCTCCCTCACGGAGACCGTGGAGAAACTGAAGTCCGGTGTCGACGCCGGTGAGATCAGGGGCGTCATCGTCACCTCCGCGAAGAAGACCTTCTTCGCCGGCGGCGACATCAAGGCCATGATCACCACCACTCCCGCGGACGCTGAAGCGACCCGGGAAATGTGCGACGGCATGAAGGCCGACTTCCGCACCCTGGAAACCCTCGGCGTCCCTGTCGTCGCCGCCGTCAACGGCACCGCCCTCGGCGGCGGCCTCGAACTCGCCCTCGCGACCCACCACCGCATCGCCTCCGACGCCCGCGGACTGAAGGTCGGCCTCCCCGAGGTCACCCTCGGACTGCTGCCCGGCGGTGGCGGAGTCACCCGTGTCACCCGGATGCTCGGCCTGGCCACCGCACTGACCCGCGTCCTCACCACCGGGAAGCAGTTCAACGCCGCCGACGCCCTCGAACTCGGCCTCATCGACGAGATCGTCCCCGCCGACCGCCTCATCGACGCCGCCCGCGCCTGGATCGCCGACAACCCGGAAGCGTCCCAGCCCTGGGACCGGAAGGGATACCGCATCCCCGGCGGAACCCCGTCCACCCCGGCTCTCGCAGCGATGCTGCCCAGCTTCCCCGCCAACGTCACCAAGCAGGTCAAGGGCGCCCCCATGCCCGCCCCCCGTGCGATCCTCGCCGCAGCCGTGGAAGGCGCGCAGCTCAAGCGCATCGAGGACGCCACCGCCGTGGAGACCCGCTACTTCGTCGAGCTGGTCACCGGACCGACCTCCACGAACATGATGCAGGCCTTCTTCTTCGACCTCAACCACTGCAACGGCGGCGGTTCCCGCCCGGTCCAGGCCGACGGCACCCCCTACCCGGCCACACAGTTCACCAGGGTCGGCGTCATCGGAGCCGGGATGATGGGCGCCGGGATCGCCTACGTCGCCGCGAAGTCCGGACTCGAGGTCGTCCTCAAGGACATCTCCGCCGAAAACGCCGCCAAGGGAAAGGCCTACTCGGAGAAACTGGAGGCGAAGGCCCTCGAACGGGGCCGGACCACCCCGGAGAAGTCCGCCGCACTGCTCGACCGCATCCACCCCACCGCCGACTACGCCGACCTCGCCGACGTCGACCTCGTCATCGAGGCCGTCTTCGAGAACACGGAGCTCAAGCACAAGGTCTTCGCCGAGATCGAGGCTGCCGTGCCCGACACCTGTGTCCTCGGATCGAACACCTCAACCCTTCCCATCACCGGCCTGGCCGAGGGCGTGGACCGCGACGGTGACTTCATCGGCCTCCACTTCTTCTCCCCGGTGGACAAGATGCCCCTGATCGAGATCATCTCCGGCGAGAAGACCTCCCCGGCGACCCTCGCCAAGGCCCTCGACTTCGCCCGCCAGATCCGCAAGACCCCCATCGTCGTCAACGACTCCCGGGGTTTCTACACGTCCCGGGTCATCTCCACCGTCCTCAACGAGGCGATGCGCATGCTCGTCGAAGGCGTGGACCCGGCCGTCATCGAAGCTGCGGGACGCCAGGCCGGCTACCCTGCCCCGCAGCTCCAGCTGCAGGACGAACTCAACCTCAAGCTCGCCCGCAAGATCGGCGCAGAGACGAAGGCCGCCAACGACGCCGCCGGCGTCACCACCGACGACGGTGGTGTCACCGCTCTCGTCGACGCCATGCTCGACGTCTTCGACCGGCCCGGGAAGCTGGAGGGGCGAGGCTTCTACAGCTACGACGACAACGGTCGGCGCACCGGCCTGTGGGAGGGCCTGCGCACCGAGCTGAGGGAGAAACTGGGCGTCACCCCCGTCACCGTCCCCGACGGTGAGGACGCCACCTCAGGGCACGGGCTGGATTCCACGGTCTCCGCCGGACAGGACGGACCCAGCCTCAACGACCTCATCGAACGCATGCTGTTCATCGAGGCACTGGAGACCCAGAAGTGTGTCGACGAGGGCGTGCTGACCTCCGACGCGGACGCCAACATCGGTTCACTGCTCGGCATCGGGTACCCGGCCTGGACCGGCGGCACCCGCCAGTTCATCACCAACTACGCCCGTCCCGCCGCGGCTCCCCTGCCTCAGGACGCCGGTGACGACTACCCGACCACGGGCACGGCAGGGTTCGTGGCCAGGGCCCGGGAACTCGCCGCCACCTACGGGGACCGGTTCGCCCCAGTGGAGTCCCTGCTGGGGTGAGGATCCGGCGGCTCCCCTGAGCCCGGCCCGGTGGCAGTCCGTCGTGACCCTCATTTACCATGGGGGGAACTGTCGTCCCCGCCCGCTCCCCCGCTGCCCCGGAAAGGCCCCGTAGTGATCACCTCTGTCGTCGACTGGATCGTCTCCCTCATGGAGACGATCGGCGCCCCGGGCGTCGGACTGGCGATCCTCATCGAGACCGTCTTCCCGCCGATCCCCAGCGAGGTGGTCCTCCCCCTCTCCGGCTTCGCCTCGACCGAGGGGCACATGAGCGCCTGGGCCGCCTTCATCTGGGCGACCGCAGGCTCCCTGACGGGAGCGTGGCTGCTGTACTGGCTGGGCGCGGCGATCGGGGCGGACCGCCTGCGTGCGATCGCCGAGCGAATGTGGCTCACCGAGGGCCGTGACGTCGACCGTGCACTGCACTGGTTCGACCGTTTCGGGGACGCCGCGATCCTCATCGGCCGGGTCATCCCCGGCATCCGCAGTCTGATCTCCATCCCCGCGGGTGTCCACCGGATGAACCTGGTGAAGTTCACGGTCCTCACCCTCATCGGGTCCTCTGTCTGGAATGCGGTGCTGATCTGGCTGGGCGTCCTCCTCGGAGCGAACTACCACCGGGTCTCGGACACCATCGACAGCTTCTCCACCCTCATCTACGCCGTCTGTGCGCTGATCCTGGTCGGGTTCGTCGTCTACCTCGTGTACCGGGACCGGAAGAGGAAGGCCGAGGCGATGGCCCGGGCCGCGTCTGCCATAGACGAGGGTCTGAAGTAACGGTCAGTCACCTGGCACCAGTAGCCCGCTCTCGTAGGCGAGGATCACCAGCTGCGCTCGGTCATGGGCGTTGATCTTCGACATGATCCGGTTGACGTGCGTCTTCGCCGTGTGCGGGGAGATGAAGAACTCCTCGGCGATCTCCTGGTTCGACAGGCCCTGCCCCACCCGCAGCAGGACCTCCTGCTCCCGCTCGGTGAGCCGTTCCAGCGCGCGGGTCGCGGCCTCTGACACCGCACCGGGCGCACCCGGCGTCCCGGAGGAGGTCCCGGTGCCCGGCGCGTCGAGGTACCTCGTGATCAGGCCACGGGTCGCCGCCGGCGAGAGCAGGGAGTCCCCGGCGTGGACGGCCTGCACCGCCCGGATGATGTCCTCGGGTTCCGCCCCCTTGCCGATGAATCCGCCGGCCCCGGCGCGCAGCGCGGACACAACGTACTCGTCCTCCTCGAAGGTGGTGAGGATGAGGACGCGGGTTCCGGTGTTCGCAGGGTCCGAGCAGATCCTCTCCGTCGCACCGATGCCGTCGAGGACGGGCATCCGGATGTCCATGAGCACCACGTCCGGGTGCAGCGACGCCACCTGGTCCACCGCCTCCTCACCGTCGCCGGCGGTGCCGACGACCTCAATGTCGGGGTGGGAGGAGAGGATGTCGCTGACAGCCTGACGGATCAGCACCTGGTCATCGACCACGAGTACGGAGATCACGGGGTGTCCTTTCATCCATGAGCCATCTGAGGGGTAGTTCGGCGTCCAGCCGGAACGAGGTCCCGTCCACCGTGGTGTGTACCGTGCCGCCGGCGGCGGAGACCCGCTCCCGCAGTCCGGTGAGACCCAGCCCGCCGTGGGGTGCGTCCGGCTGGTTGCGGTCGGTGGCGGCCACCGGGTTGGTGACCGTCACGGTCACCCCGGCGGTCCCGACGCCGATCGTCAGGGTGACGGTGTGACCCGACCCGTGCTTTCCGGCGTTGGTGAGACCTTCCTGCACCACACGGTAGAGCACCCGGCCGGTGATGTCGTCGACCCGGTCCAGATCGCCCTCGGTACTGTAGTCGACCGCCAGTCCGGAGTCGCGCACCGTGGTAATGAGGGCGTCGATGTCCCCGGTGCCAGGCTGCGGCACGGCGGCGCTCTGCCCGTCCTCGGTACGCAGGTAGCGCAGCAGGACGCCGATCTCACCGAGCACCTCGCGGGAGGCGGTGCGGATCGTCCCGAGGGATTCGCGGGCCTTGTCGGGGTCACGTTCCAGTGCCGCGGACGCCGCCCCGGCGTGCAGGCTGATCACCGAGATGCGGTGGGCGACGGTGTCATGGAGATCCTGGGCGATGCGCAGCCGCTCCTCGGCGACCTGGCGTCGGGCCTCGGCCTCCCGGGTCTGTTCGGCACGTTCGGCCCGCTCGGTCATCGCCGCGGTGTACTCGCGGCGTGACCGGGTGCTGTCACCGAGGGCGCAGCCGATGGCGATGCCGGCGGCGATCTGGAAGACCTGCGGGTCCAGGGTCAGCTCGCCGGAGTACAGCAGGCTGAGCACCGCGACCACACAGGCACCGAGGACGCCGACGACCAGGGTCGTCGTGCGGGACCGCCGGGTCGCCACGGAGTAGGACGCCACGACCGCGGCGATGCCGATGCCGAACACCGGGAGTTCGAGGACGACGGTGATGACGTAGAGCACGAGGGTCGCGACGATCACCGGCACCGGCCAGCGGCGGCGCAGCAGGATGAGGAGAGCTGCGGCGACAGCGGTGACCGGGACGATGAACCAGAACCTGTCGGGATCGTCGATGCCGGTCATGTCACTGAAGCCGACTCCGTCACCCGGCGCGGGTCTCGGGGCCTGTGGCCCGGGGTCGCCGGAGGGACGGGGACCCAGCAGTGCGGTGGACACGAGGATGAGTACCACGACGGCGAGATCCGCCGCCCGGGCGGGGATCCGGCGCAGAGCGTCGGGTTCCTCGTGCGGGCGGTGGAAGCTCATGAAGCCATTATTGCCGGATGTCATCGGATACGTCGCTTTCCGGGTCCTCCGGTGCGGCGTCCGGCACAGCGTCCGTCACAGTGGCCTGCACGGTGGCCGCCACGGGTTCGAGGACGCGACGGCGGACCGGGTGGCCCGAGGTGCCACCGACCACGATCCAGCGTTCCCGCATGACCGGCTCGGGCTCCGGTGTGACGTCCTGTTCAGGTGCGGTGTCCGGCTCAGACACGGACGCGGTGTCGGTTCCGACGACCGCCGGAGCGTCCTGCGGAGCATCATCCTTCAGGGCGTCATCCTTCAGGGCGTCCCTGACGATGACGCGCGGATCGTACCGCCGGATCTGCCGGTTCCACTCCGCGGTGTCCAGCGGGACGCCGAGATCGGACTCGGCCTTCGCCTTCGTCGCGGCGGTGAAGTCCCGGAAGCTGCGGACGAATCCGGCGAGCTTCGAGGCGTACTGCGGCAGACGCTCCGGGCCGATGACCACGGCGGCGACGATGCCGATGACGATGAGCTTCTCGAGTGACAGGCCTAGCATGTCGGCTCACTCCTTCTCTTCCTCCGGTCGTGCAGCCAGGCGACGGCCAGTGCGACGAGGTACAGCACCACCATGGGCACCGCGATGAGGAACATGGACATCAGGTCCGCGGCCGGGGTGACCAGCGCACTGAAGACGATGATGCCGATCACAGCTCCCCGCCAGCTGTGGGCGATGATCTTCGCCGACAGCACACCCATGGCGTTGAGCACCACGAGGAAGGCCGGGAGCGTGAAGGCCACGCCGGCGGCGAGGACGAGTTTCAGCACGAAGTCGAAATAGTAGGACGCCTGCAGCAGGGTGCTGTCGTCGTCGGAGGCGAAGCCGGTGAGCAGGTCGACCATCCGGGGGAAGATCAGCACGCCGACCGCGCATCCCGCGGTGAACAGCGGGAGGACGCCGGCGAGGAAGCCGTAGGTGTACTTCTTCTCCCGGCGGGTCAGCGCAGGGGAGACGTAGGCGACGAGCTGGTGGATCCACACCGGGCTCGACAGGACGATGCCGCCGTAGAGGGCGATCTTCAGTTTCAGGTCGAAGGCGCCGGTGATGCTGTCGTAGTTGATGGCCGCGTCACGGGTCTCGGCGATGTCGGTGACCGGGGCGCGCAGGACGTCGAGCACGGCGTCGGACAGCAGGTAGGCGACGACCGCCGCGACCGCGAAGGCGAGAGCTGAGCGGGTGATCCGTTTCCTCGCCTCCCTCAGGTGCCCCGACAGGGGCATGCGGGGCAGGTCCCGGGTCGCCGGGTCACCGGCACCACCGGGTGCGACGCTGGTCGTAGCGGTCGTGGTGGTCATGAGATCCGCTGCTCCTGCTGCGCGGTCGGCACGGCGGCGACAACCGGCTCAGCGGTGGTGGTGGCGGGAACGGTGGCGAGAGCCACGGCGTCCTGCGCTGCGTCCCGGGCGTCCTCGTTGACCTCCTTCCTGAGGATGCGGACGGACTGGCCGACGCTCTTGGCCAGGGCGGGCAGCTTCGCCGCACCGAAGAGGAGGAAGACGATGGCGAGGATGACGACGGCGTGCATGCCGGTGAGATTGGCGAACATGATGGGCTCCTAAAGCTCAGGGGGAAGGGGTCAGTTGGTGGTCGTGGAATCGGTGGACGAGTCGGAAGATGCTCCGGGGGATCCGGCCGGGGGCTCGCCGGCCGGCGGCTCACCACCGGCGCCACCCGGGCCACCGGAACCGCCGGGGCCACCCTCACCGCCGCCACCGGCCGGTGCGGCACCGCCGGTGGGTTCGGTGGTGGTGTCGACGCGGGCGGTGAGCGAGGCGATGTAGCCGGAGTCGACGTCACCGCTCATCGTCGCGAGCTGGCTGGCGCCGGCGTCGTCACCGAAGACGTTGTCGGTCTCCAGGGAGACCTGCGAGAGGTTCTCGGCGGAACCGGCGTAAGAGTCGAGGGCGAAGACGGCGTTGCAGACATCCTCCGGGATCGCGATCTGCGAGGTGGCGATGGCGTTGGTGGAATCGGTGATGTCGTCCACGCCCGGGTAGACCTCGAAGTGGATGTGCGGCCACCGGCCGGTGTAGCAGGCGGGGACGATCGAGGTGAAGGACACCGTGCCGTCGGCGTCGGCGACCTGCACGCCACGCAGCCAGGTCTCGTCCTCGACGCCCTCGGAGTACATGGAGTAGAGGCCCTCGGCGTTGCAGTGCCAGGCGTAGACGGCCACGTTCTCGAACGGCGCATCATTATTGGCCATGTCGGTGACGGTGATGGAGAACTCCAGCGGGACGCCGTCGACGGGGGAGTCGGCCCCGATGGACGAGCGGATGTCACTGCGCACGATGCCGGACTCCTCGAGCACGTCGGGTCCGTTGGAGCCGTCGGCCGGGTAGGGGCCGGCGGTCTCGTCGGGGATCTCGGCGTCGGGCAGGGTCGCGGTGGACGCGCCGGTCGAGGACGCAGCGGACGCGGACGAGGTGGACGCCGAGGACGAGGATCCGTCGGAGCAGGCCGCCAGGGCCAGGACTCCGACCCCTGCGGCGCCGACACCGAGGACGGTGCGGCGGGTCATGAGGGTGCGGATGTCGAAGGCGGGGCCCTGGTCGACGACGTCCTCGTCGGGGCGGTCGAGCAGGCGGCCCTCATAAGCCTGTCTCTTTTTACAATCTCCCAGCCCCCGGGGCGGACTCCCCCTTCCGATGCCGCCTTCTGCTTTGAAAAAAAAAAAAAACAAAAACACGCAAGACATCCTTAGCCGAATCTTATGCACATACTACATAAACAAATACGACCCGAT
>NZ_LR131106.1:2346716-2373462 GCF_900626215.1 Corynebacterium neomassiliense | reverse complement strand
GGGCTCGGAGATGTGTAAAAGAGACGGGGGGGGGGTGGGGGTCGGTTCCGGGGAATTGGACACAAAAGCCATAATCTCTTCTCCTTAAGGCTTTCCGTGAAATGGACAATATTCAGTCTTCACGAGATGACATCGGAGCACATCGTCCAGGCGCAGACACCCCGTACCGCAGCCGTCGTATTCGTCGCGTACTGCGCTCGTGGTACGTCTCCAAGCTCCCCGCCAATCCCCAGGTTTCCCACATAATGCCAGGTCAGATGCCATGCAAATGTACGGTTACAGAAAGATGACAGGAAAGTGAACTACCGCGCACAGCTGTGCGGCACACGTAGCGCAGTCTCAGATTCACGCTCACAGGTTTTCCGGATGTCAACATCGCATTCTTATTTCCGTCAGCGGCACTCCTCCGCCAGAGTCCGCGCCGGAACATCTCAGAAAGGGAACCACCGTGTCCTCCTCCACCATCATGATCCTCATCGATCTGCTCGCCGTTTCGGTCCTTGTCTTCGGTATCTACTACCCACGCCACCATCGCTCAGATCTGGCGGTAGCCTTTCTCGGCGTCAACGTCGGTGTCCTCGCGGTCAGCCAAGTCCTCGGTTCGGCTTCGGTAGGCGCTGGCCTAGGCCTCGGCCTTTTCGGTGTCCTGTCGATCATCCGTCTGAGGTCCTCCGAGATCTCGCAGCGCGAGGTCGCCTACTACTTCGCCGCCCTGGCCCTCGGCCTCATCTCCGGCATGTCCTCGGAGGTCACCACCCTCAACATCAGCCTGATGGCCGTCCTGGCCGTCGCCGACTCCCGCCTGCTGTCCAACGGCGTGCGCACCATGGAGATCAGGCTCGATGCCGCGGTCAGTGACCCCGCCCAGCTCCCGCGGGAGATCAATGCCCGGACCGGAGCCGAAGTCCTCGATGCGACCATCCAGAGCATCGACTTCATCAATGACACCACCCTGGTCACCGCCACGGTCCGTGCCAACGGTCGCAACCGGCTGCGTCCCGGCCGCTCCGCCTTGGAGGCCCCGGCCGCCGAGATGACCATCTGTACCGACAGTTCCGAGCACACCACCCCCACAGCAGTCTGGAGCGCACAGCGATGAAACCCGTCAGCCTCGAAGAACTCAACGCAGAAGCCGCCATGCTCACCCGGGTCGACCGCAAGTACGTCCTGCGGTCCGCGAAACTCACCGAGGTCCTCACCCGCCTGGAGAGTCAGGCCCCGGACACCCGCATCCTCACCATCGACGGGCGCACCGCCCACGGCTACCGCTCCGTCTACTTCGACACCCCTGACCTGGCCAGCTTCATGATGGCCGCCCGCCCGCGCCGACGGAAGTTCAAGCTGCGCACCCGGACCTACCTCGACACCGGGGCGTCCTTCCTGGAGTTCAAGGCCGAGGGGCCCGCGGCGTCACCGTGAAGTCCCGGTTCGAACTTGCAGGGGCAGACGCCGAGGCCGCCGCCGACGACCGGCTCTCCCCCGCCGCCGCTGTCTGGGCCGAGGACCTGCTCGGCCAGGCCCGCGCCGCCGGTGTCGACATCCACGCCGACGCGCTGGATCCGGTGCTGTGGGGCACCTACGACCGCACCACCTTCCTGCTCCCCGGCGGGGTCGGGCGGGCCACGGTCGACACCAACCTCACCTGGCAGGGTGTCGGCACCGACGTCCTGGACCGGCCCGACATGGTCATCGTCGAGACGAAGTCCGGCTCCCACCCCTCGGACATCGACCGGATGCTGTGGCGCACCGGGCACCGCCCCTCGAAGATCTCGAAGTTCGGCACCGGCATGGCCGCGCTCCACCCGGAGCTGCCCCACAACCGCTGGAACCGCGTCCTCCACGACTACTTCGGGTACTCCGACCCCACCTCCACCAAAACCTCGTCCCCCTCGTCCTCCCACATCTCTGCAGCCTAAGGATCACATCATGCGTAACCACCTTCTCGGCGGCCTGGCCGCCGCCTCCATTGCCGGCGTCCTCGCACTCGCCGCCTGCTCCACCTCCGACGACTCCTCCGCCTCCGCGGAGACCACCACCTCCACCACCGACTCCGCCTCGACCTCCGTCTACGGGGATGCCGACCTGGTCAACGTCCCGACCGCGTCCGACGCCCTGTCCGCCAACAACGAGGCGTCCTCCGTGGACGACTCCGACTGGTCCGCCGACGACGCCACCGACTGGACCGGCGGCACCATCACCGAGGCCGGCGTGTACCGGATCAGCGGCGACGTCTCCGAGACCGTCACCGTCGAGGCCCCCGATGACGCGCAGGTCGTGCTGATCCTCGACAACGCCACCATCTCCTCCACCGACGGCCCGGCGATCAATGTCGTCAGCGCCGACGACGTGGTCATCTCGCTGACCGGCACCTCCACCGTCTCCGACACCTCCAGCTACGCCGAGGACGCCGACACGAACGCCGCGATCTACGTGGACGCCGACCTCACCGTCACCGGTGACGGCACCCTGAACATCAAGGGCAACGGGGCTGACGGCATCACCTCCACCGACGATCTCGTGGTGAAGTCCGGCACGCTCAACGTGACCGCCGCCGACGACGGCCTCCGCGGTAAGGACGCCCTGGTCATCGAGGGCGGCACCGTCACCGTGAACTCCGCCGGTGACGCCCTGAAGTCCGACCAGGACGAGGACGCCACCAAGGGCTACGTCAACATCACGGGTGGCACGATCAAGCTCACCACCACCGCGGGCGACGGCATCGACGCCACCACCGACGTCATCATCACCGGTGGCGACCTGGACATCTCCGCCGGCGGCGGGGCTGCCGCAGGCAAGAACGAGGACAGCTCCACCAAGGGCATCAAAGGTGGCGTCTACGTCATCGTCGACGGCGGCACGGTCAACGTCGACTCCGGCGATGACGCGATCCACGCCAAGGGCGGCGTCCGACTGAGCTCGGGTGACCTGACCCTGGCCACCGGTGATGACGGCGTGCATGCCGAAGTCGCCGCGATCTTCGACGGCGCGGACGTCACCGTCACCGAGTCGAACGAGGGCCTGGAGTCCGGTCTCATCACCGTCTCCGACGGCCTGATCGACGTCACATCCAGCGACGACGGCGTCAACGGCTCCGGGTCCACCACCACCGAGGACGGCATCGCCGCGATCGCCGAGTCCGACTCCGAGGCGAGCACCGACAGCACCGATGCGGCGACCACCGACGGTTCGGCGCAGGGTGGCATGGAGATGCCGGCCCAGGGTGAGATGCCGACCATGCCGGAGGGCCTGTCCGAGGGACAGATGCCCCCGTCCGGTTCCGGTGAGATACCGTCCATACCCGAGGGCGGGCAGACGGGTGGCGGAGCCGGCGGCATGGGGGGTGGCATGGGTGGTGGTGACCAGTCCTCCGGTGAGCAGATCAACGTCACCGGCGGCACCCTGACCATCAACGCCGAGGGTGACGGCCTGGACTCCAACGGCGACGCCACCATCAGCGGCGGCACGGTAACCGTCTACGGTCCGACCAACGACGGCAACGGCGCCCTCGACGTCAACGGTGACCTCACCGTCACCGGCGGCGAGCTCACCGCGATCGGGTCCTCCGGCATGGCGGTCTCCCCGTCGAACACCGACGGACAGGGCTGGATCGCCGCGGACATCGACGGCTCCGCCGGTGACACGATCACCGTGAAGGACTCCTCCGGCGCGGAGATCGCGTCCTTCACCAGTGAGAAAGACTTCGCCAACGTGGTCTTCTCCTCCTCCGACCTGACCAACGGTGAGACCTACACCGTCACCGTCGGCGACACCTCCACCGAGGTCACCGCCGGTGTGGCGACCGAGGGCACCGGCCCGATGGGCGGCGGCGCGGGCGGCGGCATGCCCGGCAGCAACGGCAGCAACGGCAGCGCCGACACCACCGCCAGCGCGCAGTAGGTCGTTCAGCCCCCCAGCGCAGCGGGAGGGAGGGCGCCTGGACCGGCCGGCAGGACGCCGGGCCGGATGCGGTGCAGGACGCCGCTCAGTTCCCTCGGACGCGGTCGTGCAGGATATCGAGTTCCCTGGTCAGGGCGCCGGTGGTGGCGTCATCGAAGAAGCCGGTGCGCAGCTGCCGGTTCAACCCTCCCGCAGTCTCGAAGTTGTCGATGAGCCCGGCGATCGGCGTGGCGGCGTCCCGCAGCCCGGGCTCCAGCCCCGCGACGGTGTTGCGCACGAACATCTCGGCGGACGCTGCGTCCAGCCCGTTGTCCGCCGCCCACCGGCACAGCACGCGCACGTACTCCAGCAGCCCGGTCTGGGCACCGGTGAGTACGGTCACCGCGGCCATCTGTTCCTCGTCGGCGACGGGAAGATGGCCACCGAGCAGGTCGAACAGGGCCGCGGCCCGTGGCTCGGCGGGGATGACCGGTGTGACACCGGCCCGGCGCGCCACCGGGGGCAACGGGACCGCGCGGACGATCACCGGGCCGGCGGTGCCGGACCCGCCGACCGCGCGGCGCAGTGTGGCGAGGTCGACCCCGGCCAGCGTGCTGATGACCAGCTGGTCGGGGCGGAACGTCACCCCGTCAAGGGCATCGGCGAGCTGGTCGGGACGCACCGACACGATGACCGTGTCCGCGGCGTCGGCGACACCGGCGTTGGACGCTGCGACGCTCACTGCGGCGAACCTGGCGTCCAGGTCGGCGACCCGGGCCGCCCCGCGCGGCGAGAGGATGACCCGGGTGGAGCCGTCGGAACCGACGCTGAGCAGCCCTGTCACCATGGCCTCGGCGATCTCGCCGACGCCGATGACGCCCACTGTTCCTGCTGTTCCCACGTCTACTGTTCCCGCGGCTACTTCTCCGCCTCCTGCATGATCGTCTGGATGACACTCGACGCGTGGATCTGGAGCAGTTCCTCGATACCCGGGGCACTCTCGGACCGGTCGAGCTCGTGGGAGATGATGAGCCCCTCCGCGCCCGCGATAAGATAGGTGATGATCGCGGTGCGGCGTTCCGCCGGGACGTGCGCGAAGTGCGTCTCGCCGATCTTCTCGAACCGGGCGGTGAGGTTCTTCCTCATCTGCAGGTACATCCGGCGCGGACGCGGGTCATCGGTCCGCTTCTGGAGGGCCAGCGGCAGACCGATGTGGAGGAACTGCGGGTGCTCCTGCAGCGCCCCGATGAGCTGCTCGGCGATGGCGACGAGTTCCAGCAGGATATTGCCGTCGGCGTCGATGTCCCAGGACCGGTTCCAGGCCTCGAAGCTGTCCTCGATGACCGTGGCCATCAGGTCGTCCTTGTCCTTGAAGTGCCAGTAGATGGAGCTTGCGGGCAGGCCGCACCGCCGGGAGATCTCGGCGATGGAGGTGCCGTCGTAACCCCGTTCGGCCCCGATCTCGGCGGCGGCGTCGAGGATCTTCTGCCGGGAGCGCTCACCGTCCGCACGGCGACCCCGGGGTTTGCGGGGCCGGGATCCGGCTTCGTCTACTGCTGCTCCACTCATGGGAACCATCTTAACGACGCGACAAGGACCACCTCCGGGTGGGCGCGGTGGTGGATGCGGACAGACATCACTTCCCGCTGGTCAACTGCCCCATCCGCCGCGGAATCAGTTCCCTCATGACGATGCCGGTCTCGGTCCGACGGATCCCGCGGCACCGCATGATCGCCTGGGTGATGCGGTACAGGTCATCGGCATCCACCGCCACGACCTCGATGGACATGTCGCTGCGTCCGGAGATGCCGAGACACTCCACCACCTCGGGGATCCGCGTGAGGTCGTCGATCATGCCGTCGAAGGTCTCCTGGTCCGCCTCCGCCGTGACGATCGCCCGCAACGGTCGACCCACCGAGGCCGGAACCAGCCGCGCGGTCACCGGAGCCAACGGGCCGTCCGGCGCGGTGAGCCTGGTCAGCCTCGTCCGCACCGTGCCCCGGGCCAGGTGCAGTGACTCCGCGAGATAGGCCACCGACGCCCGCGGGTGTTCGTCGAGTGCTTCGAGAATCCGGTGGTCGGTCTGGTCGATGACAGGCGTTCCCTGCCCCGCGTCACTGGTCATAACGGTCAATCTTAGTCGTTCCGGTTGCCCGGTTATCCACCCGACAGCAGAATCCTCGACATGTCCGACCAGTACCAGATCTCCCGGGTCACCGGCTCCCTCGCCGCCCTCACCCTCTGCCTCGCGATCTCCGGGGTCAACCTGCCGAACCCGCTCGTCCCGGACTACACCGACCGCTTCGCGCTCACTCCGCTGCTGCAGTCCGCCCTGTTCAGCGTCTACCTCGCCGCACTGGTCCTCACGCTGCTCGCCACGGTCCTCGACCCCCACCGACGTGACAGGTCCCCCCACGACCACGTGCGCACCCTCCTCACAGCCCTCCTCGTCAGCCTGCTCGCCGACCTGGTGATGCTCGCCGGGTCGGCGTCCTTCCCGTTACTGCTGACCGGACGGGCACTCGCGGGGGTCGCCGCAGGTCTGGCGACCGGCTCGGCGGCGTCCGTCGCGCTGGCAGGCCTCGGCGAGACCGCCCGCACCGTCGCCGCGGGAGCGGCGGTGGTCGGCGCGCTGGCCGCGAATATCGGGGTGGGCGCCGTCGCCTCATTGACCGGTTCGGACGCCGCGTCCTTCCTCGTCACCTATCTCGGCCACGGCGGTCTGGCCGTACTGCTCGCCGTGGGACTGGTGGTCTCCACCCGGACCCGACGCCGCACCGGCGCCGGGACGCCGACTGCGGCGGGTGGTGCCCCGGTGCTGCGCGTCGTCGGCGGCTACCATCAGCGTCACCGCACCGCCGGCTACCTTCTCGGGGTGATGTCCTGGGCCTCCGCCGGCATCGTGCTCTCCCTCGTCGCCGCCCGGCTGCGGCAGACCTCCCCCGGACTCTCCGCACTCGGGGCGATGGCGCCGGGCATCGTCTTCCTCACCACCGCCTGGGTGGGCCAGACGCTGGTGTCCCGCCGGATCCTGCGGTTACGTGCCTGGCAGGTCTCACTGCCTGTGGTCGGCGGCATGGTCGGCATCAGTGTCGCCCTGGAGACCGGGAGTGTTCCCGCCGTCCTGCTCGCCGCCGCCGTCTTCGGCCTGGGGCAGGGGCCGGCCTACAGCCTGGGCATGGCGACCGTCACCCATGCCCTCCCCGCTGGGACGCAGGCGACGGTGACCTCGGTGTACGCCGCCGTCGCCTACGGATCCTGCGGGGTGCTCACCGTCGCCGCCGGCATGCTCGCCACCTCGGTCGGCGTCCCGGAGACGTGTGCGGTGGCCGCAACCTGTTGCGCGGTCGGCGGTGTGGTCGCGACCGTGCTCGCCGGGCCGGTGCAGCAGCTGCGGGTCGTGCAGTCGGCGGCCGCGTAGGACCGGCAGGACGCGTCCGGCCCGGTACGCCGGTTCAGCGGCTCAGTCCCCGAGGTCGGCGAGGAACCCCGCCGCGGGCACGAAGTACAGCGAACCGGTGACCGCAGTGGAGAAGTCGAGGATGCGGTCGTGGTTGCCTTCCGGCACACCGATGAACATGTTGCGCAGCATCTGTTCGGTGACTGACGGGTCCTTGGCGTAGCCGATGAAGTAGGTGCCGAACTCGGCGTCCCCCACCGACCCGAAGGGCATGTTCTCCCGGACGATGTCGCCGTCGATGTCGTTGAGCGCGACGTGGGAGTTGGACGGCTTGTGCGCGTCGTCGAGTTCAAGGTCGTCAAGCTTCGTCCGGCTGAACGCCTTCTCCTAGTTTTCGGTGTTCAGGGCGTTCCAGGCGTGTAGGTCGTGCAGGTGCTTCTGGACGATGACACAGAGACAGGAACAGCCGGCAAATTGTCCAGCGCGACCGCGCAGTCGTCGTCCGGCCCGTTGGCTGGACCGACGGGGACTTCGCTGTGCAGCCCCTTCCCCGTCGACGTAAACGGCGCGACGGTGACTTTCGTCATGGCGGCCCTCGCCGCGTCCCTCGTCAGAATCACGACCGGTCGGGTCCTTTCGAGCCGGGCCAGCCGGATCTCCCGCATGTCAGTCCTCAGTCGCAGCGTGGTCAACCGTCCATGTCACGAGATCATCGAGGTCATTTTCGGGCCCTGCGCGTGGAGAGCGCGAGAGTCCTCCTCCGCGGCCGGACGCCGGAGTTCACGTTCGATAGCGGCCTCGGCAAGGCCGGTCCTGCTGGTGAAGACACCGGGGACGACAGCGACATCCCTCTGACGGACCATGTCATCGGGCAGACGGACGGCGATCTGTGTACTCGTGCTTCCGCTGACCCGGGTCAGTGGCCGCGCTTCACCGCGATGACCCAGCCGGCGTCCCCGCGGGCCTCGAACTGCGTCACCTCGTGACCGTCGGTCGCCGCCCACCGCGGGATCGCGTCCGTGGCCTGGGTGCAGTCGAAGTCGATGACCAGTTCGTCACCCACGTCGATCCGCCGGATCGCGTTCTTCGCCTCGATCAACGGGAAGGGGCACACCGCGCCGAGAGTGTCCATGCCCCAGCGACCGTCGCCGAGAACGGTGAGACCGGTCTTCGCTGCCGTCCCAGCGGACGATGAGGCACCGACGCTCACCAGCGGCCGGTCCAGCACGGACACCGCAGAAGTAAGACCGGTGAAGTCGGTGGGGTCCGGCGCGTCGGGGCCTGCAGTGGAGCCCCCGGTGGCCAGCTCGACATCCTGTGCGTTGACCGGCTGGTCCGGCTTCAGCCACAGCTTCGCCGCCACACCCACGCCCAGGGCGATGAACACCAGCGCCACCCAGCCCTGGAAGCTGAACAGTGAGGTCTGAACCATGCCGTTGCCGACGGTGCAGCCACCGGCCCACGCCGCACCGACACCCATGAGCAGGCCACCGACGACGGAGCGTCCGGCCTGGCGGGCATCCGGCACGCGCACCCGGAACTCGCCGGAGGCCTTCGCCGCGATGAACGAGCCGACGAGGATGCCGAGGACCAGCAGCACACCCCAGTCGAAGTAGCCCTTGTCGTTACCGTTGACCAGACCCTTGAGCAGGTTGGACGAGGGGGTGGTGATGCCGAGACCGTCATTGCGGCCGGTGGCGTCCGACAGCGGCCACGCGATGACGCCGAGCGTGCCGACGATCGCCGCGGTACCGAAGACGTGCCACGGCTTCTCGGCGAGCAGGTGGGCCAGACCGGTCTTCCTCGGCGGCAGCGTCGCCATCGCCGGAGCCGCCTTCTCCTTGAGCAGGAAGTAGCGGACCAGCAGTGCGGTGACCACCGCCAGTGGCACGACGAACCACCAGGCGGACACGCCCAGGGCTTCCGGCACGGTGGTGACGCCGACGGTGTAGCCCTTCAGCCAGTCGTTCATCCCGCCGAGGACGCCGCCCTTCATCGCCGCGGAAGACAGCGCGTACATGAACAGCGCGATCCACGAGCCGACGAGGCCCTCACCGGAGCGGTACCAGGTGCCGGAGGCGCACCCGCCGGCGAGGATAATGCCGAGACCGAAGAGGAATCCGCCGACGACCACGGCGAGCGGGGCGAAGTCCTTGAACTCCGGGGTGATGACGCCGGTACCGGTCAGCGCAGCGAGGCCGACGGCGTGGACGGCGATGACCACGAGCAGTGCGGTGAACCCACGCCAACTGTGGAGGGTGAAGATGTCACGGAGGAAGCCGGTGACGCAGAAGCGGCCACGTTGCATCGTGAAGCCGAGGAGTCCACCGACGATGAGTCCTGTGATGAGCATGTCTCTCCTGAGAGGGCCGGAAGTGGTCCGTAAATGCACAGAGCGGTCTGTTTTCGTCACGCAGGTTACGCGCTCCTCCCCGGGCACACAAGGGGGTGGAAGACAAGAGTCGGCGACCACGCTCCTGCACTCGATCCCATGCAGACCCTGCCTTTCACCCACGGTCGCCGACGCCGGTGACGACGGCACCACCAGCGACGAACAGTTCGACGCCCTGTCCGCCGCCCGCGAGGGATCCGACTGGTACCGCAACGAGGGGTTTGGGCACGTCGCCCCGGAGATCGTGGCCACCTGTGACCACTACACCGTGCCCCAGCCGCAGATCCTGGTGTCCTTCCTCGACACCCACCGCCCCGCCAGGACGCTGAACGCTACTCCAGTACCGCCCGGAGCCGCCGGGCGTGGACGACCTCGTTGTCGATGGGCGCTCCGAAGACCAGCGACGCGTTGACGAGGAAGAGCCACACCATGAGCACGACCACGCCGGCCAGCGCCCCGTAGGTCGCGTTGAATGAACCGACCTTCGCCTCGTAGAGGAAGAAGAGCATCGTCGCGACGATCGCGATAGACGCCCCGACCGTGAACCAGCGCATCCAGAACAGGAACCAGGAGAAGCGGCGTCCACCCCAGGTACGGTGCATCCGCACGTTCGGGGTGATGCGGTAGAGTATGCCCACCAGCAGCACCACGACAAGGAACACCACCACCCAACGGATGTAGGTCCACACCGTGACCACCGCGGTCTCGAGGTGGATGAGCTCAACTGACCGCGACGGCGACCGGGCCGGAGAGCAGCGCGCCGACGAGCCCGATGGCGGACAACAGCAGGAACAGGCCGTTCAGCACGTACATCTGAACATTCCACCGTAACCTGCCGCGTTTCTCCCGGACCCCGTACGCCGCGTTCATCGTCCGGCAGAACGCCTTAATGTAGCCGGACGCCGTCCACAGCGTGGTGACGAGACCGACGACCAGGCCCAGGATCGAGACCAGGGTGATGAAACCGGGGAACAGGGCCAGCAACGAGCGGAAGTTGAGGCTTCCGACGAAGTCGACGAAATCCTCGTCGAAGAAGCGCCGGACGGCGCGGCCCAGGGCGTAGCGCCAGATGATCGACAGGTCCGGGGTCGGGTCCGGGGCAGCGGCAGGGTCCGGAACAAGATCCGGGAGCGGAGGTAATCACCTCGCGTCGCGCTCCGCGTGGACGGATGCAGCGCTCGTCCCTCCGCCCTTGACCTCGGTGGCGTGAAGCTGGGCGTCCAGGTCCTCCGGATCCAGGTTCGCATTCGAGAATGCCGAGGTCAGGGGTAGACGGAGATTGAGGTCCGTGCCGGGGCAGAGTTCGATCCTGCCTTCGACGAGGGTGAAGTCGAGGACATGCCCGCCGGAGGTACGGTCATCGTCGATGAAGTGGACGTGGCAGCCGGGGACGGAGATGTTCTTCTCGTAGATCGGCGTCCGGAAACCTGCGATGATCCCGGAGACATCGGTGAAATGCTGTTCGGCGTCATCACCGACGGCCTCGGTCATCGGAGGGTACGGCTTGTTCTGCCTGACCACGGTACGGGTCGTCACATCCGAGAATGTCCCGGTGATGCGCACGGCGTACATGTAGTTCGCTGAGGGGGTCATCTCGTCGATGAAGGCGGAGAGCTCACTGCGCCGAATGTTCTGCGGGGCCGTCCGACTGATGCGGGGCACGAAGTTCGTGCACACCGAGTAGGGGGAGCGCTGCTCCAGGTCCGCTCGGGTGGCGGTGCCGTCATGGCGCAGCTGGTAGCAGATGCCGTCGATGATGACCATCTCCCCGTCGAGCGCATCGAAGGTGCCGAGGCCGAAGTTGCCCTTGCCGAGCAGCTCTCCGACGGTCATTTCACCGTCGTAGATGCCGTCGAGCAGTGCGGACATGAGGGAGTTCTGAAAGATCGTGTGCCGGGTTACGGGACTGTCGTTCATGGGTTCAGCGTAGACGCCGGACCGGTGCTTCTCCTGTCAGAGTGCCCGGGGACACAGCCGGTGCCTCGGCACTACCGGGCACCGACAGGCGCGACCGGGCGCTAACAGGGACCAACAGGGACAGCAGGCACGGTCGGGCGTCTAGCCGGTCACACCGGTGAGCTCGTTGGGGACCTGCGGAAGTTCAGCACTGCGGAGAATCTTCCCGGTGGACAGGTCCACGACGTGCAGCTCCTTCGTGGCCGGCTCACTGACGTAGGCACGGTCACCCTGCACGAAGAGGGTCGGACGCGGCTCCTGCCACTCCAGCGGCTCCTCCCACTCATCGACGACGTCCCAGGCGGCGGTCTCCTCGCCGGTGGTCGGGTCGATGACGTGCAGCTTGCCGTCGGTGCCGAGGATCAGGGCCTCACCGGCCGGGCCCCGGCCCAGGGAACGGAAGCTGTAGGAGGTGGCGATGTCGACGACCTTGGTGGTGTTTGCGACGGTGTCGGTGAGGGTGATCTTCGTCGGACGCTCCAGTTCGGCGTCCTTGTCGGTCTTGTAGTCGCCCAGGACGATGGTGGACTCGTCGGAGCCGGACTGGTTGCCGGTGCGGGCGTAGTCCTCGGTCGCCTGGATCTTGGTGAACTTCCCGTCCTTGTAGACCAGGAGCCCGTCCTCGCAGCCGAAGGCGGCGGCCTCCCCCTTCGCCGCTGCCTCACCGTGGACGCCGGGGCACTCGCTGCTGGACGCGATCTCCCTGTCGTCGGCGTCGAGCGCGACGACCGTGTCGCGGTACTCCTCGGTGCCCTCGGTGTGGACCAGGGTCCCGTCGGCCAGTTCGATGGCGACTCCGTGGTGCGGGTCCCTGGCCTCCTTCACGGTCGGCTCCGGTGCCCCCTCACCCCCGGTGACGTCGCGGAAGTCCTCGGCGTCGAAGATCTGGATCCTACCGTCGCCGTCGCTGAACAGGATGAGTTTGCCGTCGTGGCGGACGACGTGGCCGGGCTTGTCGGCCGCGTAGACCTTGTCGGTGAGCTCCGGGTCTGCGGCGTAGGAGTGGGTGTGGTCGCCGTGGGGTTCGGTCCACACGCCCGCGTCGAGGAGCTGGAATCCCGCCGACGTGGAGACCATCACATGACGGCCGTCCCCGACCGGGTTGACGCGGTTGAAGCCGTCGATCTTCTCGTCGGAGATCACCTCGAGGGTTCCGGCGTCGAGGGTGAGGATGCCTCCGTCGTAGGTGGTGACGAGGCGGGGTTGGGGGGCGTCGACGGCCTCGGGTTCGACGGCACCGTGGTCGTGATCGTGCTCCTCGGTGCCGGACGCCGTGGCGGAGGAGCCGGCGGCGGCGGTGCTGTCACCGCTGTCACTGTCATCGCCGCAGCCGGCGAGCAGGAGGGCCGCTGCGGTGAGCGCCGCGGGCACGGCCGCGATGTAGCGGCGGCGGGTACGGGTGGAACGGTTCATGGGGATTCTCTCCTTGAGAAAAGTCAGTGGAAATGTCTACCGCGGCGTGAGCGCACCGGAGATGCGCTCGGCGTTGGTACGTTGCATGTCGATGTAGTTCCCGGCTTCACCGTCAGGGTCGGTGAGGGACTCCGAGAACAACGGGACAACCTCGACGTTCACCCCAGCCTCGCTGGCCAGGACGTCGGCGAGCCGTTGGGGCTGCGAGGAGTCCGCGAAGATCGCCGGCACGCCGCTGTCCCGGATGACCTGTGACAGGTCCCGCAGGTCCGCCGCCGATGGAGCGGCCAGCGTGGTGCCGCCGGGGATGATGGCGCCGATCACCTCGTAATTGAACCGGTCGGCGAGGTAGCCGAAGACGTGGTGGTTGGTCACCAGCTTCCGCCGGTCAACGGGAACGGACCCGAGCTTCTCGGCGACCTCCCGGTCGAGGTCCTCGAGTTGGCTGCGGTAGTCCGCGGCAGCGTCACGGATCTTCGCGGCGTCATCGTCGTCGAGGTCATCGGTCAACCGGTCCTCGATGATTTCCGTGGCGGTGATCATCCGTGCCGGGTCAGTCCAGAAGTGGGGGTCCTTCGTCTCCGACTCGGTGGTCGTGTAGTCGAGCGGATCGATCTCCTCACCCACACTGAGCACGTCCACGCCCCGTTCACGGGCACTGTCGAGGACCGATTCCAGCCCCTCCTCCAGCCCGAGGCCGTTGGCGACGACGAGGTCCGCCTGCTCCACGTCCCCGGCCTCCTTCGCGGAGATGCCGAAGGAGTGGGGGTCGGCGTTCGGCTTCATGAGCACACTCACGTCGGCGGTGTCGCCGACGAGACGGGTGACCACGTCGCCGAGGATGTTGGTGGTGACCACGATGTCCGGACGGTCGCTGTCCCCACCGCAGGCCGACAGGCCGACTGTGGCGGACGCCGCGACGACCACCGCGGCAAGAAGGCGTCGCATCACTTGCCTCCGACCACGGCGATCGCGGACGGGTGGCCCCCGAGGTCGAAGGAGCGGGTCTCCCGCAGCCCGTCCCGGATATCGAACTCGGTGACCTTCCCGGCCCCCGGGTCGGAGACGTAACCACGCTCGGAGCTCAAGGCGAGCGACGGGGCCGGGGCCCCCTCCTCGCTGTCATCCCCGGTGGAACCGGGTCCGACGAGTTTCTTCTGCGTGGTGACCTGGCCGGTCGCCGGATCGACGGCGTATCCGGTGCCTTCCTCGTCGAGGGCGAAGACCACCTTGTTGTCCGGGGACACCGCAACCGAGGTCACCGGAGCATCCGTGGCGGTGGCGGTCCAGGTGCCCTTCGCCGGGTCGAGCAGGCCCAGACCACCGTTCTCGAACGCGGCGGCGGCGAGGGAGCGTCCGGCGGTCAGTGACCAGGCCCGGCCGTCCGCCTCCCCCGGGTAGGCGACGAGTTCACCGGTGAGTGCGCCGTCGTCCCCGGCGGTGACCGCGAGGACGCCGTCCGCGCAGGCGAAGAGGGCGGTGTCCCGGATCCCCACGGCACCGTGGATGTCCGGGCAGGAGGTCTCGCCGGTGAGCTCCGTCCTCTCCCCGGACTCGTCGAAGGCCCCGAGGGTGTCCGGGAGTTCATCGGCGTCGTCGGGGGCGAGGGTGCTGACCACGTGGTCCTCGAAGGGCACGGCCACACCGTGGTGGGCACCGACCTCGAACTCCGTGGCGGCGTCCGGCATGGTCCCTGCCCCGCTCTTCGCGGCGTTCTCCAGCGCGGAGCGGTCGTAGGTCTTCACGGCACCGTCACCGTCGAAGAAGAGGCTGACCCGGGAATCGGCGGACACGGCGTGACCGGGCTTCTCCCCGGACACGGTCCCCACGGCGGCGGGGTCGGAACGGTAGTAGTGGAAGTGGTCGCCGTGGTCGACGGTCCACACCCCACTGTCGATGACGGTGGTGCCGTCATCGTCGGTGGTGAACAGGTAGCGTTTGTCGGCGCCGTGGAGCGCCGGGGCGTCCAGTTCGGTGACCGTCTCTCCGGTGAGCAGGTCGACGAGGGTGAGGTTGTCGTCGCGGGAGACGGCCAGCCGCAGTTGCGGCTCCTTCGCCTCCTCGGCACCCTCGACGTACCCGTGCGGGGTGGCGGACGCGGTGGCGCTTCCGCCGGCGTCAGCGGACGTGCCGGCGTCGCCGGCGTCGTCCGTGCCGCAGGCCGCCAGGCTCAGCGTCAGAATCGACGCACAGGTCAGAGCTACTGCGTACTGTCGTCTCATGTCTCCCCTTACTGACAACGATTGTCATTACTGATACGCGGGTGAACCTTACACACTGCCGACCGTGCTGCCAACACGACCAGGAAAGTCAACCCGCCGAGCAGGGTCACGGTCGCCCCCGCCGCCGTCTCCGCGTACCAGCTGACGAGCAGGCCCACGTACACCTGCACCACCCCGATCACCGCCGCCGCGGCCATCACCCGGCCGATCCCCCGAACCAGCAGCACCGCCGTCGCCGGTGGACCGATGAGCAGACCAAACACCAGCAGCGTGCCGACCACCTGAAAGGAAGCCACCGTCGCCAGCGCAACGAGCACGAGCATCGCGGCGTGCGCGAACCTCGGCCGCATCCCCAGCGTGTGCGCCGTACGCGGGTCGAAGGTCAACGCCGTGAACGGCCGGTGCATCACCAGGCAGACGCCCACGCCGATCGCCGCGGCGACCGCGATCACCAGCACATCTCCCGAAGTCACCCCGAGCACGTCGCCGAAGAGGAACGCGGTGAGGTCCACAGCGAAGGAGCCGGAGTGGGAGACGATCACCACACCCAGCGACAGCATCACGATGAACTGCAGGCCGATACTGACATCCCGGGACAGACGGGACGCCCCACTCACCACGACAACACCGAAGGACATGACCACGGCACTGACCGCGGCGCCGAGCATGAGGTTCGTCCCGAGGACGGACGCCACAGCCACCCCGGGCAGCATGCCGTGACTCATCGCGTCGCCGAAGAACGCCAGACCGCGCAACACCACCCAGGTACCGATGCAGGCGCACAGCACCGCGGTGAGGCCGCCGGCGAGCAGCGCACGGAACACGAAGGAGATCTGGAAAGGGTCGACAAGAGTTGCCATAACGTAATGATTATCATTACCGTTAGGTGATGCGCGAACCACTCCGCCTCACCGGCATCACCCACAGCTACGCCGGCGACCGCCGCACCACCCCCTCCCTCGACCATGTCACCGTCGACTTCCCCGCCGGATCAGTCACCGCACTCGTCGGCGCCAACGGCTCCGGAAAATCCACCCTCCTCGGCGTCCTCGCCGGAACACTGCACCCCTCCCACGGTCACATCACCGGACTGCCCGACGCAGTTGCCCTCGTCCCCCAGCACAGCGCAGCCCCCGAACTCTTCCCCGTGACCGTCCGCGACACCGTCGCCAGGGGCAGATGGCGCGACCGGGGCCTGCTGCCCCCCCCCACCCGCCACGACCGTCACCTCGTCGACCTGGCGATGGAACGCACCGGCGTGACCGGGTTCGCCGGCCGCACCCTCGCCGACCTGTCCGGAGGCCAGCGGCAACGCACCCTCATCGCCCAGGGCCTCGCCCAACAGGCCCCGCTGCTCCTGCTCGACGAACCCCTCTCCGCCGTGGACGCCGCCACCGCCGAACTCGTCACCCGCGCCGTCGCCGAGGAGAAGGACGCCGGAACCACCGTCATCATCGCCACCCACGACCCCGTCCAGGCTGCCGGAGCAGACCGGGTCATCACCCTCGACCACGGAAGAGTCCCGGCATGAACCACCGCCCCACCCCCGTCACCGTCCTGTCCGGCTTCCTCGGATCAGGAAAGACCACCCTGCTCAACGCCGTCCTCGCCGACCGTGGCGGACGCCGCATCGCGGTCATCGTCAACGACTTCTCCGAAATCAACATCGACGCCGCCCTCATCGCCGGGGAAGGCCACCTCACCCGTGGCGAGGACCGTTTCGTCGAACTCACCGACGGCTGCATATGCTGCACCCTGCGCGAGGACCTCGTGGAATCGGTCGGCGGACTGGCCCTCAGCGGACGCTACGACCACATCCTCATCGAGTCCACCGGCATCTCCGAACCGATGCCGGTCGCCGCGACCTTCGGATGGCAGTGGGAGGACGGCACCCGGTTGGCCGACGTCGCCCCCATCGACACGATGGTCACACTGGTTGACGCCGTGCAGTTCCTCAACCAGATCGGCGAACACCTCCGTCTGGCGGATGCGGACCGGGGTGCGACCCCCGACGACGAACGCACCGTCGCCGATCTCCTCGTCGACCAGGTCGAGTTCGCCGACCGCATCTACGTCACCAAGGCCGACCTGGTCTCCGCAGACCGGCTCGCAGCGACCATGACACTGGTACGCCGGATGAACCCCCGGGCGGCAGTGGACATCATGGTCGAGGGCCTGAACCACGGTGCCAGCGTCGTCGACCAGATTCTCGGCGCCAGACTGTACAGCGAAGCCACTGCACGCACCTACGAGGGTTATACCGAGGAGCTGGAGAACCCCCACACGCCGGAAACCGAGGAGTACGGCATCAGTTCCGTGGTTTTCCGCGGGAAACGCCCGCTAGACCGGGGAAAACTGCTTGAGACCCTGCGTTCCACCACCGGTCTGGTTCGCTCCAAGGGATACTGCTGGATCGCCGACCGCCCCGAACTCGCCCAGGTGTGGCATCAGGCCGGACCCGACCTGTCGATCCGCCCCGCCGCCCGCTGGGAGTCCACCGGGCTCACCCCCGGCAATGAGGTGGTGCTCATCGGGGTGCGCTTCGACAGTGCCGCGCTACTGGAGAAACTGGAGGACGCCATGGTCCCCGACACCGGAGACTACCGGCTCGCCCGGTGACCCCGCCCCACCCCCGCAGAGACGGCACAGAGACGGACCCGGGCTCAGAAAACGGACGAGGCCAGCCGCGTCCGGGCCCGCACCGTCGCCGGCGCGGCCTCGTCCAGGAGCAGGACGAGGTCAAGGAGACGGCTCCTGAGCTGCCCGAGCTCCACCGCCGACCACCCTGCCGACCGCCCCGAAGTTGAACCTGCCCCTGTGCCCGCCTCTGCCCCAGACAGTTCCCCGGTCAGTGACGCCGAAAGTAGATCGACCGCATCATCGGGTCTGTCGGCGAGGACGAGCACATCGGCTGCACGCAGCAGCGTGGACAGGTCACCGTGATCCGCCCTCCGGCTCCCCTGCCCCGGGCCCTGGCGCAGCTCCTGCTCTGCCACCGCCAGCGCGGTGAACACAGCGGCACGGTCAAGGTTCTTCGTCCTGACCAGCACACCCACCGCCGCCCGCGCCCGACGCAGGGTCCGTCTCTCATCCGGTCCGGGCCGGTCCTCCAGCATCCGGTCGTAGAGGTCGACCGCCGCCTCCGGCCTCCCCTCACCGACCAGATCGGCGGCCCGGCGCAGTCGTGGGTCCGGTTCATGGCCCGTGTCAGCACCACCGGCACCGTCCCCGGCCTGCGACGGGGACCCGACCACGGTGTCCTCCGGAAGCCCGGACAGTCGCGTCGCCACCGTGGAGACGGTGGCCTCCACCCAGTCCGGGCAGTCCACGCCACGGTCGCCCAGGGCGTCCTCCGGAGTCCAGGAGGCCACCCCTGTGCCCCCTGCGACAACAGTGACCGTGGGCAGGGACCGGGGACGGAAGGACGCCACGACACGAGGAAAACGGTCGGCGTCCACTGTGGCGAGAATCCAGCGCAGACGTGCCGGGGAAACCCTGCCCACCAGACTGCGGCGCAGGGCGGACATGCCGGGGTCCACCGGCGAACCGAGGAGGACCACGACCGGGACCTGCTCCGACCGGGCGATGACCTCGGTGGGCAGGGTGAACGGGGTGACGTCGATGACCGGCGAGACCGTGCGCGACGGCCGCCCCGCGGCGGTACGGGGAGACCCGGTGCGCGCCACAGTATCATGCGCGACCGGGTCGACCAGTCCGGTGACGACGAGATCGCGGACCGGGTCAGGGCTGCAGGATTCGTGCGGATGCTCCACCTGCGCCACTGTAGGCTCCGGAGCTTAGACGCCGGCCTTCTCGTCGGCGACCGCGGCAGTGACGCGCATCTTCAGCAACGCGAACTGCTCGTGGATCTCCTGCGGAACCTTGGGGCCGAGGAAGGTGAGGTACTCGTCGTTGTCCTCGATGTCGTTGGACCACTGTGCGGGAGGAGCGGTGAGGGCCTCACGGATATCCTCCTCCGGCTCGGTGACACCGTCGAGGTACAGGTCCTCGTAGCGGGCGGTGTGGCCCACGACGGTCTCCTCGGCACCGACACGACCCTCGATGCGGTCGACGATCCACTTCAGCACGCGGGAGTTCTCGCCGAATCCCGGCCACAGGAACCGGCCGTCCTCACCACGACGGAACCAGTTGACCAGGAACACGGCCGGCATCTTGTCCCCGCCACGCTTGCCCATGTCGATCCAGTGCTGCAGGTACTCGCCGGCGTTGTAGCCGATGAAGGGCAGCATCGCCATCGGATCGTGGCGCAGGGAACCGACCGTGGCCTCGGCGGCGGCGGCAGTCTGCCCGGACGCGAGCAGGGCACCGACCATCGTGGCGTGGTCCCAGTCGTAGGTCTCGGTGACCAGCGGAACCGTGTCGGCACGACGTCCTCCGAAGAGAATGGCGTCAACCTTGACACCCTTCCAGTCGTTGAACTCGGGGGCGGCGGTCGGGCACTGCGCGATCGGCACGCAGTACCGGGAGTTCGGGTGCGCGGCCTTCTCGGAGGACTCCGGGGTCCAGTCCTCACCCTTCCAGTCGATGAGGTGGGACGGGGCGTCACCCATCCCCTCCCACCAGACGTCACCGTCGTCGGTGAGCGCCACATTGGTGAACAGGGTGTTGCCGGCGTCCATGGTCTCCATGGCGATGGGGTTGGACTGCCTGCTGGTTCCCGGCGCGACACCGAAGAAACCGTTCTCCGGGTTCACGGCGTAGAGGTGACCGTCCTCCCCGAACTTCATCCAGGCGATGTCGTCACCGACGACCTCCGCCTTCCACCCGGGGATGGTGGGGGTGATCATCGCGAGGTTGGTCTTGCCGCAGGCGGAGGGGAACGCACCGAGGATGTGGTACGCCTTACCCTCCGGGCTGATCAGCTTGAGGATGAGCATGTGCTCTGCCAGCCAGCCCTCTTCCCTGGCCATGACCGAGGCGATACGCAGCGCGTAGCACTTCTTGGCGAGGATGGCGTTTCCGCCGTAGCCCGAACCGTAGGACCAGATCTCCTTGGTCTCCGGGAACTGGGTGATGTACTTGGTGTCGTTGCACGGCCAGGGGACGTCCTCCTCGCCCGGCTCCAGCGGGGCGCCGACGGAGTGCAGGCAGTGGACGAAGTCCCCGTCAGGGCCGATCTTGTCGAGCGCGGCCTGACCCATCCTGGTCATGATGCCCATCGACAGGACAACGTAGGCGGAGTCCGTCAGCTGCACGCCGAGCTTCGGCTCCGGATCGTCGATGGGGCCCATGCAGAACGGCACGACGTACATGGTGCGGCCCTTCATCGCACCGGAGAAGTGCTCCCGCATCTCCGCCTTCATCGCCTCCGGCGGGGCCCAGTTGTTCGTGGGGCCCGCGCCTTCCTCGTCCTCCGAGCAGATGAAGGTGCGGGACTCGACCCTGGCCACATCGGCAGGGTTGGACCGCGCGAGGAAACTGTTCGGCCGCTTCTCCTCGTTCAGCTTGACGAGCGTGCCCGCGTCCACCAGCTCCTGAGAAAGCCGGTCCCGCTCCTCCTCGGAGCCGTCCACGAACACCACCCGGTCAGGTTGGAAGAGCGCCACCGAGTCGGTGATCCACTGCAGCAGTTCCTCGTTGGTGGTGGGTGCCTGTCCGACGAGCCCGGGGATGGTCATGAATTCTCCTGACAAGGGTGGTGAAATCGAGAGTTGTCGCGCACTGTGTCGGGACTACCCGACACTGACCCTCCCACCCTAACNCGATCCGCCATCCCCTCCCCGCCGGCAGCGCCAGTGGTGTATAAGAGACGGGCCCCCCCCCGCGCCCGCGGACGCCACCAGCACCAGAAGCATCCGGTTGTGGTCCCCGCCAGGTTCCTCTCCGCCGTACGGGTCACGGGAACCACCGTCACCGACGTCACCGGGTCCCTCGCCGACACCGTCACCGCCTGCGCCGGAGGACACACTCTCGCCCCCGCGCACCCGGGGCCACTCCACCCCCTGTTCCAGGACGGTGCAGCGCAACCGTGCCAGGAAGAGCTCTCCGAGCGCGTCCGCGCCGACCGGGTCGGCCGGATCGGGACCCCCGGACGAGGGGTCGAGCAGGTCTGAGATGATCCTCTCCGCGGACAGTCTCACCGCCACCTTCACCCGCTCCTCCCGGTCCACGTCAGCCCGGCGCGCGTCACGGAGCCAGCGGGGGACATCGACCCACAGGGAACTGACGGTCTCCGCCAGTTCATCGAGCGCCACAGGATCCGAGACACCGTCCCGGCCGGGTCGGGCGGGTCCGCCGGGTCCGTCGGGTCCGTCCACCTGCCCGGGCCGGGACCGACCCCACCGCACCACCGTCACCCCCGGACCGTCGCAGCACGGCAGGGAACTGCCCGTGTACAGGACACATCCACCGGTGGCGTCCCTGACCGCCCGCACCACCGCGGCGTCCCGCTCCGCACCGGTCCCTCCGTCCCCACCGGTCACCGCAACCACCCCGTCAGCGATGTCCGGGCCCGCACCGACCACGAACTGTCGGTGCGGCACCCGTCGTCGCAGCTCCTCCGCCACCGTCTCAGCCTGCGCACGGTCCGGCCCGATCACCGAGACCACCGTCCGGCCCGTCCCCCCACGACGCCTGTCCGCCGCCCCGGCACGTCCACCGGCACCGGTCTGAACACCCCCGGGAGTTCCCGCTTCCCTCGCCTGCACTGCACTCACTGTGCTGTCCCCCCTTGACTGTCACCGCGCCGGCGCTGTTTCACCGGCGCGCCTGTTCTGCCACAATGGCATGGATGTCTACTACCGATACTTCCCCGGAATCCCCTGATTCCCCTCACCGGTCCCACCGCGGGCGACCGTTGCAGACCGAGTTTAACGACGGTCGCGACTATCCGCGACTGGGCAGCTTCAGTTTCCGCCGCGGAACCCTCACCGACAACCAGGAAGCCACCTGGCAGAAGTACTGGCCCACCCTGGGACGGGAACTCGGGGACGACCCGGACACCGCCGACAACCAGGTCATCGACCTGGACGCCTGGTTCGGCAGGACCGGTCACGGGACCATCGTGGAGATCGGCTCGGGCACAGGAACCTCCACCGCGGCCATGGCCCCCTCGGAGTCCGACCGCAACATCGTGGCCGTGGAGATCTACCGGCCCGGACTCGCGAAACTGCTGGGGGCTGTCGTCCGTGGCGGAATCACCAACGTCCGCATGGTCAAAGGTGACGGTGTCGAGGTCCTGACCCGCATGTTCGCCCCGGGAACCCTCGACGGTGTGCGTATCTTCTTCCCCGACCCCTGGCCCAAGGCACGCCACCACAAACGACGGATCATCCAGTCCGGCACCCTGCACCTCATCGCCTCCCGCCTCAGGCCGGGAGGGATCCTGCACGTCGCCACCGACCACGCGGACTACGCCGAATGGATCGACGACCTGGTCGACGTCGAAGACGACCTCGAGTACCTCGGTTGGCCGGAGGACCGGGACGAGACCGTCCCGGTCCTGACCGACCGCAAGGTGATCACGAAGTTCGAGGGCAAGGGGCTGGACCGGGCCCACGTCATCCGCGAGTACCTGTGGCGCAGGAAGTGAGGGTGGTGACAGTCACGCAGGTCACCTGTCTGGCCCGGCAGCCTGACCCGAACTGACCGAATGAACCGACCTGGCTGACCGGCACCACCCAGCCGGCGCCACCCACCCGGCGCCACCCACCCGACCTGACGAAAGGATCCTGCGTTGTTCACCAGATGGGGAGACATCGCCTACCGATTCCGGCGGGTGATCCCGGTCGTCGTCATCGCACTGATCGCACTACTCTACCTGCTCGTGGGAACCAGACTCGGCGACCGCATGAGCTCCGAGGGATGGGACGACCCCTCCAGTGAATCGACCAGGGCCGCACAGATCGAACAGGACGTCTTCGGGAGGGACGCCTCCGGCGACGTCATCGTGCTCGTCACCCGGGACTCCCCCGGGACCGACCTCACCTCGGACGCCGTGCACACCGAAATGTCGCAGCAGCTCAACGCCATCGCCGCGACCCACCCCGACCAGATCAGCAGGATCCACAGCTACTGGGACACCCGCCAGTCGCAGATGATCACCGAGGACGGGTCATCGGCGTTCGCCTCCGTCAGTCTCCAGGGCGTCGCCGACGAAGTGCTGGCAAACTACCGGGTCATCGAGGACCAGCTCCACAGCATCACCGTCCCCGGGGCCACGGTAGAGATCGCGGGAGCCACCGCCGTCTCCGGGGCACTGGACACCGGCATGAGCGACGACATCGCCCGGGCGGAGGTCATCGGCCTGCCGGCGGTGGCACTGCTGCTCATCCTGGTCTTCGGATCGGTGGTCGCAGCGTTCATGCCGCTGCTCGTCGGCGTCCTGTCGATCCTCGGTTCCATGGGGATTCTCTCCCTGATCGCCGAGATCACCATGGTCAACACCTTCGCCCAGTCGGTCGTGACCCTGCTGGGACTGGGACTGGCGATCGACTACGGCCTGTTCATGGTCTCCCGGTTCCGTGAGGAACTTGCGGAAGGACGCGACATCCCGGCCGCGGTGCGCAACACCACGGCGTCCGCAGGTAAGACGGTCGTCTTCTCGGCACTGATGGTGGCGGTGGCACTGTCGAGTCTCCTGCTGTTCCCGCAGGCGTTCCTGAAGTCCGTGGCCTACGGTGCCATCTCCGCGGTCGGACTGGCCGCACTGCTGAGCGTGGTCGTCCTCCCCAGCGTGTTCTCCCTGCTGGGACGAAACATCGACCGGCTGACCCTGTTCCACCGGGGCAGGACCCGCGACCAGACCCTGCACTCCTGGTGGGGGCGGATACCCGAGTTCGCCATGAAGCACGCCAAGATCCTCACGGTGGGCCTCGTCGGCGTTCTCCTGGCCCTGACCCTGCCGTTGGCGGGAGTGAAGTTCGGCGGCATCAACGAGACCTTCCTCCCCCCGGACGACCCGACCCGTACCGCACAGGCCGACTTCGACACAGCATTCCCGACCCTGCGCACTGACCCGGTGAAACTTCTGGTCAAACAGGATGACGGCGGCAGTACCGCGGTCGGCGAAGTCTACCGGCAGGCCAACTCCGTCGAAGGCCTCACTGCCCCGTTCCAGGTCTCGCAGCCCACCGAGGACGGGGTCACCGTCCTGTCCGCCGGCATCGCCGACAGGGACGACAACGACCGGATCGTCAAGGCACTGCGCGACATCGACGTCGACGGGGCGACCGTGCTCGTCGCCGGTACCCCGGCGATGGAGGTGGAGTCCATCGACGCCCTGTTCTCGAAACTGCCGTGGATGCTCCTGTACATCATCGTCGCCACGTTCATTCTCCTGTCCCTCGTCTTCGGCTCGGTGATCCTGCCGGCGAAGGCGGTGATCATGAACCTCCTCGGCACCGGTGCCACACTCGGGATCCTCACCCTGCTGTTCGTCGACGGGGTCGGAGCAGACCTGTTCAACTTCTCACCCGGACCGTTGATGAGCCCTGTCCTGGTGCTGATCGTGGCGATCATCTACGGACTGTCGACGGACTACGAGGTCTTCCTCGTCTCCCGCATGGTCGAGGCACGCGCCCACGGTGCCACGACCAGGGAAGCCATACGTTTCGGCACGGCGACGACCGGGGGGATCATCACCGCGGCTGCGGCGATCATGATCGTCGTGTGCGGCGCCTTCGGGTTCTCCTCGATCGTGATGATGAAGTACATCGCCTTCGGCATGATCGCCGCACTGCTCATCGACGCCACGGTCATACGCATGTTCCTCGTGCCTGCACTGATGGCCCTGCTGCGCGAGGACTGCTGGTGGGCGCCGCGGTGGGTGACCCGGTTGTCGCAGAAGATCGGGCACAACGAGAGGCTGGAGGGGGTGGCGTCCTCCCCAGCCGGTTCCGGACTGTCTGACCGAGCCGGCGACAGTGACGTGCCCGGCGACAGTGACCGGCCGATCCCCTTCGCCGAGCTGATGGCCCGGGTCGCCGCGAGGGACAACGCCGCTGCCGGTGACGGCAGGGACTCAGGCCGGGACACAGGCCGGGACAGCAACCACAGCCGGGACCACGGGCACGGCGAGCGGACCTGATCAGTGGACCACAATTCCCCAGTTCCCGCGGGACCGCCGGACAAGCGACCGGACAAGCGACCGAACATGCGACCGGACCACGGGACGCCTGTGCCCTACAGTCGGCGCCGACGCATCAAGGTCTTCATGCGCGACCCCAGGGTCCGCGCCCTGCTGACCCTGCTGATACTCGTGATCGTCGCCTTCGCCGCACGCGGTCACTACCACCTGTTCTCCGAGGGATGGCAGGCGATCAAACAGGCGAACAACTGGTACGTCGTCGCGGCGTCGGTGGCGATGATGCTGGCCATGGTCGCACAGGCCGAGGTCATGGTCGTTCTCATCCGGTCCGCCGGCGTGCAGGTGAAACGTTCCACGGCCAACGCCCTCGGCCTGGCGGCGAACGCGTGGTCGTCGACCTTCCCCGGAGGCCCTGCGATATCCGCGGCCATGATCTTCCGGGAGCAGTTGAAGTGGGGTGCGGCCCCCGTCGTCGCCAGCTGGTACATGGTCCTGTCGGGGGCGTTGTCCGGGGCGGGGATGGCTGTCCTCGGGTTCGGGGCGATGTTCCTGCTCAGTGCGGAGGTCCACCCTTACTCGATGGGTCTGACCATCCTGGCCCTGTGTCTGCTGGCGTGGGGGATGAACTGGACCGCGAAACCCCCGGACACCGGGGGGGCCGGTCTGCTGCGGGTACTGCGGTGGTACAACCGCCGACGCCGCGCCCCCGAAGACCGGTGGAACGACAGGCTTTCCGGGTTCGCCGACCAGCTCAGCGCCGTCCGGCTCTCACCGGGAAAGCTTCTCTGGGCGGTGTCCCTGTCGATGCTGAACTGGATCGCGGAGATCTTCTGCCTACTCTTCGCCGTCCACGCCGTCGGCGCCACACCCCCGGTCTCCGGCGTCGTCCTCGCGTTCATCACCGCCAAACTCGTGGGGCAGGCGCAGATCACCCCGGGTGGTCTCGGACCGGTGGACGCCACGCTCGTCGGCATGCTCGTCGGCGTCGCGGAGATGGCCTCGGCCAAAGCCATCGCCGCGGTCATCGTCTTCCGGATGATCAGCTTCATCGGACTGGCGATCATCGGCTGGCTGGTCTTCCTGTGGACCTTCGTCCGCGACACGGTGGACCCCGACCGTCCGCCGACCTTCCGGCAGATCGCCACGGGGGTTGCCGTGCACGGTACCCACGGCGCCCACGGCCACCCGCACGGTGCCGGTGCACGGGACGGCGGGGATCGACCGTCCCCCCGCACCGGCGGGGGCGCCTCCCCCGCCGGGGGCGCCGCCGACCCCCCCGAACCCCACCCGCACCAGACCGGCCCCCCGTCCCACCCGTCCCTTATACACATCTGACGCCGCCGATCAACAGGAAAGCGGAGGATCCTGCGGGTGTCGGGTGCGTTATAAAAAAAAAAGGTAGGAGAGGGCGCACATACTGCGCAAGCGCAGATGAGAGG
>NZ_LR131106.1:2263327-2346705 GCF_900626215.1 Corynebacterium neomassiliense | reverse complement strand
AAGCCTCATCATAAGTCAGACCACGAGGGTCGCGTACTCCTGTCTTTTTTTTTTTTTTCCAAGAAAAGGACGCCAACGGAGAGGGGGCCCCGTCGGGGGGGCGGGGAGTTGTAAAAAAGAGCGGGCCCCCCGCCGGTGCACGGGACGGCGGGGACCGCCCGCCCCCCCGCCCCGGCGGGGACGCCTCCCCCGCCGGGGACGCCGCTGACCCCGCCGAACCCGACCCGAACTAGACTGGCCCCATGTCCAACAGAGACACCTCCGACACCACCGGCCACGGCGACGCACTGCCGTCAGCCCACCACGGGCGTCCCCCCGCCCCGGAGCCGACCGGACCCACCTCCGCGACAGCGGGCCTCGGCATCCGGAACGCCGTCATCGCCGACGTCGTCGCGGTGCTCATCTTCGCCCTTCTGGCGCGGATCGCGCACAATTCCGAGGATCTCCCCCTGTCATTCCTCGGATGGCTGGACACCACCTGGCCTTTCCTCATCGGCACAGTACTGGTCTGGGGTCTCATCGCCGCCGACCGTCTGCGTTCCGCCCCGGGCAGCGGACTGCTGATCTGTGCGGTCACGTGGGTCACGGGCATGGTGTTCTGGGGGTTGCGGCACGGTGAGGTCCCGCACTGGTCCTTCATGATCGTCGCCGCGGTCATGCTGGTGGTTCTGCTGATCGGGTGGCGTGTCGTGGCGTCACGGCTGACCTCCCGTCGCTGACGACGAAGTCCCGGAACGCCGCCACCGGAGGTGCCTGCGTCCCGGACGCCGACCACACCACCCCCAGTTCCCGTCGCCGGCGGGTCCTCAGCGGTATGACCTGCATCCCGGGCAGGCGCAGGTTGGGGTCGTCCAGCGGCAGCATCGCCACACCGAGCCCCGCCGTGACCAGTCCGGCGACCGTGGTCAGCTCCATGGACTCGAAGACCAGGCGGGGCCGGAATCCGGCGTCCTCACTGAGCTGGTCCAGGATCATCCTCGTGCCGAAACCTTCCAGCATGGCGACGAAAGGCTCCTCGCGCGCCTCGCGCAGGTCCACCGAGGTGCGTGGGGAACCGTCCGGACCGGTGGCCAGCCGGTGACCTTCCGGGACCGCCAGGCCGAGGCGCTGCTGGGCCAGCTCACACCAGTGGACCTGCCCGGCACGGATCTGTGCGACAGGTTCCGGCCCCACGAAGGCCAGGTCTGAACGGCCGTCGACGACCCGGTCGACCAGTTGCCGCGCCGCCCCCTGCACCAGTTCGAACTCCACGGTCGGGTGGGCGGCCCGCCAGGTCCGCAGCAGATCAGGGACCATCCACGTGCCCAGGGAGTGCATGAAGCACAGTCGGACGGTACCGCGCGCAGGGTCGACGAGCCGCCGCACCGCCTCCACCCCGTCTGCCCAGGTGGCGCGTGTTTTCCGGGCGGTGTCGGCGAGAAGTTCACCGCGGTGGTTGAGCACGAGGTTGCGTCCGCGCCGGTCGAACAGGGTGGTGCCCACCTCCGCCTCCAGGCCCGCCAGGCGGCGGGAGAGAGAGGACTGGCTCAGGCCGGTGGCCGCGGCGGTGTCCGCCATGTTGCAGGTGTCCACGAGATCGAGGAACCACCCCAGGTCATCGATGCGCATAACGGGACTGTACAGCCTGCCTGTTGCATTTTGCGAAGGACGCCCCGACGCGCACGATGGGAACCATGACGCCACCCGGCAACGCCCCCGCCACTCCCCCGGGCGCGGGCACCACAGCCCGCCGAACCACCGGACTCGCCCCCGGAGACCCCGGATACCGTCGGGTCATGGTCGCCGCCGCGACCGCGGGACTGGCGTCCTTCAACGCCATGTACCTGACCCAGGCCCTGCTTCCCTCCATCAGCGACAGCCTCCGGGTCTCCCCCACCACCGCCGCCCTCACCGTCTCGGCGACCACCGGACTTCTCGCCGTCACCGTCGTCCCGGTGAGCATCATCTCCGAACGCATCGGACGCCGCACCGTCCTGCGCGCCTCCGTCCTCGCCGCCACCGTCCTCAGCCTGCTGCTCTGCCTCGCCCCCGGCATCAGCTCACTGATCGGACTGCGCGCCCTCCAGGGCATAGCGGTGGCCGGGGTCCCGGCCGTGACAATGACCTTCCTCGCCGAAGAGATCCGCCCCTCCCACCTGGGCAGGGTGATGGGCCTCTACATCGCCGGCACCTCCATCGGCGGACTGATGGGACGCCTCATCCCCTCGTGGTTCCTCGAGATCACCGACTGGCGCGGGGCCGCCCTGGCCGGAGCATCCGTCGCATTCCTCCTCGGACTGGTGTGCGCCTGGGCTCTGCCGCCGCAGCGCAACTTCACACCGAAGAAGATCACCCTGCGCCACGAGGTCTCCGCCTTCCGCAGACACTGGCACAATCCGAGGCTCGTCCCCCTGTTCCTGCTGCCCTTCATGCTCATGGGGTCCTTCGTCTCGCTGTACAACTACCTGGGCTTCCAGCTCACCCGACAGTTCGGCCTCAGTGAGATCTGGGCCGGGATGGTCTTCCTGCTGTACCTGTCGGGGACTTGGTCGTCGGCCAGGGCGGGTGCACTGTCCGCCCGATACGGTCCCGGGAAGGTTCTCACGGCGTCGTCGGCGATCTCCGTCGCCGGCCTGCTGGTGATGCTCGTCCCTGCACTGTGGACGACGGTCCTCGGAGCACTGATGTTCACCGCCAGCTTCTTCGCCGCCCACTCCACGGCATCCGCGTTGGTGGGTGCGCGGGCCGACGGTGACCGGGCCGAGGCGTCCTCGACCTATGTCATGAGCTACTACCTCGGCTCCTCGATCCTCGGGTGGGCACTGGGGCATGTCTTCGACCTGGGGTGGACGCCACTGGTGATCTCACTGGCGGGGGTGCAGCTGGTCTCGCTCGCCCTGACCCTGTACGCCGACCGACGGGAAGGAAGACGGGAAAGAAGACAGGGAGGACGCCGTGGAGAGCGCCGGCGAGGGCAGACGGCGACCAGTTCTGCGGCGGGCCACTGACACGCCGTGAAGGTGTCCGCCGTTCACCAGATTCGGTCGGCAAAAATATCCGTATTGTGCATGGAAACACGTTGGACGGCGATAGGATAACCCGGACAACAGGAGGCGGAACCCCGCCCACGTATCTGACGGACGCCACGGGCGTCGTTGACGGAGGAAGAGAACAATGGGACACATCAAGGGCAAGCGCTTCGTCGGCATCCTCGCCGTCGGGCTCGTCGCCACCGGCGGCATGGGCGTCGCCATGGCACAGGGCGGCATCTCCGCCAACCTGTCACTGTCGAACACCATTTTCTCCCAGACCGTCCACGGCCTCGACGGCCAGGGGGTGGCGATCTTCGTCGGCAACGACAAGCTCAGCGGCGGTGACGTCGCAGTGGCGAAACTGAAGTTCACCAAAGCCGAGATCACCGACCTGTGCATGGCCGCCCCCCTCGAGATCCCCGGCCTGGGGGAGAAGAAGTTCCAGATGAAGGTGCCCGGCAAGAACTTCAGCGCCGAGAACCTCGTCATCGGCGCCCCCGGCCTCAACGGCGGGATGACCCTGATCAAGCCCCAGATCGGTGTGGACGCCTCCCAGCTCGACGACGGTGCCTCTGCCGGCCAGTGGGGAATCGCCGCGGACGCCATCCAGGCATTCGACCAGAAGATCAAGGCCACCTCCATCTCCGCCGACCAGCTCACCGCCGCGGGTTCACAGGTGTCCGTCGTCGACGCCGACAAGGCCGAATGCTGATGACCGGCACCCCCACCCCCGACACCCCGGGAGATGTGACACAACCTCTGGACGGTGCCGCGGAGGTGACCCCCGACGCCGGACCAGGTGCCGAAACCACCAGCGAGAAGCTCGAGAAGAGCAACCGCAGGTTCACCACCTGGCGCCGACAGCGCGCCTTCGGCGCCGGCCTGCTGATGATCCTCGGCGGAGCGGTCATCCTGACCCCCGCCTACCTCAGCCTGGAGATCTCCAACATCCAGATCCAGATCTCCACCCTGGCGGGAGTCTCCACCCTCGTCATCGGCATCCTCCTCATCGTCTGCGGACTGATGACATGGTTCCGGGGTGAAGGCCGGATCCTCACCGGGGTCGCTGCGATGGTCCTGGCGATCGTCGCCCTGCCCCAGTCCAACTTCGGCGGATTCATCATCGGCACCGTCCTCTCCCTGGTCGGCGGGGCCATGGCCCTGGCCTGGACACCCCAGTCACGTGACGAGGCCCGGGCAGAGAAGAAGAACCGGAGAGAGGAGAAGGTGAGGTCGAAGGAGCAGAAACCGGGTAAGGGCGGTTCCACCACCGCCGTCGCCGCGGTCGCAGCCCTCGCCGCCCTCACCGTCGGACTCGGGGCACACACGCCACAGGCGTCCGCCCAGATTCCGGGCCTGCCCGAACTCCGGCTGCCGACACTGCCCGGCCAGGACGGTCAGGCCGGACAGCAGGTAGACCCGGCAGCCCCGTCCGGCACCGGTGCCACAGGAGGAGACGCCACGACCGCGGCCCCCTCCACCACACCGGCGGCACCCTCACTGCAGCTGCCGGGCCTGCCGGAACTCCGGCTGCCCGAGCCGACCCTGCCGGACGGTACCGCACTGCAGCAGAACATCGACGGTGGCCTCGACGCCCTCGGCGTCACGGTCCCCGGGCTCAACGTCGAACCTCCGGCACCGGTGCAGGGTCTGCTGCCGATCACCGGCAACACCTTCACCATCAAGTCCGACCGGACCGCAATGACGCCGGGGATGAAACTCTCGGTGGTCACCGTCGACACCCTGCAGGGGCCGAAGAAGGCATTCCGCATCGACTCCGACCGCACCGTGCTGACCAACCTGCGGGTCCAGTTCCCCAACGGCGTCCCCGGACTGCAGGACCTGGGCCAGGACACGCTCGGGGCGGTGACGACCCTGTCCGGTAACTTCCACATCTTCGTCAGGAAGATGACCATCACCGCCGAGGTGGCGGGGGTGGACACCGGCCTGCCGCTCACCCTCGACGCCGAGGACCTGCCGGACAACATCGTCCGGGAACTGTCGAAACTCGGTCTCGGGCTGCCGGACTTCCTGTCCGGTCAGACCGACATCCTCAACGGCACGATGGAGACCTACCTGGTCACCTCGGATGTGCTCGAAGCCCCGACCAACGACATCGGCCCCTGGCAGAGCTGACAGGGGCCGACAGGGGGCCGGCGGGGGCCGTCAGGGGGTCCGGCGGGATTGGCCTACTCGGCAGGGTCCCCCACACCGGAACCGGAGGACGCCACGGCCGGCTCCTCCGCCTCGGGCGCGGTGCTCTGCCCGGTGCTGGACTCCGCGGCACTGCTCTCTGCCGGCGTACTTTCCGTGGTCCTGCTCCCGCCCGTGGAGCCGGAGCTGCCTGAGACGGAACCTTCCACCGAACCGACGACATCATCCCATGTCAGCGGCGAGTTCGCGATGAGTGAGAGAATGTCGATGACAGTCGTCAGGTTGACGGTGCCCGTCGCCAGTGCCCCGGCGACACGCGCGACCCGGCCCCAGTCCGTGGTAGCCAGGGAGCCGACGAGCCGGCCGTCCTCGAGGGACCCGGTCGCCTCCGGCGCGTCGGTGGACTCGGCGTCCTCACCTGGCGCAGGTGCCGGAGACTCAGACGTCGGGGCCACAGACGTCTGGGCGACAGTACTGTCGGCCGACGAGCCCGGCACTGTCGGATCAGCGGAGCTGACCGGCACCAGAAGCGCCGCGGCGGTGACCGTGGTCAGTGCCGCCACACCGACCCGCGACGACAGACGGGCCGACAGTCGCGATGAACGACGGGAAGAGCGGAGCGTGGAAGCGGAAAGGGAGGAAGGGAGGGAATGGAGAGACACAGGATTACCGTCCTTGCGGAATCGTCGGTTCGTGAAGTTCACGGTCCCCGCCACTGACGACCGGGACCCGTTGACCACTAAACCCTCTCCGGAGCCTCTCCGCCAGAGGTGAATTCACCGGGACGGTAATTTCCCCGGAGAACACCCCCCACCGCCGGCACCACGACCACCCGGCCACCCCCGTCACGGCCCGGTCGGCCACCCCCGCTGCCCCTGGATCAGTGGCGCGACAGTGGCGCTACTGTGGCGCGACAGTGGCGCGACAGTGGCGCTACAGCGGCATGATCGTGTGCTTCTTGGGCACCTCGGGCACTCTCTTGTCCTTCAGGATCCGCAGTGACTGCCGGATCCTCAGCCGGGTCTCCGCAGGATCGATCACGGCGTCGATGTACCCGCGTTCCGCCGCCACATAGGGGCTCGTCATGTTGGCGTTGTAGAAGTCCATGAACATCTTCTTCGCCGCCGGACGCTCCTCCTCAGGAAGTGCCGCAAGCTGTCTCCCCTGCAGCATCACCGCGGCACCCTCCGCACCCATCACCGCGATCTGGGCGGTCGGCCAGGCGAAGTTCATGTCCGCACCGAGGTTCTTCGACCCCATCACCGCATACCCGCCGCCGAAGGCCTTGCGGACGACCACGGTCACCTTCGGCACACTCGCCTCGACCATGGCGAAACCTAGTTTGGCCCCACGGTGGATCAGGCCCGCCTTCTCCTGGTCGGCACCGGGCAGGTAGCCCGGAGTGTCCACCACGAAGACGAGGGGGATGTTGTAGGCGTCACAGATCCTGATGAACCTCGCCGCCTTGTCCGCGGCGTCCGCGTCCAGGCACCCGGCCAACTGCATCGGCTGGTTGGCGACCACACCCACCGAATGCCCGTCCACGCGGGCGAAACCGGTGATCACGTTCGGTCCGAAGTCTGGCAGGACCTCGAGGAAGTGGTCGTCGTCGAAGATGCGGGTGAGCACGTCGGTCATGTCGTAGCCGGCGTTGGGGTCGTCCGGGACAATGTCGAGCAGTTCGGTGTCCGTCCCCGACTGTTCGTCACCGGGCGCCCAGAACTCCGGCGTCGTCTCGAACGCCGACGACGGGAGATGGTCGAGCAGTTCGCGGGCGTAGTCGAAGGCGTCCGCCTCATCAGGGGCGACATAGCTGAGATTGCCGCGCTCCGCCTGGATCCGGGCACCACCGAGTTCCTGCATGCTGATCTTCTCGCCGGTGACGGACTCGATGATCGCCGGACCGGTGACGAACATGGTGGTCTGCTCTTCCACGCCGATGAGGAAGTCCGTCGTCGCCGGTGCGTACACCGCACCTCCGGCACAGTTGCCCAGCAGGATCGAGATCTGTGGGGACTGGCCGGACAACGGGAGCTGGCGGCGGGAGATCTCCGAGTACATCGCCAGGGACATCACGGCGTCCTGGATCCTGGCACCACCGGAGTCGTTGATACCGACGACGGGGCATCCGATACGGGTCGCGAAGTCCATCACCTCGCACACCTTGTTGCCGAAGGTCTCGCCCACGGAACCGCCGAACACGGTCTTGTCGTGGGCGTACACGGCCACGGGGCGCCCGTTCACCCGCCCGTACCCGGTGACCACGCCGTCACCGTAGGGGGCGGTGTCGTCGCCCGGGGTCTGGGCCAGGGCACCGATCTCGGTGAAGGTTCCGGGGTCCAGCAGGGCGTCGATGCGCTGCCTCGGGGTCGTCCGTCCGGCGGCGTCCCTCTTCGCCCGCGCGCGTTCACTGCCCGGGTCCAGGGACTCCTCCGTGCGCCGCCGCAGGTCGGCGAGCTTCTCCGCGGTGGACCGGCCGGAACCGGGCCCGTAACGGTCGTCTGTGCTCTCGCTCATGGTGCTCACTCCTCCCACGCTAGCTGAGGGTGTCAAGGTGTTCGGTGATGCGGGCTCCGACGATGCCGATGGCCGGCTCGTCGGGGACACCGAGATGGTCTCCGGGCAGGTGGACAATCTCAAGGTCGTCGACGATACCGCCCCATCCGCCGTCCGGTGCTATCTCGGCGAAGCTGGGTTCCAGCTCGATCGCGCCCTCGTGCATGCCCTCGGACTTGTACAGGGTCACCGGGGCAGTGACGTCGGCCCAGCGGTGGAAGTCGAGGGTGTTGAGGATGCGGGTGTCGACGAAACTGGCGCGCTGGTGTTCCAGGACACCGGCGGCAAGGCCGTGCCCGGAAGAGTCCGAGGTGCGCAGGAAGGTGGTCATCAGGCCGATGAGCGCCTCCTCACCCTGCTCGTCGAGCAGGTCGTGCGGCACCGGCAGGTCGATCCCGTAGGTCTTCGACGCGAAGGCGGAGTACCTGTCCCAGCGGGCGTGCATCTCCTCCTTCGTGTCAGGGGCCGGGTGGAGGGGCTGCACCAGGTCGAGAAGCTCCAGATGACCGACGGTGACCTCGGAGTTCTCCAGACGGTGGGCGACCTCGTAGGCCAGGGCACCGCCGAAACTCCAGCCGCCGAGAACCACCGGCAGGCCGTCGGCGAGCGCGGTGATGTCCTCGACGTATGCTCGGGCACGCTCGTCGAGACTGCCTTCGAGCCTTTCCACCCCGTACACCGGGACGTCGTCGGGGAGGCGCCGCGTCAGCGGTTCGTAGACCACCGAGGAACCGCCCGCCGGGTGGAACATGAACACGGCAGGACGCCGCGAGCCGGCGGGACGCTCCCGCAGGACACGGATATTGCCCTCCACCTCTGTCTCGAGGAACTCCCGGGCGATGTCGGACAGGGGTTCGACGGTGCCGGCCTCCATCACCTGCTGCGCGGTGATCGAGGATCCGGACCGTTCGTTGATCCTGGCGGCGATCGTCTCCGCTGTGGCGGAGTCGACGGGCGGCAGCGGGCTGGTGACACCGGCCGGAGCGGCACCGGTGACGGAGGCCCAGGTTCCGAACACCATGCGCTCGGCGGCATCGCGGGGGGCGACACCGACCCCGGTCGGGGCCTGTGCCTGTGCCGCGGAGGCGTCCGTCGTGCCGGAGGCGTCCGTCGTGCCGGCTGAAGTGTCGGAGGCGGCGGTGACGGCTGCGTCCTCACGGGCATCCTCACGGGCGTCCTCACGGGCGTCCTCACCGGTGCTTTCCCCGGTGTTCCCGCCGTCGGCCACCAGAGACTCGACCATCGCGATGACCGAATCCACGGAACCGTCCCTGAGCTCCTGGACATTCAGCGGAGGAAGCCCGAAATCGTACTCGACACGGTTCTTGATACGCATACCCATCAGAGAGTCCAGCCCCAGGTCGATCAGCGGCAGCTCCCCGGGAAGGTCGTCGGCGTCATAACCCATCGACTCGGAGACAATGGCACGCAGCCGGTCAGCCACCGACTCACCGGACTCCGGGTCCCACCTCTCCGATGACGGGTCGACAGCGGGCAGGGCGTTGACCGCCCCCTTCCCGGTGGCCGACCTGTCAGAGACCGGGGCCACCCCGCCTGCAGCACCTGCAGAAACCGCCGGAGCCGCAGCTCCCCCGCCCTGCGGTGTCGCGGCCGACCCGGAGGCGGTGGCGAACGCTTCGCCGACCAGCCGGGCGGAACCGTCGGCGGCGATGTGGTGCACATGCACCGTCAGCCCGCCGAGACTGCGCTGCACAACGGTGGTCACGTCGTCCCCTGGGGCACCCGCCAGGGCACCGTAGCTCTCCACAGCGGAGACGACCGCGTCACCGTCGACGGCGTGCACCGCCGCCTCCGCCACCGCGGACACGCTCGTCACATCGGACAGCGCCGCACTGAACGCGGTACGACCGTCCGGCAGCGCGACCCTCGCCCCGGGCATGCCGCGGACCGCACCCCCGCCCGGGCGGGCGTCGGTCCAGTGACGCTGCAGATTCCAGTGCATCCCCGGCAGGTCAGCCCAACCACCCGGCCCCGCCAGCGCGGTGAAGTCGATGTCCGCACCACGGACGTACAGTTCCGCGACCGTGGTGAGGAAGGTGTCGGCGGCGGGATGCTTCCGCTTGAGCAGGAACATCAGGGAGGCGTCCCCGGCGTCACGGGCGAAAGCGGTGTTCATCAACGGCATCAGTGCCACCGGGTTCGGCGAGAACTCCACGAACGTGCGGAAACCGGCGTCGAACTGGCTGCCCGTCGCGTCCGAGAACCACACCGGCTGACGCGTGCACCGCACGAAGTAGTCGGCGTCATGGGGAGTGTCCCCCGGCCGGTAGACCACACCCCTGTCCACGGTGCTGTACAGGGGCACGGTGATCGGACGGGCGGTGATGTCACAGATCTCCGCGTGCAGCTCACCGAGCACCGGGTCCAGCATGCTCGTGTGCCCGGCCCCCTTGACCTGCAGCTGACGGGCGAAGCGCCCCTCACCGTCGACGAAAGCCACAAGATCGGCGACCTGCCGGGCAGGTCCGCCCACCGTCGTCATACCCGGCGCGGCGTACACCGCGGGCTCCACGGCGGAGAACTCCGGGTGCTCCTGCTGGAAGGACGCCAGCTCCTCCACCCCCAGGTCGATGACCGCCATCGCACCGAGCTTGTCCTCGGGCAGCAGACGCTCACCCTCACCCATCAGACGGGCCCGGTGACAGGCGACCCGCACAGCGTCCTGCATCGACAGTCCGCCGACAGCGTACGCCGCCGCGATCTCACCCATGGACTGCCCGACCACGGCGGACGGGCGTGCACCCGCCGCGGTCATCAGGTCGGTCAGCGCGATCTGGATCGCCGTGATACCCACCTGTGCCGTCTCCAGGTCGTAGTCCCGGGCGTCATCGGTGACCAGTTCCACCAGATCCCATCCGGACTCGGCGGCGACAACCTCCGCGATCTCCCGGACACGTGCCGCGAACAGGGGGGACAGGGTGAACAGTTCCTTGCCCATCTTGCGGTGCTGGGAACCGAAACCGGAGTACACCCACACCGCACCCATCCGGTCGGGGCTGTCCGCCGCAGCCACCCCGGCACCTTTCTTCCCCGCGGCAAGGCGGGCGACACCGGCGGACGCCTCGTCGAGCCCGTGCGCGAGGACCACCCCACGGGACCGTCCGTGACTGCGGCGTCCCAGTGTCCGGGCAGTGTCCGTGAGCAGCGACTGTCCCGCCCCGGCATTGTGACCGTCATTCCCGTCATGGCCGCCCAGCCAGTCGGCGAGGTCCGAGGCCGCGGTGCGGCGCCGAGACGGCAGCAGACCGGACACCGGCAGAAGCTGCGGAATTCCCAGTTCGGACTTCCCGCCGTCACCGTCGTCCACTGTCTGGGTGGCACTGCGGTCGAACAGGGCGGGCCGGTCCTCCCGTGCCTCCGGGTCCGGATCCGGCGCAGCCCCCTCGGGGGCGACGACCACGACATGCGCGTTCGTTCCACCGAACCCGAAACCGGAGACCCCGGCGACCGGGTGGCCGGAGTAGGCGGGCCACTCCCGCGGATCCTCCACGACCTCCAGGTGGTCACGGTCGAAGTCGATGTACGGGTTGGGCCCGGTGAAGTTCAGTGACCGGGGAAGGACGCCGTGACGCATCGACTCGACGACCTTGATCACCCCTGCCACACCGGCGGCGGCCTCGGTGTGCCCGAAGTTCGTCTTCGCCGACCCGAGGAGCAGTGGACTGGAGTTGTCACGGCCCTCACCGAGGACACGTCCGAGAGCACCCGCCTCAATCGGGTCGCCGAGGATCGTGCCGGTACCGTGTGCCTCGACATAGTCGACGGTCCGCGGGTCGATCCCGGCGTCCCCGTAGGCCTGCTGCAGGACAGCGACCTGGGCCTCCGGATTCGGGGCGGTCAGGCCGTTGGACCGGCCGTCCTGGTTGACCGCGGTACCGGCGATCACGGCGAGGATGTCGTCACCGTCCCGGCGCGCGTCAGACAGCCGCTTGAGCACCAGCACCCCGGCGCCGTCGGACCGGACGATGCCGTCGGCGTCCTCCGAGAACGCCCGGATGCCACCGGTGGGACTGAGGACGCCCAGCTCAGAGAAGGCGACCGTCCCGAACGGGTTCGCGAGAATATTCACGCCACCGGCCACTGCCAGGGTCGCTTCCCCGGTGCGCAGCGCTGCGACCGCGTCATGGACGGCGACGAGGGAGGACGAGCATGCGGTGTCCATGGCGACCGAGGGGCCGCGGAAGTCGAAGGCGTAGGAGATCCGGTTGGCGACCACGGCCGTGGAGTTCCCCGTCAGAGCGTACGGGTGCGCCGCAGTGGGGTCGGCGCTGATCAGCATGCCGTAGTCGTTGTTCGTGGTACCGATGAACACACCGGTGCGGGTGCCGCGCAGCGTGTTGGCCGGAATGTGCGCGTCCTCCAGGGCCTCCCAGGTCAGCTGGAGCAGTATCCGCTGCTGGGGGTCCATGTTCGCCGCCTCGACCGGGGACAGCCCGAAGAATTCCGCGTCGAAGGAGGCGATGTCGTCGAGGTAGCCTCCCGTGAGCTGGGCGGCGGACATCCGACGGACCATCTCAGGGTCACCGTCGTACTCGCTCCAGCGGCCTTCGGGCAGGTCGCCGACGCCGCTGCGCCCCTGTTCGAAGAGCTTCCACATCTGGCTGACGGACTCCGCACCCGGGTACCGGGCGGCCATACCGACCACGGCGACCTGCCGGTCGGAGGGGTCCTGCCACGCACCGGCGGCGGAGGCCGCCTGCGGGCCGGGGACACGGTCGGACCCCGACGTCCCGGAGACCCGGGCCATGACATAGGACGCCAGGGAATCGACGGTGTTGTACTCGTAGGCGACGGTGGCGTCGAGTGTCACGCCGAGCAGGCGTTCCAGGTCACCGGACAGGACCACCACATCCCGGCTGGACAGGCCGGACTCCTCCAGGGGACGGTCATCTGCGATGTCCGCGGGGTCGGTGTCCGTGGTCCTGGCCACCCAGTCGTGCAACCAGGCACGCATCTCGGGGACGGTGGTGGGGGCACTTGCTGGCGTGGTCGACATGGTCGTGGAGATTCGCCTTCCTGAGGTTGTCGCCCGGGTGTCTCCCGGGTACTGCACTGTGGTTCTGCTGGCGTGATGCTGGCGTACTGCTGTCTGAGGGGTTACGGCGGTCGCGTACGACGACAGCGGAACAGCGGCCTCCGTCGGTACTCCAACGGCACAGGCCGCCCGACTGCTACAGGCCGCCGGTCAGGGCACCGCCGGCACAGAGGGACAACTCTACCGGGTGCCCCTGTGACGGGTCACGGGGCTCAGGCGAACGCGCCTTCCGCCCACGCCTTCGCGGCGACCCGGCGCGCGATCTTGTTGGCGGAGGAACGCGGCACGGAACCACGGTCGACGATGAGGACCTCGGCGGGGCTGACACCGTGGACGGAGGTGACCGCCGCCCGGACCGCTGCGGCAGCGTCACCGTCGAGGGCAGGATCAGCCTCCGGGTCACGCTCGGCGACGATGATGAGCTGCTCCACGCCCTCCCCTTCCCCGGGGGTGGCGGCGAACGCGGCAAGGACACCGGGGAGGATCTGGTCCGTGGCCTCCTGGGCGGTGGCCTCAATGTCCTGCGGGTAGTGGTTACGGCCGGCGATGACGACAAGGTCCTTGATCCGGCCGGTGATGTACAGCTCACCGTCGACGGTCACGGCCAGGTCCCCGGTACGCAGCCAGTTGTCCTCCGGGGCGCCGGCGGCGGCACTGCCTTCCCCTCCACCGTTGAGGCGGCTGCCGACAGGCAGCACGTTGCGGAACGTCTCTACGGTCTCCTCCTCACGGCCCAGGTATCCCGCGGCAACGTTGTCACCGTGGATCCACACTTCCCCGACAGACCCGGAGGGGAGCTCAGTGCCGGTGGCGGGGTCGACGATCACGATGTACTCGTTCGGCCCCGGCTCACCGACGGACATGATCGGCACGGCGGTGCCGGAGTCCGCGGGAACCTCGACGGCGGTGCCCTCCGAGAGCTTCTCGCGGTCGAAGACCCGCAGCCGGGGCCGGTCCTCGGTCTGCGGGGTGGTGACGAACACCGTCGCCTCGGCGAGACCGTAGGAGGGCCTCATCGCGGTACGCCGGAACCCGTAGGGGCCGAACACCTCCTGGAACCGGTCCACGGACTGCAGGGACACCGCCTCTGCCCCGTTGATGATCCCCTCGACATGGCTGAGATCCACGTCGGCGAGATCCTCCCGCTCCGCCGGGTCGGCGTAGCGGGCGGCGAGCTCCAGGGCGAAGTTGGGCACCGCCGCGTACACGTTCACGGCGTCCTCCCCCACTGTCCCTTTCTCGTCGAGCTGGCGGATCCACCGGCCGGGGTCCTGGATGAAGTCCCTCGGCCCCATGATGTCCTGCGGGATCCCGAGGATGAGGCAGAAGGACGCCAGGATGATGCCCATGTCGTGGTGCAGCGGAAGCCAGTTCACCAGACGCATCGGCATCTGCAGCTGGCCGGCCTGGAACACCTGGAGGACGTTGGTGACGATCGACCTGTGGGTCAGGACCACACCGGCGGGTGTGCGGGTGGACCCGGAAGTGTACTGCAGGAAAGCGGGGTCACCGGCCTTCGGTGCCAGCTCCGGGTGCTCCATCAGGGCGGCCATGGGGTTGACCCAGTCCTCGGCCAGGGAATCCGGGAGCGCGTCGACGGTGAGGATCCTGGGACGCTGCCCTGCGGGCCGGTCGGAGAAGTGGCCGCGTACCGCCGCCGCGGAATGCCTGTTGGTCAGGACCACGGTCGGAGTCGAGGACTCCAGGACTGCGGTGAGGTGGGCGCCGTGACCGGGCTCGGTGGGATCGTAGAGGGGCACGGGCACCGTGCCGGCGTAGAGGGCGCCGATGAACCCGATGAGGTACTCGGGACTGTTGTTGGCCAGGACCGCGACCCGGTCACCGGGGGTGGTGACCTGCCGCAGCCGGACGCTCACGGCCTTGATCTTCGTGTTGACCTGTGCACGGGTCCAGGTGACGACCTCTCCCCCGCGGGAGGCGGAGTAGTCGTGGAAGCGGAAGAGGAGGGAATCCTGGGTGCCCTGCATCTGCGCCATGGCGAAGAGCATTTCGTTCATACCCGAGAGGGTCAGCTGGTCAGGGATGCTGATGTTCCCCTTGTCGTCGTAGAACTGCTGCATCGCGGCACTGATGTCCATGAAATCTCCTCTGTGGGGTCTGTCCTGCGGATGGCACCCCGCGGCGCACACGGTAATGCCCGTCGCGTGGTTTTCTCTTTGGAACCTTAACGGTTTCTCCTGTCAGAGGTCCCCGTTCGGGGTACCCGCGTGTCCCGGGACGGGCGCCCCGGGCACGCTCACCTGCCCCCGTCGATGATGCCCCGCGCCCAGGACACCACCCACTGGGGAACTGTCTGACCGGGGACGACGTTGCCGTTGGTCGAGTAGCGGGCATGTATCCCGTTCGCTGCCACGAGATCGTTGGCCCGCTGGATGGCGTTACCGATATCACGGGGTGCACTGCAGACAAGGTCGGCGGGATCGCAGAACTGGTTGACCCTGTCGTTGAGCGCCCCGAAGTCGGTGGGACGCGGTCCGCGCATGGTCGCCCCCGGGACGATGGGCTGGACCAGGAGGTTGACGGAACTCAGCGCGATCTCCGCACCGATGCCCTGCACTGCCGGGCTCCCGACGAGTGTGCCCTTGCCGTCTTCCCTGCGACCGTCGGCGATGAGGGACACTCCGGCGACGGTGTCGGCGGGCACCGGACCGTTGCCGTTGCCGATGTCGGTGGCCAGGTCGCCGGTGAGCACCGCCCCCTGGCTGAATCCGACGAGGAGGAACTTCGTCCCCGGGCATGCGCCGTGGGTGGCGGCCAGTTCGTCACTGACCCGGCTGTAGCCCTGGTTGCGGGAGTCGTCGTAGGTCATCTCGGTGAGGGCGTTGATGTTCCGGAACTGGGCGGCGTAGGGCAGGGTCCAGACCTTCACCCCGCCGTCAGCGCCGGCTGCGGTGGCCTGCCCGCCGTAGGCCTCCTGCAGCGGTCGGGTGACGTTGAGGAGCAGTGAGTTCGGGTTCGCTGTGGGATTCACAGGGTCGTCGTCCGCCCGGGACTCCCAGGTACCGGGGGCGGCGATGACCTCGAACGCCGGACAGGACGCCGGCTGTTCGGCTCCGGTGGTCTCCCCCGGGGCCGGTGCAGGGCCGGTGGGCGGGGTGTTCTCGTTGCCACGACCGCCCAGCCAGGTGCCGACGCCCACGACGAGAATGACCGCGAGCACGAGGACTCCGAGCACAGTGAGGATCTTCTTCATCCTGCCGACGCTACCCCCTCAGACTGACAGGACGCTGGGAGTCGGCGAAGCCCCGTGGGAGTTCTCCGGAGCGCAGGGGAGAGACCCGGCGCTCTCCGCGGAGATCAGGAGCAGAAGTGGGCTTCTGCCGCAGAACGGATCACCGAGGCAGATTCTTCCGGAGCCTTGTCGGTCACCCCGAGTGTGCCGAGCTGGCCTGCGATGGCGGGGACGGAGAAACTTTCGCGCCCCTCCGAGTTCGCCTGGCACTGCTCGTGCCCTGCGGCGATGACCTGGTCCTGGGTGACCTGGTCGGTGATGTCGATGCCGTTGGCCCTGAGTTCACCGAGGAAGGCGTCGTCGGCCTCGGAACGGACGGAGGAGGCGGGGGGCAGCTCGGTGATCTCCGTGACTCCGCCGTCTGCGGTGGAGCCGGACCCCTCCTCACCGGCTCCGGAGCCACTGTTGCCGGAATGGGGGTTCGGCGTGGTCGTCGCGACGGTGCCGTCCGTGGACGTCGGGTTGGCCGGTACAACGGTCGACGGGGCGACCGCCGCTGTTCCTGTACCTTCAGCTGTCGAGGAATCGTCGCCGCAGGCGGTGAGACCTGCCAGTGCACCTGCGGTGACCAGGGCGAGAATGCCGAGAGAAACGGGGCGGCCGCCGGCGTGTGCCCGGTCGGTCAGCTTTGTCATCAGGTTTCCTGTCCTATGGGGCTGCATCAGGGGCGGTATGGGGGGCGGTATGAGGGGCACCGTCAGATCTGGTCTTCGCGGAGTTCACCGTGCTGGAAGGTGACCTTCTTCACTCCGTTGTCGACCACCTCGTCAGACACCGGGAAACCGAGGCGTCCCTGCTCGTAGCCCTGACGACCCCATTCCTCGAAGATCTTTCCACGGGAGAGCTTGTGCGCCCCGGTGGCGGCGGACCAGTAGATGTTGCCGTTGTCGAACTCGCTGAAGGCGCCACCGTTGATCTTGATCTCGTCGGTGTTCGGGAAACCGAGACCGGACTTCGACGGGCCTCCGTCGGCGATGTACTTCTGGGCGATGACGCCCTCGACGTACCTCACCTGCCCGTCGGGGTCACGGACGATCACACCGTTCTCGAACTTCTGCCAGGCTCCGCCGTCGATGCCGGTCTCAGCTTCGGTCGGGAAACCCAGGGGGCCTCTCTCCCAGTTGTTGCGACCCCATGCGTCGATGATGTCCTGCTTCACGGCGACGGCGCCGGTCTCCGGGGTCCAGTAGATGGCCCCGTGCTCGAAGGTCACGAAGCGACCGCGTCCGTCAGCGATGGTGTGCTCCTCCGAGGTCGGGTAGCCGAGGAAGGAGTCCGGCCCACCCATCTCGGAGTAGCGGGCGCTGATCCGTCCCCAGGTCGCGTGAGCACCGGTGGCGGGGTTCCACCAGACACGGCCGTTGCGGAAGTCCTGGACCTTGCCCCCGTCCTTCGCGTCGTACTCGTTGGACAGGCAGGTTCCGAGTTCGGTGGAGTACGTGTTCGCGACCGGGGCAATGGCACCGACCGGCGCGCAGCTGGTCGAGGTGTCCCCGGCTTCCAGGCCGAAGGTCTTGGCGATGTAGGGCCAGGCCTGCGTCATCTCGTACTGCCAGTACGGCCAGTCGTGCGTGCCGGAGGGACGGAACTGCTGGATGACGTCGACACCGGCGGCGTCCGCCGCGGCGACGAAGGTGCGGGTGGTCAGCATGGCCATGGCCTCGAGACCCCAGGCGGCCGGGTTCTCCGGGTATCCGGGGATCGGTCCCTGCGTGTCGTAGGCGCCGGCGTTGCCGTTTCCGGAGGAGGCGTAGACGGTGATGCCCTTGAGCTTCTCCACGTGCTGCTTCGGGTCGTTCTCGTTCCACCGGGCGGACCCGTAGGGGCCCCACATGTTCACGGCGGACAGGCCGCTGGTCTCGTGGATGGCGTAGTCGATCGCCATCGGCATGCCGAAGGAGGTGGTGTCGAGGTAACCGGAGAACGAGCCGACGAACTGGAACATCTCCGGGTGGTGCTCGGCAAGGTTGACCGCCGCGGTGCCGGACATGGAGAGGCCGGTGATCGCGCGCTGTTCACTGGTCCTCCAGCCTTCCCGGAGGACAGCGGGCAGTTCATTGATGAGGAAGGACTCCCACTTGTAGTTCACCTCACCGTCCGGCTGGTCCCAGTCGGTGTAGAAGGAGCCTGCACCGCCGACGGGCATGATCACGTTGACGTTCTTGTCGGCGTAGAACTGGGCGATGTTGGTCGACAGCGTCCACCCGGACTCGTCGTCACGGGCGCGCATGCCGTCCAGTGCCCAGACCGCGGGGAAGGTCTTGTTCGGCTGGCTGTACCAGTCTCGGGCGAGGAGGATCTGGACCTTGACCGGCTGGCCAGGCATGGCGGCAGAGTTGATGTACAGGTTGACCCACCGGTCGGTGAGCCACTCCACCTTCTCCACGGAGACCCCGGACGGAAGCCCGGACAGGGCCTGCTGCTGCACCGCCTGAGGCACCCGCTCAGGAACATTCTGCGGGTCGAGGTAGCCGCCCAGCACGGAGGGGTTGGGCTCGGGGGCGTTCTCCTGGGCGACGGCGGTACCTCCCAGCGGCAGGGCGACGGCCACCGACAGAGGCAGTGCGAGCACCGAGGCGGCCAGACGACGCGTCCGGGCCGCGCGCGGGGATTTCCGGGCGGAAGGTGTCTTCATGTCTCGTTATTCCTCTTTAGTCTCGTAAGTTCTGTCCGTGGTGGCGGGCCGACCTTCCGCCGGACGCCACGGTGGAGCATCGACCTGCACGACCGTCAGCCGCCGTCGGACAGGTTCCCCTCCTGTCCGGCAGGCGGTGTCAACCAGGCGGGCACCATTATGCCAGTCGGTCGCCGACACTGTCCGCCGACACTCCAAAAGTCTCAAGTATCAGTTGAAGGTTGGTGCTCAGACTATCACCGGAGAACTGACTCCCGGGGAAGAAGTCCACTTCCCACCGCACACGGGGGGAGCGGTACACCTCTCAGCCCCGCCCGTCCCGTGGTGGGCCTAGGCGCAGGTCCACTGACCGCCGCGGTAGCAGACTCCGAGCGAGTCCAGGATCTGCGGGCGGGCCTTGGCGAGCTCAGGGGTCCACAGCGTCCAGTTGTGCACCCCGATCATCGGGTAGCTCGAGGTGACCTGAACTCCCGCCACCCGCGCCGCCGCCTCATAGGGCACGGTGAGGGTCTTCGCAAGCAGCTCCAGCGCAATGCCTGTGACGCCACCGATCGGGTCACTGAAGAAGTTCCCGGCGTCCACCAGGGGGTTGGGGATCCCGGACGCCGCCGCAAGGTAGACGGGCATACCGCTGAGACGGCCCACATTCGCCATCGGGTCATTACGGCTCCGCGCCGGATCCCAGGGGGCACCCCACATGTCCCACACGGACGCCCCCGGAGAACCCGAGGTCATGGCGACCTGCAGGGCCGAGTACATGCCCGGGGCGGTGGTGTTGAGGTAACCGGACAGTGAGGTCACCTGTTTGAACTGGTCACGGTGGTAGGCGGCGAGGTTGAGTGCGGCCGTCCCACCCATCGACAGGCCGACGATCGCGTTCTTCTGCGACGAGATCCCGAAACCCTGCTGCAGCTGGGCCGGCAGTTCCCTGGTCAGGAAGGTCTCCCAGCGGGGCTTCTTCGGGGTGGTGATCCCGTTGAAGTTGCCGGACCAGTCCGCGTAGAACTGCGACGCCCCTCCGACCGGCATCACCACGTTCACGTCATCGTCGGCGAACAGGTCCGCCCCGTGACCAAGGTAGGTCCAGGCGTTCCAGTCGTCCCGGGCGCGAAGTCCGTCGAGCATGTAGATCGCCGAATCGGAGTTGGAGCGCTTGATCTGGACCTGGATGTCCTGGCCCATCGCGTCGGACCAGAACCAGCAGTTCTGCACCCAGTAGTTGTAGGGGCTCCAAGTGCAGCGGGGCCCCAGTTCCGCGCGCTTGTCCCCGCCGGCCGACGCCGTCGGAGCGGCGACGGAGGCCACGCCCAGGGCGGCGGCCACGGCCACGATCAGTGCAGCGACCTTGCGCCCCAGGCTCCGTCCCGCGGACCTGTGCTTTCCGGTGCTCGTCGTCATCATTCCCTCTTCCTGCTGTGATTCCGGTCAGGAACCGTCTTCGGTCACGGAACCTATCGCGCCACAGGACGGGAACGTTACCAAACAGTGACTATGGTCTACAAAAGTACCTGGTGAGAGCACCGTAAGGATCAGAGGAAGCTGTATTTTCTCAGTTCAGCTCAGGAATGACATACACGGCGACGGCGATGACCACGACCCACGCGAGCGCGAGAGCCTGCAGTGTCCGGTCCTTCAACGCGATCTCGTCGGGCGCACCGCCCTCCCCCCGGTCGACATCGGCCGCGTACCGCAGGATCGCGACAGTGAACGGCACCATCGACAGCTGGTACCAGACCGAGGCATGCCCCGGATGCTGCTGGCTCATGTCGAACCCCCACAGGGCATAGAAGACGACCACCACAGTGGCGGCCATCGTCCACACGAACCGGAGGTAGGTCGGGGTGTAGCTCTCCAGGGAACGCCGGATCTTCGCACCTGAGCGCATCGCCAGCTTCAGTTCCGCGTACCTCTTGCCGGCTGCCATGAACAGGGACCCGAAGGCCGCGATGAGCAGGAACCACTGGGACAGGTCGATGTCCGCCGCCACGCCTCCGGCCATCGTGCGCAGCATGAAACCGGAGGAGACCAGTGCGATGTCGATGACCGGCTGGTGCTTCCAGCCGAAGCAGTAGCCCAGCTGCAGTGCGATGTAGACGGCGATGACGATCGCCAGTTCCGGTCCGGAGGACGCCAGGAAGCTCAGCCCCACCGACAGTGCGATGAGGACAACCGCCATGATGTAGGCCAGCGGCACGGGAAGAACCCCCGCCGCGATGGGACGGTACCGTTTCGTCGGGTGGGCGCGGTCGGCCTCGACGTCACGGGCGTCGTTGATGAGGTAGATCGAGGACGCCCCGAGGCAGAAGACCACGAAGGCGATGACAATGTCCAGGATGACGTCGGCGTGGAAGAGCATGTCGCCGCCGGCTGCGGCCGGTGCCGCCACGACCAGGACGTTCTTCACCCACTGCTTCGGACGCAGGGCCTTGACCATCGCGTCGGGCAGGTTCCTCGGCGCCCGTGGCGTCCTCCCTGTACCGTCCGGGGAGGTCTCGGTGTGCCCCTCCGTCCACACGGCCGTGTCCTCGTCGAGTCCGGAGGTGTGCGGCTCGGACCCGATAAGTCCACCGTCGGGATTCTGCCTGTCGGGATTCATCGACCGTTCTCCTTACTCTCTGCCCTGTCAGTTCCGGCCCTGCGGGACCCCGCCCGGTCTGTCATGAACCGGTGCACGGCCTGCTCCGTCAACGCCCCGAGCACAGCCCCCGCAGCCACGTCCGTGGGATAGTGGACGCCGAGGGCCAACCTGGACGCCATCATCACGGGAACACCCGCCAGGGGCACGGCCGAGTCCGTGATCCGGGACAGCGCGGCAAGTGCCGCCGTCGTCGAGGTCACGTGCGAGGAAGGGAAGCTCAGACTGCTCGGGGTACCGACACCCACCGTGATCCGGGGATCGTGGGGGCGCCTGCGACGGACGACACGTTTGAGGACCACCGACGCCGCGTGCGCGGTGAAGGCGGCGGCGCCGAGAGCGATCCACGCGTCCCTGCCCGTCCGGCGGTCCCGGCTGTCACGGGCGGAGAACGCTCCGACGGCAGCCAGCGCGCACCAGCCCAGGGAGTGCTCCCCGAAGTAGCTGAGCCCGCGGGCCACAGTCCGGACGGCAGGCCCGGCGGGAGTCCGGACCACGGCGTCCTGGAAGGCTGCCAGCAGGTCGTCCTCGCGACTACTCACCGACACTCTCCGGTTCGAAGATCCGGCCCCATGCCTCCGTGCTGGTGAGTTCAGGAAGTGCGACACGGTAACGCTGACGCATCTCGTCGAAACGGGTGAGCACTTCCTTCTGCAGTCGGACGGACTCCGTCGCAAGTTCCTTCGCCTTGTCCCGGTCCCGCTTGCGGAAGACCACTCCCCTGCCGTCGGCGGTGGTGACGGTGGCTCCGTCGACCCGGCCCATGGAGAACCACCGTGCCTCGATCGGGGGCAGATTGACCTGCGGAACCTCGTGATGGTGCGGGTCAGCGGGGCGGAGGTTGTTGCGCAGCACCTTCACCAGGGTCGTGATCTTCTTCAACGGTGTCAGCGGGATCTCCGTCAGGCGGGCGGGGCCGCCGTCCGCGGGGGGCAGCTGCGATGCACTCGGGACGACCACGGCGTCGGGGAAGTTCTTTCTCAGGGCGCTGATCCGCGGGAGGGCGGTGCCCAGGATCTCGAAGAGGTGGTCGGGGCCGGCGAGGAAGTCCTTCATCGCCTCGTTCTGGATGGCCACGGTGGAGTACTCCAGGCACATGAGGTGCTTGGTCGTCGCCTTGGCCATCGAGGCGATGATGCCGTTGGGGCTTCCCTCATGCTGAAGTGCGGCGACGATGAGCCGGTTACGCAGGTGGAAGTAGGCCTGCCAGTCAATGGCGTCGTCCTTGTCGGACCAGGCCATGTGCCAGATGGCGATACCGGGCCACGAAGCGGTGGGGAAGCCGTGGTCGCGGGCCCTGAGCCCGTACTCACCGTCGTCCCACTTGATGAACAGGGGGAGCGGCTGGCCGATGGTGTCGGCGACGACGCGCGGGATCATGCACATCCACCAGCCGTTGTAGTCCGCGTCGATGCGGCGGTGCAGGTCCTTGGAGTCGATCCTCTCACCGGACGGGGTCACACCGTACTCGCCGCGGTCGCTCAGCGGATGCCGGTAGAAGTCGTGGTCGTAGTGGGTGTGGGGGGCGCCGGTCCACATGAAGCTGCCCCGGTCGATGATCTCCCCCATGGTGTGCAGGTGGGACCTCTCCTGGAGGTTCAGCATCTGACCGCCGATGAGCATGGGCGAGGAGGCGTACCGGGCCGCCGCGAGGGCACGGAGCACACTGTCCGGCTCAATGGCGATGTCGTCGTCCATGTACAGGATGAAGGGGCTGTCGGTGCCGCGCTCCGGGTGGCGGGCCTCGTACATGATGCGGGAGTAGCCGCCGGAGCCGCCCAGGTTGCCCTGCACCGGCATGCGCAGACGCTCCCCGTAGAAGGCCTCGACCGCTGCGAACCCGGGCTCGTCAGCGGGATGCTTCGTGCCCTGGTCAGGCATGATGAGTGCGTCCACCACGGAATCGACGACCGGGTCGGAGGACAGTGCCTCCAGGGCGGCGACGGCGTCCGCCGGCCGGTTGAAGGTCGGGATACCGATGGTGATGCGCGGCTCCCGGGCGGGGAGGGTGTCCCCGGCGTGCAGCGTGGTCTTCTCGCCGGTACCGGGGTCGGTGACGACGGCGTCAGCGACGAGGGTCTGTTCCCCGGCGTCGACGGTGGCGTACCATCCCGCCGCGTGGACCGTGGTCTCGGACTCGCAGGTGAGGTCGAACCAGATCCACCCGCCGTCCTCGAAGGGGGCGAGGGAGACGGTGAACTCCGCGGTGCCGCGGCCGGAGTCGTCTGTCTCGACGACGCCACCGGTCACCGCGATGCGCGAACCGTCGATCTTGGACCTGTAGATGTCGATCCTGGCGTCCCCGGTGAGCTCGATGCGCAGCTGGACTTCACCGAGCTGGCTCCAGCGGCGCCAGTAGGACGCCGGGAATGCGTTGAAATAGGTCTCGAAGCTGACCTCGGTGCCGGCAGGGATGCTGGCCGAGGTGCGCGACAGTGCGGTCACGCGACCGGGGGCCGACTCGTCCTCGACGATGTAGAGGGACCGGACGTCCCGCGGCTCGCCACGCTTCGGCAGAATCACCCGGGCGAGACGCCGCGGGTCGAAGGTGTCGGAGGTGCTGCTGTTGACGCTGTTGTCGCTGGTTGCGCTCATGTATTCCTACGCCGGCTTCCGGTAGACAGTTGTTCGCCGACGATTATCCCCTATCGGGGACCCGGGAGTGTAGTCCGGCACGCGGACAGGTGGCGGATTTTACCGGGAGTTCCCTGTGAGACCGGTCATCCCAGGGTCAGTCCGAGGGTGTCGAACCTGCTGTCTGCGCAGGTGCCCAGGGTGTTGACGCAGTAGCCGGAGACGGTGTCCGAGTCGAGCGGGAGAAACTGCCCCTGCACGGCGGCATCACCTGCGGCGTCCTGTGCGAGGGTGACCGCCGCCGCCCCGTCGGGGACGTCCGACCGGTCGAAGACGGCGAACACCGCACCGGTGAGTTCCTTTCCCGCCCCGGGACTGCAGGTCGCACCAGGGTGTCCGGTGTACGGGTCCGCACCCGGGATGCAGTTCCAGCCGGCGGCGCGGGCTACAGCGAGGAAAGCCTCCACGTCTGCGCCCGGGCCCGATGAAGCGGGGCCGGGTGATCCCGGCCCGGATGACCCGGTGGCCGCCTCTGTGGCGGTCTGCTGCCGGCCGGGATCCCGCTCCGTCCCGTCGGAGCAGGACGCCGACACCAGGACGGTGGTCGCGGCGACAGCGACAGTGACGGCCGTGGTCTTCGCGGTGCGCATGGTGTGCATCGTAGGCGTCGTCGCCGCGGACTGTCAGGCTTCGTCGACGACGGGTGTGACGGGGGCGAGTCCCCCTTCGGCGGACCTCGGGTCCAGCGGCACCACCGTCGGGGTGCCGGTGACCGGGTCGGGGACGACGAGGGACCGCAGACCGAAGACCTGCTCCACGAGGTCCGGGGTCATGATCTCCTGCGGGCTGCCCGTGGTCACCACCTGACCGTCCCTCATGACGATGAGATGTCCTGCGTAACGGCAGGCCTGGTTGAGGTCGTGGAGAACGGTGACGACGGTCTTGCCGTCGTCGTGGAAGGTGCGCAGCAGTTCCATCAGCTCGTACTGGTGGGCGATGTCCAGGAATGTCGTCGGTTCGTCGAGCAGCATCACCGGTGTCTGCTGGGCCAGCAGCATCGCGACCCACACCCGCTGACGTTGTCCACCGGACAGTTCGGCGACGGGACGGGAGGCGAGACTGTCGGTCCGGGTCGCCACAAGGGCGTCCTTCACCGCTTTCTCGTCCTCCGGGCTCCACTGGCGGAAGAGGGACTGGTACGGTGCACGGCCACGTGCGACCAGGTCGGCGACCCGGATGCCTTCGGGGGCGAGTGAGGTCTGCGGCAGCAGACCGAGCTGCCGGGCCACCTCCTTTGACCCGTAGGTCTCGATCGCCCGGCCGTCGAGGAGGACCTGGCCCTTCACCGGGGTGAGCACTCTGGCCACGGCCCGGAGCAGGGTGGATTTTCCGCACCCGTTGGGGCCGATGATGGCGGTGAAGGAACGGTGCGGGATGTCGACGGTGAGGTCGGTCGAGATGATCCGCTGGTCGTAGCCGATGGTGGCGTCGCGGATCTGCAGCCGCGCCTCGACAGTATCTGTGTTCACGGTGTTGTCACTCCTCATGTCGGTGTCCCGTCTCATTTCGGCGTCCCGTACTGGACCCGTGCCTCGCGGATCAGCAGCCAGATCATGTAGATACCGCCGACGGACACTGTCAGCAGTCCGACGGGGATGGACCGGTAGAACTGTGCGATCACCAGGGACAGGAAGTGGGCGAACGTGAGCAGGGCCGCCCCCACCGCCGCGGCACCGAGCACCGTCACCCCCGGGGTCCCCGCGATGCGCCGTGCCAGTTGCGGGGCGACCAGCGCGATGAAGCTGATGGGTCCGGCTGCGGCGGTGACGAGCGCTGTCGTGGCGACGCCGAAGACCATGAGCAGCAGTCGTGTCCGTTCCACGTTGATTCCCTGGGTGGTGGCGGCGTCATCCCCGAGTTCCATCTGCCGCAGTGACGGTGCGAGCAGTGCCACACCGGCGAGGACGATAACGGCGAGCACGAGCACCGGAACCAGGGAGTTCCAGGTCACCCGGTTGATTGAACCGGCGGACCAGAAGCCGACCATCATGGCGTCCTCGACATCGGCGCGGGTGATCAGGTAACTGTTCAGGGAGCCGAGCGTGGCCGAGACGCCGATACCGACGATGATGAGGCGGAAACTCTCGACCTTCCGGTTCTTCCGCGCCAGGAGGAAGACGATGCCCGCCGTGATGATTCCCCCGATGATGGCGGCGAAGGCGACGTCCCAGTAGGCGGTCGCCCCGAACGCGAGCATGCACAGGGTGACGGCGGTGTAGGAGCCGGCGTCGAACCCGATGATGTCCGGGGAGCCCAGCGGGTTCCGCGTCATCGACTGGAATACCGCCCCGCCGATCCCGAGCAGCGCCCCGAAGACAACCGCCGAGATGGCGACGGGCATCCTCCACTCCACGACGACGATGCGGTGGAAGCGGGTCTCCGGGTCGCCGAAGATCGCACGGGTGATCTGCCAGGGATTCAGCGGGTAGTCGCCGATGCCGATGGCCACGACCGCGAGTACGGCGGCGGCGACGAGAAAGGACACGGCGACGATCACGAGACGGACATGGACCCTGCCACTGGTCCGGGGGGTACGGACAACGACGGTGCGGTAGCCGAAGTCGATCCCGGATTCTCCGGTGTGGTTCCTGATTCTCTCTCTGATACTCACAGACCACTCGCATTCTTCCGGCGGACCAGCGCGATGAGGACGGGTGCACCGATGACGGCGGTGAGGATGCCGACCTCGATCTCACCGGGACGGGCGATGACGCGTCCGAGCGTGTCTGCCAGCAGGACCATCACGGGTCCGCCCAGCAGACAGTAGAAGAAGATCCATCTCTGGTCGGGGCCCACGATCCAGCGCACCACATGGGGCACCATCAGGCCCACGAATCCGATGCCCCCGGTCAGGGCGGTCGCTCCGCCGGCGAGCACTGTGACCGCTACGACGGTGACCACACGGGCCCTGACCACCCTGGTTCCCAGGGAGGCGGCCAGGTCGTCACCCAGGGCGATCGAGTTCAGGTCGGTGGCCACCAGCACGGCGAGAACGAACCCGAGCAGCAGGAACGGGATGACGAAACGCGCGTCCTCCAGCGAGGTCCGCGCCACCGAACCGAGGTTCCAGTTACGGATCGACTCGAAAGTGTCGGGGTCGATGAGGGTGAGGAAGCTGGTGACTCCTCCGAACACGGCACCGAGGGCGACACCGGCGAGCACCAGGGTGGCCGGGTTGGCTCCTCTGCCGCCTCCGGCGACGCCGATGACATAGACGAGCACTGTCGTCCCCGCGGCCCCGAGGAAGGCGAACCAGATGTACTGGGTGATCCCCGAGATCCCGAGGACGCCCACGCCGACGGTCACCGCCAGTCCGGCGCCGGCGTTCACGCCGAGGATCCCGGCGTCCGCCAACGGATTCCTGGTCAGTGCCTGGATCAGTGCACCTGCCAGCGCGAAAGCTGCTCCGGTGAGGATGCCGATGACGGTGCGCGGCAGGCGCTGGTCCCAGACGATCCAGGACGCCTCGTTCTCACCGCGGTGCCAGATGGCGTCCCAGACATCGGCGTAGGGGATCGGGTTGGCACCATGGGCGAGACTGGCGAGGAAGGCCAGTGCCAGTGCCACGACAAGCACGATCAGCCCCAGGGCACGCCGGGCGTTGATGCCTCTGTCCCGGCGACCTCCGCCGCCGGTCTCAGGGTCGGTACCGGTGGTCGCGGATGTGCCGCCGGAGTTCTCGTCCGGGCCGGGGTCCGGTGGGGCGTCGGTGGTCAGATGTGTCATCTCTGTCTGTCGTCAGTCTCGGTACGGTTGTCGCCGGCGCTGTTCACAGGTGGTTGTCGCCGACGGTGGAGCAGGTGGTGGAGCAGGTGGTGATTCAGGGCATTCTTACCGGCTTCGTAGCCTAGCCTCTCCTCCGAACATTCAGTTGTCCGAAAGTGACGAATTCTTGACCTGTTCCGGCGTCGGTCGGGTGCTCCACACACCGCGGTCCGCCCCGCAGGGGTCGAGGTCACCGGGCTGGGCGCACCACCGCACCCCCGTCGACGGCCGAGGCCAGATCATCAAGGAATCCCTGGTCGAGCGACCATCGGATACTCAGGGGACTGGGCGCGTTGGTCGCCGACGCCAGGGTCTCGTCCTCGATCAGGTAGTAGTGACCGCTCTTGACCGGCTCCCACCTGGCCACCGCGGGATTGTCGAGCGTGTCCTCGGTCTCGTCGTGCCCGCCGGACCATCCGACAAAGAGGTCAGTCTTCACCCGCTGCAGGTTCTCGAGACTAATGTCCCCGTAGAAGGAGTCCGCGTCCTCCACATTGAGATCTGTCTTCAGGCTGGGGCTGTCCACCAGCCCGAACTCCCGCAGGAACGCCACCCGAGGATCCCCGGACACGTAGATGCCGATGCTCGAGGAGCCCTCCGGTGGCAGGGTGAGCCCGTAGAGGAAGTTCTTACCCGCCAGCTGCGGATGCTTCGCCGCCTCCGCGGCCATGGCGTCCCCGGTCTCGGAGATCAGTTCGGTGGCCCTGGCGTCCTCCCCCAGTGCCTTCGCCACCGTACGGGTGAGGTCCTGCCAGTTCCCCGACTGCCACGGTTTCTCCTGGTAGGCGACCGTGGGCGCGATGCTGCTGAGCTTGCTGTAGTCGTCGGCGGTGACGCCCGAATGAGGGGCGAGGATGAGATCGGGTTTCAGGGTGGCGATCTTCTCGATGTCTGTCGTGCCGTCGTCCCTGTTCGTCGTCTCCGGCATGTCCGCGCCGAGGACATCCTGGACCTGGTGGCGGAACCACGGGGTGAAGCCCTCGTCGTCCCCGCCCCAGGTTTCGTCGACCCCTACCGGAGCCGTACCGAGCGCGGCGACGATGTCGTGGGTGATCCACCCGATCGTCACGACCCGCTCCGGCTTCTCCGGAATCTCCGTCTCACCGTAGACGTGCCCCACGGTGACGGGGAAGTTCCCGTCACCGGACTCCCCGGATGTACCGGCGGCACTGTCTCCGTCGTCGCCGGACGAGCACGCCACTGCCGCGCCCAGGGTCACCGCCGCGAGAACTCCCGCCGCGGCCGTACGCCACATGGACGCCGTGCGTCGCAGAAATGTCTTCATTCTCCGTGTCCTTCCCGGTGCTTCATCGAGTGCCTGGAGTCAGTGCTGTTCAGTAAGGTCCCGGGTCACCTGGTCGGCGAACGCCAGAGCACCTGAGGGGGACCCGTACTGCATTTCCATGTCGTAGGTGTAGATCCTGTTCTGCTTCACGAACGGGAGTTCACGCCACTGCGGACTTGCGTTGAGTTGGTTCATCATTTCCACGAAATCGGGGTCGTCAGCCGCCCCCCGGACTGTCCCGAACCACACCGCATCAATGTCTGCGAGCTGGTTGACCTGTTCCATCCCCAGTTCGAGATCCTCATCCTCCTCCCCGACCTTGAGGCTGAGCCCCAGATCGGAGAAAACCCCGCATTCCAGTCCCGCGTAGCAACCGAGGCTGAACCTGTTGTCGGAGAAGTTCAAGGTGGCCACGGTGAGATCCCCGAGACCCGCGGATCCGATCTTCGACGCAGCGGCCCCGGTCTTCCCCTCATAAGTCTCCTTCCACGCCGCCAGCTGTTTCTCTCTTCCAAGGTCAGAGGCAGTTCTTTCGAAGTGCCCCAGCCATGGTTCACCGTCAAAGGAGTTGTCCGAGTACGTCGGGGCGACCGCCGACAACCTGTCGTGAGCTTCCTCCAGTCCGCCGATCCCGTTGAGAATGAAATCAGGGTCGGCTTCCGCCACCGCCTCATAGTTGAACTCGGGGTAGTTGACGAACGTGTCGGTCACGTTCTTCAGCTTGTCCTGAGGGAAGTAGGACGGGAAGCTGTCGTACCCCTCACGCACCGGCTGTGTGGAGGCCAGTGGAACGTCGAGCGTGGCGAGGATGTCGACGTCAGTGGTGTAGAAACCCATCGCCGCAGCAGGATCATGGTCCAGGTCGACAGAATGCCCCAGCGGGTCTGTCGTGTGAATACCGGCCCTGCCATCAGTGGACGTCGATTCGTCCCCGTCGTCGCCGGACGAGCACGCCACTGCCGCGCCCAGGGTCACCGCCGCGAGAACTCCCGCCGCGGCCGTACGCCACATGGACGCCGTGCGTCGCAGTTTCACTGTTGCCATGTCCACTCCTCTGCTGAAAGCCCCCGCCATGTCAGGCCAGGGTCACCTTGGTCGACAGTAGAAGTGCGTCCACACTGGTGGACGACAGGATTCTTCGCTCAGCGGACAGTGGGTCACGGAGTCTGACGGGACCGCCGTCACGCCTGTCACCGGGTCCGGAAGTCCTGTGGGCCACGGCCGGTGATCCTCTTCAACGCTGTGGCGAAGGCACTCGGACTGGTGTAGCCGACCCTGCGGGACACCGTGCCGACCGGTGTTCCCTCACCCAGCAACCGCACGGCGGCGGACATACGGGCCACGGTCCGCCATTCACTGAACGTCATCCCGGTGTCGGACCGGAAGGCGCGGGCGATGGTCCGACCGGACGTGGCGAGCAGCCACGCCCAGTCATCGAGGGAACGGGCGTCCTCCGGATGTTCGAGCAGCTGACGGGTGATCGGCTGGATCAGCGGACTGCGTGGCAACGGCAGTTCCAGTCCCGGAGCCCCGGGCTCGGCCATGAACTCCAGGCACAGGCGTTGGGCACGGAACCGCTGTTCCCGTGACATTCCCCGGTAGGCCAGGTGCAGGAGCAGTTCCCGTGTCGCCGTGTTGACCGTGACATCCCGGACAGCACCGGCCGGGCCCTGCCAGGCTGACGGCCGGACGTACACGGCGGTGAGGGTGCTGTCCTCCGAAGTGTCCGAGACATGCTCCACTGAAGCCGGTACGAACAGTCCGAGTCCGGGGGGAAGATGGTGGCGGTTGCCCCGGATGTCCACGTGCGCGGTACCGCGTACCGAGAAGAACACCACATGGTGGTTGTCGTGGCGGTGGGTCCGGCCGGTGCACAGTTCAGGTTCCAGGGGACTGGGGTAGCGCAGTTCCCGCAGGGTGAACAGGTAGTCACCCGGAATGAGCGCGTCCCTCGCATCGCCTGAACTCCCGGCGTCCCCGGCGTCCCCGGTGCCCCGGAAGGCGGCACCGGTCACTGCGGCGGTCACAGTCCCCTGCTCCCGTAGAGTTCGTCGACGACGGCGGTCTTCTCGTCGTCATCGAGGTCACTGTCGAAGATGTCCCGGACCTTGTCGGCGAAGTCGGGACCGAGGGCGTCCCAGGTCGCACGCCACTGTTCGGAGTCGTGGATCCAGTAGCCCATCGTCGTTGCAGCTCCCCTGGCCAGGCCCTTGTCCCGGCGCAGGATCTTCCGGACCGCGCGCGAGGTTCGGGTCTCCGTCGCCGCCCACACGGCGTCCTGACCGGTGATCTCCATGTCGGAGAGGACGTCGGGGATCCTGCTTTCCGCGACACCGTTGCCGGAACCGGGGAGCCAGATGCACTCGACGTCATCTCTGGACGGGACTATCCCGTAGCCTTCGGCACGGACTTCGCACACCAGTACCGAGGACACTGTGGCCGGAGCGGTCTCGATGATCCGGAGTGCCGCGGGAAGACCTGGTTCGTCGCAGAAGAGCACCTGGCGGGTGGCCTCAGGAGGACGGTCGTAGACGCCGACCGGTGGGGTGAGGCCGACCTCGCCACCTGTTTCCACGGTCGTGGCCCAGGTGGTGGCGACACCGTCGCCGTGGACGACGAAGTCCACGTCAATCTCCCCGGCCCGCCAGGCCCTGACCGTGTAGGTGCGCATCTCAGACGGCTCCACCCCCTCGTCGTACACCCAGCCCCGGCCCTGCAGTTCCGGAAGACGGACAGGCTCTGCCGGCGAGTCAGGGAAGAAGATCCGGATCCACTCGTCACCGACACCGGTCGTCGGATAGTCCGCCATGTCCGTTCCGCCGAGGGTGACACGCACCATCGCGGTCCCCACCCGGGTCACGGCCAGAACCCCTGCACGGTGGACACGGGGAACATAGTCGGCAGGGTACTTTTCATCACTGCTGGTCATGTGCTTCTGTCAGCCTCTCGTCATGTGGCGGAGGTGTCACGGCACCGTATTCCCCGGGCCGTCTACGCCATGTTCAGTGAGGCAACCCTACCCGGCGAAATCTTCGCGCAGCGGACAGGTGCGGCGGCGTGGCGGGCACGGCACATGCATCCGGAGACACTGACCGATCCACAGTTGCCGCAGGTACGGAAAGCCATCTGGGCCGAGGCGTCCATCACATTCGCCATCTTTGTCAGAGGGACTCCTGCCGGCACCTCCGCGTCAGCTCACCGGCGGAGAGGAGGTGGTCGGGGACCACCGGTTCGGCCGGGGAACGGAAGCTGTCACTCCTGCAGGGGTCTGAGCACGGATTTCTCGACAGCGCTCAAGAAACTCTCTGCCGTCGAATAATCCGTGATCTGTACGAATACCCCGAACACCTTCTCTTCTTTCGCTGCCCTGAGGTTCTGGAACTGGACATTGTCCGTCAACGATGCAACATCCGTAAGGACACTGCCGTCGGGTCCCGCGGGAACAATGACGACGTCAGCCTCTCCCAGCACGTCAGTTATCCTCTCATCCGAGTATTTCTCCCATCCGTTGGGAAAGTCTCCGGACGGAATCGACGATGCCGTCCGCATACCGATCTCCCGGTAGACAGCACCTGCCGGACCAGTGGGATAGTGCACGGCAAAACTGTTCTCATCCATCGGCGCGACAGACGCGAAAGTCGTGTCCTCCAGCACGTCACGGTACTTCTCGCCGAGCTCGGCAAGATGCTGTTCGTATCGCTTCTTCCCTTCGGAAAGCTCTCCCGTTCTCCCTACGGCCTCTGCGATTCCGGCCGTGACACCCTGCCAGTCTCCCCAGTTTCCTGTGCGGACCAGAACTGTCGGCGCAATGGCCGCGAGCCGCTCGTAGTCCCCGTCCCCGAGAGCCATGGCGTCGCCCACGATGAGATCCGGTTCGGCTTTCGCCACAGCCTCGAAATCCAGTGATCCGGCACTCCCGACCGAATCCGGTGCAGCAAGATACCTCTGCTGCTCCTCAGTGAGCCCGTCTCCCGACATTGAATAGTCAAGGGTGGCGACCGGGGTGATTCCGAGAGACCTGAGCTGCAGCGGAGTGTCATAGGTGACCGCAACCACCCGCTCCGGATCCTCCGGCACCTCGATGTCACCGTATGCACTGGCAACGGTGCGCGTGGATGTGTCACCTCCGGCATTGTTGCCACCGGAGCTGCAGGCCGACGCCGCGAGGACGCCGACGGTGGCTGCCAGAGTCATTACAGTGCGGCGGACACGGCGGGCGCGGACCGTCGTGAGTTGACGGAGGTTCATGACATTCTCTCTCGGTCGGAGGATCTCTGTTTCAGGATCTCTGTTTCAGGAGAGCCCAGGTAGGCTCACCCCGGTCTGGCGTGCACTTTTCATCCGCGGACGGACCATGGCCGCCCGCTTTCCGGCTACCGGGCGGCAGCGGACAACACGTCGGCGATGTCGTCGATCGCCCACGCCAGACTCAACGGTGTGGAGACCGACAACGCCAGGCTCACGTCCTTGTCAGTGATCAGCGCGGTATGACCTGCTCCGACCGGCCCCCAGGACGCGAAGGCACGGTTGGATCGGAGCGCCTCGTCCCACGACTCCCGGTCGGTACCGGTGACGTACAGGTCGGCGGTCGTGCCGACCAGCTTCTCGACCGAGACGTTGAAACTGGAGGCACCGTCCGCCTCGGCGGCGAGCCTGCCGAGGTCCGGGGAATCGACCAGGCCGAGTTTCTGGAGTGTCTTCACCCGGGCATCCTGGTCGGAGAAGATCACGGTCTGGCCGTCCTCGGGAAGGAATCCGTAGAGGAAGGTCTTCCCGTCGAGTTCCCTGTGACTGTCAGCGCTCTCCGCGATTTTCGCGTCCAGGTCCCCCGTGATCTTCTCTGCCTGTGAAGGACGCCCCAGTGCCCTGGCGACCATGTCCAGATGATCTTCCGCCGAGGTAGCCCAGGGTTCGTCGGGGAAGGCCACGGTCGGTGCGATGTCTGACAGCTTCCTGTACTCGTCCTCCGTGATCCCGGAGTTCACCGCGAGAATGAGGTCGGGGTTCTGCTCCAGGACGAATTCGGTGTTCACGTCACCACGTTCCAGTGACGGATCGGTCGCGGGCAGTGGAGCGCCCAGTGCGTCGACGGCTTCGCGGAACCACGGGTAGTATTCCGCACTCTCTCCGTCGCCACCCGCGGTCCCCTGCGCCACCGGTACCGTCCCGAGCTGCACGGCGATGTCGGAGCCCGCCCACCCGACGACCACCACCCGCTGCGGCTGTGCCTCGACGGTGGTGCTTCCGTAGGCATGGTCGACGGTGACCGGGAATGCTCCCTCTTCGGCGTCGGCGAAGACCCGCCTGTCGTCCGGCGCACTGTCACCGTCGGAGGAGGAGCAGGCGGTGAGGGCTCCGGCTGCCGCGACAGTGACCGCGACAAGTACCGCCAGGAGCGCCCTGATCCTCCCGGGGAACCGGAGACCGGGTCCTCCTGCCGTCATCACAGGTACCGGGGTGTCTGACACAGTGTTTTCCTTCCGTCGCATGCTGTTACCTGCAGAACGCTAGTCAGCCTCACCTTCCCCGGGAGGACACTTTCTCCGTCCCCGCGGACATCCGCGACATCCGGAGCGTCCGGAGCGCCCGCGACATCCGGAGCGTCCGGAGCACCCGTGCGGACACTGTCCGCCGCACGGCAACGGTCGTCCTCCAGGCGCGTCCGCCGGCCCCTAGCGTCAGGACCATGCCCGCGCCACCTCCGCCCGCCGCGACTTCCACCGCCGCCCCTTCCACCGTCACCACGTCGGACATGCTGCGCACCGCGCTCACCCGCGACGGCCGTTCGCGGCGACTCATCGCCTGCACTCTCGGCCTGGTGGTCCACAGTCTCGGTGAGGCCTCCGTTCCCCTGCTCATCGGAACGGTGATCGACCGGGCCGTGATCCCGGGCGACGCCACCGCACTGGTGTTCTGGCTCGGCGTGCTCGGGGCGTCCTTCGTGGTCATGTCCTCGGCATACCAGTGGGCCATGCTCGGCATGGTGCGGGTCTACGGCCACGGTGAACACGACCTGCGGCAGCTCGCCGTGGGCCGGGTGCTGCACCCCCGGGGCACCGCCGGTCGACGGCGCACCACCGGGGAGGTTCTCTCCGTCGCCTCGAACGACACCTTCCAGGTCGCCGGGGTCGCCTGGTCGGTCGTACAGCAGGGAGCGACGGTGGCCGGTCTGCTCGCCGCCACGGTCGCACTGCTGCTCATCTCCGTACCCCTGGGCGTCGGGGTGTTCCTCGGCGCCGTGGTGGTGCTCCTGCTCATGCAACGCCTGTCCCGCCCCATGTTCGCCCGCGGCCGTGAGGAGCAGAGCGCCGTCGCCTGCGCCTCCGAGGTCGCCGCGGACGCGATGGCAGGGCTGCGCATCATCCGCGGTCTCGGGGCACGGGACGAGATCAGCCGCCGTTACCGTGCCGCCAGCAGGCATTCCCGCGACACGGCGGTGGCCTCCGCGGTCTCCCTGCGTTCCTATGACGCCGTCAGTGAGGTCGTGTCACTGCTCTACCTGGCTGTTCTCACCTTCGCCGCCGGGTGGTTGACCGTCAACGGTTCGGTGACCCCCGGCCAGCTTGTCACGGTCATCGGACTGGCACAGTTCCTCAAGGGGTCCCTGGCACACATCGGCACCTTCGGCGCGAACTGGGCGTACAAGCGGGCCTCCGCCGCGCGGCTGAGAGACCTTCTCGCCGAAGACTACGGACTGCCGGAGGGGGAGGACGCCACGGCCACCGCCGACGGTGCCGGCAGAGGAAACGGCAGAGGAAACGGCAACTGTGACGGAGACGGTGTGCTGACCTGGGTGACCGGCGGGGTCCGCGTCCACGCCGTCCCCGGCCGACTCACCGGCATCAGCGTGCCGGACGCCGGAACCGCCCGGCGCGTCGCCGACCGGCTGGGATACCGGACCCTCCCCTCCCCCGGCGAGCTCACGTTCTCCGGGGAGGACGCCCTGTCCGTCGGACCGGACGCGTGGCGTCGCCGTGTCACCGCCCCACCGCACTCGGCCTCGGTGTTCACCGGTACCCTGCGGGAGAATGTGACCCTCGGTCCCGGGGCGCTCGATGAGGCGGTCGTCACCGCCACCGCACTCGACGATGTTATCGCCCACCTGGGCTCCGCCGACGCCCAGCTGGGTGAGGGCGGGCACCGCCTGTCCGGTGGGCAACGTCAGAGGGTCGTGCTCGCCAGGGCACTGCACACGTCCGGGCCGGTCCTGGTCCTTGACGAACCACTCACAGCACTGGACCCGGTGACCTGCGGCAACGTGGCAGCGAGGATGGCTGACCTGGTCGCCGCCGGTGACCGGGCGGTCGTGGTCGTCACCTCCGACCGGCAGCTCCTGGACGCCTGCCCCGTGGTCGTGGACGCGGGGGTGACGGCGTGAGCGTGAACGTCGCCGCCAGGCTTCCCGAGGCGTCGGTACCGGACACCGCCCGGGCGGCCCGGGCCCTGCTGCGCCCGTACCTGCGGCCGCTGTCCGGTGCGGCGGTGCTCCTCGCCGCCGGTGCCACCGCCGGTCTCGGCGTCCCGGCACCGCAGGGCCGCATCGTCGACGACGTCATCGCCGGGAACGGTCCCGGAAGGCTGGCGGTGACGGTCGCTCTGGTGCTCGTGACCGGGGTGTGCGCAGCCCTGCTGGTGCTGTGGGGCGGTCGGATACTGGTCCGCGCCCTGCAGTCAGCCCTGGCGGACCTGCGGGAACAGGTGGTGGACGCCGCGGTCCGCCTGGATGCCGGTCTGGTGGAGTCCGCCGGCAGCGGTGACATCGTCTCCCGGGTCACCGGGGACGTCGAGTCCGTCACCGGTGCAGTGACGGAGGTGCTGCCACGTAGCACGCAGGCCGTGGTGACACTGCTGGTCACTGCCGCGGGCTTCGCCGTGCTGGACCCGCTGACAGGGTTGGCCGCCCTGACTGTCCTCCCTGTGCAGCTTTTCGCAGGACGCCGTTTCCTGCGCAGGTCACGGCCCCTGTATGTTCGTCAGCAGAGGACGGAGGCCGAGCGCGGTCAGGCGCTCATCGAGTCTGTCACGGGTGCCGCGACCGTGCGGGCCCATGCCGTGGAGCCTGCCCGTCTGGCTCTGATCGCGTCGCGCAGTCTGGCCGCCGTGGAGATCGGCCGGGCGGCGACGAAGGTCCGCAACGGCTTCAACGCCGGTCTGAACACCGCGGAGTTCCTCGGTCTCGCCGCTGTTCTCGCCGTGGGGTTCCGGCAGGTGGAGGCGGGAGTTCTCACTGTGGGGGCGGCGACCACGGGTGCCCTGTTCTTCCAGCGGTTCTTCGCCCCGGTCAGTGACCTTCTCGCCGGTGTCGACGACCTGCAGCGCGCTGAGGTGGGCCTGGCCCGACTGGTCGGGGTGCTGCAGGTCCCGGTGGAGGCGGCACCTGCGACGCCGGTGGCAGGTGCCGGTGTGCAGCTCCGGGAGGTCTCGTTCGCCTACCCGTCCCTTCCCCCCTCCCTTTCCCTCTCCGCCTCTGAGTCCCCTGCTGTACCTGCCCCGGTGTCTTCTCCGGCATCCGGGGCAGCAGGCCGCACAGTTCTCGACAGGGTGACGCTGACAGTCCCGGACGGGGCGCGCGTCGTACTCGTCGGGGCGTCCGGTTCAGGCAAGTCGACGGTGGCCCGGCTCATCGCCGGTGCCCTGCGTCCCACGTCCGGTGAGGTGCTCGTCGGCGGGGTCCCGGCGCAGGAGGCGGCGTCCTCCCTGCCACCCGGGAGCCCTGCCGTCCTGCTGGTGACCCAGGAGATCCACCGGTTCTCGGGGTCGGTGGCGGACAATCTGCGGCTGGTCGCGCCGACTGCCACGGACGCGGAACTCCTCGCTGCGACGGACGCGGTGGGTGCCGGATGGGTACGCATCCTGGGCCTGGATTCCACGGACGTGCTCGACGAAGCGCAGGTGCAGCAGCTGGCGCTGGCCCGGGTCCTGCTCGCGGACCCGCCGGTGGTGGTTCTCGACGAGGCGACCGCCCACGCGGGCACCGACGACAGGCTGGACGCCGCGGTCGACGCCGTCACCCGCGACAGGACCTCGGTCATCGTCGCCCACCGGCTGAGTCAGGCGGCCCGGGCGGACCTCGTCGTGGTGTTGGACGGGGGACGGATCGTGGAGTCCGGCACGCACGGGACGCTGATCGCCGCGAAGGGGCGCTACGCCCGACTGTGGGCGGCGTCTACTCCTCCGTCATCTCCTTGCGCACCTCGACCCGGCGCACCTTCCCCAGCTGGTCGGCGGGAAGCTCGGTGAACACCTTGAACACGCGGGGCACCTTGTACCGGGCCAGGCCCGCACGGCAGTGTTCCTTGAGGATCTCCTCGTCCAGGCGGGCACCGTCGGCGAGGACGATCGCCGCGGCAACAGTCTCGGAGCCGTCGACCCGGGGCAGGCCCACCACGCTCGCCTGCGCGACCGACGGGTGCTCGGTGAGCACCTCCTCAACCTCCTGCGGGTACACGTTGAAACCGCCGGTGACGATCATCTCCTTGATCCGGGAGACGATCTTCACGAAACCGTCGGACTCCATCACAGCCATGTCACCGGTACGGAACCAGTCACCCAGGCCGTCCTCTCCGGGGACGAACACCTCCGCGTCGGCGTCCGGCCGGTTGAGGTAGCCGCCGAAGACCTGGGGACCGCGGACCACGAGCTCACCGGCCTCACCGTCGGGCAGCACCACGGTGGGGTCATCCTGCGAGACCACCCGGACCTGCGTGTCGGGGAAGGGGACACCGACATAGCCGGGCCGACGGTCGGGACTCATGGGGTTACCGAGCACGATCGGCGACGTTTCGGTGAGACCGTACCCTTCGACCAGCAGGCCACCGGTCAGATTCTCCCAGCGTCTGACCACCTCCACCGGCAGTCCGGACGCCCCTGAGAACGACGCCTTCACCCCGGAGATGTCGATGTTCTGCTTCTCCGCGAGGTCCATGATCGTCTGGTAGAGGGCAGGGACACCGGGGATCCACGTCGGCTTCTGCTTCTTCATGGCACCGGCGAGCAGTGGCCGCTTCGGCGCCGGCAGCAGCAGCACCGTCCCCCCGATCAACGGGCCGAGGGTGATGTTCATCGTCAGACCGTAGGCGTGGAAGATCGGGAGAGCTGCGAGCATCCGCTCAGGTTCCTCGTCACTGCCGAGCCCCGGGACCCAGTCACGGCCCTGGATGATGTTGGCGCACAGGTTGGCGTGGGACAGGCCCGCGCCTTTCGGCGATCCCGTCGTGCCGGAGGTGTAGAGCACCAGGGCGATGTCCTCGGGGCGGACGTCGGCGGTCTCGATGAGGGCGCGTCCCTCCGACTCCGAGGCGTCCTTCATCAGGTCCGCCCACTCGGTGAGCCCCTCGGTGGAGCCGGCCAGTTCACCGCGCAGGGCCTTCAGCGGTTTGACCGGGATCTTCAGCGCGGCCTGGAGGTACCAGGGCATCGCCCGGGTGATGGTCACCGGGATGATCTGTTCCAGCGGAGAGACCGTCCGCAGTTCCCGTGCGACATCGACCGCCTTGTCCCAGAACACGCCCACCTTCGCCCCGTGGTCGCGGAAGGCGACCGTGAGTTCCCTGGCGGTGTACAGCGGATTGTGCAGGGTGACGGTGGCGCCCAGGGACAGGACGGCGTAGAAAGTGATGAGCGCCTGCGGGCAGTTCGGCAGGGCGACAGCGACCCTGTCGCCCTTGCGCACGCCACGGTTGTGCAGCATCGCGGCGCAGACACTGACCTGGCGTCCGTACTCCCGGTAGGACACCGTGGTCCCGAAGAAGGTCATCGCCGGCCGTTCGGGCCAGGTCTTCACCGCATGGTCGAAGATCTCGGCGAGGGTGCGTTCGTTCTCGGCGTCGTAGTCGAGTTCAGGCCTCGTCCATTCGGGGTAGACATCCCACCAGGGGTGCTCTTTCCAGGTGGTGGACGGGGTGTTCGGGGTGGACGCCGTGTTCTCGCTCATGATCTTTCAGACTACGCTGCGGGGGTGCGGGGAGGAATGTCCGGCGATCCCCCGGCGACAGGAGCAGTCCGGCCGGGCTTCACCGGACTGTGCCGGACTGTGCCGGGCGTCAGCCCAGCAGCGGCGAGATCTTGTTCTCGAACATGGTCAGCGCAGATCCGATGGCCATGTGCATGTCGAGGTACTGGTAGGTGCCGAGTCTGCCACCGAAGAAGACCCTGTTGTCCCCGGTCTCCGCCTCTGCAAGTTCGCGGTAGCGCAGCAGCTTCTCCCGGTCCTCGGGGGTGTTGATGGGGTAGTACGGTTCATCGTCACCTTCGGCGAAGCGGCTGAACTCCTTCATGATGACGGTCTTGTCCGTCGGGTAGTTCTTCCTCTCCGGGTGGAAGTGCCGGAACTCGTGGATCCGGGTCCACGGGACATCGGCGTCGTTGTAGTTCATCACCGGGGTCCCCTGGAAGTCCCCGGTGTCCAGCACCTCGGTCTCGAAGTCGAGGGTGCGCCACCCGAGGCGTCCCTCCGAGTAACCGAAGTAGAGGTCGAGCGGCCCGGTGTAGACAACCGGGGCGTCCGGGTTGGCTGCGCGGACACTGTCACGGACGTCGAACCAGTCGGTGTCGAGGCGCACCTCGATGTTGTCGTCGGCCGCCATGTTCTCCAGCCACGCGGTGTAGCCGTCGACGGGCAGTCCCTCGTAGGTGTCGTTGAAGTAGCGGTTGTTGAAGGTGTACCGGACCGGCAGGCGGGAGATGTTGGACGCCGGGAGTTCCTTCGGATCGGTCTGCCACTGCTTCGCGGTGTAGTCACGCACGAATGCCTCGTAGAGGGGACGGCCGATCAGGGAGATTCCCTTCTCCTCCAGGTTCCGGGCGTCCTCCGGGTTCAGGCCGTCAGTCTGTTCCCTGATCAGGGCCTTCGCCTCGTCCGGGCTGTAGTAGCGGCCGAAGAACTGGTTGATCAGGCCGAGTCCCATGGGGAACTGGTAGGCGGTGCCGTCATGCATGGCGAACACACGGTGCTGGTAGTCCGTGAACTCAGTGAACTGGTTGACGTAGTCCCAGACCCTCTTGTTGGAGGTGTGGAACAGGTGGGCACCGTACTTGTGGATCTCGATACCGGTGGAAGGCTCCGCCTCAGAGTAGGCGTTGCCGCCGATGTGGCTGCGACGCTCGATGACGAGCACCTTCTTGTTCAGCTGGCTGGCGGCACGCTCGGCGACGGTCAGTCCGAAAAATCCGCTGCCGACGACGATCAGGTCGTACTTGCTGTTCTCACTCATGACCGTCAACGTTACAGGTCGCCTACCATCGGCGGCATGACTGACATGCCCTCCCCGGAAGCTTCCGCCCGCCCCTCCGCACAGGCTGCGCCCCTGCCCGCCACCATGCACGCTGTCGCGGTGACGGAAGCCTACCCCGCCACCGACCCCCGCTGCCTCACCGATGTCGTCACCGGGGTTCCCGCGCCCGGACCGCACGACCTTCTCGTCAAGGTCGCTGCAGTGTCGGTCAACCCGATCGACACGAAGATGCGTCGCCGGGCCGCCGCAGCCGTCGCCGCCGGTGAGCAGCCAGTCCTCGGCTATGACGCCGCCGGCACTGTCGTCGCGGCCGGCACCGGTGTCACCCGTTTCGCGGTGGGGGACGCCGTGTTCTACGCCGGGTCACAGCTGCGCCCCGGGACGAACTCCCGGTTTCACGCGGTGGACGAGCGCCTTGTCGGACATGCCCCCACGTCACTGCCACCGGAGGACGCCGCCTCCCTGCCCCTGACCTCGCTGACAGCCTGGGAGGCACTGTTCGAGCGACTGGGGGCAGGGCTGGACAGCGGGGTGGCCCCTGACCCGGGTAGTCCGGCATCCCTGCTGGTCGTCGGCGGTGCCGGCGGGGTGCCGAGCATCATGGTGCAGCTCGCCCGGGCACTGACCGGGCTGACGGTCATCGCCACGGCCGGTCGGGACAGGTCAAGGACCTGGATGGCGCGCATGGGCGCGCACCATGTGATCGACCACCGGAAAGGGCTCGCAGAGCAGATCGCCGCGCTGCAGAAGCCGGTGGCGTCCGGCGGACATGATCTGCCACCGGTGAGGTTCGTGTTCTCCTCGCAGTCCTCCGGACGCTCCGGTGACCTCGCCGCGCTGATGGCACCGGCCTCCCACCTGTGCCTCATCGACGACCCGGAGTCCTTCGACCTGGGTGCGTTCAAGCGCAAGTCTGTCTCCCTGCACTGGGAGTCGATGTTCACGAAGGTGATCTACGGTTCCGGTACCGACGCGGACGCCACGGTCGACCCGGCGTCCCAGGGGAGGATCCTGGACCGCATCGCCGACCTGGTGGACACCGGGCGCATCGTCCCGACCACCGGGGAGGTCCGGGAGGGGATGGACGCAGCCACCCTCGCAGGCGCCCACCGCGATCTTGAGGCCGGTCACGTCACCGGCAAGATCGTGGTGCGGGTGTGATAGCAGCCGTCAGTTGTAGAGCATGCCGCCGTCGACGAGCAGCACCTGGCCGGTGACGTAGTCAGCGTTCGGACCGGCGAAGAACGACACCACACCGGCGACATCCTCAGGCGTCTCGATACGGCCGAGGCTGATCGAATCGACGTTCTCCTTGAGGTTCTGGCCGCGGGGCTTGCCGTTGATCTCGGAGAGACGCTCGTCGATGAGGTCCCACATGCCGGTGCCGACGATGCCGGGGGCGTAGGCGTTGACCGTGATGCCCTTGGGCGCGAGTTCCTGGGCGGCGACCTGGGTGATGCCACGGACAGCGAACTTCGACGCGGAGTAGGCGCCGAGGATCGGGAATCCCTGGATCGCGGCGATGGAGGCAGCGGAAATGATGCGGCCCTTCTTGCCGAGCTCCTCGAACTTCGCGGCCGCTGCCTGGATGCCGAAGACGACACTGTTGACGTTGATGGAGAAGATCTTGTCGAGATCCTCACCGGTGATCTCGAGAACCGGCTTGACCTGCGCGATACCGGCGTTGTTGACGATCACGTCGAAGCTGCCGAGCTGGTCGGCCGCGGCGTCGACGGCGGCGACGATGTCGTCTTTCTTCGAGACGTCAGCTGCGACGAAGATCGCACGACGGCCGAGGGCCTCGATCTCCGCGACCACGCCCTTACCCTTCTCCTCCTGGAAAGGCAGGTCGGCGACGGCGATGTCGAATCCGTCGGCGGCGAGCTTCAACGCGATACCACGGCCGATGCCCTGGCCTGCGCCGGTGACGAGTGCTACACGGGGTTCACCCATGACTGTTCCTTCCGAAGTTTCTTCTGAATTGTCGGCGTCCGACAGATTCTGCCGGTACACAGCGCCCCAGGGTAGCCCCGTTTCGGCACTCACTTTCCACTTGTCAGCGTGGCCCTGCCCACATTTGTGCCGCCTTCGGACCTGATCTCGCCTGACCTGGCGTGACCTGACCTGATCCTGCCTGATCCGGGTCGGGCACAGTCCGACCGGCCGCCGGTGACAGCTGCATCCACACGCAACGGGGGTGCCCGTCAGGGGTGACAGCGGATGCGACAGGATCTCCGGCAGGCGGTGCCGGCGGGCGGATCAGAAGTCCCAGTCGTCCTCCACCGTCACCTCAGCCCGCCCCATGACGTAGCTCGACCCTGAACCACTGAAGAAGTCGTGGGTCTCCGAGGAGTCCGGGGTGAGCGCGGCGATGATCTCCGGCCCCACCTTTGCCGACCGCTGCTCATACTGCGGCGTGTAACCGAGGTTCATCAGCGCCTTGTCCGCGTTGTAGTGGACGAACGCGTCCACACCCGCATAGGTCAGGGGAGCATCCGGCTGGTCCGTGACCAGGGAATACAGGTCCTCCGAGTAGTTTTTCTCCAGGTCGAGGAGCTCCGCGGTGAAGCGGTAGGTGAAGTCCTCCATCTCCGCCACCCGGTCAGGGTGTGCCTCCAGACCACGCTGGTACTTGTACCCGGAGTAGTAGCCGTGCACAGCCTTGTCGCGCAGGATCAGCCGGATCATGTCGGCGGTGTTCATCATCACCCCACGGCTGGAGTACCACAGCGGCAGATAGAAACCGGCGTAGAGCAGCAGTGACGACAGCAGAGTGGAAGCCACCTTCCGCTTCAACGGATCCGTTCCGACGTAGTGGCGCATCACCGCGGTGGCCCGGGGCTGCAGCCGTCGGTTCTCCACGGCCCAGGTGTAGGCGTCCTCGATCTCCCCGGAACTGCACATGGTGGAGAACACCGAGCTGTAACTGCGGGCGTGGACAGCCTGCATGAAGGCGATGTTCGCGTACACGGCCTGTTCGTGTTCTGTGCGGGCGTCCGGGATCTGACTGATCTCACCGACTGTGGCCTGCACCGTGTCCAGCAGGGTCAGACCGGTGAAGACACGGGTGGTGAGGGTTCGTTCGGCGTCACTGAGAGCACGCCAGTCCGGGAGGTCATTGGACAGCGGGACCTTCTCGGGGAGCCAGAAGTTGCCGGTCAGTCGTTGCCACACCTCAAGATCCTTGGGGTCCTCGATCCGGTTCCAGTTCACCGGACGCAACGGGACGGTGGAACCCGGACGCCACTGGGGCGGTGTCTGGGAATGGTCGGTGTAGGTCATGCGGTCTCCCTGTCTTCTGTGCTGTGGTCGTGAACTGCGGTCCGGTCAGGCCGGTCTTCTTCCGGGCTGCCCCTGTGGGGTGTTTCCCTGTGGGGTCTGTCCCTGTCCGGCACGTCTGTGTCAGCTGTCCCGGAACGCCAGAACTCCGTGACCCCCTCGCGGACGGTCTCAACGTCGCGCCGGGTGCCGAGGAGTTCGAACCGGTACAGCTCAGGCACCCTGCACTTCGCGGAGATGATTCTCCCTGCGGCGCAGTAGGCTTCTCCGAAATTGATGTTCCCGCTGGTGATGACGCCGCGGATCCAGCGTCTGTTGTCCGGGTCGTTGAGGAAACGGATGACCTGCCGGGGCACCGCCTTCCCCTCGTCCCCGCCCCCGTAGGTGGGGGTGAGCAGGATGTACGGCCGTCGGACAGAGAGGGGATCATCCTTCCTCCGCAGTGGTATCCGGGCGGCCGGGAGTCCGACCGCCTCGATGAAACGTCTGGTGTTCTCCGAAGCCGAGGAGAAGTACACGAGGAAGGGGCTGCTCCGCCCCCCAGAGTTCAATACCATGAACTTTAATGTACCACTCCTTGGATTCCGTGCTACTCTCGTCGTCATCCCGGCACCCCGGCACCGGAGACGCCGGGGGACGCCGCAGACCACGAGCAGCACCCCCAGAGGAGTACCGAATGCCCTGCATCACCGATGCGCCGACAACGACGACCACCACAGCCGGTCCACCGTCGGCCGTCCCGCCCGACCGAACAGGACTACGGCCGACAGACGCCGTCGCCGGCGGTGCAGCCGAGTGACAGCCACGGCAGAAGGCTTCCGCAACCTGTTCCGGCAGACGCCCCAGGCCGTGTGGGTCCTCACCACCCGAGACAGCGACGGCGTGCCCTTCGGTGTCACAGTGACGTCACTGACTCCGGTCTCCTCAGACCCGCCCACCGTCACCTTCGCGCTGCACAGCACCTCATCCGTCCTTCCCGTGTTCGCCGAGTCACCGCGCATCCTCGCCCAGGTGGTCTCCGTGGACGGAGAAGACACCGCCCGGCACTTCGCCGCCCCGGGCATGGACCGCTTCAGCACAGTCGAGGACTCCCACGGACCGGGAGGCCTCCCCGCTGTCGAAGACTGCTGCGGGCGGATGCTCATCCGTGTCGACCGCGTTCTCCCCGTCGCCGACAGCGCCCTGTTCATCGGCACCGTCCAGGTCACCTGGATTCCGCTGGACCCCCGGGAGCCCGCCGTCTACCGCAACAGGACCTACACCAGAACCGACGCCGGGTCCCAGGGAGATCCGGTGCTCCAGAATTTCAGGATGGGACATGATGACGACTGATCTCGGTAAGACTGTCGCGGAGCCGGTGGACCGGGCTGACCAGCTGGACTACCATGCGTTGAATGCGATGCTGAACCTGTATGACGGTCAGGGCCGTATCCAGTTCGACAAGGACCGGGAGGCGGCGAACCAGTTTTTCCTGCAGCATGTGAACCGGAACACGGTGTATTTCCATGATCTGGAGGAGAAGCTGGGGTATCTGGTCGACAACGACTACTACGATGCTGCGGTGCTGGACCGGTATGATCCGGGGTTTGTCAAGGGGTTGTTCAAGCAGGCGTATGCGCACAAGTTCCGGTTCCGGACGTTTCTGGGGGCGTTCAAGTACTACACGTCGTACACGTTGAAGACGTTTGACGGCAGTCGGTACCTGGAGCGGTACGAGGACCGGGTGTGCATGGTGGCGTTGGGGTTGGCTGACGGTGACGAGGGGTTGGCGTCGCGGTTGGTCGACGAGATTATCGAGGGTCGGTTCCAGCCGGCGACGCCGACGTTTCTGAATGTGGGTAAGGCTCAGCGGGGTGAGCCGGTGAGTTGTTTCCTGTTGCGTATCGAGGACAACATGGAGTCGATCGGCAGGTCGATCAATTCGGCGTTGCAGTTGTCGAAGCGTGGGGGTGGGGTGGCGTTGCTGTTGAGTAACATCCGTGAGGTCGGTGCGCCGATCAAGCATATTGAGAATCAGTCGTCGGGTGTGATGCCGGTGCTGAAGGTGCTGGAGGATTCGTTTTCTTATGCGCAGCAGCTGGGGGCGCGGCAGGGTGCGGGTGCGGTGTAGCTGCATGCGCATCATCCGGATATCATGCGTTTGCTTGACACGAAGCGGGAGAATGCGGACGAGAAGATCCGGATCAAGACGTTGTCGTTGGGTGTGGTGATTCCGGTTGTGACGTTTGAGTGGGCGCGTCGTAATGATGACATGTACCTGTTTTCTCCGTATGATGTGGAGCGGGTGTACGGTCGTCCGTTTGCGGATGTGTCGGTGTCTGAGCATTATGATGAGATGGTGGAGGATCCGCGGATCCGGAAGTCGAAGATCAATGCCCGGCAGTTTTTCCAGACGTTGGCGGAGATTCAGTTCGAGTCGGGGTATCCGTACATCATGTTCGAGGATACGGTGAATCGTGCGAATCCGATCGAGGGTCGTGTGACGCATTCGAACCTGTGTTCCGAGATTTTGCAGGTGTCGACGCCGTCGGAGTTCAATGATGATTTGTCGTATGCTCGGGTGGGGGATGATATTTCGTGTAATCTGGGGTCGTTGAATATTGCTGCGGCCGTGGATTCCCCTGATTTTTCGTTGACGATTGAGACGGCGATTCGTGGGTTGACGGCGGTGTCCGACCAGACGTCGATTGATTCTGTGCCGTCGATTCGTCAGGGTAACGAGCGTTCTCATGCGATTGGTCTGGGTCAGATGAATCTGCATGGTTTCCTGGGGAGGGAGCATATTTTCTACGGGTCGGAGGAGGCTCTGGATTTCACGAACGCGTATTTTGCGGCGGTGATGTTCGAGTGTCTGCGGGCGTCGAATGTGCTGGCTCGTGAGCGGGGTGTGCGGTTCGGTGGGTTTGAGTCGTCGGAGTATGCGTCGGGTGCGTTTTTTGACCGGTATGATCCGGAGGAGTTTGCTCCGGTGACGGCGCGGGTGCGGGAGATTTTTGAGGGGTCGTCGATTCGTGTTCCGTCGGTGGGGGACTGGGCGGAGTTGCGGGCGTCGGTGATGGAGTTCGGTCTGTACAACCGGTATCTGCAGGCGGTGCCGCCGACGGGGTCGATTTCGTACATCAATAATTCGACGTCGTCGATTCATCCTATTGCGTCGAAGATTGAGATCAGGAAGGAGGGGAAGATCGGGCGGGTGTATTATCCGGCGCCTCATATGGACAATGATAATCTGGAGTTTTTCCAGGATGCGTATGAGATCGGGTATGAGAAGATTATTGACACGTATGCTGTGGCGACGAAGTATGTTGATCAGGGTCTGTCGTTGACGTTGTTTTTCACGGATGATGCGACGACGCGTGATATTAACCGTGCGCAGATTTATGCGTGGCGGAAGGGGATCAAGACGTTGTATTACATCCGGTTGCGGCAGACGGCGTTGACGGGCACTGAGGTGGAGGGGTGCGTGAGCTGCATGCTCTGACCCGTGTCACGGCACTGACCGGAGTGCAGACCGTGCCGCGGACCGCAGCAGTGGTCACAGTGCGGACTGTGGCACAGACCGTGCTGCGGAGTTCAGCGTCTGCGCCTGCCCGGGTGACATACAGCTGAAGGGCCCGGCGCAACCGTGACGGTTGCGCCGGGCCCTCCGTGGACCGGCCGGCTGCTAGGCCGAGGTGCGTGCACCGAGCTTGGCGTCGATGCGGAGGAGACCGGAACCGTCGTTGCCCACGACCTTGATCCAGTCGATGATGTCGTTGACGGTCGACTCTTCCTCGATCTGCTCCGCGAGGAAGAAGTTGATCAGGGACCGCGAATCGATGTCGCCGGTTTCATCGGCGACGCGGGCGAGGTCACGGATCATCGCGGACACCTTCTGCTCGTGGGCGAGAGCGGCCTCGAATGCGTCGAGCGGGGTCGCGATCTTCAGCGACGGCAGTTCGATGTCCGTCAGGTCGACACGTGCCTCACGGTCGAGAAGGTGGTCGGCGAACTTCTGTGCATGGGTCCGCTCCTCGTCTGCCTGGGCGCGGAACCAGTCCCGCATGCCGAGGAAGGACAGACGGTCCATCTCGTAGGACAGCTGGCTGTAGATGAGTGACGCCTGGTGCTCGGCGACGACCTGCTTGTTGACTGCTTCCTGGAACTTCTCGTTGATGCTCATACCGGCAACCATACTGATCGGATCATCCTCTATCTAGACCATTTAGCCTTACCATTGCTTATATGTGCAGGTAAACAGGCGTGTCTGACCTTAGTGAACTTTGGCTGCACTCTTGTGTGTGTCTACTAAAACATGCAGGTCATATAGGGTTTCTGTAGCTGTCGGGAGTGCCTGCCGGCAGTTCGGGACTCCGGCCCCTCGAAGGCAGGTATCGTTTACCTTGTTCGGGGCACCTCAAAACGGGGGTAGGGGTGTGTTCTGTGGCTACCGTGACGGGGAGGCGGAAGGTTTTCCGGCACTGCCCCCGACCCTTCTCCGGTGGGGTGCCGGGAAGGCTCTCGACAGTGTGACCGGGACCTCTGAGGCAGGTGGTGCAACCTGCCGTGGGCCGGGATGGAGATGGGGTACGGTGAGGGTTGTGCCGGGCCACGGGGGAGTACCGGGCCGGGCGGAGAATCCGCACTACAGCAGGAGAGCCGTATGACGACGTCGGGACAGATCACCACTCCGGTCCACCACCGGGCGGGAGGTCGGGTGACCGCAATCAACTGGAACACCATCGCCGATGAGAAAGACCTCGAGGTGTGGGACCGGTTGACCGGAAACTTCTGGCTTCCGGAGAAGGTGCCGCTGTCCAACGACATCAAGAGCTGGGGAACGCTGAGCGAGGCGGAGAAGCGGGCCACCATGAGAGTGTTCACCGGCCTGACGATGCTGGACACGATCCAGGGCACGGTGGGTGCGACCAGTCTCATCCCGGATGCCCTGACCCCGCACGAGGAGGCGGTCTACACCAACATCGCCTTCATGGAGTCGGTGCACGCGAAGTCCTACTCGTCGATCTTCATGACCCTGGCGTCCACCCCGGAGATCAACGACGCCTTCCGCTGGTCGGAGGAGAACCAGAATCTCCAGACCAAGGCGGACATCGTCCTGAACTTCTACCAGGGCGAGGATCCGCTGAAGAAGAAGATCGCCTCCACCCTGCTGGAGTCCTTCCTCTTCTACTCCGGCTTCTATCTGCCGATGTACTGGTCCTCGCACGCCAAGTTGACCAACACCGCCGACGTGATCAGGCTGATCATCCGCGACGAGGCGGTGCACGGGTACTACATCGGATACAAGTACCAGCGTGAGCTCGAGAAGGAGACCGCGGCGCGCCAGCAGGAGCTCAAGGACCACACGTTCGAGCTGCTGTTCGACCTCTACGACAACGAATGCCAGTACACCGAGGACCTCTACGACGACCTCGGGTGGACAGAGGATGTCAAGCGCTTTCTGCGGTACAACGCCAACAAGGCGCTGAACAATCTCGGATACGAAGGTCTGTTCCCGGCCGACGAAACCAGGGTTTCGCCGTCAATCATCTCCGCCCTGAACCCGGGTGGCGACGAAAACCATGACTTCTTCTCCGGATCGGGGTCGAGTTACGTCATCGGCAAGGCTGAGAACACCACCGACGACGACTGGGAGTTCTGAGGCCGGGGTGCCGGTGAGGGGGTACCGCCAGCTGCCCGTCAGGAGGTCACCACCCCCGATCGCGCAGCCCCGACCGGCCAGGGGGGTTCCGGCTATCAATATCAGGACGCACCTATTACCATGGGTTGCAGTCTGCGCTGGATGGGTCGGCGGAGGTGACGACTTCGCCGCCGAGCCACACACCGTGCAGTTCATTCAAAGGGAGCCGTCCCGACGAGCGGCTCCGCGTAGTCAGGAGGATTGAATGACCGCAGTAGCGCCTCGGGAAGACCATCCGGTCGCTCCCACACGGCCTGCTCCGCAAGGCGGGAAGTCCCTCAAGGGCAACCACGCCTGGAACATACTGACGACCACCGACCACAAGCAGCTCGGGATCATGTACATCATCATGTCCTTCTGCTTCTTCTTCATCGGCGGTCTCATGGCCCTGCTGATCCGCGTGGAGCTGTTCCACCCGGGCATGCAGTACCTGTCCAACGAGCAGTTCAACCAGCTGTTCACCATGCACGGCACGGTGATGCTCCTGCTGTACGGGACCCCGGTCGTGTGGGGTTTCGCGAACTACATCATGCCGTTGCAGATCGGCGCCCCTGACGTCGCCTTCCCCCGCCTCAACGCGCTGGGATTCTGGCTGACCACCTGGGGCGGCGTGCTCATGCTCTCCGGGTTCCTCACCCCCGGTGGCGCCGCCGACTTCGGCTGGACGATGTACATGCCCCTGGCGGACGCCATCCACAGCCCCGGGGTCGGTTCCAACCTGTGGATCCTCGGTGTCGGTGTCGGCGGTGTCGGCACCATCGCCTCGGCCATCAACATGATGACCACGATCCTGTGCCTGCGCGCCCCGGGTATGACCATGTTCCGGATGCCGGTCTTCACCTGGAACATCCTGGTCACCTCCCTGCTGGCCCTGCTGATCTTCCCGCTGCTCACCGCGGCAGCTCTCGGCGTCCTGTACGACAGGCTCCTGGGCGGTCACATCTACGACCCGGCCAACGGTGGTGCACTTCTCTGGCAGCACCTGTTCTGGTTCTTCGGCCACCCCGAGGTCTACGTCCTGGCACTGCCGTTCTTCGGAATCGTCTCGGAGATCTTCCCGGTGTTCAGCCGTAAGCCGATGTTCGGCTACGTCGGCCTGATCTTCGCCACCCTGTCGATCGCGGCCCTCTCCCTGGCAGTGTGGGCGCACCACATGTTCGTCACCGGTGCGGTACTGCTGCCGTTCTTCTCCTTCATGACCTTCCTCATCGCCGTGCCGACCGGTATCAAGTTCTTCAACTGGCTGGGCACGATGTGGAAGGGCCGGATCACCTTCGAGACCCCGATGATCTTCGCACTCGGGTTCTTCGCGACGTTCCTCTTCGGCGGCCTCACCGGCGTCATGCTGGCCTCCCCGGCACTGGACTTCCACCTGTCGGACACGTACTTCGTGGTCGCGCACTTCCACTACACCCTGTTCGGCACCATCGTGTTCGCCTCCTACGCCGGCGTCTACTTCTGGTTCCCGAAGATGACCGGCCGGATGCTGAACGAGAAGCTGGGCAAGATCCACTTCTGGCTGACGTTCATCGGCTTCCACACCACATTCCTGGTGCAGCACTGGCTCGGCAACATGGGCATGCCCCGGCGCTACGCCGACTACCTGGACTCGGACGGTTTCACCACCCTGAACCAGGTCTCGACCATCGGCGCACTGATCCTGGGTGTCTCGGTCCTGCCGTTCATCTGGAACGTGTTCAGCTCTTGGCGTTACGGCGAGGTCGTCACCGTCGACGACCCCTGGGGTTACGGAAACTCGCTGGAGTGGGCGACCTCCTGCCCGCCCCCGCGGCACAACTTCGACTCCCTGCCGAAGATCCGTTCCGAGCGGCCCGCCTTCGAGCTGCACTACCCGCACATGGTCACCCGGATGCGCGAGGAAGCGCACGTCGGACGGCACTTNTTTTTGTCCAGGCAGAAGACGGCATACGGGATAGGAGCCCGTCTCGTGGGCTCGGGGATGTGTATAAGAGACGGGACCAGAAGTACACAGAATCACAGGAACAGAAGAAGGATTACCGTGACACTGCAGAACACCCGGGCACCACAGATCCCCGACAGCGTGCCCGAAGGCCCGGTACGGGACTTCATCGCACACTGGGCGGAGATCACCCGCCCCGACCGTGTCGTCGTCGTCGACGCCTCCGACGACGCCTCCCTGCTGGAGGAAGCCCTCGCCGCCGGCGAACTCCACCCGGCAGGTGACGGACGCTACTACTCCCGCTCCCACCCCAGGGACACCGCACGCTCCGAGGAGAGGACCGTCGTAGCCACCTCCGACCCCTCCGACGCCGGCGTGTACAACAACTGGCGTCCCGCAGAAGAGGTGAAGGCCGAACTCACCTCCCGACTGCAGGGTGCGTCAGCGGGTCGGACCATGTACGTCGTCCCCTACCTCATGGCCGTTCCCGGTGGCCCTCTCGCCCGCCACGCGCTCGGTGTCGAACTCACCGACGACCGCACTGTCGTCCTCCAGATGATCAGGATGGCACGGGTCAGCACCCGCTTCCTCGAGGAACTCGCCGAATCCTCCGACCCCGGCTACTTCGTCCGCGGCGTCCAGGTCTCCGGCGACCCCGAGAGCCTCGGTCAGGGAACCGACGACGACCAGCGTCTGTTCGCCACCCTCGCCGATGAACGGACGATCATCCACTACGGGTCCGCCTACGGTGGAAACGCCTTGCTCGGCAAGATCGCCCACGCACTCCGCCTGGCCTCCTACGACGGTCGCCGCACCGGGGACTTCCTCGCCGAACAGTTCATGCTCCTCGGCGTCACCGACACGCTCACCGGGAAGACCTGGCACGTCGCGGGAGGTTTCCCCAGCGCCTCCGGGAAGACCAACCTGGCGATGACCCTGCCCCCCGACGCCCTGGGCGACCGGTACCGTGTCATCTTCTACGGCGACGACATCGCCTGGATGTGGGTCGGAGACGACGGCCGGCTCTACGCCATGAACCCGGAGAACGGCGTGTTCGGCGTCGCCCGGGACACCAACAGCCGCACCAACCCCGCGGCAATGGAGGCCGTCCGCCCCGGCACCGGCACCATCTTCACCAACGTCGCCTACAACGAACTCACCGGCGACGTCTGGTGGGAGGGAAAGACACCCGACACACCGGAGGACACCACAGGCTGGAGGGACTGGACCGGCACCCTCATCGACGACCGGGACCCCTCCGACCGTGATGCCCCGTGGGCCCACCCCAACAGCAGGTTCACCACCGCCCTCAGCAACGTCACCACACTGGCACCCGACGCCACCGACCCCGCCGGAGTCCCGGTCGACCTCATCATCTTCGGCGGCCGCACCAGGGACCGGGAACCCCTCGCCCGGGTCGTCGAGGGCAACGCCGCCGGAGTCTACGACGGTCTCACCCTCGGCGCAGAGGCCACCTTCGCCGCCGAAGGTCTCGACGGACAGCTGCGCTACGACCCGATGTCCATGCGCCCCTTCCTCTCCTACCCCGAAGGCGACTACGCACGACACTGGCTGGACATCCTCGGCCGGCTGACCGAACCTCCGACCTTCGCCCACGTCAACTGGTTCCAGCGCGACCCCGACGACGGTCACTACCTGTGGTCCGGATTCCGGGACAACCTGCGGGTCCTGCTGTGGCTGCTCGCGTACCGCGAAGGCACGGTCACCGGCATCCCCACCCCCGTCGGTGTCGTCCCAGCCGCCGGTGAACTCGACCTCACCGGCCTCGACATCCCGGCCGACGACCTGACCCGGCTGCTCAGCATCGACCCTGTCCGCTGGGGGCAGGAGATACAGGCCCGGAGCGTACACCTGTCCGCATTCGCCGACCTGCCGGAAGAGATATCCGGGGCACACCGCGACACCGCCGCCGCCCTCGCCGACAGCATGCCCTCCCCGGACGGCGCTCCGCACGACAACAGCTAGGAGGAGCCCACCGCAGCAGGGAGGACGCCACGGAAGAACGCGGCGTCATTCCTGCTGTTCCGCCCCGTCAGGACCCGCCACCAGCACAGCCACCACCAGGACGAGAACGACGGCACTCCACGCGGTGGGCACCGGGATCAGGGGATCCAGGAAGACGAGCAGGGCTGCCAGCGGAACCACCAGATTGACCAGCCTGCTGCCGACAGGTCGTATCACCAGCAGCCAGACACCTGCCATGAACACCGCGACGGGGAGAGTGACCGTGAAACTCGTCGCGATCTCCCCCAGTTCACTGTGCCCGGTGATGCTGCTGATCTCAGACTCGATTCCCGCCGACAGGGCACCCGCCGCAGCAAAGATGAAGTAGTGGCCGTAGCCGTACACCAGTGAATGCGCCATGTCGGAGATCCTCCCGTGGTGCGGCGCCCAGAAATATATCCACCACAGGCACGCCGTGACCGTGAACGCGAGCACCGCCAACGGCACCAGCTCCCCGAGGTACTCCCCCTCATGGAGCGCCTCGATGATCGCGTTCGCGGACCCCAGAAGACTCTCACCCATGAGAATGAGGGTGAACAGGCCGTAGCGCTCGGTGATGTGACGGGCATGCCAGGGCGTACGGCCCCGCCGTTCGGCGATGACCGGGACGGTAAGCTCCGCCGCCACCAGGACAAGGAAAACCACGGCCTGCGCCTGGCCGGGGAGGAACAACCAGGCCACCCAGAGCACCTGTACTGCGGCGATCCCCCCGGCGTACACCCGTGCCGCCCGCCCCGCAGCACCTCCGGCCCGTGAGGCCCGGAGCCACTGGCTGACCATTGCCAGCCGCATGACGACATAGCCGACGACCACCAGCCGGAAGTCTCCGTCGGAGAAAGCCGGGGGGATACCGGCCGCCAGGACAAGGACCCCGGCCATCTGGACGAAGGTCATGACCCGGTACAGCCAGTCGTCATTGTCGAAACTGGTGGCGAACCAGGTGAAGTTCATCCACGCCCACCAGACCGCGAAGAAGATCATCAGGTACGAGGAAATTCCGTGCCGGACATGCCCCTCCACAAGAGATTCGTGGAGGTTCGTACTCGCCAACGACACTGCGATGACGAAAACCAGGTCGAAGAAAAGCTCAAGGGTACTCGCGGCGCGGTGCCGCTCGCCCGGATCACGGGGACGCACGGGACTGAGGTGGAGACGGGTGCGCGACGGTACCGGGGAGTCTGCTGATGCCATGGAGCTCGATGCCATGGAGGTCAAGGTACGGGCCGAGGGGCCGCGCCGCATCAGAACCAGCGTTCGAGCACTTCCGCCACACCGTCATCGTCGTTGGACACGGTGTGGTGGACCGTGGCGTCCCTCACCTCAGGTACGGCGTTGCCCATCGCCACCCCGAACCCCGCCCACCTCAGCATCGCCAGATCATTGGGCATGTCCCCGAACGCGACGACCCGGGCAGGGTCGATCCCCGGCACAGCGTCCGCGCCGACATCCCCACCTGAGGCGTCACCCAGGGCGTGCGCCAGTCCGGAGAGTTTCGTCACCCCGGGAACATTCACCTCCAGCAGCCCGCCGTCGAAAGACCAGGTCACATGGGCGTCATCCGGGTCGACGACAGGTTCCACCAGGTCGAACATGTCCGCCGAACCCAGGCCCTCGTGACGGACCAGCAGTTTCACCGCCGGACTGGACAACAGCCGGTCCCGGGTCTCCACGGCGTGCTCCTCAGAGTCCCAGGCGTGGGGGAAGGCCGGTTCTACGGCGAACAGTTCGTCGGCACGGTCGAAAGCGCTCGTGCCGGTGCGTTCCACCGCGAAGCTCACCGGGCCCAGTCCCCGACGGGCGAGGACCGGGCCGGTGGCGTCGACAATGTCCGACGCCACCCTCCGCAGCACCGACGGGGAGAGTTCCGCCGCGTAGGTGACCCTGTCGGTGGCTGAATCGTAGACGACCGCACCATTGGCGCAGACACACACCGGTGACAGGCCGAGCTGCTCGACGACCGGGAGAATCCAGCGGGCAGGACGCCCCGACGCGGGAATGAACCGCACCCCGTCAGCGACGAGCCGGCCGATGACCTCCCGTGTCCGCGGTGAAACCCGGTCCGCCGAGGTGAGCAGAGTACCGTCCAGGTCACTGACGACCAGCGTCGGGCGCGGTGCCGCGACCGGGGCCTGGACCGGTGCTGCGACCGGGGACACTCCCGGGCCCGCGGTCAACGCCTCAGCAGTTTCTTCCACAGCGGCTTCTTCCCCGCCCTCTCCGGGTGGGCCCTCAGTTCGGCCTCGCGGGCGGCGCGTTCCTCACGCCTGCGTCGGGCGTCCTCCCGGTCCCTGACGGTGGCGTCCTCCAGTGTGGGGGCGGAACCGCCGAGAGACGCGGGCATCCAGAACTCCCCGGGAGGGAACGGCCCGTAGAGCTCCGTGTACCTGGCGCGGACCCGGTCGAGCCGGGAGGTCATCGCTTCGCGGAGACGGCGGGTGTCCTCCCGGGCGTCCCCGGTGAGCTCCACCGGCTCTCCGACGTCAACGACCAGGCAGGCGTTCCGTGGACGCCACACCGGCTTGCGGCCCTTCGTCCATATCCGCTGTGAACCCCAGAGGATCACCGGGATCAGCGGGACACCGGCGTCCCGGGCTATACGCGCGGCCCCGTCCTTGACCTCCTTGATCTCGAAGGAGCGGGAGATGGTCGCCTCCGGGAAAATACCGATGAGCTCCCCGGCGGCGGCCCGTTGCGTCGCCTCACGGACGGAGGCGGCGCCGTCCGCCCGGTCCACGGGGATGTGACGGCATCCGGTCATGGCCGCGCCGGCGAGAGGATTGTCCCAGATCTCCTTCTTCGCCATGAAGCGGACCAGCCGGCCCCCCTGGTATGCGGCGGGGATGCCCCCGAACACGAAGTCCCAGTACCCGGTGTGGTTCACCGCGAGCACCGCCCCTCCGGTGGCGGGGATCCGCTCAGGATGGCGGATCTCCACGGTGAGGTGCTGCATCCGACGCATCCACAGTTTCGCGAAGGGGATGATGATCCTGCCGTAGAACAGTTCCCGCGACTCGGGGTGCGGAGGCGTGTCCGGCACCTCGGGAATGACCGTGAACCCCTTCGGGAGCCAGAAGTGGTCACGGGGGAGCTTGAGAACCATGGGAGTCTCTACCTCTTCGGTGTGGTCGTCAGCGGATCAGGGCGTTGTCGGCGGCAGTCAGGCAGTCACCTCGTCGCCGGTGTCAGAACGTCCTTGCCGATGAACGGGCGCAGGGCCTCCGGCACGACGACGGACCCGTCGGCCTGCTGGTTGTTCTCCAGGATCGCCACCAGCCAGCGGGTGGTGGCGAGGGTGCCGTTGAGGGTGGCGCAGATCTGTGCCTTACCGTTCCCGTCACGGTAGCGGGTCCTGAGACGCCGCGCCTGGAAAGTGGTGCAGTTCGAGGTGGAGGTGAGCTCACGGTAGGTGTTCTGGGTGGGGATCCAGGCCTCCGTGTCGAACTTGCGGGACGCCGAGGACCCGAGGTCACCTCCGGCGACGTCGATGACACGGTAGGGGACCTCGACGGCGGCGAGCATGTCCTTCTCCATGGCCAGCAGCTGCTGGTGGACGTCCTCCGCCTCCTCGGGCCTGGCGTAGACGAACATCTCGACCTTGTCGAACTGGTGGACGCGCAGGATACCGCGGGTGTCCTTGCCGTAGGACCCGGCCTCCCTGCGGAAGCAGGAGGACCATCCGGCGTACTTCAGGGGCCCGTCAGACAGGTCGATGATCTCGTCGGAGTGGTATCCGGCGAGGGCGACCTCGGAGGTCCCGACGAGGAAGAGATCGTCGGTGTCCAGGTGGTAGATCTCGTCCGCGTGGGCTCCGAGGAAGCCGGTGCCCGCCATGATCTCGGGGCGCACCAGCACCGGCGGGATCATCAGCTTGAAGCCGTGTTCCACCGCCTTGCGCGCAGCGAGCTGCAGCATCGCCAGCTGCAGCAGGGCACCGTCACCGGTGAGGAAGTAGAAACGGGCGCCGGAGACCTTCGCACCGCGTTCCATGTCGATCAGTCCGAGTGACTCGCCCAGTTCAAGGTGGTCCCGGGGCGTGAAGTTGAATTCGCGCGGGGTGCCGATGTGTTCGAGGACGACGAAGTCGTCCTCACCGCCGGCGGGGGCACCGGTGACGATGTTGGAGATCTGGTACTGGAGGTCATGGACCTCCTGCTCGGCGGCGGCCTCGTCCGCCTCGATCTTCTTCACCCCCTCCGAGAGTTCTCTTCCCTTCGACTTGAGGTCGTCACGTTCCGCGGGGGTGGCGTCCTTCATCTTCCCGCCCATCGCCTTCGAGAAGGCCCTGGCCTCTGCGCGAGCGCTGTCCGCGGCGGCGATGAGGTCACGTCGCCGCTGATCGGCCTCCAGAAGCCGGTCGACCAGGGACGGGTCCTCGCCACGGGTACGCTGGGATTCGCGGACGACGTCAGGGTTCTCCCGGAGGAACTTCAGATCAATCATGGCCTCCAGCTTAGCGGCAGTGCCGTGACACAATGGACGGCATGTCCTCCGAAGCGCTTTCGCCTGTCCGTCGACGTCGACGTCGACGCACTCTGACGGTACTGCTCGTCGCGTCCCTGTGCGGCGGGACAGGCGCCGCCACCTACGCGGCACTGAGCCCTGACGGTTCGAGCCCGGTCAACCCCACCCCGCCCGGCCCCACCGGAAGCACTGTCGCCGCCCCTGTGTCCTTCACCGACGCGCAGGCGGGAAGCTGCCTGAACTGGACCCAGGACGGGCCGGTGACCAGGGATATCGTGACTGTCGACTGTGCACAGCCCCACCGTTTCGAGGTGGCGACGCGTGAGGATCTCTCCCAGTACCCCACCAGTGAATTCGGCCCGGACGCCCCCCAACCGGACCTGCAGCGCCAGCAGCAGCTCACCGAGGAACTGTGCACCGCCCCGACAACGGACTATCTCGGAGGGAAGCTCGACCCGACGGGCAGGTACACGATCTCCCCGATTCTCCCCCCCGCCGAGGGGTGGGCGGCCGGGGACCGCACCATGTTGTGCGGAGTGATGGTCACTGACGCCGACGGCACCGCCCTGGAGGTCACCGGCGTGGCCGCAGGCTCGGACCAGTCGAGGTTTTCCGCGGTGGACACCTGTGTCCGCGCCGTCGGCGACACCGCCTCCGAAGTGCCCTGTGACCAGCCCCATTCGTGGCAGGTGACGAAGGTGGTGAACCTCGCGGACAACTTCACCGGGGCGTGGCCCACGGTCGACGAGCAGAACCGGTGGCTGTCCGGGGTCTGTCAGACCGCCGCCGTGGACTACCTCGGCGGCGGTGACGCCGGAGATGAGGCCCTCTACCAGTCCACACTCGTCCCGTTCTGGACCACGATGACAGAGGATTCCTGGGACGCCGGGTCCCGTACCGTCAACTGTGCACTCACCAAGGACAGTGCAGGACCGGAGGGGCAGTCCTTCGCCGAGATCGTCGGAGACGTCCGCGGCGCGTTCACCCTGGACGGTCAGGCGCCTGAACCCCAGCCTGCGCGCAATCCGAGGAGGTGACCGGTGTGGTCGAGGTGACCGACGAGGAGTTCGGCGAACTGGTCGACCGCGGGCTCGGGATGATCCCCCTGAGACTGCTCGACAACCTGGACAATGTGGCGATAGTTGTCGAGGACCGCAACGAGGAGGACCCGGACCTGCTGGGCCTCTACCACGGAGTGGCGCTCACCGAACGCTCCGTGGAGTGGCCGACCTATCTTCCGGACAAGATCAGCATCTACAAGGACGCCCTGTGCCGCTGGTGCCGGACCCGCGACGAACTCGCGGAGCAGGTGGCGGTGACCGTGGTACACGAGATCGGCCACCATTTCGGGATCTCGGACGCCCGGCTCCACGAGCTGGGCTGGGGCTGACTTCCCGGGCCCGGCGCGACCTGCGCCGGCCCCGTGTGCTGCGCCGGTCTCTCCTACTGCCCGGCCCGGTCGTCTGACCGGTCGTCTGACCGGTTGTCGTCGGTGTCCCTGACGGGCATGGTCGAGACATCGTATTTCTCGTTGTCCGCGAAACCCTCGAGCACACCCTCGACCTCGTGGTCGTGGTCGACGACCGGCATGGAGCCCAGCAGGTTGCGGCCGGCCGACTCCCGCATGCAGTACACGCCGACTCCTCCCACCAGGCAGGCGAACATGATGTAGTACGCGCCGGCGTAGTCGGTCCCGAGAATGCTCTGCAGTGCGGTGATGACGAAGCCCGTGGTGCCTCCGAACAGGGCGACGGCAATGTTGAACATCAGACCCATCGCCGTGTACCGGCTCGCCGTCGGGAACAGTGACGGGAGGGCGGACGCCTGGATCGACACCTGGAACATCATGATCAGTCCGATGATCATCAGTCCGGCGAGTGTGGACCACACCCGGTCCATCATCATCAGGGAGAAGGCGGGGATCGCGAAGACGACACCGACGGCACAGCCGGTGATCATCACGGGTCGGCGGCCGACACGGTCGGACAGGGCGCCGAACAGCGGCAGCCCGACAGAGACGATGATGAGCACGGGCACCAGCAGGGCGTTGCCGTGGACGGTGTCGTAGCCCAGGGTCTCGGTGAGGTAGGTCGGCATGAAGGTCGTGAGTGCGTAACCGACAACCTGGGCGCACATCACCAGGGCGGACCCGGTGAGGATCTGCGGCCAGAAGTTCCTGAACAGGTAGCTGATCTGACCCCGGAAACTGGTGTCTGAGCTGCCGGAGGTGGCGGTGTCCGCGCTGACCGCGGCGTCCCCGCTCCCGGTGGTGCCGGCGGAATCTCCGCTGCGGCTCTCCTGCACGGCCTCGAAGGCGTGGGATTCCTCGATGTGGGAGCGCATGTACAGTCCCACGAGTCCCAGCGGCAGGGCCACCCAGAAGGCGACACGCCAACCCCAGGACTCCATCTGGGCGTCCGAGGTGGACAGTTCCAGCACCGTGACCAGCGCCGCGGCGGCCGCGAAACCGAGATAGGACCCGAGATCGAGGAACGAGCCCCAGAATCCCCGACGCCGGTCCGAGGCGTACTCGGCGATGAAGGTCGCCGCTCCCGCGTACTCTCCACCGGTGGAGAATCCCTGGACGAACTTCAGCAGGATCAGCAGGACCGGGGCGGCCACACCGATCTGCTGGTAGGTCGGGAGACAACCGATGAGGAATGTCCCCACCGACATCATGATGATCGTGAACGCGAGGATCCTCTTCCTCCCGATCCGGTCACCGAGCGGTCCCAGGACCAGTCCGCCCAGTGGCCGGACAAGGAAGGTGACCGCGAGGGTGGCGAAGGTGGCCAGGCCGTCCCACGGTTCGGGCAGGGGGAAGAAGTGGAGGGTGATGTAGACCATGACATAAGAGAAGACCCCGATGTCGAACCACTCCATGAAGTTCCCCAGCAGGGTGGCGCGCAGCGCCTTCTTCATTTTCATCTGGTCCACGACGTGTATGTCGCTCGCCTGGATCGGCGCCGTGGAGGGTGCATTGTTAGCCACAATGATTCCTTCCGATAGTCGAACTTGATCGACCGTACCGGAAAATGTCGGGGAAACTACGCCGGAGCCTCAGGAAACCGGGGTCACGGTCCCCGCCGCGACCCCTCCCACATGCCGGCACCGCACCCGGACCACGGTCACATCAGACCAGGTCACGCCAGTGACGGTGGCTCTCCGAGACCCGCCCAGTCAGTGACCTTCCAGGGTTCCCGCACAATTTCGGGAAGGTAGTCCCCGGTCCACAGCATCGGCGCGTCCACCGTCGGCAGTTCCGGCACCGTCAACGAGTCCGGGACCTCCAGCTCCACCCGGGCGGTGTTCGCCAGGTCCGTCCGGACCGCGTACCCGGGATCGACCCTCCCCAGGTATCCCGCCACAAGCCGGATGACGGCTCCGTGACTCACCACGGCCAGATCCGATCCGACGGACCTGACCGCCGCCAGCATCGGCAGCAGGGAGGAAAGGTACCGTCCGACGACCTCCCGGCCGTTCAACGCCCCGGAGACCCGGAGGTCCAGGGCTCCGCCGAGCCAGTCGGCGAAAGTGCGGTGGTAGACCAGGTGGGCCTCAGGGTCGGTGCGCATCTCCAGGCGTCCTGCGGGTATCTCCGAGATCCCCGGGACCGCCCCGGGCACCGCCTCCGGCGGGATCACGGGAAGCTGCCGCTGCGGGGACCCGGACAGGCGGGGAACATCCTGTACCGCTGCCGGCGTCCACTCCGGAGTCGGTTCCTCTGACGGCATACCGTCCGACGGTATCCCCACGTCACCCGTGAGCACAGGCTCCGGCAGGTCCGCCCCGGCGTTCCGGCGGGACAGTCCCCCGTAGCCGGCGACCACCGGAACACCGGTCAGCGATCCTGCGAAAGGACTGCCCGGCGAGGTCGTGTTCAGGTCCACCCCGTAGGCCGCCGCCCCCGCCACGATCCCCGCCGCCGTCTGCCGGGCCCGCAGCGCCAGCGAGGAGACAAGGTACATCCCCGGCGCGGTGCCCCCTGTCTCCACGGCGATCCTCTCACCCGCGGCCCGGGCCTGGTCCCACCCGAGAGCGGTCAGTGACGCCCCCGGCAGGGCGGTGTCCAGGGCCCGGATGACGTTGGAGGTCGTCTGCCCGTGCCGGATCAGCAGCAGGCGGGTCATACTGTCCGGTTCCTTTCCGACCCCGCCTCCGGGTCCAGGTGACCTCCCCGCCTCAGACGGCCCCGCCGCAGGTCACGGATCCACCGACGCGAGTCGGAGTAGTCGGGGGGCACAGACCCGGACGGCCCGCTGACGCCACCGACCCAGCCCTCCTGCGGCCACGACCCCAGGTACCGGACTTTCTCGCAGTACCGGTACAGCCCTGCCAGCGCTTCGGCGACGGCGGCGTCCTCGATGTGCCCCACGATCTCGAGGTGGAAGTCGTAGGTCCCGGCGTGTTCCCGGGTGGGCCGGGATTCGATCCGTGACATGTCCACCCCCCGCATGGACAGTTCCATGAGAGCCTGGACCAGAGACGAGGGCCGGTTGGGGACGCGCAGGACGAAACTGGTCCGGTCGTGTCCGGTGGGGGCCGGTGGGGTCCGGGGTCGGGTGATGAGGACGAACCTGGTCCGGGCGTCCTGAATGTCGGCGACGTCCTCGGCGAGGGGTTCGAGCCCGTGGATCAGCCCCGCCCGCGCCGGTGCGGCTGCCGCGTCGACCGTGCCGGCGGCCACGGCCCCCGCCCCGGCACCGTTGGAGGACGCCGCGACGAACTCCACCCCGGGGAGATTCCTCCCCAGCCACCCGCTGATCTGGTTGTAGGCGACCGGGTGACAGGTCAGGGTCTTCACGTCCTCCGGACGGGTGCCGGGTCGCACGAGGACCGAGAAGGTGACGGGGACGTCGTGCTCCCGGATGATCTGGAGTTCGTCACCGGTGGTGAAGCAGTCGAAGGTCTGGGTGACGGGGCCGTCCACACTGGACTCCAACGCCACGCAGGCGACATCCGCGTCCCCGGCGCGCACCATGTCCAGGGCCTCGCGGGGTGATGAGACGGGAATGTGTTCGGCATCCCCGGGGAGATGACCTGCGGCCGTGAAGTCGGTGACGGCCTGCTCGGTGAAGGTGCCCCGCGGGCCGAGGAAAGCGACGGTGGTCATGTCCTTCAACCTACCTGGCGGAGGCTACGCTGGGTCACCATGGCACCACCCCGGACCCCCGCCACCTCCACCGCCGCGCGACTGCGGTCCGTCCGTGAGTCCACCGGACTGTCGGAGGAGGAACTCGGGGTCGCGAGAATGTACGCGGCACCGCACGTGGACGCCTCAGCCGCCGCCGGTCCACTGTCCGGTACCGAGATCCTCGTCAAGGACCTCCAGCAGGTGGAGGGGGAGACCACGGGCTTCGGCAGTCCGGCCCACGCCTGTACGGCCGCCACCGACGACGCCGTCGTCCGGCACCTCCTGTCGACGGGGGCGTCACTGGTGGGGGCGTCGGTGAGCTCCCAGTTCGGCGCGACCGTCTACACGGAACCGGCACTGGTCGGCGGTGGTGCCGGCCCGGTGAATCCGGTGGATCCCCTGATGACCTCCGGCGGATCCTCGTCGGGGGCGGCGGTGGCTGTGGCGCGGGGGATCGTCGACATCGCCCATGCCAGCGACGGGGGCGGGTCGATCCGGGTTCCGGCAGCCGCGGTCGGGTTGCCCGGCTTCAAGCCCGCCCACCGTGTGGCCGGCGGTCCCCTGCCGGATCCGACGGCGCAGGGCTTCATCGCCGCTGACATCGCGTTGACCGCCCGCGCCTACGGGATCACCGGCGGGGGCCTGTGCACCGCACCGCACCCGGACCCTGCTTCCGCGGTGCCGTTGCGGCTGGGCATGACCACGGTCCCGTTCCACGGTGACCCCGGTCAGGCGGGCCCGACGTCCGTGGACCCCAGGATCACCGCGGCGACGACGGCGGCAGCGGCCCTGCTGGTCACCCATCCCCGGGTCGCCGGGGTCTCCCCGGTCCCCGCGCCGTACCCTCCCGCGCGTTTCGCACTCTTCGCGGAGCTCATGGCCGCCAGGTGCGCCTCCCTCCCGGATCCGCTGGGACCGATGCCGCGCTGGCTCAGGAACCGTGGCGCGCAGCTCACGGCGTCTGACACGGCCTCCGCCGCGTCAGCTGTCAGTCGGCTCCCCGACGAGGTCATGAAGGCGTGGCCGAGGGTGGACGTGGTGGTCACCCCGATGCTGGCCTGCGCCCCTCCTCCGGTCGGCGCGTTCTCGGCACTGTCGTCGGCGGAGTCTCCGGGGCTGGACTTCCTGGCCCAGACGGCGTGGACGCCGTGGGCGACCCTGTGGAACCTCACCGGGTGGGCCGCGCTGTCGGTGCCGCTGGTGCCTGCCGCTCCGGGCAGGTGGCCGGTGTCGGTGCATCTGGGTGCCGTCGGTGACAGGGTGGACGCCGCGACCCTGCTGGCCCTGGGGGCCCACCTTCAGGCCGCGGTCGCGGATCTGGTGGCAGGTGATGACGCCGCGGCCGAGGCTTTCACCTGCCCGAGACCGGGGGATGTCGAGGCGCTGGGGTTCCGGCCTGTCCGGTCGGGGCGTCTGCACGCACACCCGCACGGTCACGGTCACGGTCACGCTCACGCTCAGGCACCCGGCCACTCACAGACGGAGGACGCCCGTGACCGTTGATCTCCGCAGTCTCCGCCGGTGGCTGCACTCCCCCTCCCCGGTGAGCCCCGTCCCGCCCTCCACCGCTACCGGGCGCACCGCACTGCGCTGGGAGATCTTCCTGGTCCTCGCGGTCACTTTCGGCACCTCCGGCGTCCGGGCGGCGCTCCGGCTTCTCGAGGCGGCGACCACCCCGACCAGGCTCAACGAGCAGACCACCACCCTCAACGCCCCGGTATCCACCCTGGCCTGGCTTGACCCGGTGTTCCAGCTCATCAGTTCGGGCGTGCTGCTGGCCTGGGGCGGTCTGGCGGTCCTCCTGCTGCTGCGCCATGTTCCTGTCCGTCTCGCCGGACTGACCGACCCCGACCGTCCGGGGCTTCCCCGCCCCCGTCTGCGGGACGTGCTTCCCGGTGCGGGACTCGCGGCGTTGATCGGACTGCCGGGCCTGCTGTTCTACGTCGCCGCGGTCAAGCTCAACCTGTCCAGGCAGGTCGTGGCGTCCGGGCTGGACTCCTCGGCAGGTGATCTGGCACTGCTGGTCGTCAACGCCTGGGCGAACGGCGTGGCGGAGGAGGTCATCGTCGTCGCCTGGCTGGTGTCACGGTTGCGTCAGCTGCAGGTGCCGTGGGCGTGGGTATTCGCCGCCTCAGCTGTCCTGCGTGGAAGCTACCACCTCTACCAGGGCTACTCCGCGGGGTTGGGGAATGTGCTCATGGGACTGGTGTTCGTCTACTTCTTCTACCGGACCGGGCGTGTGTGGCCGTTGATCATCGCCCACGGGCTGATCGACACGGTGGCGTTCGTCGGCTACCAGGTCCTCGGCGGGGTGCCGGGGCTGTAGCGGCCGCCGATGCCACCGGTCAGTGTTTCCGTCTCCTGTTGCCGCTCTTCCCCTTCTTCTGCATCTGCTTGTTCTGCTTGGTCTGCTTCGACTTCCTGGTCTGCCTGGTCTTCTTTGTCGCCTCCGCCGCCGCGGCGTTGGCGGTGCGGACCATCGGCACGAATCCGAGAATCACAGCCAGGTACGGCACCAGTCCGAGGTATCCCGCCCACTTTTCTCCGACGACCAGGCCGACGACGAGTGCCGCCACCCAGACCACCGCTGTCGCAAGGACTGTCCTGCGTGCCACGGGCAGTGCCGCGAGGTGGCCGGCGGTCCAGGTGGCGTCAGACTTCTTCACCGCCGGCGTCACCAGGCCGAAGCCGCTGTTCCTGTCCAGGTGTCCCCTCGCCGCCGCGCGCAGCATGGAGAACACGATCAGGGCCGCGACGACGGCCAGACCTCCGGCGACCAGTCCCATGGTCTCATCACTCATGGTTCCCAGGGTATCGGCGTTCACCCGGGCGACCGAACCGGGAGCCACCTCAGTCCTCCCCCGCCGGGCCACGCCCCCGGGACGGGCCGCCCCGACCTCTCCNGGACCCGGCCCCGGTGCTCCCCGTCGCCACAGGATGCGTCTGCGCGTCCGTCGGTTCACTAAGCTGTCCCCATGGATCAGCCACCCCGCCCTGATGACGGAGCCGACCTGTACGCCCGGGACCACCGGGGCCGGGTCCTGCGCGACCGGTTCGGCAAACCTGTCATGCGCCGGCCCGACGTGCGCGCCGACGAACCCGCAGCCGGTTCCGGCGGGCAGCAGCCACGGGGACGCCACGAGCGGCCCCCGGCACAGTCCTCCGCCACCGGCGCGGCCGGCCCCGGTGACCCCCGCGGTCCGGGCCCCGAGGGGGTCAGGCCGGAGCCGCCCCGGTACCGGCGTGCGCAGGCCCCGTACCCGCCGCAGGACGCCCCGCGGCAGGCGTACCGCCCCGACCACATGTCACCGGTGGAGAACCGGAGACCTGTCGAAGCTCCTCCCCGCCGGCAGGACCGGCCGTCCGGCCCTCCGCCCGTGCAGTGGCCGGGCTCCGCCCCCGGCCGGAAACGCCGACGCCGCCGACCCCGGCTGCGTCGGATCCTCGGCGTCATCCTCGCCGTGGTGGTCGTACTCGGGGTGGGCACCGCCTGGTGGGTCGATTCCCACCTCAACCGGATCGAGGCACTGACCTCCTACGACGGCCGCCCGGGGAACACGAGCGGGACAAACTGGCTGCTCGTCGGGTCGGACTCGCGCGCCGGCCTGTCCGAGGAGGACGGCGAAAGGTACGCTGCCGGAGACCTTTCCGAGGGCGGCCAACGTACGGACACGATCATTGTCGTCCACGTGCCGGCGCTGGGCGGGCGGCCGACGATGGTGTCCATCCCACGGGACTCCTACGTGGAGGTCCCCGGCTACGGCATGGACAAGATCAACGCCGCCTTCTCCTACGGTGGCCCGCAGCTGCTGCAGCAGACGATCGAGCAGAACACGGGGATGCGTATCGACCACTACATGGAGATCGGGTTCGGAGGGTTCGCCGGGATAGTGGACGCCGTAGGCGGCGTCACACTCTGCCCGAAGGAGCCGATCTCTGACCCGATGGCTGGACTTGACGTCCAGGCCGGCTGCCAGAAGATGGACGGCCCGACCGCCCTGGGATACGTGAGGACGCGCTACACCTCGGACAACGGTGACCTGGACCGGGTGGAGAGACAGCGGGAGTTCCTCTCCGCCGTGATCCGCCAGGCCGGATCATTCTCGACGATCATCAACCCGTTCCGGTCGCTGCCGCTGGTCAATTCGCTGACGGACGCTGTCACCGTGGACACCCGGGACCACGTGTGGCACCTGGCGTCCCTGGGCCTGGGACTGCTGCGCGGCTCCGACCAGCAGACGGTGCCGGTCAGCGGGTTCGCCGACACCGACGCCGGGTCGGTGGTGCTGTGGGACGACGGTGCCGCCGAGGACCTGTTCCGGAAGATGCGCTGATCCGCCGGACGGTGGGTCCGATGGGCGCCTACCGGGCGTGTCCACCCCCGGTGGAAACGGCCCCGGTGGGGACGGCCACGTCACGGAGAGCAGGAGAGACCCGTACGGGGTCAGAGAACGGCGAGCGCCGCGTCGTAGTCGGGCTCGGTGGTGATCTCGGGCACCAGACTGCTGTAGAGCACCGTACCGTCGGTGTCGATGACGACAACGGCGCGGGCCAGGACCCCTGCCAGCGGGGAATCGAGGAGACGGACCCCGTAGTCCTCGCTGAACGACGAGCGGAAGGCAGACGTCGGGATCACCTTGTCGATGCCCTCGGCAGCGCAGAAGCGACCCAGCGCGAAAGGCAGGTCCTTCGACACGGAGACGACCACGGTGTTGTCCAGGCCGGTGGCCCGCTTGTTGAACTCACGCTCCGATGCAGCGCAGACGCCGGTGTCCACGGAGGGGAAGATGTTGAGGATGACCCGCCTGCCGGCGAAGTCGCTGAGTGAGACGTCATTGAGGTCGGTGTCGACCGTGGTGAAAGCGGGTGCCTTGTCGCCGACGGCGGGAAGATCACCGACAGTGTGGGCGGGGGTTCCGGAAAATGCGGTATCAGCCATACCCCCGTTTCTACACGGAAACTCCGGGGCGCCGCCGGACTGGGACGCAGCGAGCTGAACCGAGCCGGCGCACGCCGGCGGGGAAAGCCTCTAACGGATCGTGACCTCGCGGGCGATGATCGTCTGCTTCGACTTCTGCTCCTCCGCGGTGAGCTGCGCCCCGTCGGTGGACAGTTCCTCGAGCGCTGCGGCGATCTTCGCGTCCAGCTTCTCCAGGGGCGCCGCGAACTCGACGGCGGGGACCGTGTTGTCGAGGTCGAACACGGGGACGAGCAGTCCGTGGGTACGGAAGACCCCGGCGAACCGGGTGCCTTCCCCGAGGTTGAGGTCGCCTGCGGCGTGGACTCGGGCGAGGGCAGGCAGCAGCGCCTCCTCCGCCTCGGGCCGGATCCAGCGGATGTGCGCCTTCTCACCCGGGTCAATCCACCAGGCGGATCCGGTGACCGCGACATCGACCTTCTCGGACGGCAGGACAGACTCATTGGCCTGCTGCAGGGTCTGCTGCACCTGCGGGTTGTTCTGCTGGTCCTCGGTGAGCCACCAGTTGAAGTCCTCCGCGACCTCGATGAGCGGCGTCTGGTCCCGGACCAGGAGGTCCGACAGGGCAGGTTCCGTGCCGTCGGCGACACCGGTCTCCAGGCTCGCCCCGGGGGCGGCGTCCTTCACCCAGTTCAGCGCGTAGGCGAGGTCCCGGTTGGGGTTGTTGCCCCGCTGGGAGGTCTGCAGGGCGACCAGTGCCTCACCACCCTCTTCCTCGGGGCGGACGAGAGCCGCGACAGCGCCCGGCAGAACGGTGACGACACGGACAGGCCGGGGGAACCCGGCGTCCTCCACGGTTTCGGCGAGGAAGTGCGCGGAGGGGACGAACTCCTGCATCGCGACGAGGTCAGCCTCCACGGCGAAACCGTCGTAGGGACGGGGGTCGCGTTCCAGCGCCGCACGTTCAGCGGCACGACGAGCGAGTTTCGCCTGGCGCCGGCTCATTCCCGCCGGCAGGACTTCTTCGTTCTTCTTGTTCTTCTTGGCCACCCGGTCAGTCTATGTCAGCGGTGGCTGCCCCGGGGCCGGGGGCCGGTCAGCGTCCCGGGTCAGCGGGAGAACCTGGTCAGCGGGGGAACCTGGTGGCGCCACCGGCCCAGTCCCGGGCACGGTCGGGGTAGTCGGTGGCGATCCAGTGCACGCCGTGACGGCAGGCCCATTTCACGTCATCCTCCCGGTTGAGGGTGAACAGGTAGGTGTTCGCCGGCTCCCCCGTCACCGACTGAGGATCGGTGCGCATCCTGGTCACCGAGTAGCCGGGGGACTGGGCGGAGACGACCGCGTCCTCCAGACGGTGCAGCACCCGCTCGCCCCGGTAGTCCCGGTGCAGGAAGATGCGGTGGATGTCCGGGTTGATCCGGCGGAACCGTGCCAGGGAACCGGGGTCGAAGGAGATGAGGTGGACCCGGGCGCTGTCGTCCCCGTCGGCCATGCCCGCCCTGACGAGCACGGACTGGAGGGCGTTCTCGAGCTGTCCCCGTCGCTCGCCGAGAGTGCCCAGCCTCTTGGTCTCCACGAAGATCTCGGGACGGTAGCCCGGATCCTCGGCGGGGTTTCCGGCGTCACGGAGGAGGTCGAGGAGTTCTGCCAGAGTCAGTATCTGCTGCGGTCGTCCGTGGGTGCCGAAGTTCAGTTCCCGTAGTTCGGCGAGAGTTTTCCGGTTCACAGGACCGCTGCCGTCCGAGGTTCGGTCGACTGTCGGGTCATGGAGGCACACGGGAACACCGTCTGCGCTGAGCTGTATGTCGCACTCGATGCCGTCGGCATGCTGGGCGAAGGCTGTCTCGAAGGCGTCCCTGGTCATTTCGGGGTGGTGGCCGCTGGCACCGCGGTGGGCAATGATCTTCACGGCCTCTACGGTAGTCTCGGTGGCGTGGCAGATTCTTCCGCATCCCGCCGACGCTTCCACGACCCACTCCCGTCAGTGAGTGACACCGCCCTTGTCTTCGAGGGCGGGGCGATGCGTTCCGCATTCTCCTCGGCGATGGTGCAGGCACTGCTGGAAGAGGGGATCTCTTTCGACTGGACGTACGGGAACTCGGCGTCTGCGGTCCATGTGTCCACCTATCTTTCCCGTGAGCCGGAACTTGCCAGGGACTACTTCACTGTTTTCCCGGGCGATCCACTGTTCGGGGGAATTCGCCCTTTCCTCCACGGTGACGGTTTCTTCAACGCGAAGTATATTTTCGGACCGGACGCCAGGGTCGAGGACCGACGGATGGTGCCGGACTGGAACGCGATCAGGTCAAATCCCGGAGATTTCCGGATATCGGGTTTCAACGGGCAGACCGGTGAAACCGTCCACTGGTCGCGCGAGGACATGCACGGCCTCGACGATTTCCTGCTGCACGCCCGGGCGTCGGCGTCACTGCCGGTGCTCATGCCACCGACCCGTATCGGCGGGGACGCCTATTTCGACGGGGCGTTCGGCCCCACCGGAGGCATACCGGTGGATGCGGCACGCGAGAAGGAGGGGTTCGAGCGCTTTCTGGTCATCATGACCCGTACCCGCTCGTACCGTAAGGGCCCGTCCCGGTTCACCTGGGCTGTCAAAAGGATGCTTCCCCAGTACCCGGCCCTGATCGAGTCGATGCACGACCGTCACGTGCGCTACAACCGGACCCGGGACTGGATCTTCGAGCAGGAGCGGCTCGGCCGCGCGTACATTTTCGCGCCCCACCGGATGCCCCTGGGCAACGGCACACGCAAGCTCAACGAGCTCGCCGAAACCTATGAGGCCGGCCTGGCCCAGGCGCGTGAGGAAATGCCGCTCATCCGCCGGTTCCTGAACCTGCACTGACCGGTCCGGAACCCCGGGACGCCCACCTGCTGTGGTCCGGTGGACGGGCGGGAGCGGAGCTGCGGGCGACCGGGGGAATCTGTACGTCGATGTCACATTCCCTTTTCCGCGATGTTCAATTGCTTGAACTTTATTCTTCAATTAAGCAACCATTGCACGCCCGGGAATTTCGGTCCACACTGGAGCCCGTACCACACCAATTGACGAAAGGACCACAACACATGGCTGTCTACGAGCTGCCTGATCTCCCCTACGACTACGATGCACTGGAGCCGCACATTTCCGGTGAGATCATGCGTCTGCACCACGACAAGCACCACGCGACCTACGTCGCCGGTGCTAACGCCGCTCTCGAGGCGCTGGAGAAGGCGCGGGAGGAAGGTGGCAACCCGGACACGATCCGGGCTCTCTCCAAGAATCTCGCCTTCAACCTCGGTGGCCACACCAACCACTCCATCTTCTGGAAGAACCTCTCCCCGAACGGTGGCGGCAAGCCCACCGGAGAGCTGGCGGAGGCCATCGACCGCGACTTCGGCTCCTTCGAGAAGTTCCAGGCCAACTTCAACGGTGCCGCTCTGGGCCTCCAGGGCTCCGGCTGGGCCGTCCTCGGCTACGACCACATCGCTGGTCGCCTGGTCGTCCAGGAGCTGACCGACCAGCAGGGCAACACCTCGATCAACCTCACCCCCCTGCTGATGCTGGACATGTGGGAGCACGCCTTCTACCTCCAGTACAAGAACGTGAAGGCCGATTACGTGAAGGCTGTCTGGAACGTCTTCAACTGGGAGGACGTCGCCGAGCGCTACGCTGCCGCCAAGGCCAGCTAGCCCGGTAGTTTCTCCGGCCCCACACGCGGGCGTCACAGGTTTCCCCTCCGGTCACCGGGGACGAGGACCTGCGGCGTCCGCTTCTGTGTCGGCGGCGGGTCCGCCGCCACCGCTAGGCTGGTGGCCGTGAGCAAGAAAACGAAGAATCCGCACCAGTCACACCGCAACGGGGCGACTCCCGCCGTAACCACCCTGGAGAAGGCGGGGGTGGAGTTCACGGTACGCACCTTCCACCACGACCCCGGCGTCGCCAGTTACGGTGACGAGGCGGCGGCGGCGCTGGACTTTCCTTCACAGCGGATCTGCAAGACCCTGCTCGTCGAGCTCGAGGGCGGATCCCGTGGCGGGCACATGGGAGTTGTCGTGGTCCCGGTGACCGCGATGCTCGACCTCAAGTCCGTGGCTTCCGCGTTCGCCGCGAAGAAGGCAACGATGGCGGATCCCGGCGCCGCTGAACGGTCCACGGGCTACGTCGTGGGGGGAATCAGTCCCCTCGGCCAGAAGAAACGGCTCCCCACTGTGGTGGATGCGTCGGTGACGCAGGAGCCGAGCATCCTGGTTTCGGGGGGACGCCGCGGATTTGACGTGGAACTCGCCCCCGGTGACCTGGTCAGCCTGCTCGACGCCACCGTCGCCGACGTGGGACGCCCCGATCCCCGCCCCTGAAACCCCCGCCACAGAGATCCCACCCACTGAAATCCCGGCCGCTGACATTACCGCGCCGGGGCGCCGGACAGGATCCGGGCCGCGGACTCACCGGCAGGTGACTCCGGTGGCGTGCACCGGGCAGTAGCCGTCGGGATTCTTCGCGAGGTACTGCTGGTGCTCGTCCTCGGCGAGGAAGTACCTTCCGGCCGGGGTCTCCGCCAACGGCAGGATCTCCGTGGTGACGTCCCCGTATCCGGCGTCCCTGAGTCGGGCGGCGTAGGCGCCCACCACCTCTTCAGCCACCGCGGCCTGTTCGGCGGCATTGTCCCCGACAGGGTAGATCACCGACCGGTACTGTGAGCCCACGTCATTGCCCTGGCGGTCACCCTGGGTCGGGTCGTGGTTCTCCATGGCGATCTCCAGGATCTCCCGGAGCTCCACTTTCGCCGGGTCGAACACCACGTCGACCACTTCGGCGTGGCCGGTTCGTCCGGTGCAGACCTCGCGGTAGGTGGGATTCTGCGTGTACCCGCCCGCGTACCCCACCGAGGTCGACTCCACCCCGTCGATCTGCCACATCAGCTTCTCCGCCCCCCAGAAGCAGCCCAGTCCGAGGATGATGTGGTCCTGCCCCTCCTTCCACAGCCCGGTGACCGGCGTTCCGAGCACCGCGTGCGGTTTCGGGTGGGGCAGCACCGGGTGTGGTCCACCCTTGAGCGCGGTGGAGCTGTCGGGGCGTTCCACCCGGACAGGGCCCTGTGAGTTCATCGCGGCGTTCATGGTCAGGATCCGCTGCAGGAAATCCATGGCGTCCTTACCGTCCTCTCTTTTTCCCGGTACTCCAGCGGGGGGACGCCCGGGGCTCCGAGTCTGAGCCACCGGCGTACAGCCGCGGGAGCGTAACAGTCGTCCGCGTTGTACCGCTCGAGGGTACGCCGGGCACGCGACCGGGGCGCCCCGTCACAGTCACTGCCGCCGTCCCCGTCACTGCCGCCGTCCCTGCCGCCGACGGCGATCTCGAAGAGGTCCACCGCGGCCCTTCCGTCGACGTCCTTCTGACTGAAGGTGAACCCCGCCAGCGCGGCAACCGCCTTCAGCCCCAGCGACGCATTGGCTGCCAGCGCATTCCTCACCAGCGCGAAGACATCCACCCACTCCGGTGAAGCGAGGAAGGCGTTGACTTCGGCGAGGGTCGGCATGACGATCCCCTGGGTGTACTCCCGGCCCCCGTAGCGGGAGGCGTAGGAACGCATCCAGTGGTTCTCACCCTGCTGCGAGTAGCAGTACGCGCGGAACACCCGGCCGGAGTTCCGGGCCGCCTGCCGGCGGGCCATGAGCCAGCACCAGTACCGGGCGACATGCTCACCGCCGTCCCCGTCACGGCTGAAGTCGGTGAAAGGGCGGTACCCGGTGCCGTCGAAGGTGCCCCAGAGGAACGTCCCCCGCGTCGGGTGCGCCTCCATGTCCACGTCGATCTCCACGGCGTCCCCGATTTCCCGGGCCATGGGCAGTTCCCCGTCGCCGAGGTGGTCCGGCATGCGGAAACTGTGCCCGCACCACAGTTCCGGCCTGGTGATCCACCGTTTCAGCGGACGCCGCAGATACCCGACCCCTGCCAGCCAGGCTGCCGCGAGTGCCGGGGACTCCCGGTCCACGGCGGTCACCGGGACGGCGTCCACCACCTCATGCGGGCGCTCAGCCAGTGCCGCGAGCTGGGGGAGGGTCTCGATCCCGGCGTCCCTCCAGCGGCTTCCCCGGTCACCGGGCAGCATGAGACTGATGTCCCTGCGTTCCACCAGTTCACTCCGGCAGTGGTTGTGGAACTCGCAGCCCTCGCATTCGCGCACGCGTACCGGCCGGTCCGGGACCGGAGCCTCCAGTGCCCGTTCCAGACCTGGGAGCACCCGGTCGGCGGGGATCACGACGCACCTGCTGTACCCGGCGGTACCCCCGCCGATGAAACCGACGTCACCGGACGCCAGGCCCAGCCGGTCCAGCAGGACGTGCGCGACAGCAACCTTATACGAGTCACCGGCGTTGCTGCGGTGCCTCAGCGGGGCCCGGGCCGGCGCACCCAGCCCCAGTGCGACGACATCCACCACACGGACGCCGTTGTCCGGACTCCCCGCCGTACCGTTTCCGCCGGACGCCCCGGGCACCGTCGCCGACCCCGTCTTCAACCTGGCTGCCACGGTGTGTGCCGTGACGGTGACCGGCATGTACGCGGTCGCCTCGCCCAGGCCCGCCCCGGTGTCTGTCCGCACCAGCAGGTCAACGTCGCAGGCCAGGGCGCCGTCCGACAGGCGGGCACCGGTGATCAGGCGGACGCCGGACGCCAGTGCCTCGAGAGTCTGCTCTTCGGCGGTACCGTCGTCGACGACGTCCACCCGGCTGAGGCGCACCCGGTCCCCCAACCGTTCCCTGACCGGCAGCGCATTCCACACCGCCTCCCGCCGCAGCTGTGCCCGCTGCCGGTGCGAGTACCTTTCCGCCAGCGCGGACGCAGACAGTTCGGGACGGATGCTGCCGGACGCCGCGGCGCGCAGCAGCACACTGCGACGCCGACACCCGGTGAGGTCGAGAGGGGTCACCGGAATTGCCGCGGAGTCGGCCGGGAGGTGGTTCGTCACAATAGCTGTCATCCTATTGGCTAGAGTGGTCCACCAGAAACCGGAGAACCGGGGCAGCATCAGCCCCGTAACGGCAGAGGAGACGGTGCACATGGGAGTTTTCGGTACGTTGCGACGGCGACGCCTGGAAAAGAAAGCTGCATTCAAGGCCGCGAAAGTGCAGGCCAGGGAGACTGCACGGGCGACCGCGAAGCAGGACAGGGCCCGGGAGAAGTACCTGCGCAGAACAGCGGGGAAAATCAGGACCCTGGAGGCCAGGTCCGCGAAAAGGCAGGACCGCAGGGACCTGGAAACTGCGAAAGCTCTGGTGGCCCGGGCGAAGTCGAGGACCGTCACCCCGGGGAAGATTCTCGGGTGGGTCGGAGCCGCACGTGTACTGGTCCCCGTCTCCGCTCCACTGGCCTACCGGGCCCTGACGACACTGGTGCAGCGATCCGGCAGCAACGGTGCCGGCCCGCTCTCCGGTGCCACGACAGACGGCCTCGGGGCCGCGGGGACCGATCCCACGGGTCCGGGTGCCGTGCAGCGTGCCCGCATCGCCGACCTGCGCAACAGGATCGGAGCGCGCAATGTCCCGGATGCGGTGCGGAAGAAGATCTCGGCGAAGCTGTCGTCTCTGGAATCAACCCTGGATTCGGTGTACGCACGGGAAACGGGGAATGACGCCCAGAAAACGGCCGATGCCGTGACCACTGAACTTGATCAGCTGGACAGGCAACTCGCTGAGGTTGACAGGGGGTAGATCCCGACGAATAATTTCAAACCCCTCCCCATTCAGAGAATTGACAGGGACTCTTTCCCCCAGAAGCCGTCATATCCGCTATACTCTGCAGACGAGAGGCACACAGTTACTCACTGTCATCCATCTTCCTACTCTGCAAAGGAATACATCATGGCACGCCGTGAAATCACCCAGTTCTTCGACGATCTCGACGGAACCGCACTCAGCTCCGACGAAGTCAACGTCGTCGAGTTCTCCTACGCGGGTTCCGACTACACCCTGGACCTTTCCGAGGAGAATGCCCTCAAGTTCGCCTCTGATCTGGAGCCCTACCTGAAGGTCGCGACCAAGGTCACCAAGCAGCGTGCACCGCGTGGCCGTTCCACGTCGACCGGCGCCCAGAAGTCCGACCCGGGCCGAAACCGTCGCATCCGCGAATGGGCCCGTAACAACGGGCACAATGTCTCGGCACGCGGCCAGATCTCCCACGAGATCATCGCCGCATACGAAGAGGCAAATCCCACCGACCGCTGACAACATTGTCTGCCCCCATTTCCGGGGGCGGACTGCTGTGTACCGCGGAGTTGCCGGAACCTGGTCGCCCTACCACCCGTGCCGCGATCAGCGAGTTCGACAGCGCATCGTTCAGTGTCCGACTCAGAGCCCAGCTCCAGTGCCCGACTCAGAGCCCAGCTCCAGTGCCCGACTCAGAGCCCAGCTCCAGTGCCCGACTCTAGTGTCCGACTCAGAGCATTCCGGATTCACGGGCAACCGCCACCGCCGACGTGCGGGAGCGGACCCCGAGTTTCGCGTTAATGTGCACGAGATGCGATTTGACCGTCGCCTCGGAAAGAAACAGAGCCGCACCTATCTCACGGTTGCTCCGACCCTGCGCAACCAGCTGGAGAACCTCAAGTTCCCGTGATGTGAGAGAGTTACCCGGATCCTCTTCCCGGTGCATAAGACGGGACGCCACCGAACCAGACATCGCGGTCGTCCCCGTCGCCGCAGCACGGACAGCGGCGACAAGTTCCGCCGGTGGGGCGTCTTTCAGCAGATAACCCACGGCACCTGCCTCAATAGCCCCGAGAATATCGACGTCGGTGTCATAGTTGGTCACGACGAGAACATTCGGAGGGTCCGGAAGCGCCCTGATCCGTGCAGTCGCCTTAGCTCCCGTCTCCAGTTCCCGCCCACTGGGCCCCGGACCGAACCGCAGGTCCATCAGAACCACGTCAATCCCGACGTCCGGGAATGCGGCCGGCCCGGCGGAACTGCCCGACCGTTCCGACCGGACCCGGTTCCGGTTCTCCACGGCCCGGACCGCCTCGTCAGCAGTCTCTGCCTCGCCGACGATGGTGATGTCATCCGCACTGTCCAGGACCGCTCTGAGCCCCATACGGACGATCGCATGGTCATCTGCCAGAAGTACACCGATCACTGCCTGTCTCCTGTCCTGTCGGGCTTGGCTCCACGAGGCACACTGACGCCCACGGCCGTGCCCTGCCCCGGCGAAGACTCAACTTCCAGTGTCCCGCCGATGCTCCGGGCGCGGTGACGCATCGCGGACATCCCGATGTGACCTTCCCCGGCTCTCTCAACGCTACGACCCTCAACCTCTGCGGGGTCGAAACCGGAGCCGTCATCGACGATGTCCAGCCTGACGGAGGCCGGCTCGACGGTGAGGGTGATCCGCGCCCTCGCGGCACCCGAATGCTGCCTCACGTTGGAGACCGCGGACTGCGCGATCCTCAGCAGACCGGCCTCAACCTTCATCGGCAGTTCCGGGCAGCTGTCGTCCGCGGCGTCCTCGATATCCACCGTCACCTCCAGGCCGTCCCCGCTGGCGGACGCCGCCAGTCTCCGCAACGCCTCCGGAAACGAACTCCCCTGCAGGTCGTCCGGCTGCAGTGCAGCGATGATCGCCCGGGTCTCACGGAGACTCTGGGCGGCGGTGTCGCGGGCCAGGATCATCCTGGGCAGAGCGGGGGAATCCTCCGGGATCTCCCGCTCTGCGGCATGGAGCAGGAGCTGGATGCTCGACAGTCCCTGCGCGACCGTGTCATGGATCTCGTGGGCCAGCCTCTCCCTCTCCGTGATGATGCCCGCCTGACGCTCAGATTCGGCGAGCAGACCCCGTGTCCGCACAAGTTCGTCGATGAGCTGACGGCGACTCTCGCTGACGGCGGAGAGACTCTGGACCACCGCGGCGATGGCGATGGCGGCCACACCGGACAACACCGGGCCGAGTATCGCACCTGTACTGGGACCGGCTACCGCCGCCGACAGCACCACTGCCAGCGCCGTGACGACACCGGTCACCACTGCACCCCAGGGGGACGGCAGGAGCAGGAGGTAGAGGACAAACAGGACCAGTGCCAGATAAGTCGCCGTCGCCTCCTCCGACGCCAGTGCGATCCACAGCAGCGTCAGCACAGTCAGCCACCCGTAGCGGTGGGGGGAGTTCGACGGGAAGGGTCTTGCGAAGACAGTCGCAGCTACCACGGCGAAAGGTACCGCCAGGAGGACGACAAGGGTTGATGAACCGTCGTCACGTCTCAGGGCCACCCACACGGCGACTGCCAGCAGGGTACCGGTGGCGACGGCCAGTGATCCCCGGATCACCACGGAATCACGGAAGGCTCCCGGTCCCGTCCCCCCTGCGGGGACGCTCGCTGGTTTCATGAGGTTACCGTAGCCTGTCCGGGGCACCCCGGAGAAGAGAGCACGGCAAGGATCAGATGGTGTACATCATTGGTGCTGTGTAGAGCAGCTGTTTCGCGAGTTCCCGGGCGGTCTCCAACGGGGACACCGTCCTGCTCATCTTCGATCCCGCGATTCCCCCGTCCAGAAAGACTATGAGCTGGTCCGCCAGTGTCCGGGACGCGTATCCGAACTTTTCGGTGAGCAGGTCCGCCATGGTGTCTCGACACCACCTGCGGTGTTCGAGGGCGGCCTGGCGGATGCGGTGCTCACTGTCCGTGTCCGGCCGCGGATACTCACTGGCGGCGTTCTGGAAATGTGACCCCCGGAAGTTCTCCTTGGGTTCGTCGGCGATGGCCATGTCGAAGAAGGCGAGGATCCGGTCCTCGGGTTTGGGTCGGTCGGCGCACATCTCCTCCCACCGTCGACGCCAGTCCTTGTCCAGTTCCTCGATACAGGCGACCACCAGGTTGTCCTTGGAGCCGAACAGGGAGTAGAGGCTGGCTTTGGCGACGTCGGCGTCCCTCAGAATCCGGTCAATGCCGATCACCCGGATTCCCTCCGTGGTGAACAGCCGCGTCGCACTTTCCAGCAGACGCTGCCGGGGTCCGGGCCGGCTGCGTCGCTTGGACCCCCCGGTACTCCTGGACCTGGGCTCCTGCCCCGACGCCTGCTTTCCCGCGGTCCTGGTGGATGACTTCCGGGTCGACGTGCCCGAAACGGCGTCTGTCATCTCATCTCTCCTGGGTCGGCAAGCATGGTCGGAATCCACATGGGACCCCTGCGTGACCTCACTATTCTACATTACGGGACATGACGCCCCCACACGGTGTCAGCGCGCGGTCGGGCGGACGACCATCATCGGGCAGGGCGAGTACTGGAGGAGTGCCCGCGAGGTGGATCCGAGCAGCATTCCCTTGAAGCCGCCGCGCCCGTGGGAGCCGAGGACGAGCAGCTGGGCGTCCTCCGCAGCCTCCTTGAGAACCTGGATCGGACGGTCCCTGGAGATGACTTCCTCGACCTTCACGTCGGGGTAGCGCTCACGGAAAGCTGCGAGCTCCTTGTCGAGGAGCTCCCGCTCCTGGGCGGCCACGGCATCGATCTGACTCTGCATGGCGCTCAGACCGACCAGACTGGTCTGCAGCTCCTGGTCCGCCCAGCTGTGGACGGCGCGCAGGGTGGCCTTGCGTGCGTCAGCTTCCCGGAACGCGTACTCCATAGCCTTGCGGGAAATTTCCGAACCGTCGACACCGACGACCACGGGTCCGTACTTGTTCTCCTCGGTGACATTGTTGTCTTTACGTACCACGACCACTGGGCAGGACGCATGGGAGACGACAGCCGAGGACACCGAACCGAGTACCAGGCCGGAGAGTCCACCGAGGCCACGAGAGCCCATGACGATGATGTCCGCGGTCTCCGACAGTTCGAGGAGCATGTCGATCGGTGTTCCCTCCACCACGATGTGGCTGACCGCCAGATCGGGGTTGAAAGCCAGGACCTGCTCACGGGCGGCGTCAATCTTCTCGAGCGCCTCCTTCTCCAGCTCGTCGTAGAGCTCCTGCGGCGGCACCATCCCGTCGGCGTACATGAACTGCGGCATGGTGTACGCGGTCACGAGCTTCAGAGGTGCACTGCGCTTGGTCGCTGCGTTGGCTGCCCAGGCGACGGCCGTGGCGCTGGCCTCCGAGCCGTCAACTGCGACGACGATCGCATTGTCAGCGATGATCTTGGTGTCCGACATCTGGTCCATCCTTCTCTCTTGGGGGTGAGTCCCTGAGGGGCGACTCCCGGGTCCGATCCCTTCCACCCCCCATTATCCCCCTTGAAACGTCCGAACGGCATCGAAGTACACCCCCGAAATGGGTACCTGTCAACCGCTGTACTGTAACCACCGTGTTGACCAGTACTTTCGCAGAGTAAAAAAGGTCCGCTGCCCCGCCCCGACGCCCGTCTCTTCTCCCGCACCGCAACCGCCACCGGTTCACCCGGCGTCGCAATTACCGCCGGTTCTCGCGGCGGCGCAGATCAGGGACGGCACACGTCCGTGAGAGAATCAGATCCACCAGCCCGCAGCCGCCCGGGCAGCCGGAGCGCTTCACAACGGTCCGGGACGAACGGAACAAGGAGAACACCCTGCAGAACCCACCACTTCCGGTTGTAGACGGTCTCAATCCTTCGAGGGTCAGGGTGGCCACTGCCACGACCGCCGTCGCAGCGGTACGCCATCTCATCGTCACGCAGCGGCGGCGTGCACCCGGCGATGACGAGGACGCCCTCTTCGAACGGTTCCGACGTCGAGAGGTCCGGCTCGACGACGGAACGGTTCTCCAGCCCACCGATGTCGTCCCTGGTGGGAAGTTCATCTGGTTCTACCGGCTACCGGCACCGGAGAGAGCGGTTCCGGGAACACTCCGTCTGTTGTACAGGGACGAGCACATCCTCGTCGCCGACAAGCCGCCGTTCATGTCCACCCTGCCCCGCGGGCAGCACATCACCCAGACTGCGGTGGTCCGGGCCCGTCGCCAGTTCGGCATCGACGACCTCTCCCCGGTGCACCGTCTCGACAGGCTGACGAGGGGTGTCCTTCTATTCACGGTCCACCGCGGCTCCCGGGCTGCATACCAGCAGCTTTTCGAGAGGCGGATGGTGTCGAAAACCTATGAGGCTGTGACTCCGGTGCCCACCGGTTGGCAGGGCACCGACTTCTCGTTGCCGGGAGGTAGTCTGACAGTCCCCGCAGGAGCACTGCACTTCGCCAGTCCGGAGCAGGTGCTGGATGTTCCCGGAGAGGAGCATCCCTGGGAGCTCAGTCATCTCCTGGTCAAGGAGCGGGGGCGTCTGGCCACATATATTCAACCGGGGACGCCGAACTCTCTCACCAGGGTCACCGGGGTGCGGTTCAGCTCATCGGGTGACCGGGTCGTGTGGACGCTGAAACCCGCAACGGGCAAGACCCATCAGCTGCGGGTCAATATGCGGTTGTTTGCCGCTCCTATCGTCAACGACCCCATCTACTCGGTGGTCTCCGATGACGCGCTCTACAATCCGGACGCTGAGCTCCCATACGTTCCCTCCGTGGACGAGGAGGACTTCGACCGGCCGATGGGGCTGACTGCCCGGGAACTGACCTTCACCGATCCCTACACCGGCGAATCCAGACGGTTCATCTCCTCCTACGGGAACTGATCAACGGATCTCCGTGATGTTTCCGCCCCCCTGGGGTGAATTGTGGGGTGAATTGTGGGTGAACACCGCACGCAAAAAAAGAGTGCACAGGCACAGGAACCGACCAACCATCCACACAGGACAGTAAACCAGACCCCGCACCCACACACCCTCAACAACAAAGAATGATGCCGGCAGTGACCTACTCTCCCACACCCTCCCAGGTGCAGTACCATCGGCGCAGGCAGGCTTAGCTTCCGGGTTCGGAAAGGGACCGGGCGTGACCCCACCGCTGAAACCACCGACAAACACAACGAAACAACACACGCCACACACCCCCCACAACACCAAGGGAGCCGGGCACACGGTGCCGTTCCAGACACTGCACAGTGGACGCAAAAACCCTCACAACAACACAACACACGCACACAATCAGAAGTGAAGCACTCGGCCAATTAGTACCGGTCACCTCCAGCGCTCACACACTGTCCAGATCCGGCCTATCAACCCCGTCGTCTACAGGGAACCTCACACGAAACCTCATCTCGAAACAGGCTTCCCGCTTAGATGCTTTCAGCGGTTATCCCTCCCATACGTAGCCAACCAGCCATGCCACGGGCGTGACAACTGGCCCACCAGAGGTATGTCCAACCCGGTCCTCTCGTACTAGGGTCAGCCTTTCTCAAGTTTCAACGCGCGCGGCGGATAGAGACCGAACTGTCTCACGACGTTCTAAACCCAGCTCGCGTGCCGCTTTAATGGGCGAACAGCCCAACCCTTGGGACCAACTCCAGCCCCAGGATGCGACGAGCCGACATCGAGGTGCCAAACCATCCCGTCGATATGGACTCTTGGGGAAGATCAGCCTGTTATCCCCGGGGTACCTTTTATCCGTTGAGCGACACCGCTTCCACAAGCCGGTGCCGGATCACTAGTCCCGACTTTCGTCCCTGCTCGACCTGTCAGTCTCACAGTCAAGCTCCCTTGTGCACTTACACTCAACACCTGATTGCCAACCAGGCTGAGGGAACCTTTGGGCGCCTCCGTTACACTTTGGGAGGCAACCGCCCCAGTTAAACTACCCACCAGGCACTGTCCCTAACCCAGATCATGGGCCGAGGTTCAGACATCCAATACGATCAGAGTGGTATTTCAACAACGACTCCACAACCACTGGCGTGGCCAC
>NZ_LR131106.1:2148704-2263299 GCF_900626215.1 Corynebacterium neomassiliense | reverse complement strand
GCGGCAGCGTCAGATGGGTATAAGAGCCCGGCAGATCTCGCTGCCGGCGTCCTCCCTTCCCCCGGGGCTCCGGTGGAACCGAAACAGGGGTCCCGGGAACGTACCGGTGAACCCGCCGACCCTGCCCCGTTGACGCCCGGTGCCGCACCGGAATCCTCCGACGACGAACCCGCGCGACCGAATCCGTCGATGATGGCGCCACGACGGCGTCCCCGCAGCAGGTACATCCCCCTGCCCACCGAAATCTGGCAGACCGCCGGGGAACAGAGTCCCTTCGACGTCGGCCAGCAGTACGCGGTCTGGTGGTACGAGCACGCAGCCACCGCCGACCAGCGGCAGGACGTCCACATCCTCTCGGGGGGCGGACTGCCTCCGTCCATAGACAGGCCGCTCGTGCAGTTCGCCTGTGAGACACTCCACGAGTTCACCCTCACCGAGAACCAGCGGGTGAGGCTGCGGGACGGCTTCCACTCCGGTATCCGCGGCATCCTGCTCAACCCCCGTAAACGGTGAGTCGGACGCCCGGTGTGAGAAGATTCCGGGCATGACAGACTCCACCACCCGCCCGCCGTCCGGTCTGCTGCCGTTCCTCGGCCGGACGGCGGCGGCAGGTGCGACCGGTGCGCTGCTGACCCTCTGCGCCTGGTACCTGCTCCACCACGCCACCCTCCCCGCCTTCACCACATCCAACGTCCTGCGCGGACTGTCCACCGTCACCACTGTCGTGGTCGTGACCGCCACTGTGGTTCTCCTCCACGTCCTGCGCACCGGGGACGGCACCGCGAGCAGGTCCGCAGACCGCCGGGGACGGGTGTCCGCGGCACTCCGCGAAATCCTCGCCTGGGCCGCCCCCGCCGGACTGGTCGTGGCGATCCTCGCCGTGCCGCTGGCCTCCACCAGGCTCTACCTCGGCGGCAGCGGAGTGGACCAGGCGTTCCGGACCCAGCTGCTCACCAGGATGACGGACACCCCCGGCTACGGGGACATGACCTACGCCGACATCCCCGGGTTCTACCCGCGCCTGTGGTTCCTCACCGGCGGTTTCTTCGCGAGGATCACCGGTCTTGAAGGGTGGGCCGCCTACCAGCCCTGGGCACTCGCGACGATCGCCGCGGCGGCGGCCGTCCTCGTCCCGGTCTGGCAGAGACTCACCGGATCACTCCTCCAGGGTGTACTCGTGGCGTTCGTGTCCACCGCCGTACTGCTGGCCACCGCTCCTGAGGAACCCTATTCCGCCGTGGTCGCGCTCGGGATGCCCGCCGCTCTCCTGCTCGCGGACCGGGCGGTGCACGGCAGTCGCCTGTCCATGGCAGGACTGGGACTCTTCCTCGGCGTGTCCGCCAACACCTACACCCTGTTCACCGCGGTCAGTGCACTGTCCGTGGTCGTCATCGCACTCGCCGCCGCGTGGCGTGCCCGAGGCCGGAGCGGGGACAGGGGCAGGAGCGGGGACAGGGGCAGGGACAGGTCCGCGGCGTCCGCCCCGCTGGTCCGTCTGGTCGTCACCGGGGTGACCGCGGTGGCGGTCGCCCTAGTCGGCTGGGCCCCGTACCTCTACCGGGTCCTGACCTCCGACGCAGGGGACGGCCCGGGAGGCGTGGTCCGCGGACGGGCCCAGCACTACCTTCCTGAGGCGGGGACGGAGCTTCCCTTCCCGTTCTTCGAGGTCAGCCTGCTGGGGGTACTCAGTCTCATCTGTCTCGTGTGGCTCGTCGTCCGCCGGCGGCAGCGGACAGCCCTCGCCCTCGGCGCGGGTGTCGTCACCTGCTACCTGTGGATGCTGCTGTCCATGACCGCCCCCCTCGCCGGGACCACGCTGCTGGGATTCCGGGTGGAGTCCCCGCTGGTGCTCATCCTGGCCACGGGCGGCGTCCTGGCCCTGTCCGAGCTGTGGCACAACCTGCCGTCACTGTTCTCCCGCCCCGGCCTGCGCGACCTTCCCGGTCTGACATCCTTCCCCGGGCTGCTGCGCCGCACCGTCCCCGTGGCCCTGGTGCTGTTCGGCGTGGCCACCACCGCCCTGATCGCCCGGGTCCCCTCCGAGTTCCGCGACCACCAGGACCGTGCCCTGTTCGACATCGCGTACACCGACACCGACGGTGACGGGGTGCGGGCCGACGGCCAGGCCCCGGACCGGTCCGCGGAATTCGGCACCGTCGACGAGATCCTGCGCCGGTCCCTCGGCGACGACCGCAGCTCCCACGTGGTGCTCACCGACGAGCCGAACTTCATGTCCTACTACCCGTACCACGGCTACCAGGCGCTCACCGCCCACTACGCCAACCCCCTGGGGATGTTCGACGCCCGTAACGCGGAGATCGAGTCCTGGTCGCGGATCACCGACCCCGACGCCCTCGTCAGGGCCATGGACCGTGCCGAACAGGACCACGGCTGGAAGGCGCCCGACGCCCTTCTCCTCCACGGCACCCTCACCCGGGACGGTGACCGCACCGTCGTCGACGGGTCCCTCGTGTTCCACATGGTCGACGACATCTTCCCGAATGAACCGAACGTCCGCTTCCGGGACGTCGAGTTCCCCGGCAGCGCCTTCTCCCCCACGGGGACCGGTTCAGGATCCGGGTCCGGTTCCGGTTCAGGGACCACCACCTCTCCCTGGGAGCTGACCCAGGTCGGGGACCTCGTCGTCGTGGTCCGTTCCCGGTGACTGCGGCCGACACCCCGTTCCGTCCGCTTCGTCGCCCCTGACTTCCTGCCGTAACATGTCCACCTATGTCACGAGTCGATGAAGTTTCCCCCGACGCGTCCCCCTCACGGTCAGCCACGTCGGGTAACCCGTCCCGGCTGAAGCTCACCGCGATCGTGTCGGGTCTGCTCGGCATGCTGATGTTCTGCCTGCTGCCGGTGCTCCCGGTCCAGCAGGACCAGACCAGCTACTCCTGGCCGCAGGGTGGTGACCTGCGCAGCGTCACCTCACCGCTGATGGCATACCAGCCGGAGAAGCTGGACATCACCCTCCCGGTGTCCGAGGTCCGTGACCTCAACCCCCGCCAGACCACGGTGCTGTCCACGGTCCCGGAGGACTCCGAGGACCAGACCCTGCGCGGTCTGTTCGTCCGCTCCACCCCGAACGGGCTGGACGTGGTCAACCGCAACTCGGTGCTGCTCACCCTCGACCAGGACACGGTCAACTCCCTGCCGGACGGTTCGGTGCTGCGGGTGTACTCGGACTTCACGAAGTCCCGCGCCTGGATCCCCGCCGAGGGAACCGACCCCGGTGACCCCGACGGCGCAGCCCTCGTCGGCCCCGACGGTGAGGCCCTGGAGGGCGCAGACATCAAGGACATGCGTCCGATGCTCACGGGTATCTACACCGAAATGGCGGACACCCCGGAGAACACGCAGGACGCCGTCAACGCCGGCCTCAAGGTCGACGTGACCGTCGACTCCCGGTTCACCTCCTCGCCGTCCGTCACGAAGTACACGGCGGCACTGCTCGGCCTCATCTTCACCGTCATCTCCCTCGCCGCCCTCCACCGGATGGACTGTCTCGACGGGAAGACGAAGACGCGTCACCGCTTCCTCCCGGAGAACTGGTGGCGTCCCCGCTGGCTGGACGCCGTGGTCGGCGTCGTCCTCCTGGTCTGGTACTTCATCGGCGCCAACACCTCCGACGACGGCTACCTGCTTACCATGGCGAGGGTCAGTGTCGAATCCGGCTACATGGCCAACTACTACCGGTGGTTCGGCGTACCGGAGTCACCGTTCGGGGCGCCCTACTACGACCTGCTGGCGCTGATGACCCACGTCTCCAGCGCATCGATCTGGATCAGGCTGCCGGAACTCATTGCCGGTTTCCTCGTCTGGATGCTGCTGTCCCGGGAGGTGCTGCCCCGGCTCGGGGCGCCGCTGAACCGTCGGAAGGTCGCCCACTGGACCGCCGCCGCAGTGTTCCTCGTGTTCTGGATGACATTCAACAACGGGACCCGGCCCGAGCCGGTCATCGCCCTCGGAGCACTGCTGACCTGGGTGTGCATGGAACGTGCGATCGCCACGAGCAGGCTCCTGCCGGCCGCGTTCGGTGTGATTGTGGCGTCCCTCTCCCTCGCCGCAGGTCCCACCGGTCTGATGGCCGTCGCCGCCCTGCTGGCCGCCCTGTCCGGTCTGATACGGATCGTCATACGTCGGCTGCCCGGACTGGGCGCCCCGAAGGGAGCGTCGAGGTGGCGCATCGCCGGGGCGGTTCTGGCGCAGGTCGCACCGTTCCTCGCCGCCGGCACCGCCGTGCTCATCTGCGTCTTCGGTGACCAGACCCTCCGGACCGTCATCGAGGCGATCCGGGTGCGCAGTGCCGTCGGACCGGCACTGTCCTGGTACGACGAACCGGTCCGCTACACCGAACTGCTGAAACAGACGGTCGACGGCTCCTTCCCCCGCCGGTTCAGCGTGCTGATGATGATCTTCTGCCTGGGCGTGGTCATCGCCTCGATGCTGCGCAACCGCCGGATCCCCGGCACCGCCAACGGTCCCGCCGTCCGCCTCACCCTCGTGGTGATCGGCACCATGTTCTTCATGACCTTCACGCCCACGAAGTGGACGCACCACTTCGGGGTGTACGCCGGACTCGCCGCCGGACTCGCCGCACTCGCAGCGGTGGCGGCGTCCACCCTGGCGATGAGGTCGGCACGTAACCGGATCGTCTTCCTCGGCGCCACTCTCCTGCTGTTCGCCTTCTGCCTCTCCGGAACCAACGGCTGGTGGTACATCTCCAGCTTCGGGGTCCCCTGGTTCGACAAATCGATCCAGATCGGAGGCATCGAGGCGTCCACGGTGATGATGGTGCTGTCGGTGCTGGTCATGTTCTTCGGCGTCCTCGTCGGTTTCCGCTCCGACATCCGTGAGGCGAACGCCACCACGGCGTCGGAACTGGCCGAGGTCGCCGACGAGAACTCCGCGGAGGCCCGCCGGCTGACCAAGGTCGCCGCGGCACCCATCGCCGTCCTGACCTCCGTGGTCGTCCTGTTCAACCTGGCCTCGCTCGGCAAGGGCTTCCTGGCCCAGTGGCCGGCGTACACCGTGGGCAAGGGCAATGTCGAGGCCCTCGCCGGAGACACCTGCAACCTCGCCTCCGACGTCCGTGTCGAGTCCGACACGAACAGTTCCTTCCTCACCCCCGCTGACGGCCGGGATCTCAGGGACTCCCTCGTGGACAGCTCCACGCGCGGATTCGACCCCAACAACATTCCCGCCGACCTCGAGGACGACGGGGACGACTCCGGCACCGGGTCACCGGCCACCGCCGCGACGACCAGCGGCACCTTCGGGAGCTCCGATGAGGCCACCAACGGGGACGGGACCTCCGGCGGACTGCAGGCCACCGTGGGCGTCAACGGGTCCTACGCGACCCTGCCCTTCGGGATCGACCGCAGCCGGGTCCCGGTCGTCGGTTCCTACACCGACGGCCTCCAGGAGGTCGCCGGGACCACCACCTCGTGGTACACCCTGCCGGAACGGCGCGCGGACGCTCCACTGCTGGTCATCTCAGCGGCAGGCATCGTCGCCCACAACGACATCAACGGCGTCTACAAGTACGGCCAGGACATCACCGTGGAGTACGGCCGGTCCACCGGCGGCACCGGGGAGAACTCCTTCGAGGTCATGGGCGAGATCGTCCCGATGGACATCGAGACCTCCCCCCAGTGGCGCAACCTGCGGGTCCCCATGGACCAGATACCGGCGGACGCCGACGTCGTCCGGATCGTCGCCGAGGACCGGAACGTCACCCCGAACCAGTGGCTCGCCTTCACCCCGCCACGGGTGCCCACCCTGGTGGACATGAACGACATCGTCACCCCCGACGTGCCCGCCCTGATCGACTGGGGTACCCCGCTGCAGTTCCCCTGCCAGCGCCCGTTCGACCACCGTGCCGGCGTCGCCGAGATCGCCCAGTTCCAGATCTCCCCGGACCACACGGCGAAGAAGGAGCACTCGCCCGTCCAGAGCTACTACGGCGGCGGTGCCGGCGGACTGATGCAGATGACCACCAGAGCCGAGGAGATGCCGACGTACCTCCAGGACGACTGGCAGCGGGACTGGGGTGTGCTGTCGAAACTGACGGTCTTCACGTCATCGACCGGTGAAACCCCGAAGACCGCGGAGGTGGACTCCGAGACCGTCAGCCGCAGCGGACTGTGGTTCAACGGGCCGATGAAGTTCGACATGAACTGACCTGACCTACAGTGGTGGCCATGACTGACCCCGTAGCCACCCCTGTCCCCGACAACATCACCGAGGCGCCCCGCCCCACCCCCCGTGCGGCGGACGACCTGTACCGGCACGTCAACGGCCCCTGGCTCTCCTCCCACGAGATTCCCGCCGACCGGGCCGTGGACGGCACCTTCCACGCCCTGCGTGACCGTGCCGAACTGGACGTGAAAGCCGTCGTGGAGGAGGCCTCGCCGGACACCCGCATCGGGGCACTCTTCCACTCCTTCATGGACGAGGACGGCGACAACGGCATCGAACAGGCCGGCCTGGGGGTACTGGACGCCGACCTCGACCCCGTCCGTGACGCGGAGGACCTCGACTCCCTGGTCGCCGCCCTGGCGGACCTGGACCGCAGCGGAGTCGGCGGTGTCGTGGGGTTCTGGACCGAGAAGGACGCCGGAGGTTCCGGGGACGGACCCGGCACCGAGGTCCCCTACCTGGTCCAGAGTGGACTGGGCCTGCCCGACGAGGCCTACTACCGTGAGGACCAGCACGCTGAGACCCGCACCGCGTACCGGGGGTTCGTCGCCCGGTTCCTCGAACTGACCGAGTCCCGGCAACGCCCCGGCAGGTTCGCGGGCACGGGACCCGACGCCGCCGCGGATGCCGCAGACGCACTCATCGCCTTCGAGACTGACCTGGCGAAAGGCCACTGGGACACGGTGGCCAGCCGGGACGCCGAGAAGACCTACAATCCCACCGCCCATGACGCCCTGCCGACCGCATTCCCCTTCGCCGACTGGCTCCGCGGGGTGGGTATCACCCCGGAGAACGCCCCGGTGGTGATCGTCAGCCAGCCCGACTACCTGGAGCATGTGGCGACCATGGTCCCCGACGGTCCCGGCGGCGACGGTTACCGGTCCCACGACCTCGACGAGTGGAAACTGTGGGCCTACTGGAGGGTCGTCACCGCCCGGGCCAGTCTGCTGACGAGGGAGATTTCCGCGGCGTCCTTCGACTTCTACGGTCGCACCCTCTCCGGGGCCACCGAGCAGCGCGACCGGTGGAAGCGGGGCCTGTCCCTGGTCAACGGCACCATCGGTGAAGAAGTGGGCAGGGTGTTCGTGGAGAGGCACTTCCCGCCGGCACACAAGAAGCAGATGGAGGAGCTCGTCGACCATCTCCTCGCCGCATACCGGGAGAGAATCAGCGAACTGCAGTGGATGACCCCGGAGACCCGGGAGAAGGCTCTGGAGAAGCTCTCGACCTTCCGCGCCCGGATCGGCTACCCGGACGTATGGCGGGACTTCTCCGGTGTGGAGTTCAGTTCGGCCGGGGCCGACCTGCTTGCCAACTACCGGACAGTCACCCGGTTCAACCACGAGTTCGAGGTCTCCAAGCTCGGCAGGCCCTCCGATCCTGACCTGTGGTTCACCACGCCACAGACGGTGAACGCCTTCTACAATCCCGTCCGCAACGACATCACCTTCCCTGCGGCGATTCTGCGCCCGCCGTTCTTCGACCCGGACGCCGACATGGCCGGGAATTTCGGTGCGATCGGGGCGGTCATCGGGCACGAGATCGGGCACGGTTTCGATGACCAGGGCTCCAGGTATGACGGGCAGGGAAACCTCAACGACTGGTGGAGTGACGCGGACCGGAAGGCGTTCACCAGCCTGACCGACAGGCTCGTCGCCCAGTACGACGGTCTCGTCCCCACCGGGCTCGTCGACCGCGGCCAGACCGCGCACAAGGTCAACGGCCGGTTCACCCTCGGTGAGAACATCGGCGACCTCGGCGGACTGGGCATCGCCGTCGTCGCGCTGAAGAGGTGGCTGGCCGGGCAGGGACTGACTGTGGACACCGCACCGACCGCGACGGTGGAGGGGATCCCGGATGCTGACCCGGACACCCGGTACACCGTGCTGCAGCGTTTCTTCCTGAGGTGGGCGAGGATCTGGCAGACGGCGATCCGGCCGCAGATGGCCGCCCAGTACATCGCGACCGACCCGCATTCGCCGGGCGAGTTCCGGTGCAATGTGGTCGCGCGTAATGTCGCGGAATTCTACGAGGCCTTTGACGTCGCCCCCGGCGACGGCATGTGGCTTGACGAGGACAGGCGGGTCACGATCTGGTGACACCGCCGCCGGGGCGGACAGGACGGAAATCACAGGTCTGTGATCCACCGACGGCGCTGTGATATGCACCCCACCATTCCGGTGTTACTGGTGTGACTCACGGGGAACCTGTGTAGGGTGATGCTCATGCGTTCTCTTCCCTGGCGCCGCCACGCGCGCACCACCACTCCCGCCCGACTCACCGCCACCGTCCTCATGGGATCGGCCGCCGCCGTCGCCGCGCTTGTCGCCACGGATGTCCTCCCCGTCCCCTCGTGGGCCCTCGACGGTATCGACGTCGCCAGCCACCAGCATCCCGGCGGAGCCGCGATCGACTGGGACGCCGTCGCCGCCTCCGGCCAGTCCTTCGCCTTCATCAAGGCAACCGAGGGAACCGGCTACACCAACCCCTACTTCTCCTCGGACTCGGCCAAGGCCGCCGCCGCCGGCATCACCCCCGGCAGCTACCACTACGCCAAGCCCGAGATCGACGCCCGTACCCAGGCCAGGTATTACGCGGCCCAGCTCGCCACCGGCGTCAGCCCGTCCCTGCCCCCCACCCTCGACCTCGAGGAGACCGGCGGCCTCGGCCCCACGGAACTGCAGAACTGGGTCCGTGAGTGGATCGACGAGATCAAGACCCTGACCGGCCGCGACCCGATCATCTACACCTACTACTCCTTCTGGGTCGGTCAGATGGGCAACACGACCGAGTTCTCCGAGTACCCGCTGTGGCTGGCGTACTACAACAGCTCCCTGCCCGACCAGATCCCCGGAGGTTGGGACGAGGTCACATTCTGGCAGTACTCGGGCTCGGGGTCGGTCGACGGTGTCATCACCGACGTGGACCTCAACACCTACTACGGCACCGACGAGGAGCTGCAGGCACTGACCGGGACCGCGGAATCCGGGACGACGGTCGGGGACGCCACAGAGGCCCTCAAACCTATCCAGGACGCCGCGGTCGACGAGGCAGAGACCACCAACGCCGTCCAGCACAGCGCGGCGGTCCTCGGACTTCCCGTCCTCAACATCCCCCTGAGCACCGACCTCCTGGTCAACCTGCTCGGACTCGTCGCCGGGGAAGTCTCCCCCGAGGTCGTGCTCCAGACCGCCCTGAACTCAGGGTTCGACTACCAGACCTCACAGACCATCACCGACGCCGGCACCGAGACCCGGGACGCCGACATCACCCTGCCCCAGGGCAGGATCAGCGAACTGGTCTCCACCGTCCTCGGCGACGGCAACGGAACCGTGACCCTGCAGGGGGTGCTCCGGGTCCTCAACGAATTCGGCGCACAGGACTACATCACGAACCTCGCCGGTCACGTCAACGGGTCCGCGTACAGCCCCGCAGGCTAGCCCCGCTCCCGTTTCCGGTCAGTGCCCGGATTTCCGGTGACCGCTCCGCTCCGCGGCGGCCTCACCTGCGGCACGGGCGGCGTCCATGGCGTCCTTCAGCTCTTTCGGCATGTTCTCCGGGTCGAGGATGTCGGGCTCGTGCCAGTCCTCCAGTTTCTCCGGTTCAGGCTCCGGAATCTCACACAGGTTCAGTAACGCGCCCGTCGGATCGACGACGGTGACCAGTCGGCCGAGCTCCGAGTTCCAGGGCTGGCGGACAACCCGTCCCCCGGCACGTTCCACCTTCTTCGCCGCGGCATCGACGTCGGCGCACCCGAGGTAGAGGGTCCACATCGACGGATTCTCGTCGAGGGCCGAGGTGTCCCACATGCCCACCAGTGGAGCGCCGTCATGCTCACCCGTGGCGTACCTGAAACGGTCGTTGTCGGTGTGGACCCGGATGTCCCACCCCGCGAGCTCGTGGTAGAAAGCCGTCGTCTCGTCGAACTGGCCGCCCACCAGGAGCTCGTGCCACACCGGGGTGCCGGGTTCGCCGGCGGCGAAGAACGGCTCGTCACTCCTGGGCTGCTTCAGTCCGACCGTGGCCCCGGACGGGTCGACGAGCACCGCCATGCGGCCACGCTTTCCGACGTCACGCGGGGAGAGGACGGACACCGCACCGGCCCTGACCGCTTCCTCGTGGGCGCGGTCGATGTCCGGGGTGAACAGCAGCATCCCCCACAGGGAGGACTTGTCGTCGGGAACTTCGCCGAGACCGGCGACGGGCATCCCCTGCTTCTTCGCGACGGTGTAGCCACCGCACGGGTCGTCGTACTCCCAGCCGAGGACCTCGGCGTAGAAGTTCTTCGCGGTCTCCAGGTCCGTGGTCGCCAGGTCTATCCAGATCGGCATGCCGGGTTCGGCGACAAGAGCGGGCATCAGAGGTTCCTCCACTTTTCGGGGTCGAAGTCGTCGTCGGCGGTGGCTTCGTCGAAGTAGTCGTCTCCGCTGCCGGAACCGTCGCCGGTGACTGACGCCGCGACACGTACGGCGACTGCAGGTGCCGCACCAGGGTGCCCGGCGTCATCGGAATCCAGGAGGCCCACCACGTCACCGACGTGGAGGTGACGGCCACGGCGGGTGTCGACCTCACCGTTGACCGTCACCTGTCCTGCAGCGATGACCTCCTTGGCGGTGCCACCGGTCTCCACGAGATTCGCGAGCTTGATGAACTGGCCGAGACGGATGTCCTCACCACGGACAGGGACGTCCTGAATGTGCATGGCGACCATCCTACGACCGGCACCCCCGGTTAACTAACTGACGGCGCATACCGTGACCGCACCGTGACCGGCACTGTGACAGGTGCAGGCCGGCACCGGTCAGACCAGCCGGGACACCCCCTCGACGAGAAGCACCGCAGCGATGCCGAGGAACACCGCACCGGCGACGATGTCGATCCACGCACCGGCGGCCTGCAGACGCCGCGACAGGGCGGGCACACTCACCAGGTAGGCGACGAACATGAACCAGGCCACGCCGGTGACCAGCATCATCGCCAGCACCACCCCACGCGCGGCCCAGGAGGTCTCCGGCGGCACGAACCCGGCGAAGACTGCGCCGAAGAAGACCAGGGCCTTCGGGTTCGACAGGTTCGTCGCCACGCCCAGCCTCCACGCCCGGCCGGTGGTCATCGTCGTGGAGAGCAGGGAGGACGCCGCGTCCGACAGGGCGGCGTCCTTCCTCCGGGCGGCGAGGCCGCCGCGCAGCGCGCCCTGTCCCATCCACGCGAGGAAACAGCCGCCCACGAGAAACAGAGCGGTGAGGACGCCGGGGACCGCGTCCACGAGGGCGGACAGGCCCAGCATGGACGCGAGGATCCACAACAGGTTGCCGCTCATGATGCCGAGGGCACAGGCCACACCGTTGCGGCGGACGGCACCGACGCGCAGCAGCTGCACGAGGTCGGGGCCGGGTGAGGCGATGGCGAGGAGCCACGCCACGAGGATGCTGATCAGGGCGCCGGTGGTCACCGGGGGAATTGTAGTGCGACCGGTTCCCCCGGTTTCACCCGGCTTCACCGACCGTCACGCCACCGGGAGACCGGGAACTGTCGAATACGCCGTCAACGGAGCGCCGACAGGACCCACCGGCAGCATACGGGCGAATTCACCTGCCGGTGAGCGTGCTGACTCGACATCCGGGGAAACTACGCCCTCAGCGGCATGTCCGTCGGGGCGACCGGGGTCGGCAGGGCGGTCTCGCCCATGAGAGCGCGGTCCACGGCGGCCGCACAGGCCCGCCCCTCCGAGATACCCCACACGATCAGGGACTGGCCACGACCGGCGTCACCGGCGACGAAGACGGGGGCGTCGAATCCGGCGTCCTGTACGGCGGGGGTCTCGAACCAGTGGGCGCGGTAGGAGTCGTCCCGGACGATCCTGCCCCGGCCGTCGATACGCAGTCCGAGTTCCTCCACGATTCCGGTGGAGTCCACTGAGGCGAACCCGACCGCGAGAAGCACGAGGTCGGCGTCCATGGTCATCTCGGTACCGGGAATGTTCACCGTACCTTCGGCCGTGCGTTCGCAGCGGGCTGCACGCAGACCCGTGACATGTCCGTTCTCACCCAGCAGCTCCACGGTGTTGACCTTGAAGTCCCGGTACCCGAGGGGCTCGCCGGGAACCCTGGCGGCCAGGCCGAGTGCGGCGATCTCGTCGGCGGACTCGTTACCGGTGACGGTGTACTCACCCTCCTCGTGGGCGGAGGCGACGCGCCAGATCCGCGGCCACGTCGGCCACGGGGTGTCGTCGGGTCGTTCACGGCCCGGCGCGGAGTGGATGTCGAACTGGTGCACCGAGAGGGCACCCTGCCGCAGGGCGGTTCCGAAGCAGTCTGTGCCGGTGTCACCGCCGCCGATGATGACGACCCTCCTGCCTTTCGCGTCGATGACGGGGGCGTCGCCGAGGTCTCCTTCCCGGGACCGGGTCGGCAACGGCAGGTACTCCATCGCCTGGTGCACCCCGGCGAGTTCCCGTCCGGAGATGTTGACCTCACGTCCGACGGTGGATCCCAGTGCCAGGACGACGGCGTCGAAGCGAGCGAGGTCGGCGGCGGTCGGCGAGGTGTTCGGGCGGAAGGTCGTCCCCTCAGCCTCCATCTGCGCCAGCCGCCGGTCGATCCACTTCTTGTCCAGTTTGTAGTTCGGCACCCCGTACCGCAGCAGTCCTCCGATCCGGGGGTCGCGTTCGTACACGGTGACATCGTGGCCGGCGCGGGTGAGCTGCTGTGCGGCGGCGAGGCCGGCGGGGCCGGAACCGACCACGGCGACCGACTGGCCGGTGGAGAAGGACGCCTTGACCGGGGTGACCCACCCCTTGTCGAAGGCGTGCTCCACGATCTGCAGTTCGACCGACTTGATCGACACCGGGTCGTCGTTGATGCCCAGCACGCACGCTCCCTCACAGGGGGCGGGGCAGACCCGGCCGGTGAACTCGGGGAAGTTGTTCGTGGCGTGGAGCCGGTCGTAGGCCTCCCGCCAGCGTCCCAGACGGACGAGGTCGTTCCACTCCGGGATGATGTTGCCCAGCGGGCATCCTTCATGGCAGAAGGGGACGCCACAGTCCATGCACCGGGCGGCCTGGGTCTGGACCCTTCCGTCAGGCAGTGCTTCGGTGACCTCGTTCCAGTCGAGCAGGCGCAGCGGGACGGGACGGTGGGGCGCCTCTTCGCGGCGGAACTTCAGAAATCCGTGCGGATCAGCCATTGCTACTTCACTTCCTCCATGATCGCGGCGGCGATGCCGTCGTCGTCGAGGCCTGCCGCGCGGGCGGCCTCGATGGTCCGGGTCACCCGACGGTAGTCCCGCGGCATGACCTTGATGAGCGCGGCCGGGTCGACGTTGACCGTCGAACCGGTGAGCCGCCGGTGCCTGTCGATGGTCTCGACCAGCCACTCGATTTCCTCGGGGTCGGTGACGTCCTCGACGTCCACGAGTTCCGGGTTGACTCTGCCGGTGACCTCTCCGCGGTAGCCGGGTTCCCCGGTGTCGAGGAGGTAGGCGATGCCGCCGGACATGCCGGCACCGAAGTTCTCCCCCACAGGGCCGAGAACGATGACACGGCCTCCTGTCATGTACTCGCAGCCGTGGTTGCCCACGCCTTCGACGACGGCGGTGAGGCCGGAGTTGCGGACGCAGAAGCGCTCGCCGACACTTCCTGCGATGTACATCTCTCCGGAGACCCCGCCGAATCCGAGGACGTTACCGGCGATGGTCTGGTGCGGTCCGACAGCCCCGTCCCGGGCGTCCGGGCGGATGGCGATGACGCCGCCGGACAGTCCCTTGCCGACATAGTCGTTGGCGTCCCCGACCAGGGTGAGGGTCATGCCCTTCGGTACGAAGGCGCCGAAGGAGTTGCCCGCCGAGCCGGTGAAGGTGAGGTTGACGGTGTTCTCGGGGAGACCGTCCCGGCCGGCGACACGGCTGACCAGTGATCCGGTCATGGTGCCGACGGAGCGGTCGACGTTGGTGATCGGGTAGGCCAGGTCGATGGTGGTTCCCTCCCCGGCTGCGGCGCGGCGGATGGTCTCCTCGGCGTCGGTCCGGATCCGGTTGTCGAGAGCCTTCTCCAGCCCGTGTTCCTGGTCCCTGGTCCGGTACCGGTCCTGGTGCATGAACGGGCTGTCCGGGATGGCGAAGATCGGTGACAGGTCGAGCTTGCCTGCGGTCCTGTGGGACGGGTCGATCTTCCCGGCGCGGAGGCATTCAGCGTGGCCGACGGCCTCCTGCAGGGTGCGGAAACCCAGTTCGGCGAGGTATTCACGGACTTCCTGGGCGATGAAGGTGAAGAAGTTCACCACGTGGTCGGCCTGCCCTGTGAAGCGCTTGCGCAGCTCCGGGTTCTGGGTGGCGACACCCACCGGGCAGGTGTCGAGGTGGCAGACGCGCATCATGATGCAGCCTTCGACGACGAGGGGCGCGGTGGCGAAACCGAACTCCTCGGCGCCGAGGAGGGCGGCGACGATGACGTCCCGGCCGGTCTTCATCTGGCCGTCGCACTGGACGGTGATGCGGTCGCGCAGGCCGTTCATGAGCAGGGTCTGCTGGGTCTCGGCCAGGCCGAGTTCCCACGGCCCGCCGGCGTGCTTCAGGGAGTTCAGGGGGGACGCCCCGGTCCCTCCGTCGTGTCCGGAGATGAGGACGACGTCCGCGTGGGCCTTGGAGACGCCGGCGGCGACGGTGCCCACCCCCTGTTCCGCGACCAGCTTGACGTGGATCCGGGCGTCCGGGTTAGCGCTCTTGAGGTCGTAGATGAGCTGGGCGAGATCCTCGATCGAGTAGATGTCGTGGTGCGGGGGCGGGGAGATCAGACCGACGCCCGGGGTGGTCACCCGCACTTCGGCGATCCACGGGTAGACCTTGTGCGGGGGCAGCTGGCCGCCTTCACCGGGCTTGGCACCCTGGGCCATCTTGATCTGGATGTCGGTGCAGTTGTTGAGGTAGTGGCTGGTCACGCCGAAGCGTCCGGAGGCGACCTGTTTGATCGCCGACCGGCGCCAGGTGCCGTCGGCCTCCGGTTCGAAGCGGGAGGGGTCCTCGCCTCCTTCCCCGGAGTTGGACTTGCCGTGCAGCCGGTTCATGGCGACGGCGAGGGTCTCGTGGGCTTCGGCGGAGATGGAGCCGTAGCTCATCGCGCCGGTGGAGAACCTCTTCACGATCTCGCTGACGGGTTCGACCTCGTCGACCGGGATCGACGGACGGTCACTGTGCAGTTCGAAGAGTCCCCGCAGGGTGGCCAGTTTCTTCGACTGGTTGTCGACTTTCTCGGTGTACTCCTTGAAGATCCGGTATCTGCCGGTTCGGGTGGCGTGCTGGAGCTTGAAGATCGTCTCGGGGTTGAACAGGTGGTACTCGCCCTCGCGGCGCCACTTGTACTCGCCGCCGATCTCGAGTTCACGGTGGGCTGCCTCTTCGGGCCGGGGCAGGAAGGCGAAACGGTGGCGCACGGCGACGTCGGCGGCGATCTCGTCGAGACCGATACCGGAGACGGGGCTGACGGCGCCGGTGAAGTACTCGTCGAGGAAGGTCTGGGACAGTCCGGTGACGTCGGCGAGCTGTGCACCGCGGTAGGACGCCACGGTCGCGATGCCCATCTTCGACATGATCTTCTGCACACTGGCGCAGGAGCCCTCGATGAAGTTGCGGCAGGCGGTCTCCACGTCGAGTCCGCCGAGGCGTCCCGACTTGTGGAGTTCGTCGATGGTCTCCATCGCCATGTAGGGGTTGATCGCGTCGGCGCCGAAGGTGAGCATCATCGCGAAGTGGTGGACTTCGCGGGCGTCACCGGATTCGACGATGAGGGACGCCCTGGTGCGGGTCTTCTCCGCGACGAGGTGCTGGTGGACGGCGGACACGAGCAGCAGGGACGGGATCGGGGCGAGACGTCCGTTGGATTCCCGGTCGGACAGGATGATCAGGGTCGCACCGTCCTCGATCGCTGCGGATACTTCCCTGCGCACCCGGTCGATGGCCTGCCGCATGCCACGGCCACCGTGTGCGACCGGGTAGAGCCCGGAGATGACGGCCGAGCGGAAGGCCCCGAAACCTTCGTGCTCTCCGGCCTCCCTGAGGGTGGCGAGGGTGGAGTTGAGCATCAGCGGCTTGCCCAGCTGGATACGGTGGGCTGCCTCGGGGACCTCGGTGGTGACGTCGACCTGCGCGCCCAGCTGTGTCAGCAGGCTGGTGACCGACTTCTCCCGTATGGAGTCCAGGGGCGGGTTCGTGACCTGCGCGAATCTCTGTGCGAAGAAGTCGAAGAGCATCCGGGGCCGGTCGGACAGCGCCGCGACGGGGGTGTCGGTGCCCATGGATCCGATGGGTTCGTGTCCGGTGGTAGCCATCGGCCTGATGAACAGGTCCACGTCCTCCTCGGTGAACCCGAAGACGCGCTGCCGCAGGACAACCCTGTCGTGGGTCATGGGTTCATAGGGGACGGGAGGCAGGTCGGAGAAGCGGACGATGTTGTCATCGACCCATCTGCGGTACGGCTTGTCGGCGATACGCTTCTTGATCTCTTCGTCCGGGATGATGCGCCCCTGGGCGGTGTCGACGAGGAACATCTTCCCCGGTTCGACCCTGCGGCGCTCGATGACGTCCTGTGGCGGCACAGGAAGGAGACCGGCCTCGGAACCTCCGATGACCAGTCCGTCCCTGGTGACCCAGATGCGTGCAGGGCGCAGACCGTTGCGGTCGAGGACGGATCCGAGGACCGTGCCGTCGGTGAAGACGAGGGCGGCGGGACCGTCCCAGGCCTCCATCATGGAGGAGTGGTACTCGTAGAACGCCTTGACGTCCGGGTCGATGTGCGGGTTACGTTCCCATGCCTGCGGGACCATCATCATCACGGCGTGGGGGAGGGAACGCCCTGCGAGGTGGAGGAGTTCCAGGGCCTCGTCGAAACGCCCGGTGTCGGATCCCGCAGGGTCGCAGACGGGCAGGACGCGGTCGATGTCACCGAGGATCTCGTTGCGGATCTGGGACTCCCGGGCCCTCATCCAGTTCTCGTTGCCGCGGACGGTGTTGATTTCACCGTTGTGTGCGACGAGACGGAACGGGTGCGCCAGCGGCCAGGAGGGGAAGGTGTTGGTGGAGAACCTGGAGTGGACCACGGCGAGCGCGGACTCCGTCCGCTCGTCCTGCAGGTCGAGGTAGAACTCACGGAGCTGCGGGGTGGTGAGCATGCCCTTGTAGACGATGGTGCGGGCCGACAGGGAGGGGAAGTAGACGGTGTCTGCCCCGCTGCCGGCGCCCGGGCCCTTTGAACCGAGTTCGCGTTCGGCGCGCTTGCGGACGAACCAGGCACGTCGGTCGAGGTCGATGCCTTCGAGGGGGCGGCCCTCGGCGTCCTTCCCGGCGATGAAGAGCTGGTAGATGATCGGTTCGGCGTCGCGGGCCATGGCGCCGAGGGAGGAGTCGTCGACGGGGACCTTACGCCAGGCGAGCAGTTCGAGCTTTTCCTCGGAGATGATGTCCTCGACGGCACGCATGGCGTCGAGCGCCGCCATCCGGGAGGCGGGGAGGAAGGCCGTGCCGGTGGCGTAGGAGCCGGCCGGCGGCAGTTCGACGCCCTGGGACGCCATTTCCTCGCGCAGGAACCGGTCCGGGATCTGCAGCAGGATGCCCGCACCGTCGCCGGTGTTCTTCTCCGCTCCGGCGGCGCCACGGTGGTCGAGGTTGACGAGCGCCCGGATGCCCTTGTCGACGATGTCGTGGGAGGCCCGTCCGTGGATGTCGACGACGAAGGCGACACCGCAGGCGTCGTGTTCGTAGCTGGGGTGGTAGAGCCCCCGGGGTGCAGGATAGTTCGGCGAGGTACCGGTCGCCGCACCTGCAGCGGGTCCCGCAGAAGGAACTGCAGCGGTGCCTGTCGGGGTGCCTGTCGTTGTGCCTGTCGTGGAGTCGGTCATGGGGTCGTCAGCCTCCGGGGAAGTCGTGGAGCAGTTGTCGGGCTGCTCCGGGTCGGCGGCCTGTGTCGACGAGTCACTGTCGGCAGGTCGCGTCGGGGTTGTGGTGGGCAGCTGTGGTCCGGTCCGGCGCGGGGTGTGGTGCGCTGGTCGGGGTCACTGGTGGTCACTGGTGGACCGTCGGGTGTCACCCCATACATACGGTCGCTGTCCGGGTGATCAAAATGAGGTTGTCCTCACTCGGGCAGCTGTTCACATCAGAGTGTGATATATGCCACACAATATGGGTACGTGCGCTGGCGGTCTCCACATGAAGTTGTCTTTGTATCTTAGCCCCGCACACCCCCGCAACCCCACCCAACTGTGAAGTCTCACCAGGTGGGCGCGGGTTATCCACATAGCGGTCTATTTGTTTCGTGCGTGTTTCTCCGTAGTTTCTCTTCAGTTTCCGGCCGCGGTACCGGACGACCTCCCGGGAGACCGCCTGACGGCACCGGACGTACCATGACCGGGATGAAAGGACGCCCGTGAAAGACCCGTACCGCATCCCCGGCATGCTCGACGCCCTCGGCCACCTCTGGGAGGCCCGTCCCGATCTCACCCTCCCCCGGCTGCTCGGCCTGCTGGAGACCCACGGGGCCGGCTGGAACGCCACCGACGAAGAGACCCTGACGGTCCTGCGCCGGCTCTGCGCCGAGACCCCGGCCCGTCTCCGGGACATTCACGGCGCCCTGGACGACGACGGCGGCGTGCACGGGAGATACCTCGTGACCACCGAAGACAGCGGCAGCACCGGGCACGCCGGCACCACCGCCGGCCGGCTGGTGACCCTCGGCCCCGGCAGAGCCGCGGTCCGGACGCTCCCCGCCACCCGCCGCCAGGCACTGCACGAACTGCCCCAGCCCGTCGTCTGGGACCACGCAGGAGTACGCAGCTGCAGCGTCGCACAGCCCCTGGTCATCCTCGACACCTCCGGCGTCCCCCACCATCTCGGCCTCGTCTCCTCGATCCGGACAGTCACGGCACCGGCCTCCGACGGCGAGGTCAGGTCCCTGACGGGACTGCGCCGCGCGACCCTCGACACAGTTCACCTGCTGGAACTCGGCGACGCCGGCGACAGTGGGACAGTACTGGTGGACCGCTCCCTGTGGCTGTTCACTGCCGGTCGACGCGAACTCCACCGCGAGAAGCTCGACTGGTCCCGGCTCGACCGCGCGAGCGTCGGGGAACCCCTGCGGGTACAGCTCACCCACGGCGGCGTGCGGGAACTCGCCGTCGTAGAACGGATCACCCGCCTGGAGTGAGGCGTCCTCCACCCCCGACGGCTACCGCCGGAGGGACTTCCTGAACTGCGGAGACGGCGGGATTTGAACCCGCGGACGATCACTCGTCGCTGGTTTTCAAGACCAGTGCATTCGGCCGCTCTGCCACGTCTCCTCGCGTATCCCACGGCGCTGCCGACCACTGCGGCAGGTCACCGAACCACCCGAAGCCGGGCGGCGGACACAGCGGCACAATTGTAGCGCATACCCCCGGCGGAACAGTGCCCCGGGGACCACGGAACCCCGGTGCGGGAGAGTGACGACGGTTACCCTGGACAGGCATGAAGGCGATCATCCAGAAAGACCCCGACGACCCGACCTCACTGACCTGGTCAGACTCCCCCACACCGGTTCCCGGGGACAACGAGGTGCTGGTGAAGGTCACCGCCGCAGGCGTCAACCGGGCCGACACCCTCCAGGCCCAGGGACACTATCCTCCGCCTCCCGGAGTGACGGACATCATCGGCCTGGAAGTTGCCGGGGTGATCGAGGACGCCAACGGCTGTGTGCGTCCCGACGGTACCCCCTGGGCCTCCGGCGACCGGGTCGGAGCGCTGCTGTCCGGCGGCGGCTACGCCGAGTACGTCACCGTCCCGGCAGGCCAGCTGCTCCCCGTACCCGCCGGATTCAGTCTCACGGACACCGCCAGCATCGTGGAGGTCGCATGCACAGTGTGGTCGAACCTCATGATGACCGCGCACCTGCACAAAGGTGACCTCCTGCTCGTCCACGGCGGCGGCGGCGGGGTCGGACTGTTCGCCGTCCAGGTCGCCAAAGCGCTCGGAGCACGCGTCGCAGTCACCGCGGGAAGTACCGCGAAACTCGACGTGTGCCGCAGCTACGGGGCGGAACTGCTCATCAACTACCGCGACGAGGACTTCACCTCCGTCATCAGGGAGGCCGGCGGCGCAGACGTCATCCTCGACATCATCGGCGCGAAATACCTCGACCGGAACGTCTCCGCCCTGGCCAGTGACGGCCACCTCGTCATCATAGGAATGCAGGGGGGAGTCAGAGGGGAACTCAACATCGGCAGACTACTCAACAGACGGGGCACCATCTCGGCGACAGGCCTGCGCTACCGGGACACCGACGACAAGGCCCGGATCGTCCGGGCGACCGTCGACAACGTGTGGCCGATGCTGGCCGACGGCACCGTCCGACACCACGTGGACAGGGTGATTCCCGTCCGGGACGCCGCCGCCGCCCACGCCGCACTGCTGGCCGGGGAGGTCACCGGAAAGATCGTGCTGTCAGTCTCAGACTGACCGGGAACATTCACCCCGTTCACGGGGTCACACAGGGGACAAGCACAGCGACCGTCAAGGAGAAACCGTGTCCGGTCCCCGAACTCCCCGTCCTCCCCTGCGCATCCCGGTGAAGGACGCCTTCCTCAGTGTCCCGCTCCCCGATGAACCGGACATTCCCCCCGCACTGCCCGGCCCCGGACGGGAACTGTCCCTTATCCACAACCGACGCNCCCGGCCCCGGACGGGAACCCGCCCCCCACCCCTTCAGCGACAGTGCCATGACCTGTCCCGACGGACTCGTGGAGGAAGCGTTGTGGGGACTGGTCAGCACGCTGACCCCCTCCGTCGTTCCGGGCCCGGGGGACCTGCGGTGACTGACAGCCCCGGCAGGCGAGACAACCTGGCGTACACGGGAATGGAGTTCCGACGGATCGCCCGGATGAACAAGCACCAGCTCTGGTCCGTCGCCGTGGCCTGGTGCAGGGACCGTGCCACCGCGGCAGCGGTGCTGACCCGGGGACTCACGGAAGCATGGACCGTCGCTCGGCAGTGCGCCGTCACACAGGACGACGGCGTCCCCTCCCCCGAAGATCCCGGCACACATGAACCCCCCTCCTCCGCCTTCCTGACCAGGGTCATCTACAGCTGCGTGCTCGATGCCGCCTCGGGGAGTCTCACCGCCGGGAGACACCGCGAGACGGGCACACAGGACACTGCCACGGGACTGTCACCACAGGAGATTTCCCTGTACATCATGGCGTCGTACTCGCCTCTCCCCAGAGAGGTGGTGTGTGAACTGCTGGATGTCCCCGGCGACGGAAGCGAGATCCTGGCCCGGGTGTCCCAGGTTCTGCTCAGGGAATCCGGAGGTCACCGGTAAGATGGCACCGTCATGACAAGCGACACAGAACGGGCACTCGCCGCCACCGTGGAGTATTTCCGCAGCAGCGGGGACACGACCGCGGCCGATGCCCTGCAGGCCACCGTCGGGGAGCGCCGCTCCCCCGGAACGGTGTGCCTGTACGGTCGTGCCGGCTCCGGGCGCAGCACCCTGCTCAATTCGCTGCTCAGAAGCCCTGCCGTACTGCCCGCCACTCCGGCCGGGGTGGGGGTGGTGACCGCTTCCCCGGTCACCGTGGACGCCGAGATCGACGGAACCCCGGTCACACTCGTCGACCTTCCCGCCGCGGAGGTCAGCTCCAGCGGTCCGGACGGTACCGCCGGACTCTTCTTCAGCCGGGCGGACATTGTCCTCTATGTCGTCGACGCCCATATTCCCCTCGACAGCGGGGAGGTGGCGGAGATCCGGGATATCCTCAGACTCGCTCCCCGCGTCGAGGTGGTCGTCACCGGCAGGGACCGTAACCTGAGATCCGTCGGAGAGGTCGTCAGCCGTGACAGGGAGATACTCGCTGGAGTACCGGGTGAGGTACCGGGTGACGCGCAGGGGGACCCCGTCCACGTCGTAGGGGAGGCAGTCCCGCTCCACGTGATCAGCTGCCTCCCCGGAGCAGATGACTCCGGCCTGAACGCACTTCGCGACCAGGTGGTCGCCAGGGTCGCAGACAGGACGGTGACGCCCCCGGGGACCGCCGTACGTCAGGCCCGCATCCAGGTCGCCCGCGAGCTGGAGAGGCAGCGACTGCTCGCCACAGCCACGGAGGAACATGCTTCCGGACACGGAGAAGAGGCAACGGACCAGATTGACGGGCAGCTGCGTCTGCTGTCCGACCTTCCCCGGGCGAACCGGACCTTCCTCACCGACCGGATCGCCGCGGCACGGACCTCGGCACTCACCAGCCATGCCGACGCAATGGCTGACCTGCAGAGAAAGTGGCGCCATTTCATCGACGTGACCCGCCCGACGAGAATATTCGACGACCCTGCTCCGGTGATCTCGCGCCTCGGCAGCGAACTGTCCGCCCTCAAGCAGGACGCCCTCGGCAGCCTGATGCGCGCGGTGCGTGGAGAATTCCTGGAATACACGGCAGGTGCCGGGCGATGGGAGGCCGTGACAGGACAGATCGCGTCCTCGTGGTCCGGTTCCACCGGACCTGTGCCGGATCCGACAGGGTCACCTGCCCCCGAGAGGGCCCGACTGGCGGACCTGGTCACGCCGTCCCTGCTGACGGTGTCCGTCTCGGGGGGAGGGGCACTGGCGTACGCCGCGACCCTGCTCCCCGGGGTCGGCGGAGCAGTCGCGGCCACCGGTGGCCTGGCCGTACTACCGGTGGTCGCGGCCGCGGGAACGTGGCTGGCCGTCAACCTGCTGCACAATGCGGCAGGTAGAGGACGCCGAAACCTGCGGACATGGCTCGACGAGACTGTCGCCGCCGCACGACGGGACCTTAACCGTGACCTCGACGAGGTCTACCACCGCCTACGTCCGGTGGTGTTGACCAGGTTCGAGACTGACATCACCGAATACGTCACTGCGGAGCGCAGAAGACTGACGGAAGCGAGGGCAGCTCTGCTCGCCGGAGAGAAGAACGCCGCCGACGCCCGCGACCTCGCCGAGAGACGAGTCGCCCACCTGGAGAAGCTGGGGTCGATGTTGCGATGAGCTCCCTCAGCTTTCCCGCTACGGCGGTCGTGGCACTGGCGGACAGGATTCTGTCAGAGGTCGTCGAAACCTGTCCCGACCTTGGAGAGCAGATCGGTGATCTGCGCAGGCGGCTCCACGAACCCCCCAGAATTCTCGTCGTCGGCGGCCGTGGAACAGGGAAGACGACACTGGTCCACGCACTGACAGGAACAGCACCGGCACCGTCGGCTGACCCGGTGTTGTACTGCAGTGCGGACCGGCCTCCGCCGCGTGATCTTCCGCTGACGGTCAGCATCCGCCAGGTGGAAGGCCCGTCGCTGCACAGCATCAGCCTCGTCGACCCGGCATCCCTGCCCCTCCCGGTCCCGGAACAGGACAGGGCGGCCGTGGCCGATGCATGCCTCTACCTGGTCGACCGTGAACCGAACGACGCTGACCTGGAAAGGATCCGCGGCACGGGCCTCGGGCCGGCGGGAACCGTGCTGATCATCTCCCGGGCAGACGAGTTCGGTGCAGGGGCACTCGGCTCCGTCGATCCGGTGGCGGACGCCCGCAGGTATGCGGCCCACCTCAGAAGGTCCACCGCTCCATGTGCCAGGTCACCGTTGACTTCTGCGCCGTGGGCCACTGCCCTTGCAGTGTCTCCACTGCTGGCCACAGCATCGGTCACGGTCGCCGATCTGGATGACGCGGCCCTGACCCGGTTCACGGAACGGCTGGCATCATACGATTCCGCCGCACTGGGTCGTGTTCTCATCCGGGCCGACGGGGGCGGAGTTCCTCCCTCACTCCACCGGGACCTCGTGAGGACCGGAACCTACGGGGTTCTCCACGGAAAGTCAGCCCTCAGCAGCCGGGGCGACCGGAGGGAAGAGCTGACAGCCTGGCTCTCATCGGTCTCAGGACTGTCTGAACTGCGTGCACAGTTGCTCGGGGACACGGCACAGGCCGCCCTCCTCAAGCGGACCTCGGAGATTCTCGGGGAACTCGGACAGCTCAAGTTCACCACGAGGAAACCTGGTGGGCTCGCCGACGTTCTCGAACATGCGTGGAGTCTTACCGGCGCCTGGAGAATCCGCCTGTACCCGTCGATCGCCGAGTTGTCCGCCTCAGGTTTCGACCGGGACTCTGCACTGGTGATGCAGATGGTTGACGCCGACAGCCTTTACGACCTGGCGGAAGTGCCGGTCGGATCCTCCCCTGCGGATGTCGCCAACGGTGTCCGCGAACAACTCAGAAAGGTCAACATACGACTCACAGGATTCACGGTCCCGGTGGCGGAGGCCGCGCTCACCTCAGTCTCCGCTGTACTGAGACGGGCTGTCGCCGAGGCGGACTCACTCCTGGCCGGGAATGTCGTGGAAGAGCAGAAGAGGCTATTCAGCACCAGCGGTTGAACCGGTTCCGGCAGTTCCCGGGCCACTGTCCGGGGCACTGGCCGGGGCACTGGCCGGGGCACTGCCGACCCCCGCCAGCACCCTGGCCACCGGAAGAACCTTCTCCTTCAGATCAGCGGGGGAGGACCTGTAGTTCCCCATCGACTGATTCTGCTCCAGCGAGAGTGTGATGCAGTGGTCACTACCCGCCTGACAGTACCGGAGATTGTATGTTGGAATACCTTCCAGATTGGCGGAAGTCGGTTCAAGTACCGGGGTGAATGCCCAGTACTCCTCCCACCCGGTCATATCGTCGACCCCCGCCACCGGATATCCGGGAAGACCGTCCGATGCGCCGGTGTTCACTGTCACGGCGGTCGGTTCTCCCGACCCTGACTGCCACATCAGGCATCTCTCTCTTCCCGCACTGTCCAACATCGGAAAAGAAACCGGTACAACCTGCCCGCCCCTATCCATTATCTTCGAGGACCCGTCAGCGACTTCGATTCCGTTCTCACCCAGGTAGGACAGTGAGGCGTTGTCGTAGAAGCTGCGGCAGCTGAATAACGTCTGGTCAACGATAACGGGAGCATCACCAGCACCGACCGGATTTCTGTTCACATTCTCGAAACTGTCGATAATCTGCTTGAACGCTTCATCCGGCTCACTGTCGGCACCGGTGATCACCTTGTAGTTTCCGGAATCCCGCAGTATGACGAAGAAATACAGGGATCCGTGGCCAGGCACGAATGTGTCGGCAACTCGGAGTTCCGCCTTCTCGCTACCGTTTCCATCACTGCCGTTTCCGGTCTTCTTGTCCACCACCCGGGTAGCTATTCTCCAATTACGGTAATTCACCACTTCCCCATTTTCAGGGGCCTTGATTTCCGCACTGAGCGCACGCAGGGCAATGTTCACCGGTCTGGATATCTGCAGGTCCCCCGACCCCAGAGTGAGTGTCTCCAGCCGGTCCCCCCCGTAAGCCATGAGACAGCTCTTTTCCTTTGGTCCACCGGGGAAGCCGTTATCTGCCCCGCTCCCCGAACTGCGATCCTCTCCCGCCAGGCTGAACGTTTCGGGCAATACCAGACCTGCTTCGGCCAGAATACCGACAGGAGCCCGGTTGTACAGCGCTTCACAGTCAAATTCGCCGTCATCTCCGATGAATGCGGCGAGACGCTCAGCGGGAGGGACCACCGCATACTCGACGGGCATGCGAGTCTCATCTTTTCCGACGACCACTGCGCCTGCACCGACCGCGATGACCGTCAGGATTCCGACGAGGGCGAGGAGACGCCGGTACCTGCGGGGACCCGACCTGGTCCCGGAACCGGCTGCGGGACGGATGTACTGCACCACCCCACGGACAACAGCTGACCGTGGGTCAGAAATCACAGTCACCCTGCGGGGGTAGATGAGGGACTCGAGTTTCACCACGAGGCTGTCCAGTTCAGACGGCTGGAGACCACCACCGACCAGGATGTCACATCCGTCCTCCGGGATCAGCTGCCCGGCGGCAGAGACCAGCCCACTGACCACCTCAGATCCGTCGGTTTCTGCCGGCTTCAGAGCATGCTCGACCTCCCACTCTGCGCCGTTGCCCCGGAGCAGTACCACCTCGGGGTTCTCTCTGCCGGTGGACACCACCAGACGACTCTGTGACCGACCAGCATCTTCTCCGGTACCGGATACCATGGCCACAGACTGAGCTGTGACAGCAGTGCAGGTCTCTGTGCCCGCTACACGGGTTGCCGCGCTCAGCAGTACCTCGCGCACCGTTGACGACCAGTGTGAAGGACAGACGACCACGAGCGCGTGCACAGCAGCTCCCGGAGAGCCGGAACTGTCCGGGTCGCCCGGATCATACGGGAACTCCCTGGTCCAGCGGAGGACTGCCCGCTCCACCGCTTCTGTGAGCAGAGGAACAACCAGGTCAGCCGCCCAGATCCGACGGTCACCGACAATCACCGACTGCCGGCCCAGCGTGGTGAGCGGAGAATCCAGTCGCGTCGGGGAGAGAACGCCGCCGGTCGGGCGGTCCCCTGTTCGAGATATCGAGGCCTCCGACACAACTGTGTCACCGTAGATCAGCAGGGACGCCGGAAACTCCTCGACGTGTACAGGTCTGGCGGACTCCAGCTCGACAACTGTCAACCTCACCAGGTCGGCACACAGATCCACCACGACACCACACCGGCCCTGCCTGGAACTGTCATCCACGAATTCTCACGACTCCTCGATTCGGATAGCCGGGTCCAGTGCCGCGGCAATGCGTTCAGCGATACTGGTCTTGGCGGCAGCCTCGTCGCGTACGTTGATGACCAGCCATCCGGCGTCAGCGACGTAGAGTGCCACCGCAGCCCATCCCAGAGTCTCGGAATCGAATCGATACCAGTGCGACAACGCGCCTGTCAGTTGAACGGGGGCAGTGCCGATATTCCTCTGGTAGTCAATGAACATTTCGAAACCATGTCTGCGGTAGGTGTCCAGCGAGAGATCCACCTGACCGTCGGCACCAAGTCTGCAGCTCGTGACCCCGTGCACCCCCGTGGCCGTCGGCTCCTTCACTTTTCCGTATATTTCCGCGACCACCGATGCCGCCGTCTGCATTCCACCTTTGCAGGTCAGTTTTCCTGCGGACCACAACGGGGAATCGGGAGCCAGGTGCACCGGGACAACAGGCGACGGATCGAAGTCTTCTGCCACTGTGTCGGGAGACGCGACAACCGACGGATGCTCCTCGCCACCGCTCATCTGTGAAACTGTGACACCAGCGACCATCAGCACTGCCAGAAGTACAGCCCCGAGTACGACGCGACGTCGTCCGCGCTGATCCCCGGTCCTCCGGTGGCGGTCCACCCGTTCACGCCAGCCCGGCTGATTCTTCACTCCGTCGACGCCGTCGTGGGGGCGGTCCGAACAGCGTGAGGCGCAGAACTCAAGGGCTCCCAGACAGACAGCACTGAAAGGCTCGGTGACCGGGTGGAGTACCCCCAGTGTCGTCAGAGCTCCCTGGACAGACGGGGTGAGCGCAGTACCTCCTGTCAGAAACAGGTCCGCCCGCCTACCGACAGGACCACCTGCATCAACGGACCGCTGGGCCAGTTCCACCATGCGCGCGACATCATCACTGATTCCGCTCTCCAGCTGTCCCCGGGTCACCTCGACAGTCCCCCACGGCTCTCCGAGGTCAACCGCGCACCGGTCGATTTCCGAGAGCTGTTCTCTGGCCCGAACCAGACAACGCAGGACATCAGGTACTGAAAGTCCGGCCAACGTCTCCGGCGAGGGACTCCCTCCGTCGAGCTTCTCCGCCACCAGTCCCAGCATCCGACCGTCGAGTGTTCTGCCTCCGAGCATGTTGTCACCGTCGGAGAAGATGACTGAGGGTGTCCCGGCGGAGTCGAAACGGACCAGTGCCGTGTCACAGGTCCCTCCGCCGATGTCGACGATCACCATATTCCCGGTCGCGTTCGGACCCCGGAAGTGGTGTGCGGCAGCGGCGACCGGTTCAGGAAGTGTGCGGACCGCACCCTCGTCCACTCCCGCCATAACTGCCGCACGTACGAGAAGCCCCACGGCTCTCTCCGAAAATGCCGCAGGGTGCGTCAGAACCACGGACTCCGGTTCGCCGGGGCCGCACTCAGCCAGGGCCCGGCGGTAGACCTCCCGATAGATCGCCGCGAAAACCGGGGCCAACAGCTCCATCTCATCAGCAGGAGTCTCGACCAGCAGCCGTTTGGGAGACGGGTAGAACGACACAGGATCCTCTGTGGCATGCTTCCATGCCTCGGAACCCACGTAGACGGAAGCCCCCGACAGATAGACCGCGGACGGGAGCTTCCCACCACCTGCCAGGGGAAGCGTCACGGGAACTGCGTCCCCGTACCGCACAGCAGCGACAGTGTTGGTGGTACCGAGGTCGACGGACAGTGACCAGGCCATCAGCTGTCCCCTGCCGTCCCGGAGTTCTCGGTACTGTCAATCCACCTCACCAGGGGAAGGATCTCACTCCTGATGTCGTCGACGACAGGGCTGACCGGTCTGCCGCTTCCAGATTCTCCGTATCCCATGAAATTGGTGACGGTGATGCAGTTACGGTCACTCCTGCAGAATCTCGCGTTGTATGATTCTTTTCCTTCATTTGATCTGTTCACCGGGCGGTCCGCACCGTTGAAATCCCAGTACTCCTCCCACCCTGGAAGATTCTCGCGACTGTCGAAAGGGGTGCCACGGTGATCGTCCCTGGGGCCTGTATTTATCTCCACGGGATAAAAATATGAATCATATTGGATGTTCGCCTTACCCTGTGAATTGGCAGAAGGAATGAGGTCGCATGACATCGACCCGTTGCTCCTTTCGATCGTCCGCGAAGGTGCAAACCGCACGTCAGAGACATCCAGTCCGGCGTCCTGCAGTCCTACAGCACTCAGCCTGTCGTAGATCAGGGAACAGTTGAATTCTCCCGCCTCAGAGAAGTATTCCGTCCTGCCATGGACAGTCTCTTCACCTTGCCGGTCCAGCCCGTCCACTACGACTTTCAGGGCATCGACAATCCCGTCACCCAGCGGATTCTCGATAATTTCTTCCGGCGCATCCGGCACATATGCGAGGGGCGTGAAAACTATGACTGAACTGTTGTCCTCGGCGGTTAACTCAGCAGCTAGATTCTCATCTCCGTCTTTCAGTGTGATGTGGCCGATCTTCCACCCGTCGTAGTTTTCCCGTTTCCCGTTCCACGTCAGGTCAAAGCTCTTGTGGTCGGTGGCGACGTAGACAGGAACGGGGACAGTACCCGGCCACCCGGGACCCACGTATCTCATGGGGCAGAAAGTTCGGCCCGACGGGAACCTTTTACTGGACGCCATGGGCTCTGTCGTCGTACTGAGACCTGCATCCAGCAGCAGCGACACCGGAACGTCCGAGTAGAGGCGCCGACAGTCAAGGACGCCGTCACTGTCGTAGAGGGCGTTCAGTTTCCTGTCGCCGGTGGTCTCCGGTGTGCCGGGCTCGCTCCCACAGGACAGCAGTGCCGCTGTGACGGCAGCCGCCAGCAGCAGGCCAGGTGTCCTGAACCGCGCCATACCTGCTCACCCTCCGATCCGGTCACCCAGCAGTTCCTTCAGTGCCTTACGGGCACGGAAAATCCTCGTCTTGACGGTCTGGATGTTCACACCCTGCTGAAGAGCAATTTCCCTGTAACTGAGTCCACCGATCTCCCGCAGGACGACAGCCTCCCGGAATTCATCGGACAGCTGACCTACCGCCCACCTCACAACCTGGGTGTCCGCCACCCGATCCCCGATATCGGTCGTGTTGGTAGGCAGGTCCGCTCCGGTGTCACTGTCCGGGAACTCCCGCCTGCGGCTGACCTTGTTCCGGCAGATGTTGGCCGCGATGCGGTAGAGCCATGTGGAGAACCTTGATGCACCACGGAACCGGTCGAACCCCTGCCACGCTGTCGCGATGGCATCCTGCATGGCGTCCTCAGCGTCATGCCGGTTACCCGTGATACCGAGACACACGCCCCACACCCGTTCCCGGGCATCCTGTACGAGAGCCACGAAGGCGTCCTTGTCCGCGGCGCGCACTCTCTCGATCAGTTCGCGTTCCTCTTCCAGGGGGATCACAGGCCGTCCCCCTCTGCCGTGTCGGACGGGTCGTCCAGTACGTCGTCGGGACCGGCCATGTCGTCGTCGAGGACATCCTCGGACATCTCGCCGTCATCCCCGGCGTCCTCAGTCTCCTCACTGGAGCCGGAGAACATGTCCCCGTCCTCAGCATCGGCCGGCCCCCCGGAAACCAGCTCCTCGTCCTCGTCCGGGATCACCGAAAGATCCCGGGGCGCAGCCAAAGGATCCATCGCAGCATCGAGGATCCGGGAGAACTGATCCTCGCTGAGAGGCTCCCACAGTCCGGAGAAAATCTCAGATGACAGTGGTCCGTCATCTCCTGGCTGCGTCAACGTGGCACCCCTTAAGGTTCTCCGGTTCGTGTCCTGCTCGTTTCGACACGGACACCTTACCCCACCGTGAGCGTTCCCGGATGCGGACTGCGGCAGGAGGCCCACGGCGGAAGTTGCTCCACCGGTCTCCGGCGGTCGGGAACAAAAGCCGTTCCACGGGGTCTGACAGCCGACACCGTGAGAGACACCGCGACAGTTCCGGTCACACCTGAGAGGCGATCCATGCACCGTAAACCGTTCCCCACCACGACTGCGGCAACCGCCGTGGCTGCACTCGCCGCGCTCACCGGACTCACCATGTCACTCACCATGTCATTGTCCGCGTGCAGCACAGCGACCCCCTTGCTCACCGGTGACCCCCGCCCGGTGGCAGTGTCAGCGGAATCCGACGCCGCTACAGGGGCAGGACCACGGACCGGTGCACCAGAGGCCGAGGAGGAATCGCTGCCCACACCTGTGCACGAGGAGAGAAGCAGTTTGCCGATGCCGCTGAAGGCGGAGTCCCGGGCGTCGGCGGCGCTCAGCGAAAAGCCCGGCGAACGTCCGATCCTCCGCAACAGCGAGGACTTCGCCTTCCTCGAAAACCCCGCCTACCTCGAACCCGGGGCACGCTACTTCGTCGAACACCGGAACGGAGAGGTGAGCAACTGCTCCTTCGGGTGGATGACCTCCTACCCACAGCAGAACCGCACCTTCAACCTCACCGCCGGCCACTGCGGAGACAAGGGGGATGTGGTCTACGTGGAGACCGACTCCGGAGAGACCGCCCCCGTCGGCGAGTTCGTGTGGCAGGCCTACGACGGAGAGGAGGTCATCGAGAGCGGGAACGACTACGCACTGATCGAGTTCTACTCCCGGTTCGACACCGCGGTACTGGGAACGCGCTCGGTACAGTTCTCCGGCAATTCTGTTCAACTGGCGGGTTGGAGAGACGGAAACTGGCTCCGCCAGAACAACCCCTACATGTGCCGTCTCGGATACCGTTCCGGACTCTCCTGCGGAAGTTTCACGGAGATGCAGAACGCGAACACGGTGCTCTTCGACAACATCTCGGACCACGGCGACTCAGGGGGAGCCGTCTGGGCCTTCGACCCGTCGGACCCCACCGGTTCGAATATCTACGCCGTGGCGGTGAACAGCTTCGGCAGTGAATCGGACGCCACCCACGCCGGAGGAAAAACCATCGCCCCTGTGATGGAACACTTCGATCTGACCATTTACGATTAGACCCACCCCGAAAGGATCTGAATAATGGGCTTTCTCCGCTACATCCTACTCATCGGCACAGCTTTCATCGTCTACAGACTCCCCTGGTTCACTCTCACAGACTACGAGGGAAACAGTACATCTCTGACACTCAACGGAAGCGGTGACGGAAACACGGTATGGGTCCCCCAGTATTTCGACTTCGAATCTATGAGTGGTTTTCCGTACGGCTACGTACTGGTCGCCGTGCTGCTGATATTCCTGGCACGTACCGGAGCCAGGCGCGATGACCCGGATTCCGCAAATCTGAGTCTCATGTCTGCCGGGTTCATTGTCCTCGTCCTCAGTATCGTGACTGTCTTCATCAAGAATGCGATCATCGGCGCATCTCCCGAAGACCTGAAGATACCCGGAGAATCGGCGATGGATTTCAGTCTGGCGTCCGGATTCTGGATTGTCATCGCCCTCGCGATCGTCATGATGATCACCGGCTTCATCGGACTTGGCGTCGAGGACACCCCTGACTCCGCCGCACCCACCGCTTCCGTGACCCCCGGCCACACTGACGGCACCGGCGGAACCGGCGGCACGGGTGCAGATGCCGGCTCCAGCGATGCAGGCCCGTCCGCCCACATCACAGGGCCGTCGAAGAATCCCTTCATCTAACGCTACACTTAGCCTGAACATCCAGTCTGAACTCCAGGAGAGTACGTATGTCGAATCCTTTTTCCCCCGGTCCCGGTCAGCCAGACCCCATGAACCAGCCGCAGTACCCGCAGCAGCCTTTCGCACAGCAGCCCTACGCACCCCCGCAGCCTGCCCAGGACCCGCAGTACCCCCAGTACCCGGTCGCATACACCCAGCCGCAGATGCCCGCCCAGCAGCAGGCCGTGACCTTCTCCCCCAAGTCCAAAGCCGCTGCGGCTCTTCTGGCATTCTTCCTGGGCGGTCTCGGCGCCCACAACTTCTACCTCGGATACACCGGAAAGGGCTTCTGTCAGCTGGCTCTGCTGGTTTTCGGGGTGTTCACGAGCCTCTTCGTCATCGGCTTCCTCATGCTGGGAGCGCTGAGCCTCTGGGTGCTGATCGAGTTCATCATGATCCTCACCGGCGGCGGAGCGTACACGCACGATTCCGTGGGCCGTCCGCTGTCCTGACCGCGGGAACGGTCGACACGGTCCCGGCTGCGGCACTGCGTATGCGCCACTCCGCCTACACCATTCCGCCGACAACCCTGACCAGCTGATCGACGTCATAGCGGGTGTTGTGCGGTGCGAACGCGACACACACGGCACCCCCCATTTCAGCGACACCCATCTGGTCGAAGAGCGCACTGTCCTCCAGGCCCACCACTTCGGCGACGACACCGTTGTCCAGCAGCCGTTCCGCCACAGTCGCGGCAGACAGTCCGGGCACCAGGAAACTCACCCTCGGCACGCGGTCCGTCGGAGACCACAGATCCGTGTACCCCCCGTCGTCCACGGTCCACGATCCGTGACCCCCGCCGTTGTAGGCACCGTGGTCGTCTCCGGTCACCCCGACAACATGAACCACCCCGAAATCGCGGAGCCCGTCGATGAGATGACGGGCCAGTCCGTTCATGTACTCCTCCGCCGCAGGCAGTGAGGTCGCCAGTTTCGAGCGACGGTCACCGGTGGCGTCCTCGTCCAGGCACGCCAGAAAATCGACCGTAGCCGGGACTGCGCCCAGAAGCCCCGGCGCGAGACCTCCCCGCTCCAGTGCCGCAACCCGCCGCTTCGCCAGCGAACGGAGGTCCGGGGTGGAGTGCCTGCCCGTGCGTACCTCCGCCAGCTTCAGCTGGGCCAGCATCGTCTGGTCCCGGAACACCAGTGCCCCCACCTCGGGGCCCCCGAGCGGGGCCAGGTCGAGTGCCACGACATCGGCACCCCATTCATCTATGTCTATCCTCCGGTACGGCGCGTACGCCGCGGCGTCCACGACCAGCCACCCGTTGGACTTCGCGTGGAGCAGGTCCGCCACAGCCCGGACGTCCGTCACCGTACCGATGTGCGCATTGGCCGCGGCGACGGCGACGACAGAGGTGTACGGCCCGATGAGTTCACTGAACTGCCAGGTGGGCAGGGAACCCGTGGTGAGTTCCGCCTCCGCCCACCGCACCTTGGCACCGTAGAGGTCGGACGCCAGTTCCCACGGGGCGATGTTCACCGGGTCGTCGATGCGGGACAGGACGACCTCCCGGCCTATCCGCAGTTTGGCCGGCAGTGAGGACGCCAGGGTGTTCAGCAGCGCGGCCCGGCTCGGTCCCAGCACCACGCACTCGGCAACCCCTCCGACCAGGTCCGCGACGGCGGCCCTGGCCTCGTCGACGTAGATGTCGCCCCTGGTCCCTGTCCCGGTCGTCCCGGTCGTCCCGGCCTCCCCGCCCACCTGCACGGTGCCGGGGTCCGCCTGCAGTGGGGCGGTCCGGAACGCCCTGGTCACCGCCGAACTCACCTTCTCCGGGACCTGGGCGCGAGTACCCGCGTTGAGGTAGGTCCACCCGTCGGACTGGGAGACATAGAGCCCACGGGCCCTCGCGGAATCGAACACGCCTGAACGCACCTCATTCATGGACATCAAGGACATCACGGACATATCACGGACTTTGCACGGTATCTGCACGGTCAAACAGGTCATCTCGGACGTCACGCTGCCGGGCCTGCCGGTGGCCGTCGTGACCCGATCCTACAGCCCCTGCCGGACAGCTCCACAAGCCCCGGCAGTGAGCCCGCAGCGGGACCGCAGGGACTCCGCAGTCAGCTGTCGGGGAACTGTCCGGAGGGTTGGAGAAAGCTGCGGGAACTGCCGGGAGACAGGCGTGTTTTCTCTTCCTGCGACCACTCCGGGGTACCGTTGACGGGTGTCAGAATCAGAGATCGAGCACCCTAACACCGAAAGGGCAGGCAGCGTCGCGCTCTCCCCGGACTTCGACAGATTCGTCGCCCGGGTGCCGGAGGACGAGGTTCCTGCCTCCACCTCCCAGACATTCGGCGCCGCCTGGGACGACCTCCGCCGGGGCTTCGCCCAACGTGAACTGTGGTTCGCCCTGGGCTGGCAGGACATCAAGCAGCGTTACCGCCGCTCGGTCCTGGGCCCCCTCTGGATCACCATCGCCACCGGCGTGATGTCTGCCGCACTGGGACTCCTCTACTCCCTGCTCTTCAACATCGACGTGAAGACCTTCCTTCCCCACGTCGCACTGGGACTGATCCTCTGGGGGTTCATCGCCGGATGCATCAACGAGGGGTCGCAGGTCTTCATCGCCAACGAAGGCCTGATCAAGCAGCTTCCCAGCGCACTGAGTGTGCACGTGTACCGGCTCGTGTGGCGTCAGTTCCTCTTCCTCCTGCACAACCTCGCAATCTGGCTGATTCTGCTGGCCGTCTTCCGGATGCCGGTGGGGTGGGAGGTCATCCTCGCGGTACCCGGGCTGGCCCTCCTCGTCGCGAACGGCGTGTGGGTCTCCATGTTCTTCGGCATCATCGCCACCCGTTTCCGGGATGTCGCCCCGTTGCTGGAGTCCCTGGTGCAGCTGCTGTTCTACATGACGCCGATCGTGTGGATGGACTCCACGTTGAAGGACCGTGTGGGTGACATCGGCAACAAGGCCTACATCGCCGAGCTCAACCCGCTCTACCACTACATGGCGATCGTGCGCGGACCGATGATCGGGGAGCCGGTGGCACTGCGGTCCTGGCTCATCGTCCTGGTACTCACCGTGCTGGGCACACTGTTCGCGATGGTCTTCATGCGCCAGTGGCGCTCCCGCATCAGCTACTGGGTCTAGGAGAGAATCTCACCAATGGTTTCGATCGACACCTACAACGCGTGCGTGGACTTCCCGATCTTCGACGCGAAGTCCCGCTCCCTGAAGAAGGCATTCCTCGGCGCGGCAGGAGGCGCCATCGGACGCAACGCAGACAACACCGTTGTCGTCGAGGCGCTGCGGGAAATCAACCTCCATCTGAAGGAGGGAGACCGCATCGGGCTCGTCGGCCACAACGGTGCCGGCAAGTCAACTCTTCTACGGCTGCTCTCGGGGATCTACGAACCCACCCGAGGTTCCGCGGTGGTGTCCGGGAGGGTGGCCCCGGTCTTCGACCTCGGGGTCGGCATGGACCCCGAGATCTCCGGATGGGAGAACATCATCATCCGCGGTCTCTTCCTCGGGGAATCCAAGAGGTCCATGCAGAAGAAGATGGACGAGATAGCCGAGTTCAGTGAGCTCGGCGACTACCTGTCCATGCCGCTGCGCACCTACTCCTCCGGCATGCGCGTCCGACTGGCCCTGGGGGTCGTGACCTCCATCGAACCGGAGATTCTCCTTCTCGACGAAGGTATCGGGGCGGTGGACGCCGCGTTCATGGCCAAAGCCCGGGTGAGGCTCCAGTCACTGGTGGCGAAGTCAGGGATCCTCGTCTTCGCCTCCCACTCCAACGAGTTCCTCGCACAGCTCTGCGACTCCGCCCTGTGGGTCGACCACGGTGAGATCAGGGAGTGCGGGCCGGTCGATGAGATCGTCGGCAACTACGAGGGGCCCGAAGCCAGGGACCAGGTCCGCGGCACCCTGAAGAATCTGGGCCGTCTCCGGTAGTCGCGGCGTCCACGTCCCTTCCACTGCCACTCCTGCCACCCCGTCACCCCTGCTCCGGGGGCCATGCCCCGCCTGTGGAGCGGAAAGGCGATCTTCCCGGGAACTTTCCGGGAGTTCCTGTGTCTCATCCCTGACATGCTGCGGTTGACGATCATCCCAGGGAGAGCAGGACATGACGACCACACCACCGTTCGGTAACCCGTACGGACCAGTATCCGGCGGGCCACCCAACCCCTTCAGCGCTCAGGAGGGGATGCCGGCTGCGACGACCGGGACGCCGCTGTTCCCGGAACCCGCAGCCGCCGCACCACCGCCCGCCGCACCGTCAGCGATGCGTCGGCTGGGGGCCGTGGTGGTCGATCTGGTGGCGGTGGTCCTCGCCGCGTGCGTCCTTGTCCCGGTCACCTCGTCAATCGTGGACGCAGCGATGGTCCCGGACCTGCCGACCGACATGGACACTCTGAACAGGTACACGTGGGAGGAGATCCACGACCTGGCTGCCCGGTATGACGATGCCAGATTCAACGCGGCCGTCGTCACAGCCGTCACGGCCTACATCGAAAGCTTCATCCTCGTCGTGCTCTTCACGGTGGTTCCCGAGCATTCCCGGGGACAGACCCTCGGCAAACGCATGTGCGGCATCAGGGTGCAGTCGGTGACCGGTACTGACCCGTCACTCTCCCAGGCCTTCAGGAGGAACACCTGGCTGCTGGTCAACTACATCCCGGTCATCGGCCCACCGGTGAGTTTCATCCTCGGCTGCCGCGCCTTCTCCACCTCAGCCAAGGCACCCGGGCTCCAGGGATTCCACGACAGAGCTGCGGACACACAGGTCATCGACATTCGCCGTACAGCATCCCTTCAACCACAGGAGTAACCGACCATGATTCGACGAACCATCCTTTCCACCGGTTGTCTAGTGGCAGCTGTTGCGGCAGGTGCAACCCTCGCAGGCTGTTCCACCGGCGACAGCACCGGAGCCTTCTCCTCCCTGGTCGCCGAACGGGAGGCCACTGAAGAGGCCGCGGCGTCCGCATCCGCCGAGGCGGAAGCTTCAGCTGAGGCGTCACGGTCAGCTGAGGCAGAGGCCGAAGCTTCCGCCGAGGCGTCACGGTCGGCTGAGGCGTCGCGTGCCGCGGAAAAATCCAGGCAGGCGGAAAGCTCCCGGGCAGCGGAGGCCGCACGCCGGGCAGCACAGCAACAGCAGCAACAGCAGCAGCAACAACAGCAGGAGCCCACCGAGCAGTGGCCCTCACCCCCGTACACGCTGACCGGAAACCCACCCAGGGAGTGGTTCGCCAAGGGCCCGTTCGCCTACCAGTCCACGTGTGACCAGAACGCGGACACCTGGCCTGCAGAAACCTCCACCTGTTTCTCGATGTCCGACGGGTGGTACTACTACGCGGTCCGCCAGAAGGCGCGGTGACCGGTACCCCCGCTCCCCGCCCCGATTCCCACCCCCGGTCTCATCCCGGGTGCCGGGTCGACTCAGGTGATCCTTCTTCAGACACTGACGCCGGGGACAGCGTTTGCTAAGTTAGTTCTGCCGAATAGACGAACAAAGAGCAGCAATCTGTCACAGATCCTGCTGACGACACGGACAGTGTCGCCCACGACGCCCAGGCACGCTTCACGAGAAAGAACTCCTACACCTCACCCAGGCAGGTCCAACCATGACAAATCCTTTCGGTAGCAGTCCCTCCTCCGGGGGGCAGTCCTGGGGCACCCCGGGACAGTCGCCCTTCAGCTCCGGTCCGGTGCCCTCCAGCGGAGCGTCCGGGGGACCTGCCTCCGATGTCGCAGGCAGCTCACCTGCCGCACCTCCGGTCCGGTTCAGCACCGACAGCCCCGACTTCGGCCCCGGGCAGGACCCTGCGGGACAGATCGTGCCGGTCCTGCCGGCCAGCGGCCCGAAGGGGATCCTGTGGACCGCCGTCGTCACCGCCGTTGCAGGCCTCGTCCTGGGCGGTGCGGCCTTCCTGAGCGGCTCCGCGACCGACAGAATTTTTCTTATTCTCGCGGCCACAGGATGGGTACTCGCCGGGATCGTCACCTTCTTCGTTCTCGGGGTCTACATGAGAAAAGACACGGAACGTCGCGCTGAGAGTTTCTACGTCGCCGATCCCGCACAGTCGAGGATCCGTCAGATGGCCCTGGCGACCGCACTGGTCGGCGTCCTCGTCACAGCGGTGGAGATCGCATTGTGGATCAGCAAGACGGTGGGGGCGTAGACGCATGACAGACCATCTCATTCTCCGGCGCCGGACGCGCCGCATCCTCTCCACCACCTTCACCTCCGCCCTGCTGGCCGGCGCCTCCCTCTGCGGACTTCCCGGGGCAGGAGCGCAGGACACCGGCACGTCCGGCGGCGGCACCACCCTCAGCCAGGAGGGGCAGGAAAACGTCAACGAGCTCGGCGCCTGCCTCGTCGGATCCAGGTCGGCGGACATCCTCCTGATCATGGACGAGTCCGCTTCTCTGAAAGGTTTCAACGCAGAGCCCACCGACAAGGACAATCTCCGGGTAGATGCCGCAAAAGACCTTGTCAGGCAACTCAGCCGACATGCCGACGACCTCGACGCACAGATAAACGTCAAACTCGCCGGATTCGGTGACGGGTACCGCAGCGGTGCGGACAGTTACGGCGGCTGGACACCGGTGAAAGGCCGCCCGGACGCCCTGGACCGTCAGATCGACGGTGCGAAAGACAGGAACAATGACGGGTACACCCGGTACGGGTCCGCCCTCAACGGAGCACTCAAGGAGTTCGCCGGCGCCCCGGACAGCGACGGAGACGGTGGCGGATGCCAGGCGGTGCTCTTCTTCACCGACGGCATGATCACCGACCCTGACGCCGGCCGAAGTACCGCACAGCTCGTGGAGGAGGTGTGCACACCCGGGGGTGCGCTGTCGTCGCTGCGCAACTCCGGTGTCCGCTTTTTCACCGTGGGCCTTCTCCCGGAGAAGGACAGGCAGGCCCCTGAAGAGCTCCTGACCAGGATGGCGGAGCAGAAGGACTGCACCGGGGTTCCGGGGAACGGAGCCTTCTTCAACGCCGGGGATGACCCGGCCGGCCTGCTCGCGGCGTTCCGGAACTTCGTCCCGACCTCCGGCAGTGTCGACGGAACTCTGTCGATGACCGAGCCCCAACGATTCACGCTCGACAATTCGGTCTCCCCCGTCCGTCTTTCCGCCCAGCCCACCTCCACCATCGACGGCACCGTCACCCCGGTGCTCACCTCCCCCTCCGGAGAGAAACTCGAGCTCACCGGAAACGGGACCGCGAAACTGGGGGACGCCGAGGTCACGATGGAGACCACCGACGCAGTCAACGGGATGGTGGACGCCGAGCTCACACTGCCCGACGGCGGTAACTGGGCAGGAGAATGGACTTTCGGATATGACGCCCCGACCGCGGGGGACGCCAGCTACAACGTGAAGGTCCAGCTTCTTCCGGGACTGTCCGTCAGGGTCGACGAACTCACCGACAACGGCGGAAACCGACTGAAGTCCGACGGTGAACTCCACGCGACACTCGTGGACAGGGAGGGAAACCCCCGACACCTCGACGGCACCGCCACAATGACGGCGACCTTCATACCCGACAACGGTGACGCCGTTCCACTGGGCGAGCAACCCACCGGCGACGGCGGCACCGTGGTCTTCCCCCTCGACCAGGTGTCGACCGCGGGGACAGGAACGCTCCAGTTCGCCACCAACATCACCACCAGAGGTGACGGCGGGAAACCAGGAACAGAACTCAGCCCCGTCAGCGCCTCTTTCGCCGCCAGTGTCTCCCCGGTGAACATGCCCTCGGTCGGCACAACGACGCTCACCGTCGACTCCGGTGAGACAACCGTCGACATTCCCGTCACCGGCCCCGGCAAGGTGTGGGTCGAACCCGCGACACTGCAGTCCGGCACCGAGGGCACCAGCCTGCCCGACGGCGTCGGTTCAGTCGACATCTCCTCCCCGAACGCGGGCCCGGATTCCGCGCTCGAACTCGGGGAAGGCGAACAGGGCGTCCTCCCCCTCACCGTGAGGACCCCCCAACTCGCGGACGGCAGGATGTCACTGGCACCGGTGGTCCACCTGGTCTCCGACGACGGAGCAACCGAGGCGGACGTCGTCACACCACTGAAAGGGGACATGACCTCCCCGGTGAACAAAGGGGTGTTCGTGGGAGTCCTCGTCGCAGTACTCCTGGCGACCCTCGTCATCCCCCTGCTCGTGCTCTACGCGATGAAGGCCTACGCAGGCAGGATCCCCGGAAGCCCGGGCATCCACGCCCTGCGGATCCCCGTCGAGGTCAGGAACGGCCGGCTGGTCCGCAGGGACAGGGGCGGCAACTTCGACATCAGCTTCGACGAGCTCGTCACAGACACCCCGCGCACGGTCGCCTCCGGTCGGGACGTGAACCTGGCAGGAGTGCCCGTCCATGTCAGGCTCGGAGCCAACCCGTTGTCGGCTCCCGTCGTCGTGGCGGATGCGTCACCGTCAATCTCCGACGACGGCCACCGGGTCGGGGACAGGGCCAGACTGCCGCTGGCCGTGCACAACCATTGGATCGTCATCCGGACACCAGGGCAGGAACCCGGAGACCTGCGCGGCGATGTCGTCATCGCCGTCGACGAACGCATAACCGGAGAACGGCTGCGGTCCCTGGTCTCGGAGCTCGACGCCAACGGCCCCGAGCGACTCGAGAGGCTGGCAGAAGAAGGTACCGACCCCTCACCGGAGGACAGCAACGGCGCAGGCCTGCCCGGATCCGGCACGGAGAACCGACCCGCCGGGCAACCCGTCACCGGCATGCCCGGCGGTTTCCCCTCCGCCTCACCCTTCGGCGCGTCAACCCCCGCAGGACCTGCCTCGCCCGGTGACACCGCTTTCGGTGCATCACCCTTCGGCCCCGCTTTCGGTGCATCACCCTTCGGCCCCGCCGGCGGTAACCCGCAGGGAACTCCCCCGGCCCAGGGCCCGGAAAACCCCGGGGACAACGGCCCCGGATGGCCATCAGGTCCCGGCCCCTCCGGGTGGCCATCAGGTCCCGGCCCCTCCGGGTGGCCATCAGGTCCCGGCCCCTCCGGAAACTGACAGGTTTTCCTCATCGCACCAGCACAACCACCAGCACAACCACTACCCAAGGAGTTTGCGTGAAGAAGTTCCTCGTCGTCGGCTGCGGCGGATCCGGGGCCAAGACCCAGGCCTACATGATCGACCAGCTCAAAGCTCACCTCCGGTCATTCGACCCCACCCTCACAACACTGCCGAAGGCCTGGCAGTTCGTCAGCGTCGATGTACCCATCGACCCGGAGAAGGGGCCCGACGGCCTCGGAAACGTCCAGGTCAACGGTGGTCGCTACGTCGGAATCGGCTCCAAGGAGCAGTACCGGACCTTTGATTCGGGCATCACCCGGATGCTCGGCGACCGGAAGGCTCTCGGCGAGGTCGCCACCTGGGCTGAACGCCATCCGGAGAACAGGACCACCCCCATCTCGGACGGTGCCGGCCAGTTCCGCGGTCTGGGCAGGATGCTCACCCTCCGCGCGATACCCCGTATCAGGGACGAACTCAAGGCTGCGATGGATGTCCTCGAGGAATCCTCCACCATCAGTGAACTCGACGAGCTCAACCGCAGGATCACCGGTCACCACCAGAGCACCCAGGATTCCTCGCCGGTGATCCTCGTCATCTCGTCCATGGCAGGCGGAGCAGGTGCATCCATGTTCCTGGACGTCTGCCGGATCCTGTCCACCCTTCCGAACGCCAAACCGGAGCACACCGGTGTGTTCATGTACACCCCGGAAGTCTTCGAAAGCCTGCCTGCGGACTCCATGGTCGGCGCGTGGCCCAACGCCCTCGCCATGTTCGGTGAGGCGGTCGCCACCCAGACCGGCACCGCCACAGATTCCGACGTCGCACTCTTCCGTGCCCTGGGCGTCAACGCCGGAGGATCCCGGAACACCTTCGCCCGCCTGTTTCCGATCGGTGCCCGCATGGGCGCCACCGGTGCACGCTTCGGCGACGGATCCCCGGAAACGGTCTACCGCGGCCTCGGACGCTCCCTGGCAGCACTGATGACCTCGGAGAAATCGGCGGAGTCCTTCGTCTCCTACTCCCTGGGGAACACCGGATCCCCCGAAGCCGACCGCAGCCTGCTCGGCTGGGCGAGCACCACGGACATGCCCTGGGACGTCATGCCCTGGGGCTCGATGGGATACGCCCAGCTGTCGATGGGCCGGGACCGCTACGCGGAATACGCGGCCCAACGCCTGGCACGGGCAGCCTTTGACCGGTTGCTGGAGGGACACCTCGACCCCGAGAGCACCGACACCGGTGAGGAACAGCTCAAGAAAAGGCTCCACGAACGCTACCCGAGGATCCTCGACCGGATCGGCCTCGGCGCGGCGATCCTGACCGAACAGCCGAACCAGAACTTCATCGCCCAGTGGGTCAGCTATCTCAGCGGGAACGCCGCCACCCCGGCCGTCGAACAGTCCCGCCGGTGGCTGCGCCAGCGGCTGCCCGCGGCCGAAGGGATGAAGGCGTCCGACTGGGGAAGCCTCGTCAGATCACGCCTGACCGACCCCCGCACCGGCCATGAGGTCTCCACACAGCTCCGGTCGGCCGCCTACTCCTTCGTCTACAGCTTCGCCGACCTGTTCTGCGACCACGTCATCAAGGCAGCGGAGGAGAATCTGGCCTCGGTCGGCCTGCCCTTTGTGGAACAGGTGGTCGGGCAGCTCGGCGACGACATCCTGCAGCGTCTCGTCCGCCCGCTGGCCGATTTCGCCAACGCGAACGCACATGTCGACCCGGTGGCGATGAACGCCCAGGTAGAACAGATGCTGCAGCCTGTGACCGGAAACGGTGCGGTCACCAACGCCGGCCAGATCCTCGACAACATCGCGGCACAGTACCGCAACCAGTTCTTCAACAGCTTCTTTGTCTATGTCGCCGGAAACCTTTACCGGGTACTGGAGGACTTCACGGACAATGTGCTCAAACGTCTGGGCTCCGAACTCTCCGACGCCCACGCCGACCTCGAGCACGCGAACCGGCAGACAGACCCTGACACCAGACTCGCCGACGTCGCCACCGACGATCCCGTCGCCTGGCCCGGTGACCGGGACGAGATGATCAGCGACCGGTTCCGCGGATCCGCCAACGAAATTCTCATCAGCGACGTCGACCATTTCCCCTCCGACTACGAGACCCACATACTCCAGGACGTCAAGGTCTCTGATCCGGAGGTGTTCAGCGCCCGGCAGGCGTCGCTGACAGCCGCCCAGTCGGTCATCCGCGGTTCCTGGCAGACCAACGGTTCCGAAAAGGCGCCGGAGGACACCCTGGCGATGTCGGCGTCCCGCCGCACCGGCGGCAACCGCTGCGGCTGGGTGTCCCGCTACCTGGCGACTCCCCCGAACGGCGGCGACGAGCGTGAATCCCGCCCGGGAACCTTCACGGCGAAGATCCGCCCGGCGGAACTGCTCCGGCGGGCCCGGATGTGGATCCAGCGTCCCGACTACCACTTCCAGCGGTTCATCAGTACCGACCTGCGCAGTTACATGACCCAGGACGAGACCACCAACGACGTGACCTTCGAACGGCGTATGTCCCGTCTGCGGGCCGCGTTCTCCACGGCGCTGGCACAGGCACGTCCCCTGGCCGCTGTCGATTCCGCGATGGTGTCACTGGTGCACAACACCCCGGAGAGCTACCACTACAACTTCTCGGAGATCCCGTTCAAGGCACGCTCGGCCGCGGAGGAGCTCAGGTCAGTACTCAACGGCACCACGAATCTCGACGAGTCCACCCCCGGGGCGCTGGAGTCCGCACTGACCCAGGGGACGAAGATCCGCCACATCGACGTGTTCGGGTCCTACCCGAACTACTCACCGGTGGTGTTCAGCTCCCTGTTCCCCCCGATCGCCAAGGAGTGGGATTCACGCACCAGTCACGACGGGTTCTGGACCCTGCGCCGCAGCCGGCCTCTCGCCGGGGCAGTCCCGCTGTCCAGAGCGGAACGCCAGGCGATGGTGGGCGGATGGATCATCGGCAGCATCACCGGGAGGATCTACATCCAGGACCAGGGGCAACCCACCGCCCACGCCCACGTCTACGACGACGAGGCACAGGAGTGGGTGTCTTTCCCGCACCCGCTGCTCACCCCTCCGTCGCAGTTCAGGGCCCAGCTGGACTGGATGCCGGCGATCATCGAGTCGGTGCTGCTGGCCTACGCGAACATCCAGAACCAGGACGCCCAGGGCCGGCTGGCACAGTCCCTGCGTCCGTACCACCTGCTGCGGGGACTCTTCGACGACAGTCCGTCCGGGCCGACGACCGGGGTGACCAGGCACCCGTCGGTCTCCCGCATCGCGGCATTCCTGCGGACCGGCGAGCGCCCCGGCCAGCCGGTCGCGGGCACCTCCGTCGACGACCGGTACCAGCTGTTCCTCTCACAGCTTGACCAGGCGTCGAAGAACGCCGACATCTTCCTTCCCGGTGCCGGTTCCGGACTTCCCGGAGCACAGTCCGGGGACAAGCCGTGGGCGGAGGTGGCGGACCGCGGTCACGCCTCCTCCATGCCCTTCTACCGGGATCTCGCCCCGGACGTGCGCGACATGGTGAAGGTGCTGAAAGACAGTCTCTCCAGCGCCCGGACCGAAGCCGAACACCCGGACTCGTCGGGGACACTCCTGCCGGGGGTGGGAGCCGAAACTCCCTTCCCGGACCTGGGGACGGGGGTGATCTAGATGTCGGACCGTACCTTGCCCGCCGTCATCTTCTTCGGTCACGGACCCGTCGCCGACCAGGTCCGTCGCAGTCTCACGGACCTGGCGACAATGGGGCTGACGGACCGGTTCTTCTGGATCGACCCCCGTCTCCCCACCACCGCCGCCTCCGTGCGGCTGATCTGCACGGAGCCCTCGGTCATCACCCTGGACGCCGCACTCCGGTCCATCACCGGGTCGGTCCTGCTGGTGGCGCTCGACGTCACCGACGACAGTACCCCCGGCACCCCCGGCCTCGACTTCGCCTCCGTGGAGAAGTGGACCGCTGACATCGACGCCCGACTGTTCGGGAAACGGGCCCGTGTGCGGGTCATCCTGCCTCGTCTCCCCAGGACAGTCACCGCACCTGTCCCGAATCCTTCCTGGCCTGCTGCGGTGGCACTGGCCCCCGAGGATTCCAGGGCTCCGATGACCACCCTGCAGCCCGTGCTGAGGGAGGGGGATCCCACGGCGGTGGCGCGGACCGCGGCACCCGCCCTCTGCGGACTCACCGGCTTGTGGGGCAGTGCGACCGTCTGCCCGCTGCTGGATGATGAAGGACGCCCGATCTCCACCGGCGACATCGACCAGGTCAGACTTGCCCGGTCCTTCCACCGGATTGTCGACGCCTCCGCGGTGGAGGACGAGCTCCGCCGGGACGCCACCGACATCCGGCGACAGCTGCCTCAGCCGGTGATGAAGGACGGCCGGCAGCTCGGGTACATCGGTGCCGGTTCCGGCGTCCCCGAGGACATGGCCGACCGGCTCGTCGAGCAGTACCGGAACTCGCTGGAGTCACCTCTGCAGCCCGAGGTCAGTGCCCGGTCCAGCAGTGTGGTCTGGTACAGGGCCCTGGCGGGGTTCCTCCGGAAGTATTTCTCCGAGGGGTTGGGCAGTCCCCGGAGCTGGGCCAGGGCCGCTGTCGCGGCGGCGCACAGCTCTGCGGCGGGGATTGTCCAGGGAAATCTCTACGGCAAGGACTCGCCGGTGCGTGTCATCGCGGACCCCGCCGAGAGTCCGGGAAGGGACCTGTCACTGGACCAGATGGCCCAGGAGTCCCACCGGTTCCAGAAGGCACTCGGCTCCGGTATCCGGGTCGGGGCGGATCCGCAGTTGGCCGACATGTGGAACGGGTACCGGAATGTCGCCCTGACCCTCGTCGACGGTGCCGAACGTGAACAGGGCACGCTGGAAGCTCCCCGGGACGCGTACGGGAACCGGCGGATCGTGGAGCAGGGCTGGCAGTCGGTCCCTGACGTCGACGACTCCTTCCGCGGCTTCCACCCCCTGCTCGGGCAACGCCTCGGCATGACCGAGAGCGAGGCGACGATCGAACCTTTCGACGCCCGCAAGGCCGCGGACTACGAACAGGGTCTCAACTTCGTGGTGGGGCAGACCCAGGAGCCGACTGTCCGCCAGCTCCAGCAGAGTTTCCTGGAATGGAAGAAGGTGGCGTCCCGCAGCTACGCCTGGCACACGGGCGAGAACATCAGCGCTCTCATTGCCGCGTCCCGTCAGACGGTGACGACCCAGGTCACCCGGCTCGACGAGTACAGGAGAAGGCTCGGTGAACTGCAGGGACGTGACACCGAGAAGGCGCGTCACCGGCACCGCAGGAACACTCTGTGGCATCTCGGTCTCGAGGTGCTCCTCATCGCGTTCGTCGTCCTGTCCGTGGTGATCCATGAGAAGCCGGAATGGCAGCCCGACTGGTACGCCGGATTCGACTACCGGTGGGGACTTCTCTGGCTCGTGGTCGGGTCCCTGGCGCTCATGGTCTCCCACATGAACTCCTTCGCCACCGCCCGCCGGGGAATCGAGAAATACCTGCATGACAGGCATCTCGCCGAGGAGAATGCGCGGATCGCGGACATCAACGTCCGCACGGCCATGACAAATCTCGAACGCCAGATCGGTGCCTACCGTCAGCTGCTCTCCTGGTCCACACTGCTGGGCCGGGCGATCTCGCGGCCACTGGGCCGTGACCTGTCCCGCGGCTCCTCCCTGAGGACGCCGCAGTCCGGGCTTCCCCTGTCCACCGGGATAGGCAGGTCGGTGATCAGCGGAGACCGGCAGGTTCCGCTGGTGACTCTGGTCCGCCGGGAGATGTTCCCGCCGCAGTGGGCCGACCGGGCCCTCGACACCCTTCTCGCCGACACCGCCGCAAGTGTCGAACAGCACCGAGGCATCCGCCCGCCGGCACTGAGCCAGCTGGCCAGCCAGTCCGGTGCAGGTACCGGCTCCTCCCTCGATCTTCTGAGCGGATGGGCGGTGGGACCGGAGATGGAGAACCGGGACCGTACCCGGGAACACTGGGCCCGGGTCCTGAGCTCCCCGAACTCGGCCAGGGCACTGTCACAGATGGTGGACACGGTGACTTTCTTCGACAACGGCGTCGAAAAGCAGACGACCAAGGACGAGTTCCTGGCGATCCTCGACCACGGGGACGCCACCGCCGGATCCTTCCTCATGGATGCGGTTGATCCGGTCGCCTCCGGCAGTCGTGCCACCGAGACCGATCCGGTGGTCTGCCGGCTCGACCGGTCCGACAACGGCGGAGACCCGACGCAGACCGGGACCCTGACGCGGTCCGCCACCCTCACCCAGTTCGGACGGGTCATGTCACTGCGCAACCTGGCGGCCGATGCCGCTGATGCGGTGTCCGCTGCCCGACTCTTCCCGGGCACGGCGGATCGTGCGGCCGGCGGGGACAACCCGGCGGCATCATTCCCGGGGTCGTTCCCGGAGCCTCAACCCGGGTCCTCCCCGGACTCCGGCGGCCGGCGACCCGACCCCTTCCCCCTGCCCGAGTTCCCCGGCGGAGATTCCCTGATCTGAGATGGACACACCGAACCAGCCCGGCAGTTGCGCGTCCCTGGGACTTCCCCTGGACACGGTGCGCCGCCTCGCCGTTCTCCCCACCCCGACCCGTGACAGCGTCATCGCCGCACTTCCCGGGGAGATGCACGGGAGAGCCGACGACATCCTGACCCTCCTCTCCGGCAGAACGGTCCTGCTCCCCGACGTGCCGGACAACAGTCACGGGGGCAGGCATGTGTCCGGCGGTGTGTCCTCCGGGGATGCAGCAGAACCAGGTGCCGCCGCAGGGCAGGGAGACGCCACCACCGAAGTATCCGACGACCACGAGGACAGTGAGGACAGTACTGTGCCGAACTCCGGGAAACTTTCACTCAGCGAACAACTGATGGCCCTGCACACCGGAGGAACCGGCGCCACGGTCGACCCGGACGACTTCGAGACCAACCCGATTGTCAGGGAGGTCTTCACCCACCTGGACGCCACCTACGACTACCAGGATCCGGAGGGGTTCAGCTCCCCCGACTCAGTCCATGTCACCATTGAGACGGAGGGGCGGCCCGCCGGTGATGACGCGGACGCCGACGCCTCCGCCGAATCCGTCCTGGTCACCTGGAAGCCCCTGCCGGGCCGCCCCAGGGACACCACCCTGTACCGGGTCATCGCGGCGGACCGCGAGGTGGACAGGGCTCCGGGGGCGGGACATGAACTGGTGATCACCCACGGCACCGCCTTCCGGGACACACGCCCCGCCACGAGCGGTTTCCGGCATTACATGGTGTGGGCGTACACCTGGGACGACGGCATCGAGAATATCTACCAGGCGCCCGCCCTGTTCCTCGGCGAGGATGTCGCCATCTTCCCTCCGCGAAACTTCAAGCTCGCAGAGTCAGGCGGGATAGTCACCGGTTCCTGGGACTCACTGCCCGGTCACGCCGAAGTGCGCGTCTACCATGCCCGCAAGGACTACCCGGGCAGGCTCAACGATTCCGGGAACCAGCTCACCAGCGGCCTGGAGCAGTCAGGTTTCACCCACCGGGTGTCCACACGGGGTCTGACATACCTGTTCAGTCTCGCTCCGGTCGTCAGTTTCCGGGGCAGGTCCCGGACCGGTGCGCAGACACCTCCGTTGGAGAAGCAGGTCAGTGCCGAGATCCAGAAAGTCACGCTCACCACTGCCGAACCAGTGTCCGCGGAGGGTGAGGACAGCATCATGCTCTCCTGGCAGGCACCGCCGACGGGAACCGTCCGCATCTACCTCACTGACAGTGCCCCCAACCCGGAGCTGACCCTGCAGGCGATCGACAAGGACTACATCGACGACGATGACGCCCTGGGCACCACCGACAGGATCGTCGACGACGACACCGCACCGGGTCAGGCGGTTCTGCGGAAACTGGTGTGGCCGGCGGGCTGGCACCAGGTGTACGCCACCCCGGTGAACATCGTCGAGGAGAGGGCGTGGGTCGGCGAGAGTGCGGTACTGCAGAAGGTGGACACTCTCCGCGATCCCCGACTGATCGAGCGTGTGTCCAGCCAGCTGGTGACCTTCGACTGGCCCGGCGGTGCCGACTTCGTCGACATCACGACGACCCAGCAGACGGTCCGTCTCGAGGAGACCGCATACCGGAGACAGGGCGGGGTCAGGCTGAACCTGCTGAACTCCGGGGAACGCATCAGCCTCATGCCGAAGGCGATCTACGACGGCGAGGAGAAGGAGGCCGACGAGGCTGCGGTCATCGACTACCCGGGACTGCGGACCTTCTCCTACGACCTTGACTACACCGAGTCCGGCCTGCTGCTGAAGATCTGGTCACTGGGCTACCCCGACGCCAATGCCCCGCATTTCCGGCTGGTGTACCGTCCTGACCGGCTTCCTCTGGCCCTCAGCGACGGAGAACCCGTGACCTGCATGAAGTATGTCCGCGCACAACAGCAGGAGGTCACGCCCTCCCCTGACATCTACCAGGCGACTCTTCCGGGTTTCGCGGGGAACACTGCGGTCGCCCCGACCGGTGACGGTACCTGGCTGGGGGAGGACGCCACGGGCGAGGCACTCTGGTGGGTCGACAACCGTAACCTGCGCGGAGGGTATCTGCGTCTCTTCATCGACGACCGGTACGGTGCCGGGGCCGGAGGGCACAGCCGGGAGGATGACGGCCAGTCCACGACCTGGGGCACGGTCGGTGCCGGGGTCACCGCCTCAGCTTTCGGCGGTGCCCTCCACGCCGCCGCCGAGCCGCCGACCGGTCACGGTGGCGGCACCGGTGGCAGTGCCGGTGACGGTGCCGGGGTAGCTGCCAGTGCCCGCTCCGGGTGGACCTCGTCGGACATTCCGGCCGTGATCATCGAGGGTGAGGTCGCGGGGAGACTGACGGTCCCCCGTGCCGACTGGAACGGGGCGGTCTAGATGTCCGGTTCATTCACATACGCTTCGTTCTCCCCGACATCCACCAGACCGGGCGGGTGGGGCATCGGCCACCGCACCGGGGATGTCCCCGACATGTTCACCGCCGAGATCATCCCCCTGGTCCCGACCCGTATCAGCGGGGACTCCGCCCTGCCGACATTCCCGAACCGGATCGAACTTGCACGCAGGGTGAGGAGGTTCGCCTGGATCCCGGCTCCGTGGGATCCGTTGGAGACCGGGGTCTTCCTCGCGTCTGCGGCGGCGGGCCAGGATTCCTCCGGCCGGACCGGCAATGTCTTCACCGGCGCGTTCATCACCGATTCCGGGGCACTGCCCACCGTGGACGCCGCGCCACTGATGTACTCCCCGTCCGTCCCGGCACCCTATGGAAAGAACAAGGTGGACGCCGCGGTCGTACCGGCTTTCGGCGACCTGGAACGGGGGGCGGTGCTCACGGACGAGGTCGTCGACAGGTTCCTGTCCCCTGACATCTCCGACGGCCCCGGGGAAACTGCCTTTCCCCCGGAGTTGAGCACGGTCGGCGACCACCGTGGCCCGGTGCCCCGTACCGGGATTCTCGAGTTCCTGAGGTCCCGGATCTGCGATGGCGGTCAGGTGGTCCTGGTGACCGACCCTTCGGAGGGACCGCTGTGGGTGGCGGCACTGTCCCGGTGTGTGCCCCGCTCCCTTCCCGGCGACCGCACCTTCACCTGGTCGACGTACGAGCGCGCGAGCGGAGTTTCCGCTGTCCTTGCCCTCGGCACATCGTTCTGCCTGGTGGCGGCTGAAGACAGGGACCAGCTGCAGCCGGGGGCAGGTGTGACCGTCGTGGATTCCGGGTCCCCCCTGCCCTCGTCCCCCGCTGCGGCGGCCTCACCTTCCGCCCCGCCGGCCACGGCTCCGGATCCGGGCCGGAACCTGTCACAGGCCCCGGAATCCCGCAACTGGACCTCCGCATCCTGGGAGCGACGGCCGACCGATCCGTTCCCGGCCGCTGCCCCGACGTCACATGAGTCCGGTTTCTCCGACAGGGCTGTTCCAGGGTCCGGTGCTCCGGTGAATCCCTTCCCTCCTGCGCACCCGCCCCGCCCGGCGCCTGCCCAGGCGGGATACCATGCAGACACCGGAACAGTGGCAACGCCACCGGAATCTGACTCCCCGTGGGGAACGGGGAACAGGAACCCGGTCGATCAGCGGGACAGTACGTGTGCGCTGCTACGGTCAGTGCTCCAGCTGTCGCCGAAGGACGAGGAGTTCATCAGGACGGCGACCCTGGATGAATGGGACGCAGAGATCAACAATATCGATGACAGGGGGAGAACGCCTCCCCGGCAGGCCCCGAAGAAGGCCGAGTACTACCTCTTCCTCGATCCTGCCGATGAACTGGGTCGACTGGCCAGGGTGAGGGTGCTGTCCCTGCTGTCCAACGGTGACAGCTTCATTCCGGCACGGTTGCCGGAATGGACCTTTGACCGGGTCCCCGTCCCCGAGCGGGAGGGACTGGTTGCCGAGGCCGCCGCCTTCTTCCGGTCCTCCCGGACCCCGGAGATGGTCCCGACAGGGCCCGTGACCTTCCAGAACCTGACCTCCCCCCTGCTGCGGCACCTGGCTGAGGAGGTCCGGCGCCGGAATGTTGACGCCCACGACCGGCACTACCGCAGTTACGACCGCTGACCCTTCACCACGACCAAAAGGACGATGACCGAGCGATGTACTCAATTTCACTCAATGACGGCGAATCCGAGTCCCTTGAAGACCGGGGGATGCTGAAGATCCAGGTGTTCCCTGTCGGGGCCGAGAACGCTGACCTCCGCGTCACCGTGGCGGGAGAGGGCATTCTGTGCATGAACCCGAATCCCTCTCTCGCCGTGGTCACGTCGGTGCCGACGGCAGCGACGATCACGGTGACCCACGGCTCCGGAGGAGTTTTCCCGATAGAGCAGTCGGTCCGGGTCTCGGTCACCAGGGGTGCCGAAGCCACCGTCGAGTTCCCGATAGTTCGGGTGGGCGGAGTGTCCGAGAAGCTACTCGGTCGGATCTCCCACGAGGGGGACCGTTACGTGTTCACGGCTTTCGGTTCCTCCGACAGTGAGGAACTGCCCGGTTCGGTGATGGCGGTCTCCTCCGCCCTGCGTGCCCACCTCACGGAGGTGCCCACGATCTCGCGTATCCATCTGACAGCTGACACCGGTGCAACGTTCGGGAGCACGGTCCCGGACGAGGACCTCGCCGCCGCCGTGACTGTCGTCCGCGGCGTCTCCGGAACTCTCGGTGCCGACACGGTGGATCTCACCACCGGCGGCGGCCGGCGGGGCGAGGTTCCCTGCAGCTCATTGGAGGGTGCCCTGCGGTCCGCCTCGGAGGCTGACAGCACGCGTGTCGGGGCGGAAGTGCTGCCCCGACCGGCGGACCTGCCGCCGGACGAGCTCAGCATCCACCTCACCGCCACCCCGGTGAGCGGGATGTTCAGCTCGACCGCACCGTCACTGGTGATCGCTCTCGGGACCGGCGCGCCGGCTGAACAGGAGCTCTACGCCATGTCCCCGGACAGGACGCCCCGGACCGGGTTCATCGCAATCACCGGGCAGCTCAGCTCGGCGATCAACGGCGGCGACGGCTCCGCGTTCACCGCCGGGGCCGCAGTGGTGGCAGGTGTGCTCTCCACGGCACGGGAGGAGTACAGGTGACCTCTTCAACGACACTTTCCCGGGACCCCTACACTTTCCAGCCCCTGGCCGCCGGTTCGACACATTCCGCCGACGGCCATCCGCTGCCGACCGGTTGGGCGGACGCCCACGTCCACTGTTTCGCGATGGCCGGTGCCAGGGCGTCCGGCAAGAGTCTCTACACCGCGGTCGTCATCAAGCAGCTCGAGGAGCTTGCCGGCCGCTTCAACAGGGTGGTCGAGCCTGCGAACAGTTCCACACGGGACCGGTTCCGCACCTTCTACGAGACTCCCCTGTACCGGGAGATGAAGCACATGCCTGCGACGCCCCCGGTGTCGAACGCCGACGCCTACCAGCGTGATCCTCTGATCTTCTCCCTGGGACGTTGGGCGGACGCTGACGGGACATTCCGCCCGCACTTCCTCGTCCTGCGGGACGTCGCCGGTGAGGATCTGGAGCATCTTCCGGACTCCCCGGGTGAGCTGGAGTTCTTCCGTCACTCGGATCTCATCGTCTTCCTGTTCGACCCGCTGGGGGTACAGCAGATCCGCACCTATCTCAAGGGACTCATCCCTCCTCAGAACCTCACCGGAGGCGACCCGGAGGACGTCCTCCGGAACATCATCTCCGTACTCGGTGACCAGCGTCCCCGGCTGGCGGTCACGATCTCGAAGTTCGACACCCTGCAGCAGCTCGCCGAAACCGGTCAGAACCAGTGGGCCGAGATCATGGGAAACAGCGGCGCGGCGTTCCGACGTGACTCGGGGCTGATGTTCAACGCCCACGACCAGCAGCTGCTCCACATGGAGATTGAGAGCCTGCTCCGCTACATGCAGGCTGACCGTCTGGTGAACCTCATCAACCAGGACTACTGCTGGACCGGACAGGGAAGTGGCGCGCCTGTGGACAGTGCGCGGTACTTCGCTGTCTCCGCTCTCGGCGAGTCACCACGCGGTGAACAGCTCAGCAGAAGAGGCATCGCGCCCTACCGGGTCCTCGACCCGCTGCTCTCTGTTCTGGTGCCCCGGGGACTCTTCCTCGAACGGAACAGCTGACTGCGGTCAGAAAGATGACGGTCAGAGAGCTGACGGTCAACGAGCTGATTCACGGCACCAGAGTGCCCTGTCGGTGACCCCGGCGCGGTCGAACAGTTCCGCAGCCTCGAGGAGGAATGCTCTGCGGTGGTCCGCGTACCGGGGCCCGGCAACCTCGTACAGCTGAGCGAGCGACACCTTGACCTCCGCGACTGCTCCGAGATCCGCACCTGCCACTGTGCCGGCACCGGTGCCGGACAGTTCCTCGTTGACGGACAGGAGCAGTCCCATGGCGACATCGGGATTGCCTGCGGTGTACTGGGCGTAGGAGAGTCGGATCGTCGCCCAGGCAACCGCCGAGAGGTCACCGACGCCCCGGGCCATGTCCAGCGCCTCGGAGTAGATGTCGTACATTTCTGCAGGCCGACCGACTTTTTCGAGGCACTGTCCCAGTTCCAGCATCGCTGTCACCGTTGCTGACCCTTCTCCTGACCGCCGGTTGAGGGTGACGAGCTGTTCGGCGAGCTTGAGCCTTTCGCCGTCACCGTGCCCGGTCACGGTCCCGGGAAGGCTGAGGTGGAGGCTCACCGCGGCGATCCGGACGGAGTCCGGCGCGTCCTGCGGCAGTTCTGACGGGTCGGCGGAGAACACGGTGCGGTACAGCTGTTCATCCGCCTCCGACGCCGCGACGGTGTCGCCGAGCGCGGCAGACACTCTCCTACCCGTCTGCAGTACCGTTGTCGCCCACATGAGCACCGGAAGACCGGGGCGTCCCTCCGTCACCGAGGGTTCCCGGCCGAGCAGTTCACGGAGCTGTCCCAGAAGTCCCTGCGCCCTCTCAAGCTCGGGAACCGTGGACGCTCCGGCCACCAGCTGCTGTACGGCGGTGACGAGACTGTTCCACAGATCGACCCGGTCGGGGGAGTCCGGCTGTGACGCGAGCCTGGCGACCGCGGCGTCCCAGGAGAACTCCTCCCCGGAAATTCCGGGGTCATCCTCCCTGCCGGGGTCAACCGGCTCCGGGGTGGACGCCGGTCCGAGAGCTTCCCCGGGTGAGGGAGCCTCCTGTGCCTGCCGGACCGCCTCCAGCAGAGGGCGGGCCGTGGACTCCGCGACGTCCAGGTTCTCCTCGGACCGGGCGACACTTTCCGCCAGTTCTCCGGCTGCCTCGAGCTCCCCTTCCGCAAGCAGGCTCTCTGCCAGGTAGAACCTGCCGGTGGCGAGCATGTAGGGATCCCCCGCGGACAGTGCGAGGGTGGCCAGCAGGGTCGCCGCCTTCGCAAGCTCCGGGACGGCACCGTACGCGCCTGCCGCGATACATCTGGCACAGGCCAGGTCGCGCAGGAGGGGGAGTCTCTGATCGTCCGGGCCCAGCTCCCCGACCCGCTCCGACACTTCGTCGAGTTCCGAGGTCAGCGACAGGAACTCGGGTCCCCAGCTGTCGTCCGCCAGTTCATCCCATCTCTGTTCCGTCACATGGTGGACGGAGGTGAGGTTCTCCATGACGGACAACGTGTCCAGGGCTCCACCAGGCATATTCACTCCGCTTCAGGAAACTGTGATTGTCCACAGAATAACAGCAGCTGCCGGAGCCCGGTGCCCGCGACAGTCCTCCCGGGGAGTCAGCCACCCGACAGGCGGTCCGTCAGCCCGGAATCCGGCCCGTCACAGTACGGGTGCACCGGGGAACACTCCCCGGAGGACAGGACCGAGGGTGGAGCACTATGTAGTATCCAGGTTGCACATTGTAGTCGTCCGGAACGTCCTGACTGAGAACTGAGGGGTACATAACCTGTGAATCGCCTGTACCGACCACTCGCCGCGATCCTGGTCTCCGCCACCGCCCTGCACCTGGTCGGGTGCACCGGGGAGGAACCGGGGAGTCCGCCCGGGGTCACGTTCACGACCTCGCCTGACCTGCCGTCCGCACAGACGCCGAGGTCCACCTCACCGCAGGCACCGACCACCGGTGTCACTGCGGAACCGACCGGCACCGACCAGACCCCGTCACCGACTGACGGCGGTGGCGGCGTCGCTGACGGTGACGGCGACATCGGCGTCATCGACGGCGTCTCTGTCACCGTCTCAGCCCCCGAAGAGCAGACAATGCGGCTCGACAACTTCTACATCATCCAGGTCGGCGAGAACCGCTTCGAGATGGTGAAGGACCTGCGTCAGTACACCCAGTACAAGACTCTTCCCGCGGTGAGCTGGAAGACCGGCACACAGTCCGGGAAGTGTTCCACGCACATCACCTACTCGGACCAGGCCGGTCAGGTCATCGCCCGGAAGGACTCGCGCCAGTGCGGGTTCACCGCAGACAGTGAAGAGGCCGACAACGACGTGGAGTGGGTCGACCGGTCACTTCTGCCTGAACGCGGATCCGAGGCACCGGTCACCGTCCGTGTCTCCGTCACCCCTGACGGTGGCACGGAAGCCACCGGCGAACAGACCGTCATCATCCGGAACCCCGCCACCAACCGCTGACCGTCCCCCGACCGAAAGAGAAACCCGAGACATGATCACCCGCCTGTTCCCCCGCCCCACCGTCCTCACCGCGGCTCTCGCAGCCCCCGTGGCGGCGACCGCCCTCCTGCTCACCGCCTGCGGCGGTGATTCTCCGATGAACCAGGCCCAGGCCTGCGACTTCCTCAACGAGTTCTACTACGACCATCTCCGCGACTTCGAGTCCGACGATGACCACCCGGTCGCCGACCATCTTTCCGAGGACCTCAACCGGGACTACAAAGATGCTGTCGCCGCACTGCGGGACGCCGACGAGGAGGGGCTCCGCAAGGCAGCGGAGAAGATGCCCTCCACCACCGGAGACCTCGTCGATGACACGACCTCGACAGTGGAGAGCGCCGTCGACCGTTGCCCGTCCCTCAGCGACCCGGACTACGGCAGTACCGGCAGCGACCGGTGACAGGTACACTGCCTCACCCGTGGCACAATGATCCCCATGCCGGAGCCCGCTCACGATTCCTTCCCCCTCAACACCCTCCTCGACCGAAACGGCACAACTGCCGCGGTGATCGTCACACACAACCGTGTCGAACTGCTGAAAGGGTCGCTGGGCGTGGTCTGTTCCCAGACCCACCGCGTGGACAAGGTCATCGTGGTCGACAACGGTGCCGATGACGCCGTCAGGGACCTGGTGGACGCCACCGCCGGGGACCGCGGCGTCTACGTTCCCTCCAAGACGAACCTCGGCGGTGCGGGAGGTTTCGCCCTCGGTTTCCTCACCGCCCTCTCCCTCGGCATGGACGCGGTCTGGTGCGCCGACGACGACGGCCGCCCCGCGGACGACAGTGTCCTGGAGACCCTCTATGACGTGGCGGAGAGGAACCGGCTGGCCGAGGTGTCGCCGGTGGTGTGCAACATCGACGAGCCCGGGCGGCTCGCCTTCCCCCTGCGCCAGGGGGTGGTGTGGCGACGACGCCTGTCCGAACTGCGGGGAGATTTCCTGCCGGGGATAGCCAGCCTGTTCAACGGGGCCCTCATCAGCGCGGGAACGATGGAGGTCATCGGAGTGCCGGACTACCGCCTGTTCATCAGAGGGGACGAGGTGGAGTACCACCGTCGTCTGGTCCGGTCGGGGCTACCCTTCGGTACCTGTCTGACGACCTCCTACCTGCATCCGGACGGTTCCGACGAGTTCCGTCCGATCCTGGGCGGGAGGATGCACACCCAGTACCCGGACAGTGAGTTCAAGCGCTACTTCACCTACCGCAACCGCGGTTTCCTCATGAACCAGCCGGGCATGCGCAGACTGCTGCCCCAGGAGTACGCCCGCTTCGCCTGGTACTTCCTGGTGAAGAAGAAGGACCCGGAGGGTTTCCGGGAATGGCTGAAACTCCTGAGGCAGGGGCAGCAGGAGAAGTTCTACCGGCCCTAGGAGACCGGGACCGGACCGGACAGGGAAGAGCCTGCTGACGCCGCGCCCTCACAGGACCCGCCCTCACAGGACCCGGAAAATGACCCACCTCTGGATGATGAAGTTCAGCACCGTCGCCGTCCCCTGGGCGATGACGAAGCTCACCGCCCTGGTCCAGAAATCGGAGAAGTCGTGGTCCTCCAGCCAGGGAATGCAGAGCTTGTACAGTCCCAGCTGGACCACGTAGGTCACCAGGTACGACAACATCGTCACGACGAACCGTCTGGTCGACGGATCGGCCTGGAAGGTCCACCGGCGGTTGATGAAGTACGCGGTGAGCGTACCCAGCACGAACCCCACCGTCTTCGACAGGCCGTCGGAGAGCCCGGCAAGGTGCAGAAGGTACGTCGACCCGAAGTCGACGACCGCACCGACCACGCCGGTGCACACGAAACGGAAGAGCTGTGTGGCCAGGGGCACACGGACAGTCACGCCCGTGGCGTCCTTGCCGTCCTTCCCGGCCGTCCCGACGCCCCCTGAGCCGCCGGGACCCCCGGAACCCACTGAAAGATCAGCCGACACTGGCCACCCTCACCTCTCCCTTGCCCGGCCGGTGCCGGAAAGTCCACAGTTTGTTGAACAGGAAGTTCGCGGGGATCGCGACGATCACCCCGATGAAGTTGCCCCAGTAGGCACGGGTCCGGACACCACTGGAATCATCCCAGATCTCCCTCGACAGGGCGATCGGGGAATCATCGTTGACCAGGGCGGTCTGCACCACCAGGGTGATGAGCAGACCGAAAACACCCACGAGCATGAAACTGAACATCGGCCTCAGCCACGGGGTCCCGCGGCGGGTCCTGAACGTGAACTTCCGGTTGAGGAAGAAGTTCCAGATGTTCGCGACGATGAAGGCCAGCACGCTGAAGACGTGGTACCAGCGGACGTGGAACGCCGAACCGAAGAGGTTGACGAAGGGACTGTACTGGTCGAATCCCCACACCGCCCTGGTGATCCTGTTGGACAGCACCATCACGCACTGGTTGACCACGAATCCGGAGGCGCCGACGGTACCGAAGGTGAGGAACTGCTTCAGGATGCGGCGCTTACGGCCCCTGGGCCGGGGCGACCTGGGGGGCCTGGGCGGCCGTTCGGTGACGGCATCGGTCACGGGTGGGTCCTCACTGACGACGGGAGACAGGAATCATCCCACCAGGTTACTCAGCATTCACCGGTTTGAAAGAAACGTCAGGCCTGCAGCAGGAACCGGTACATTTCCAGCCGGTCGACAAGACTGCACTTCGGCACCAGCGGAGTCACCTCGGAGGCGGGGCCGTCCCACACGTCCGCTCCGCAGATGGCGAGCAGCCGGCCGGAGGCGGCGGACAGTGCGCGGATCTCCGCGGCGTCCAGGGGGTCGGAGGAGAGTTTTCCCTCCACGGGGGCGAGGCCGGCGTCCGCCCGGGTGAATCCCAGGGCCGCCATGAGCATCGCTGTGACCTCGTCGGAGGTCTCCCGGTCGGACAGGGTCGACAGGGCCACGACCCGCGACCAGGCTGCCGCCCGTCCGACCTGGGACTTCTCAGCGGGAAAGCTCTCCAGGACCCCTCTGGTGGTGTCGGCGACCTGCGCGGGTCTGCCGAGATCAAGGGCCTGAAGCAACGGGGTGAACTCGTAGAGGTCCCCGCCGAGGAGAAGTTCCCGCAACTCAGGTGCCAGTCCGCCGAGGATCTCCGCGACAGTCTCCTCACCTGTCAGTGCGACGTTCACTGCGGCGAGGTCGACGTCGCGGGGCAGTCCGACAGGGTGCTCGAACTCCCCGGGGACGGGCACAGGTGTCGCAGGGGTCTCCGGCAGAGAACCGGACAGGGTTCCCGGGGGGAAGGCGGTGGGGGGGTCGACGACGGTGAGGTCGGAGGAGGGGGTGCCGCTGTCGTCAGGGGCGAAGCCGCCGGCGAGGCAGACGGCGTCGGGGGTGTGTCCGTCGCGGGGCATGGCCCCGGCGGTGGTGACGGTGACCGTGTACCCGTCGACGACCAGGACGCCGGTCCCGTCGCGCCCCAACGCCTCCCGTAACGGTGTACCGATGGAGCCGGCCGTACGCGAGTAGACCCGCAGACGGTCGTCCCTCCGGGCCTGCAGAGACCAGGTGGAGATACGGCTGTCGCCGTTCCTCTCCTTCTCCGGGGTGAGCATCGTGGCTGCTCCCGGCCAGTCCAGGGAGATCAGTACGGAACGGACCGTGTCCGCGACCGACAGTGCACCGTTGAGGCCGAGGGCGCGGGTGAACCACCCGAGACCGGTGACGTGGTGTTCCGCGAGGAGCAGGAGGGTCAGTTCATGGTCGGCCGCCTCCGGGGGCGGTGCGGGCACGGCGTTCACGGCGTCGTGGACCAGTCCAGGCAGTTCGAGGACCGAGGCGAGCCCGTCGGTGCCGCCGTGTGCGCCGAAACCGCGCACGGCGGCTCCCCGACGCTGCGGCAGTTGCTGGGCACTCATGTCGCCCAGCGTAGCGCTGAGTGTGCGCGGTCGCCGTGGACGTCGGGTGCACCCTCCTGGAACCGGCCACGGTCGGCCGGGGACGGTCTGCCGGGGACGGCGCAGGAGCGGTACCGGTTCAGCCACGGGCCGGTCGGGTGCCCGACCGGTCAGTTCAGGACGAGGGGCAGGGCACGCAACGGTCCGCCGTGGTCCTCCCCCAGCCTCTGGACCCGGAGCTTGTCCAGGGCGTTCCACCGTTGTGCCAGTCCACGCAGTCCCCGGGCCGCGGCCATTGTCCTGCGTACCGCCTCCGCCGCATCCGGGTCGAGGACTCCCGGGACCCTGCCGACGACCGGGGTGAACTCGTACCCGTCCCAGGCCGCAGCCCACGCCGGCTGGCGTTTACCGGGGTTGACCTCAGCGAAAACTGCCCTGTTCCTTTCGACCTCGGCCGCGGCCCGTTCCACGGTGGCCGGGACGTCCACGGTCTGCAGTGCGGCGGTGGTGTCCTCCGGGAGACGGAAGGACGCCGCGGCCTCCGGACCGCTGACCGGCATGCCACCGTCCCCCGCGACAAGAACCGGCCGGGCGAGGAGGAGTCGGAGCATCGCCTCGCGGGAACTGCGCTCCGCGATCCACTCCGCGTCCGCGGCGAAACCGCGGACACCGTCCGCGTCGACCAGCCAGGCACCGGAGAAGTCCCCGAGGAGGATCCGGGCGTCCACCTCGACCTGCCACACGGCGGTGACGTCACCGACGGTGGACGCCACGAGCACCGGCGGGTCCTGGGGGCGGGTGCCTGAACGGGGGTCCGTCGTGGTCGCCGGCATGCCGGGGGTCCCGGCAGATGCGGAAGCCGCGGTGCTCCCGGCGGTCACGGACGTGCACCTGCCCTCGTCGACTCCGCTCTCTCCGCCGCCGGGGCGGGTGCGTCAGCTCTGGTCAGCCTCTCCGCGGCAAGAACCGCACCGAACTGCGCGAGCCCCCAGACCGTCGAGGGGAACCGTCGGAAGAGACCTCCGACCAGGGGAATCTTCCCGCCTGCCCGGCCGATCCACGACGTGACCGCCCGGTCGACCCTCCTGTTCAGCCAGCTTCCCGCCGCCGCCACGATGACGGCACCGGCCGCGGCCCCGACGAGTTTCACCGCCGGGGGAGTGGCGGAGATCTCCGCGGCACCGGTACCACCGCGTCCGGTGGTCTCGGCTTCGGAGGCGACCCGGGCAGCCTCCGCCGCAGCGTCCCGCGCCGCGACCGCGGCGGCGTCCGCCCGGGCCCGCTGTGCCCTTTCCACGGCTGCGGCGGCACCTGTGGCCAGGACGCCGGCGGCCACGGCCCTGCGCAGTCGAGGCCCTTTCACCAGGTCGTTGACGAGGTAGTAGCCGACTGTCGTCGCCCCGAGGACGGCGAGATCGGTGGTGCTGTTCCTGTCAGGTACGGCAGACATTGCCACCCTCCGTTTCTCCGGTGTCTCGCTGTTCGCGTACCTTCCCGAGTGTAGTTGACCGGCGGGAGTAGGCTGGTCGCCATGTTCGGCAGGAGAAACAGGGGCGACGACGGCGAAGGCCGGGACCGGCTCAAGGAGCGTATGCGTCGCGACATCGCCAGGGCCGGTGACGGCAGTCCCGCCGGTGAGCGGGGGTCCAGGGCACAGACATCCGTCGTGGGCGGCACCGACCCGGACGCCCACTATGAGGCGGCGCAGCACATCGAGGCCCCGGTGAACGAATTCATGGCCAGGCTTCTCGCCCAGGAACTCCCGATCCTGGACTCCACCAGCCGCTCCATCGTGAACCACGCCCTGCGGGTCCACAAGGAGGAGGGACGACCGCAGATCACGTGCGTGGCGGAGCTCCCCGAGGAGATCCGCGAGATCATGAACCTCTGATCTGCCCGGGCCGTCACGCCTCAGGCCCGGCGGGCCGTCACGCCTCAGGCCCTGCGGGCCGCGGCGTCCTCCCGGCAGGCTTCCGCGAGACGCCACCGGCCGCGGTACTCCGCCGCCCCCGCCGCAGCATCGGCGAACGTCGCTGCGGTGGTCGCGTTGCCCAGGTACGCCAGCGCGGCGGCCCCCGCGCGCAGCAGTCTGACCGGGCCGTCGTCGTCCGCACCTGCCTCAGCGGTGCCGCAGACAGGGGTGAGGCCTGCCCCAGCCCAGTTCTCCCCCACCGCTGCCAGCCCCGACCCCGCGACCGAGCAGGCCTCATGGTGCGCCCCTGCCTGGACCAGGGCCTCAGCGAGGTCCGCAAGGTCTGCGACGTGGTCGACCAGTCCCAGGGGGGACGCCGGCGGCGGAGCGGGGAGGGTACGGGCCACGGCGGTGACCGTGGAAATGACCGTGGCGTCCACGATGCCTCTTCCCGGGCGTCCGTACGCCGGATCTGTCACCGATCCGAGCAGCGCCCCGCCTGTCAGCGGCACCGCCCGCGGCAGCAGACGGGTCGCGGCCCACAGCCCCTGGACGGCACACTCGACGGCGTCGCGGGTGGGGAGGGTTCCGGCGAGGAGGATGTCAAGGTCGATGAGGCGCCGGACCAGCGGGTGGACCCCCGACCTGCGGGCCACCATGGCGCGGACCCGGGAGGGGGCGTCATGGGCGCTTCCTGCACAGGCACAGTCCCGCACCATGCTGTCGACCTGTTTCAGCAGTCCGACGGACGCCGGCGCGGTCATGCGTGGACAACCTGCACAGTTCGCCCGGGCACCCTCCCGTCCGTCTTCCCGGCCGTCTCCCCTCCCACCCGTGGCCCCGGCAGCCAGGTCCGCCCGACGGACGAACTCTCCGGCGACGTCGAGGACAGCCGTGTCCCCGTCCGCCGGGGTGAGACACCTCATCCGGTCGACGACGAGGTCCGCGGCGTCCGTGAGCCCCAGGAGCGTGTACATGACGGTGGCGCAGAGCGACTCGGAGGCGTCGAAGGACTCCGGGTCGACCGGCCCCACCCCGGGCAGCTCGGTCCGGCGGTGAGCCGGGACGGCAGTCCCTTGCCCGGTCACGGTGCACACGGCGTCCGGGAGGAGCGCGGCCGGGAGTGCGAGGCCCCGCAGTCCGGAGATTCCGGCGAGATCGTCCGTGGTGAGCGGCGGGACCGGATACTCCTTCACCGCCGGCACGAGTGTGGTCCACATCCTGCGGCCGTCGCGGGCGTCGAATCCGGCGGCGTCGGCCCGCAGTTCGCCGGCGAGACGCTCGGCTGTCTCGTGGACTGTCTCCCCTCCCTCCACCAGGCGACGGTGACCGAGGTCTGACGCAGGGTCCGACGACCACCCTCCGTGGACGACAGCCTGCAGGGCGGGAGCCGCGCTCGCCGGGACTTTCGCCGGATCAACCGTTCTGACCAGCAGCGACAGGGCCACCTCCGGTTGTCCGGCAAGTGCCAGGTACTCGATGACGTGCAGCATGGCGGGAACCATCTCCGGCACGCCCGCGGACGCTGCGACGACGGCGGCGACCCGGTCGACGGTCGTCGCAGCGTCCACGACATGGGCGAGGGGTACCAGCGACGCCGCGGACACCAGGGTCCATTCGGTGGTGCCCGCCCGTCCGGTGTCCTCGGCGTGTCCCAGCAGCCGCATGAGAGTGTCGAGGTCACCGCGCAGCAGTGCCACCCCGGCACGGGTCACCGCTGTACCGCGGGCCTGCTCCCCTGTCAGGTCCAGAAGCTCCCGGGCCTGTTCGACACGGCCGGTGGCGAGCAGGACCCGGGCCCGGACCGCGGCCACCTCCGAGGTTGATCCGCCGTAGTGGCGGATGACCTCGGCGGTACGGTCGGTCACGGCGTCGATCTCCGCCAGGGACACCCCGGGGTCCGCGACGGCCGCGACCGCGGCGTCCTGCCAGTGGAGCCGGAACAGGTCCGGCAGACGTCCCCCCTCCCCGTCGAGGGGTGACCCGTCCGTGCCCGGCGCGCCGACGGCGTCAGGGTGAGCAGGGCAGCGCTCCGGGTCGTGCCGGTGGTGGTGCCACAGTTCCGGAAGGTCGCGGACCGGGTGGCCGGCGACAGGGTGGCCGGCGACAGGGGCTCCCGGCACCGGCCCCGTCACCCCGGGGATCACCACGGGCCGTGGCGCGAGGGCGACGGTGTGCAGACGGATCCGGTGGCCCAGGTCCGCCGCAGCCTGCCGGGCACGCACCAGTGACGGGTGGGGCGAGGACGCCGCGACACCCGCAAGTTCATCACACATCTGCGTGAGCCGGTCGAGCAGTACCGGGGTGGGCAGTTCTCCGCGCCGGTGTGCCGCACGCAGCGTCTCCCACTCGTGGGAGATCCGGGTAACCCTGCCCTCAGCGCGATTGAGGCCACCGTAACCAAGCATTCCCTTACTATGGCATATCTGTGGTGGTGCCGGTGCACCGACGTGGGTGAAAGATGCGTCACTATCCCCGACCGGCCGGCACCGGAAGTCCGTTCCGTGTCCGACCCCGGTTGTAGTGTGGACGCCATGGAATTACAGACGCACACCCGGACACTCACCGGATGGGGCCGCACCGCCCCGACCACGGCGGAGGTTCTGTCCACCCCGGACGTCGACGTCATCGCCGCCGCTGTCGCGCAGGTCGCCGACTCCAACGCGGACAAGCCGGACCACCTCAGGCGTGGAGTGATCGCCCGGGGCATGGGTCGTTCCTACGGTGACCCCGCCATGAACGGTGGCGGTCTGGTCATCGACATGCAGCCGCTGAACACCATCCACTCCATCGACCCGGACACCGCCCTCGTCGACGTGGACGCAGGCGTGACCCTCGATCAGCTCATGAAGGCGGCGCTTCCCTACGGCCTCTGGGTCCCGGTCCTCCCCGGTACCCGCCAGGTCACCGTGGGAGGTGCGATCGGACCGGACATCCACGGCAAGAACCACCACTCCGCAGGTTCCTTCGGCAACCACGTGCGCAGCATGGAACTGCTCGTCGCGGACGGACGGGTGCTCCACCTCGAACCCGAGGGCTCCCCTGACGACCCGGACGGCACTCTGTTCTGGGCGACCGTCGGCGGCATGGGACTGACCGGGATCATCCTGCGCGCCACCGTGGAGATGACGAAGACGGAGACCGCCTACTTCATCGCGGACACCGAGAGGACGAACACCCTCGACGAGACCGTCGCCGCCCACTCCGACGGTTCCGAGGTCAACTACACGTACTCCTCTGCCTGGTTCGACTGCATCTCCCCCGAGCCCAGACTGGGCCGGTCCACGATCTCACGCGGGTCGCTGGCCACACTCGACCAGCTCAAGGAGTTCGCCCCGAAACTGGCCGCCGACCCGCTGAAGTTCAACGCCCCCCAGCTCATGACCGTCCCGGACATCTTCCCCTCGTTCACCATGAACAAGCTGACCTTGTCCGCGGTGGGCCTCGCCTACTACGCGATGGGGGCTCCGGCGAAGAACAAGATCAAGAACCTCACGCAGTTCTACCAGCCGCTCGACCTCATCGGAGAGTGGAACCGCGGCTACGGCCCCAAGGGATTCCTGCAGTACCAGTTTGTGGTGCCCACCGAGGCGGTGGAGCCGTTCAAGCAGATCATCCGGGACATCCAGGCCTCCGGCCACTACTCCGCCCTCAACGTCTTCAAACTCTTCGGACCGGGCAACCGCGCACCATTGAGCTATCCGATGCCGGGCTGGAACGTCTGTGTGGACTTCCCGATCCGTCCGGGTCTCGGCGCCTTCCTCGATGACCTGGATGAGCGGGTCATGGAATTCGGCGGACGCCTCTACCTGGCGAAGGAGTCCCGGACCTCGGCGGAGAACTTCCACCGGATGTACCCGGGTCTCGAGGGCTGGCTCCACACGCGCCGGGAGATCGACCCGACAGGCGTCTTCGCCTCGGACATGTCCCGTCGTCTCGAACTGAACTAGACCGTTTACCTGCAAGGAGTCCTTTCACATGATCAATGCCGTGGGTAAGCCCCAGTCCATCCTCCTGCTCGGCGGAACCTCAGACCTGGGCCTCGCCGTCGTCGAGGAGTTCCTCTCGCGCGGACCAGCCCGGGTCATCCTGGCCGCCCGCGCAGGCTCCGACCTCAGCGGTCCGGTCGCGCGGTGCGAAGCAGCCGGCGCGTCCGGGGTGGAGACCGTCGACTTTGATGCCACCGCCTTCGACACGCACGACGCCGTCATCAACTCGGTCGAGGGGGACATCGACCTCGCGATCGTCGCCTTCGGCGTCCTCGGCGACAATGAACAGCAGTGGCAGGACCAGAAGCAGGCCGTGCTCGCCGCAGAGGTGAACTACACCGGTGCAGTGTCGGTGGGGGTGCTGCTCGCCGACCGGATGAAGAAGCAGGGCCACGGTCAGATCGTGGTGTTCTCCTCCGTCGCCGGCGAGATGGTCCGCCGCTCCAACTTCGTCTACGGGTCGACCAAGGCGGGGGTCGACGGGTTCTACCGCATGCTCGGTGAAGCTCTCCGGGGAACCGGGGTCCACGTTCTCACGGTCCGGCCCGGCCAGGTCAGGACGAAGATGACCGACGGGCTCGACGATGCACCGCTCACCGTGGACAAGTCCGTCGCCGCGAAGGCCGTGGCAGCCGGGGTGGACGCCGGCAGATCCGTCATCTGGGTGCACCCGCTGTTCCGCTGGGTGATGCTCATCCTGAAGAACCTGCCGCAGTTCGTGGTGCGCAAACTCCCGATCTAGGGCGGTACCCGGTCTGGGCGGGGCACCACGCCCCGCCCGCCCCCTCGTCGAATCAGCACCGTCAAATCAGCACCCTCACCAGTCGTCGAACCCCCGGCGAACCCTCGGCGGCTGCCTGTGAGAGTGCTTTTTCTCCTCCAATATCCTTATCCGATCGAATACACGGGAAAGCTGGCGGTGCCGTAGCTCTGTTCAGCTGCCGGTGGGGGTGCTTTCTCGACATGCGCCTCCTCCACATCCCGCAACTCACCCTCACCGGAGCCGAAATCGCTGCTCATCCTGCTGGTGAGGGTGAGTTGCGGACATCAGGCGGAAGGAGGGGAAGAGGCGAAGGGACGGCCCCTGCTCCGCGCTACTCCGCGTCCGCCGGGGCGAGCTCGCTCTCGGTGACCCACTTGTGGTTCGTCATCGTCATCCCGTCATCGGTGGTGATGTCCACCATGTAGACGGTCTCCTGCGTCGAGGAGTCGATGGTGGCGGTCGCTCCCTCCATTCCGCTCATATGGTCGGCGGCGAGTGTGACCTCGGTGCCGTCGGCGAGCGGGGCGTCACCGGGGTTCTCCAGCTCCTCCTGGACGACCCAGCGGTGGTCACTCACCGGTGCGCCGCCGTCGGTCGGCGTGTAGCTCACCGCATAGGCCGTGGTCGAGTAGGCGCCGGTCACAGTGCCGGTCGCGCCTTCCATCCCCTCCATGTGATCGGCCAGCACGGTCACCTCGGTACCGACCGGATACATCGGATTCACTGCGTCCTCGATACCGGCCGGCGCCTCACCGCCGTCCATGGCGTGGTCGTGCATGTCACCCATGTCACCGTCGTCAGCGTCCTCGGTGGTCATGCCGGTCATGTCCGCCATGTCGTGACCCTCGTGACCGTCATGTCCACTGTCGGAATCGTCTCCGCAGGCCGCGAGAGTGAGGGTGGACGCCAGAACCAGCGATGCCAGGGCAGGGGTACGTGAAATCTTCATGCCGCCGATGGTATACCCCCGCGGGGTATTGAGACACCCCTCAGAGACTCCCCCTCCCACCCGGGAAAGCCGTCAGAACGAGCAGACGCCGGGAGTGGGATTGTCACTGTTGACGATCGGGCACCAGACGGAATAGTAGAGCGCCGCCAGGGCGAGCGGACCACTCCAGACGATGCTGCCGACGATCGACTGCGCGCTCGGAGGCAGAGCGTCGTACGAGGTCTGGACGGGTTCCGGAAGGCCCTGGGCGGCGGCGGACGGCGCGACGGCGGTCGCTCCACCGACTGCGAGCAGTGTGGCAGCCGAGACAGCGGCCACCCTGCGACGCAGGCCGTGTCGTCTGCGGGCGCTCTGCGCGGATCCGGAGCGTGTCGTGCGAACGGCAGATGCAGGTTCGCCGTACATGATGTTCCTCTCGTCTGAAAGATTCAGAAGTCAGGTGCGGAACGCGGCGCCCCGCACGTCCCCAATCAATGCGCGCCACCTCTGCCCGTCGGCACCCCCACTCCTCCCGCCGCCCTTGAAATATACCCCCTAGGGGTATATCCTCGGAATCGGACGAACGGCAGGACCACACGGGCCCCGCGCACGCCACACAACACGGAAGGATCACCACCATGGCCACGAAGAACTACACCGTCACCGGCATGAGCTGCGGACACTGCAAGGCGGCCGTCGAGAAGGAGGTCGGCACCATCGAGGGCGTCACCGCTGTCGAGGCCACCCCGGCCACCGGCGCCGTCGTCGTCACCGGCGAAGGCTTCACCGACGAGCAGGTCGCCGCCGCCGTCGACGAAGCCGGCTACGACATCGTCAAGTAACACCCCACAAAGGACTGACCAGCAATGACACAGCAGGTAGGAACCACCCCTCCGGTCGACCCGGTCGGCCCGGTCAACCTTGTGCAGCTCGACCTCGGTGTGACAGGCATGACCTGCACCTCCTGCTCCGCCCGCATCGAGCGCAAGCTCAACAAGCTCGACGGCGTGGACGCCACCGTCAACTTCGCAACCGAGTCCGCCAAGGTGGACTACGACCCGTCGAAGACCGACCCCGATGCGGTCATCCAAGCGGTCCGGAACACCGGCTACGACGCCTTCACCATGGCCGACAGCTCAGCCGATGAGAGCGACACAGACACGGACAACGTAGACGCGGCGTCCTCCCCGAAGAGTGGCCCACAGACCGGCCAGGCCAAGGTGGACGCCGCCCGCGACGCCGAGGCCGCCGACCTGCTCCACCGCACGATCCTCTCGGCGATCCTCACCTTCCCCGTCGTGCTGGTCAGCATGGTCCCCGCCCTCCAGTTCGACAAATGGCAGTGGGCGGCGCTGACGATGATCTCCCCGGTCTTCTTCTGGGGCGGAGCACCGTTCCACCGGGCGACACTGATCAACCTGCGTCACGGCGCCTTCACCATGGACACCCTCGTCTCCCTCGGCACGACCGCCGCCTACCTGTGGAGCCTGTGGGCACTGTTCATAGGCAACGCAGGCATGACCGGGATGACCATGCAGATGCACCTCGTGCCCGCCACCGGCGGCCACGACGGAATGGACGAGATCTACCTCGAATCCGTCGGCGTGGTCATCGTCTTCCTCCTGCTCGGCAGATGGTTCGAGACCCGAGCGAAAGGCCGCTCCTCCGAAGCCCTGCGCGCGCTGCTGGACATGGGCGCCAGAGACGCCTCCGTCATCCGGGACGGCAGAGAGGTCCACATCCCCGTTGAAGACCTCAGGGTCGGCGACATCCTCATGGTCCGCCCCGGTGAGAAGATCGCGGCGGACGGCACCGTCACCGACGGCACCTCCGCCGTCGACGAATCGATGCTCACCGGAGAGTCGCTGCCCGTCGACGTCACCGTCGGCTCCACGGTCACCGGGGCGACGGTGAACACCTCCGGACGACTGCTCGTGCAGGTCACCAGGACCGGGAAAGACACGACCCTGGCGCAGATGGCCCGCCTCGTCGCGGACGCACAGGCCTCGAAAGCACCCGTCCAGCGCCTCGTCGACCGCATCTCCCAGGTCTTCGTCCCGGTCGTGATGGTCATCGCCGTTGTCACCCTCATCGCCCATCTGGCGTCCGGTGCGGAGATCACCGAGGCGTTCACCGCCGCAGTCGCGGTCCTGATCATCGCCTGCCCGTGCGCCCTCGGGCTGGCCACCCCCACCGCCTTGCTCGTGGGAACCGGGCGTGGAGCACAGCTCGGCCTGCTCATCAAAGGCCCCGAGGTGCTGGAATCCACCCGACGGGTGGACACCGTCGTCATGGACAAGACCGGCACCGTCACCACCGGGGTCATGGAAGTCACCGACGTCACAGGGACAGACAGCCACCCCCAGGATGCCCTGCTCCAGCTCGCGGCAGCGGTCGAATCCGGTTCCGAACACCCGGTCGCGCAGGCGATCGTCCGGGCCGCGGCGGACACCGGAGACTCCACCGGCCTGCAGGCCACTGACTTCACCTCCACGGCAGGCCGCGGCGTCACCGCGACGGTCGACGGGCACACCGTCTCGGTGGGACGCCCCGACCCCACCGACACACTGCCTGATGAACTGCGCAGCAACTTCAGCTCAGCAGTGGAGTCCGGCGCCACTCCGGTACTCGTCACCGTCGACGGGACCCCTGCCGGAGTGATCACCGTCCGGGACACGGTCAAACCCGGCTCCGCCGACGCGGTCGCGGACCTGAAGGCCCTCGGAATGACCCCTGTGCTGCTCACCGGGGACAACGCCGGCGCCGCAGCGCGCGTCGCCGCCGAAGTCGGTATCAGCCCGGACAACGTCATCGCAGGAGTCCGCCCCGAACAGAAGGTGGAAAGGATAGCCGCCCTCCAGGCTGCCGGCAGAAACGTCGCCATGGTCGGGGACGGTGTCAACGACGCCGCCGCCCTCGCCAGAGCGGATCTCGGACTGTCCATGGGATCAGGGACGGATGTGGCAATCGAGGCCGGTGACATCACCCTGATGAACGACGATCTGCATTCGGCCGTCGACGCCGTCCGACTGTCGAGGAAGACCCTCGGCATCATCCACGGCAACCTCTTCTGGGCCTTCGCCTACAATGTGGTGCTCATCCCGGTCGCCGCCTTTGGCCTGCTCAACCCGATGCTCGCCGGGATCGCGATGGCGTTCTCCTCCGTGTTCGTCGTCTCCAACTCGCTGAGGCTGCGGAGGTTCCGGCCGACCACAGCCGGCAACTGAACGGCCCGGGCTACCCGAACTGCCGGGTCAGGGACACCCGGGTCCCGGACCGCCCCGCACGCCGCCTTCCCGGGCACTCTCCCCACAGCACACCGTCAACTCTGACTGAGCCGCTGCGACAGCTGGTGGGCATGGTCCAGGAGCAGAGCACCGAGGTGGCGGCGTCTGCCGGCTGCGAACCGGTGCTCGATCCCGGTGAGGCTCAGCGCCCAGGACGGCTGACCACCGGACGCGAAGACCGCCGCGCCCATGCCCCAGCTTCCCTCCACGATCAGCCCCGGGTTCACCGCATAGCCCGATCTCCTGGTCTCGGCGATCCTCTCACGTATCTGTCCCGGGGAGTGGCTCTCCCCGTAGTCGCGGTGAAGTTCCGCCTGGTCCAGATAACGGTCAACCACGGCGTCCGGCATGAACGCCAGGATCGCGAGCCCTGCCGAGGCGACGCCGAGAGGGAAGCGGCGTCCTTCGTGAAGGACGAAGGAGCGGACCGGGAAGCTGCCGTCCTCCCGGAGCAGACAGACTGTTTCGTCTCCTCTCCTGGCTGAGAAGAACGCGCTTTCACCGGTTTCCCGGGCGAGTGCGCTGACGTGTTCCCCGGCCAGTCGGGACACGTCGTACCGGTCGGCGGCGACCGTGCCCATCAGGAAGATCTCGGGGCCGAGCATCCACCGTCCCGACCCCGGGTCACGGTCGATGAGCCCCTCGGTGGTCAGGGAGCTGAGGAGGCGGTGCGCCGTAGGGCGGGTCAGTCCGGCCCGTGCGGCGATCTCACCGGTGGCGGCACCCTCCGGCATCATCTGGCTGACGATACGGAGGATACCCGCCACCCTGGCCACGACCTGGGTGCCGCCGGGCCGGTCGGGCCGGCCGGACAGTGATGTCCGTGTAGCTTTCCCACTCTGTGATGTGTCCACATTACGGACACTACCCCATACGTTCTCCACCATGAGAGCAATCGCCGCCGATCCAGAAAAATGCGTTGAACTGCCGTACGGCTCCTCATACAGTGCAGATACCGACCGGCGGCAGTCCGGCCGACGGAGAGCATGACGACCATATGATGAACAACTGAGGAGCAGCGGTGGCAAAGACCGTTTCGGGCCCGGCAGAGGCCCTCAAAGATCTCGTCCGGGACGGGATGAGTGTGGCAGTCGGCGGTTTCGGACTCTGCGGCGTCCCCTTCGACCTCGTCACAGCACTGCGTGACACGGGAGTGAAAGACCTGACCATCATCTCCAACAACATGGGCGTGGACGGTCGCGGACTGAGCATCCTCCTCGAGAACAACCAGGTCCGGAAGGTGCTGGGCTCCTATGTCGGAGAATCCCGCATCTTCGCCGAGAAGTACCTCGCCGGCGACGTGGAGGTCGAGTTCGTACCCCAGGGAACGCTCGCCGCCCGGATCCGCGCCGGAGGAGCCGGCATCCCCGCGTTCTACACCCCCACCGGTGTCGGCACCGCCGTCGCCGAGGGCAAGGAGGAGGCGGAGTTCGACGGCCAGCGGGTGATCCTGGAACGCGCGATCGTCGCCGACCTGGCACTCGTCCACGCCCACACCGGCGACCGCGAAGGAAACCTCCGGTACCGGCTCACCGCGAAAAACTTCAACCCTCTGGTGGCCACCTGCGGGAGAACCACTGTCGCCGAAGTCGAGGTTCTCAGCGACGGTTTCCTCGACCCGGAACGTATCGACACTCCGGGCGTCTTCGTCGACCGGCTGTACCGGCCGGCCAGGACGGAGAAGTTCATCGAGAAACGCACCGTGAGACCCCGGCCCGGCAGTACGACAGAACCCGCCCCGGCAACTGCAGGTCAGAGAGGATAGATCATGTGGACACGCGACGAGATGGCTGCGATAGCCGCGGCTGAACTCACCGACGGCCAGTACGTGAACCTGGGCATCGGAATCCCCACGCTGGTGGCCGACAACCTCCCCGACGGCGTCAGCGTCCACCTCCAGAGCGAGAACGGCATCCTCGGGATGGGCCCTCTCCCGTACGACGGTGAGGAGGACGCCGACCTCATCAACGCGGGGAAGGCGACGGTGACACTGGCAGAAGGAGCCTCCGTCTTCGATTCAGGGCTGTCCTTCGACATGATCCGGGGCGGTCACATCCACACCGCCATTCTCGGGGCGATGGAGGTCGCCGCCAACGGTGACCTCGCCAACTGGACGATCCCCGGGAAGATGGTCAAGGGAATGGGAGGTGCCATGGACCTGGTCGCCGGCACACCCCGGGTCATCGTCATCACCGACCATGTCACCAGGGACGGCGGCCCGAAGATCGTCGAGAGGTGCTCACTGCCGCTCACCGGGGTCGGCGTCGTCGACAGGATCATCACCGACCGGGCGGTCTTCGACATCATCGACCACCGGCTGGTTCTCGTCCGGACCGCACCAGGCGTGGACGAGTCCGAGATCCGGCGGCTCACCGGCGCCGACTACGACATCTCACCCACCCTGTCGTCTCCGGACGGCCCGACGATCCGGGAGAACCGATGACCGCGACCGCCTCGATAGTGGGCTATGCCAGGACCCCCTTCGCCCGTTTCAACGGGCAGCTCGCCGGCGTCCCGGCGACCGAGCTGGGCGCCCACGCGGCCGTGGCCGCACTGGCCCGAGCCGGAGTCTCCCCCGACCGGGTGGACATCACGGTCGTCGGACAGGTTCTCCAGGGTGGGGCGGGCCAGAATCCCGCCCGCCAGACCGCCGTGGGTGCGGGTGTCCCGATGACCGTCCCCGCCGTCACTCTCAACGCCGTCTGCCTGTCCGGTGCTGAGGCTGTCGCCCAGGCCGCCCGGCTCATCGCCACCGGCGAGGCGGACATCGTCCTCGCCGTCGGCCAGGAGTCCATGTCACAGGCACCGCACGCGGTCCGGCTGCGCAGCGGGGTACGGTACGGCGACGGCCAGCTGGTCGACACGCTCGACCATGACGCCCTCACCGATGCATTCGAGCACACCGGGATGGGCGTCCTCACCGAGAAGGGGAACGGGAAACTGGGGCTGACCAGGGAGGAGCAGGACGCCTTCGCCGCCGGCTCCCATTCCCGGGCGGCGGCCTCCGGATCTTTCCTCGCCGGGGAGATCGCCCCGTTCACCGTCAACTCACGGAAGGGTTTCACCGTTGTCTCCTCCGATGACGGGGTACGGCCGGACACCACCACCGGGCGTCTCGCTGTCCTCCGGCCCGCCTTCGACCGGGACCGGGGCACCATCACCGCCGGAAACAGCTCGCAGATCTCCGACGGTGCGGCGGCCCTGGTGATCGCCAGCTCCACCGCCGTCCATGAGTTCGGACTGACAGTCATCGCCCGGATCGAGTCCACGGCATTCGTGGCCGGACCGGACGTGCAGCTCCACTCCCAGCCCGCCCACGCCATCTCTGTCGCGCTCGGCAGGCTGTCCGCCTCACCGGAGGATCTCCGGGCGGTGGAGATCAACGAGGCCTTCGCCGCCGTCGCCTTGCACTCGACCCGCGAACTGGGAGTGGACCCTGCGACAGTCAACCGTCACGGTGGTGCGATCGCACTGGGCCACCCACTGGGCGCTTCCGGCGTCCGCATCGTCGGCACGCTCGCCCGACAGCTCGCCGCCGTCGGCAGGGATTCCCTCGGTGCCGCCGGGATCTGTGGGGGCGGAGGTCAGGGCAGTGCCGTGATACTCCGGGCCTGCTGAGCGGACACTCCGGGCCGGCTCATCGATACTCCCGGCCGGCTCAGCGCCGGCTCAGCGGGTACCGGCGGCGTCCAACAGTTTCTGCAGGTCTTCCCGGGTGACCTTGCCGCCGGAGAGCGCGATGAGCCGCTCCAGGGGGACGCCACCGAGCAGATCGGCCAGCCCCACCCCCATCGACCCGGCGTCCGACGCCGTACCCGACCCGGCGTCCGACGCCGTACCCGACCCCTGGTCGACGGGGCTCTCATCGGCGGTCTGCCCGGTCATGCCGCCGAGGGCGCGTCCGATCATCTCCGCCACCGCCGGGTACTCGAGCGCCTCCGCCACCGTGGAATCGAGGGTCAGCGGTACGTCAGGGGCATTGCCCTCCAGCACCACCTCTGCACGTCCTCGCAGGTCACGACTGCTGGCACCGACGTGGAAGACATAACGACCCGACTCCAGCACCCACCGGTGCAGCCTGGTGTCCCGGTACTCGAGGTCACGCGGGTCGACGTGGATCTCCAGTTCAGCACTGTCACCGGGGTCGAGGGTGACGGTGCCGAACCCGACAAGAGCACGGGGCACCCTCTGCACCGCAGAGTCCGGGACTTCGGCGTACACCTGCACGATCTCGCGTCCCCGACGGTGACCGGTGTTGGTCACCGTGACAGTCACCGTGACAGTCACCGTGACAGCCCCGCCTGCACCGTCACCGTCCACGTCACCGTCCACGTGGACGGTGACCCCGTCATAGCCGAAGGTGGTGTAGCTCAGACCGTGCCCGAACGGGACGGCGACGGACAGTTCACGGGCGTCGTACCACCTGTACCCCACGTGCAGCCCCTCCGAATAGCGCACATGACCGTGTTCTCCCGGGAAGTCGAGGTAGGAGGGGGTGTCCCGTAGTCGGAGAGGAGAGGTTGAGGTGGTCTTTCCTGACGGGGAGACACGGCCAGAGAGAATGTCGGCGACCGCTGCCCCGCCCGCCTGACCGGCGAGGTTGGCGTCCAGCACCGCTCCCGCGTGGTCGAGTACCGGACGCAGTGCCAGCTCTCCCCCGTGGGACAGGACCACCACGACCCGGTTCTGGACGGCCGCCACCGCCTCAAGGAGGTGGAGCTGCTCCTCAGGAAGGTCGACACCGGTGCGGTCGAAGCCTTCGGACTCCTGGTCTGCGGCGAGACCGAGGAACACGACCGCGGCGTCCGCCGACGCGGCGTTCTGCACGGCCTCGGCGACGAGTGTGGCGTCCCGGCCGGAACCGTCGACGGTGAACCCGGGGGCGTAGGTCACGGGGACGTCCCAGGTGTCGCGGACGGCGTCCAGCACGGAAACCACCCTGGTCGGGTTGACGTGGGAACTGCCGCCGCCCTGGTAGCGGGGCTGGTCGGCGAAGACGCCGATGACCGCGACGGAGCCGGTCACTCCGGACAGGTCGAGGGGGAGCAGGTGGCGTCCGTCAACTTCCCTGTTGCTGAGCAGGACAACCGAGGACGCCGCGGCCTCCCGTGCCAGCTCATGGTGTGCACCCCAGCCCTGGTCTCCCGGGGTCACCCTGCCTTCTGCGACAGCACTGTCGTGTTCCCGGTGGTAGCGGGCGGCGATGGCCGCGACCCGCGACGCCGCGGTGGTGACCGCGTCCTCGTCGAGGTCCCCGGCCTGTACCGCGGCGACGACCTCTGCGTCGGCGGTGCCGCCGTCGGCGGGCATCTGCAGGTCCAGTCCCGCCCGGACGGATTCGACCCGGCCGCCGACGGCACCCCAGTCGGAGACGACCGCGCCCGTGAACCCCCATTCGGTGCGCAGGATGTCGGTGAGGAGTTCACGGCTGTGCCGCACCGGAACACCGTTGACCGCGTTGTAGGAACACATGACGGTGGCGGGTTCGGCGTCCTCGACGACCCGCCGGAAGGCGCGCAGGTAGACCTCGTGGAGGGGGCGTTCGTCGACGTCGGAGCTGACACGCATCCGGTCGGTCTCCTGGTTGTTCAGGGCGAAGTGTTTGACACTGGCTCCGACCCCGCGACCCTGGAGTCCTGTCACCCAGGCACTGCCGAGGACGCCGGAGAGGTGCGGGTCCTCGGAGTAGTACTCGAAGTTGCGCCCGCCCAGCGGGGACCGTTTGATGTTGATGCCGGGGCCGAGGACCACCTGGACGTCGGCTGCGAGTGCCTCGTCGGCGATCGCCGCGGCAACGCGGGAGACGAGGTCGGGGTCCCAGCTCTGCGACAGACAGGCGGCGGGAGGGAAACATGTCGCCGGTACCGCCCCGGCGATTCCGAGATGGTCGGTGGCCCCGTCCTGCCGGCGCAGGCCGTGGGGCCCGTCAGTCATGGTGATCGAGGGGACACCGGGGGTCGTCGCTGTCGCGGCGATCTCACGGGTGGTCCAGAAGTCCCGGCCGGACCCGAGGGAGGCCCGCTGCTCCAGGGTGAGGCCTGTGACGTCGAAGCCGCCGGTGCCGGTGGCCGGTTCATTGTGGAGGGTGCCGTCGCTCATGTGGTCCTTTGTACGCGAAACCGTGGGGCGGCAGAGCTGTGCCGGGAGACTGTCCGGCCACCGGTCAGGCGCCGGTCAGTACCGTCTGGACAGTCCCAGTCCCACCAGAGACAGTACGACGGTGACCACCGAGAACACCGTCGTCGAACCCACCAGGCCCAGGGGAATGGTGAGGAACCCCGCCAACATCGCGGGCACCGCCAGCGCCAGGTAGCCGACGATGAAGTAGGAGGTCGTCACCGCAGTTCTCTGTCCTGCGGGTACCCGGGAGGTCATCGCCCGCAGCCCCGTCATGAAGGTCAGCCCCTGGCCCACACCACCGCACACCGACGCCACGATCAGCAGGGCCAGACTGTCGACTGCGAGAGCCACGATGACGGTCACCGAGCAGACGGTGATCAGCACCAGTCCGAGCACGGTCAGAGTCCGGTCGGACCAGCCGCGCAACAGGATCTGGGCGCCGGCCGAGGCGAGGAACAGGGCCGCGGTCACCGTCGCCACCGTCGCGGGGGAACTGATTCCCAGGTCGTGGGTCATGAAGGTCGGTGCAAGCGAGGAGAAGACACCGCACACCGTGTAGCCTGCGACCACCCCGGGGACTGCGGCGACGAACAGTCCGCGCACCGGGGCGGGAACGGCCGGCACCCGCGGCCGGGGCAGCCATCCCCCGTACCGGCCGACGTGGACACCGACGTGGACACCGACGTGGCCACCTCCGCCACGTTCCACCCGGTCGCGCACACCGGGCAGCAGCAGCACCGCCACCGCGAGCATGAGGGCGTGAACGACGAACGGCCAGACCAGCGGGCGGTCCACGACAGCGGCGACGCACCCGGCGACGAGGACGCCCAGACCCAGGCCGCCGATGTTCGCTGCGGTGGACACCGCGGCGGCCAGGGTGGCGCGTCCTTCCGGAGCGTTCTCCATGACCGTCACCGTCCCCGTCCCGGTGAATATCCCGGCGGCGAAGCCGGACAGGATCCGGCCGAGGTACATCAGGACCAGTCCTGCGGCGGTCCCGCCCGTGGCCTCCGCCCCGGAACCTGCGGCGGGCAGCCCGGCCACCAGGAACAGCAGTGCGGAGAGCACGGACAGGCCGAGGGCGAGGGCGAGGACGGGGCGTCTGCCGAGGGTGTCGGAGAGGCCCCCGAAGATCACGAGTCCGGCGACGACGCCCACGGCGTAGACGGCGAAGAGCACAGTTGTCGCCGCCGACCCGAACCCGAAGGCGGCCGACATCGTCGGATACAGCGGGGTGGGCAGGGTCGTCCCCATCATCACGACGGCGAAGATGTACGCCGCGGCCGTCAGTGACCGCGCGGTGGCGGGCCGGGTGCTGCGGGTGCGGGGGGAGTTCACAGGGAGTCATCCTACGACCGCCCGACCCGTCGTGCCGGGCTGTCGTGCCGGCCTGTCGGGCACCGCTGTCCTGCCGACTGTCTTCGGCACCGAACGCCGCGTATGGTGCTGTCTCATGTCTTCGAAGTTCCCGCCTGTGCATGTTGTTCTCACGGGTGTCTGCGGTACCGGGAAAACCGGTGTCGCCGAATATCTCTCCCGGGTCACGGGAATGCCTGTCGTCAGCGCCGACGACTTCCATCCCGCCACCAACCGACGCAAGCTGGCCACCGGCCAGGACCTCTGCAGTGCCGACTTCACACCGGTCCTGCACCGGATGCGCGACTGGATCGCCGACCGCGCCCTGTCCGGCACTTCCGCGATCGTGACCTGCCCTCCCCTGAGCCGGGAGAACCGGGACCTGCTCCGCGAGGCGGAGAGCCTCTCCGAGCTCTCCGGGGAGGACGCCACCCGCCTTCTCGTCATCGAGCTCAGTGCTCCGCGCGACGTGCTGGTCGAACGTCTGGCCAACCGCCCCGACCACATCGTCCCGGTCTCCGTCCTCGACTCCCAGCTCGCCTCCGTCGAGCCCCTGGACGACGACGAGTTCGGTGCCGTCGTCGACGCCTCCGGTCATCCCGAGGATGTCGCCGACACCGTCCTCGACACCGTCGCCCGTCTGAGGACGGCCGGCGCGGTGGCGGTGGACAGGGCGAGTCTGGCCGACCGCAGGGCCGAGCAGTCCCGGCACGCCGTGGAACAGTAGGCCGGGGTCGGGGAAGGACGTCGGACCTGCTCCGACGGCCGTGCCTGACACGTCCGGCCCGTCCTCTGTTCCCGTGACCGTCAGGTCGGTATGGTCTGCCTTATGCCCTCGAAACCGACCGACAGTTCACAGCCCGTTCACCTCGTGATCATGGGGGTGAGCGCGAGCGGGAAAACCACCCTCGCTGAGCATCTTGCCGAGGTCACCGGCTTCCCCTACGCCGAAGCCGATGACTTCCACCCGGAATCCAACAAGCAGAAGATGGCCTCCGGGCATCCCCTCACCGACGAAGACCGCTGGCCCTGGCTGCACAGTCTCGCCGACTGGATGGTCGCCCACGCCGAATCCGGGGAGTCCAGTGTGGTCACCTGCTCCGCACTCAGGCACAGCTACCGGGATGTCCTCCGCGAGGCCGACGGTGTCCACGACGGCAGGGTCCTGTTCGTCGAACTGGACGCGCCCGCACCGGTCCTCCTTGAACGCCTGAACGACCGCAGCGGACATTTCATGCCCGCGTCCCTGCTCGACAGTCAGCTGGACACACTCGAACCGCTGACCGGGGACGAGAACGGCCTCACCCTGGACGCCACGGTCGACCCGGAGACCCTCGTCGCCGAGGTCCTCGCCGCCGCGGGACTGCCCCCGGCAGTCCCCGGCACCGGGGTCTCCGGTGACCTCACCGGCGGAGTTCCGGCATGACCGCGCTCCTGGCGGCGGAGACGGAGGTCGTCACCTCCGCCTCCGATTCCCGCCTCGTGATGTCCGCGGTCATCGGCATCGCGCTGATCATCGTCCTGATCGTCTGGGCGAAGATCCATCCTTTCCTGTCCCTCATGCTCGGCTCAGCGGCGCTCGCCGTCGTCGCCGGTATTCCCCTGGTGGAGACCTTCAGCTCCTTCTCCTCCGGATTCGGTGGCACTGTCGGTGATGTCGGCGTCCTCATCGCCCTCGGCGCGATCATCGGACAGTTCCTCGTCACCTCCGGGGCCGCTGACGCGATCGTGGACGCCTTCCTCGACCACACCTCACCTGCCCTGCGCCCGTGGGTCATCGCCGGGCTGGCGATGCTGCTCGGCATCCCGCTGTTCTTCGAGGTCGGGATCGTCCTGCTCATCCCGGTGGTCATCCTGGCCGCACGGCGGTCCCGGCTGCCCCTGATCCTGCTGGGCATTCCCGCACTCGCCGGACTGTCCGCCCTCCACGCCCTGGTCCCGCCGCACCCCGGTCCCCTCATCGCGGTGGACGCCCTGGGGGCGAACCTCGGCCTGACCCTGGCACTGGGGCTGCTGGTGTCGATCCCCGTGGTGATCGTCTCCGGTCCGTTGTCCGCGAAGATCATGGCGAAGTACGTGCCGATCTCCGCCCCTCCGGCAGCGGCCGGGGACACCGCCGGCACCACCGGTGACGGTACCGACCGGCCCCGGCCCTCCGTCGCCCGCGGGCTGACCGTGGTCCTGCTACCGGTGGTGATGATGCTCTCGCGCACCGTCGTCGAGTCGACACAGGTGGACGAGAACTCCGTCGTCTACAAGACCTTCGAGTTCCTCGGCGAGCCGATCGTCGCACTGCTGGCCACCGTACTGGTCGGAATGACCCTGCTGGGTCTTCTCCAGGGCCGCACCGCCAAGGAGGTCTCTGACACGGTCGGGGCGTCCTTCGGCCCCATCGCCGGGGTGATCCTCATCGTCGGTGCCGGCGGAGGTTTCAAGCAGACACTGGTGGACACCGGTGTCGCCGACGTGATCGGGGGCTGGGTGCAGGATGCGCCGGTCTCCACCTTGGTCGCCGGGTGGCTGGTCGCGGTGTTCATCCGCCTGGCGACCGGTTCCGCGACCGTCGCGACCGTCACCGCTGCAGGGATCATGGCCCCCCTCGCCGAGGGGATGCCTTCGGCGGAGGTCTCCCTGCTGGTGCTGGCGATCGGCGCCGGGTCAGTGTTCTTCTCCCACGTCAACGACGCCGGTTTCTGGCTGGTCAAGGAGTACTTCGGTATGACGGTGCCGCAGACCCTGAAGACCTGGTCGGTGATGGAGACGGTCCTGTCGGTCTCTGCACTGCTCGTGGTGCTGCTGCTGAACCTGATCGTCTGACCGGACAGTTCCCGGGACTATCTGGACCAGGTGGTCTCCGGAGGCCTGGCGGGGCGTCCACCGGCTCCGCCGTCGACGTCACCCCGTGAGGTAGATCACGAAAAGTCATTGTCTCCTCCAAACCGTTCACGTACCCTCTTCAAGTATACCGAAGCGCATACCTAAGGATCGCACCGCAGAGCGGCACCCGAAACCGGAGGAGGAACCGTGATTGTTCTCCATGCCTCGATCACCATCGCGTTGATCGTCGCCCTCATCATCTGGACCAAGGTGAATCCGATCATCGCACTGATGATCGGTTCCCTGTATCTGGGCATCGCCGCAGGACTCGGCATGACCGGCACCGTCACGACGATCGCCGACGGATTCGGCGACCTCATGGTCAACGTCGGCCTGCTCATCGGCTTCGGAGTGCTGATCGGGGCGCTGCTCAACGCAATGGGGGCACTGCAGCGCACAGTACAGCTGCTGTTCCGGATTTTCGGCCCCCGCCGACTGCCCTACGCCATGGCCGTCTCGCTCAACCTCTTCTTCCCCTCCATCTACCCCGACGTCCAGATGGTTCTCGCGGCACCGCTGGCCAGATCCTCGGCAGAACGCCTGGGCAGGAACGGGCTCGGTCTCATGGCCGGCGCACTTGTCGTGGGTATACCGGTGGGTGTGGTCTTTGTCGTTCCCGGGCTGGGAGCCGTGTCGATTGCGGGTCTTCTCGATATCCCGCTGAGCACGATGCTGCTGTTCGGTGTGATCGCCGCACCGCTGATCTCGGTCCTCACGCTCACCGTCTACCAGGTGATGCTCCGGCACGGATGGTGGTCCCCGGAACGGGACGAACACGCCAGTGACGCCCTGCTCGCCGAGGAACAGCTGGCCCGCGACGCCGTCGAGCAGTCCGCCGACGTCCTCCCCCCGCTGCGGCTCTCCATCATCCCCGTCCTCATCCCCGTCATCCTCGTCGGCGGTGGCGCCGTGGCGCGCACGTCCGGACTCGAGAACGCCTTCATCGACTTCCTGAGCCAGCCCCTGCTGGCGATGTTCCTCGGCCTGCTCATCGCCTACCTGCTCGCACTCCGGACCGTCGGCCGCACCACCGCGGAATCGGCCATCGAGCGAGGACTCGACACGACCGGCAACATCCTCCTCATCACCGGCCTCGGTGGCTCTCTTGCCGCGGTGATCAGGGCCACAGACCTCAGCGACGTCCTGGAGTCCCTGTTCGTCACGGAGAGCGGGATCGGTGCCATCGCGACCGTGTTCCTCGCCTGGCTCATCGCCGCCGTGCTCCACCTCGCGATCGGCTCGATCAACGTCGCGGCGATCACGGCCGCGGGAATCATCGGCCCCGTCATCGCCGACGCCGGCGTGGACCCGGTCATCGTCGCTCTGGCTATTGCGGCGGGAGCAGTCTTCGCCGTGCACTTCAACAGCAACTTCTTCTGGATGTTCCAGTCCCTGACCGGCGTCAACACCAGTGGCGCCCTCCGGTCGATGACCTTCCTCACCACGCTGGCGTCCCTGATCGGACTGGTCCTCGTCTCCGTGGTCGCACTGGTCGCCGGATGACGGCATCCCCCCCCCCGGCCACAGCCACTGACGCACGAAAGGACACTTCTGATGGCACCCCGCACCATCCTCATCGGATCCCGCACCACCGCCGAACGCGACGGCCGCGGCTCCGGACTCACCGCCTGGCACCCCGCCGACCCCGACTGGGCGGAGTCCGACCGCCTGAAGCTCACGAACCCCTCCTGGATCACCGCACCCGGTCCCGGCCCCGTTTACGTCCTCCACGGCGACGGCGGGACCCTGTCCGTGGTGGAGGTGTCCCCGGAGGGGCACCTGACCAGGTCACAGACAGTCCCGGCGGGAGGACGCAATCCCGTGCACTGCGCCCGCATCGGCGGACACCTGCTGGTCGCGAACTACGCGACCGGCACCGTCGCCGCCCACCCGGTCAGGGCCGACGGCCTGCTGGAGCCGGTCTCCGGCACGGTGTCGCTGGGCGACGGAGTGGGCGGGGACCGGCTATCCCACCCGCACCAGATCATCCCCGACGGCGACACGGGACGGTTCCTCGTCCCGGACAAGGGGCTCGACGCCGTCGTCACCCTCGAGCTCACCGCCGACGGAGACCTGCGGGTCCTCGACCGGGAAGCGACCGCACCCGGCAGTGGCCCGCGGCACGGCGTCATCGTCGGTGAGCAGCTGTTCGTCGTCGGGGAACTGGACTCGTCCCTGATCACACTGACCAGGGATGTCACCGGCATCTTCCGGGTACGGGACGCCACCGGCACCCTGCCGGAGGGCGCAGATGCCACGGAGAGCACAGCAGCCGGCATCGCCCACTTCCCGAACCGGGCGATGCTGGTGGTCTCCAACCGTGGTGCCGACAGCCTCAGCGTCTTCCATACCGGGCCAGCGGCGCCACGACTGGTCCACACCGTGCCCTGCGCAGGGCGGTTCCCCCGGTTCATCGTCCGGTATCCGCAGGACCACCGGGACGGGCTGCTCGTCGCCCATGAGTACGGGGACACCGTCTCGTGGCACAGTGCCGGGGATCTCGCCGACGGACGTGCCGGGTACCGGACCGTGGCCCACACCGGCAGTCCGGTGTGTGTCACTCCCCTGCCCTGACCGTCCACCGACAGACCTTTCATCACCGACCACCACCGACCCACCGGGCACCGACGGTCCACCGGTACGCCGCCACCGTCATGTTGCACCACCGACCTTCTCTGTGTATACAGAGAGGTATACAGAGAGGAAATGAATCATATGGGACTCCACCACCCGTCGACTGACGACACTACCGGCGCTACCGGAACCTCCCGTGTCAATCCGGACCCCCTGCGCACCGTGTGCACCGGGATCCTCACCGCGCACGGCGTCCCGGAGAAGGACGCCCACCTGGTCTCAGACAGCCTTGTCCAGGCCGATCTGTGGGGCCACTCGTCCCACGGCGTCCTGCGCCTCCCCTGGTACGTCAACCGCCTGAAGTCCGGCGCCATGACCCCGGTGGCGCAGCCGCAAGTCCTCAACGACCTGGGCGCCCTGCTCGTCCTCGACGGATGCAACGGCATGGGCCAGGTTCTCACCGAGCACGCCCGCGTCGAAGCCGTCGCCCGGGCGAAGAAGCACGGCATCGGCGCCGTCGGCGTGCGCAACTCGAACCACTTCGGCACAGCGATGTACTACACCCGCCGTGCCGCCGCCGACGGGTGCGTGAGCATCCTCACCACCAACGCCTCACCCGCCATGGCCCCCTGGGGCGGCCGGGAGAAGAAGATCGGCACCAACCCCTGGTCCATCGCCGCACCCTACGGGGAGACTGCCGCGGTGGTGGACATCGCCAACACCGCCGTCGCCCGCGGCAAGATCTACAACGCCCGCCAGAACGGCCGGTCCATCCCGGACACCTGGGCGCTGACCTCCGACGGCGATCCGACCACGGACCCGTCCGAGGCCATCGACGGCGTCATCCTGCCGATGGCCGGGCACAAGGGCTACGCCATCAGCTTCATGATGGACGTCCTGTCAGGCGTCCTCACCGGCTCGCAGTCCGGCACCGGCGTCCACGGTCCCTACGAGCCCAACCCGCCCGGCGGCGCCGGCCACCTCTTCATCGCCCTCGACGTGGCGGCCTTCCGGGACACCGCCGACTTCGACGACGCCCTCGGCCACCTGGTCTCCGAGGTCAAGGAGTGTCCGACGGCCACCGGCTTCGACGAGGTCTTCTACCCCGGCGAGATCGAGGACCGCAGCATGGCCTCCCTGCTCACCGAGGGCATCACCCTTCCGGAGACGACCCTCCGGGACCTCGCGGACCTCGCCGCGGCGTCCGACATCCCCACCACCGACCTGCCCTGAGGAAAGAAAGCTGACCATGACTCTGTCGACCACTCCCCTGAAATCCCTCACCGTCGACCTCCGCGTCCGGGAAGGTCACCTCGAGGACTTCCTCCGCGCCATCCGCGAGAACGCCGAGCGCAGTTTCACCGATGAGCCCGGATGCGTCTACTTCGACGTCAGCCAGGATGCCGAGGACGAGCTCCACTTCACCTTCTTCGAGCTCTACACCGATCAGGACGCCGTCGCCGCGCACCGTGCGGCCCCGCACTTCGCGGAATGGCGCAAGGCCGTGGAACTGCACGTCGTGCCCGGCTCCCAGCGGAACGTCCTCGCCGACCGGCTGTTCCACCACCAGTAGGCACCGGCACTCACGGCGGCTCCGCCCCTCACAGTGCCCACTCCTCACAACAGCCGCCCCCTCTCTCCACCTCTCCTCCCGACGTCGAAGGCCGGGCACCCGCACAGGGTGCCCGGCCTTCGACGTCTCCCGGGAAGACATGACACGGAGAGACGTGAACCGGGGAGGCATGACGCGGAAGACGCGACCCGGCCGCGGACGCGGAGAAGCCCCGTCGGTGTCCGGGAACGTCCGGGAAAAAGTCCGGGGACACCGACGGGGCGGAGAAGGTCGACCGCGGCGTGCTCCGTGCACCGCGGTCACCGCGTCACAGGAGCGGGAAGGCGGCCGTGAGTCCGCCCACCAGGAGCATGACCAGGGCGACGACGACCGCCCGCCACAACACCTTCTTGAAATGGTCCCCGATGGAGACGCCGGCGAGTCCCACGAGCAGCAGGAACGAGGGGGCCAGCGGACTGGACTGGTGCAGCGCCTGCCCGACGATGGACGCCCTGGCCATCTCCACCGGTTCAATGCCGTAGTGTCCGCCGGCATCGGAGAGGATGGGCAGAATGCCGAAGTAGAAGGCGTCATTCGTCATGAGGAACGTGAACGGGATACTGAGGACGCCACCGATCGTCGCGAGCACCGGCCCCCACGAGGTGGGGATGAGGTCAACCAGCCACGACGACATCTCCGAGATGATCCCGGTTCCTTCGAGGACGCCGGTCAGCGCCGACGCCGCCATGATCATTCCGACGACCGTGATCACGCTCGGCGCATGTTCCTGGATCTGACCGATCTGATCGCCGGTCTTGCGGAAGTTCAGCACCAGCGCGAGAGAGGCCGCGACCATGAAGATCAACGGTGCAAACAGCACGTCCGCCACCAGGAGCACCATCACCGTGAGGGTGAGCGCAAGATTCACCCACCACAGCTTCGGCCGGGCCTTCGGGCGGTCCATGATCCCGGCCGCGGTACCGGCTCTCTCGCCGGCCCCGCCGGCCTCGCCGGCCTCGCCGGCAGGCGCACCGGAGGACGCGTCGTCCACCTCGTCGCCGGCGCTGTCCGATCGGTGGGAGGCGGGAGTATCCCCGCCGGCGCCCGGCTCCCCGGACGGATCATCGACCAGCTCAAGCTTCCCGATCCTGCGACGTTCGCCGAGTCCGAGGAAGTAGGCGAGAACCAGCACGGACGCCACCCCCGCGAGAATCGCGGGAATCATCGGGACGAAGATGTCCACCGGCGAAACGCCCAGGGCGGCGGACGCACGGGACGTCGACCCTCCCCAGGGGACCGTGTTGAGCACGCCGTTGGAGAGCGCGGCGATGACCGTGAGCACGACCGGCGACATCCCCAGTTTCCGGTAGATCGGAAGGAATGCCGAGGTCACGATAATGAAGGTGGTCGATCCGTCTCCGTCGAGGGAGACGATCGAGGTCAGCAGTGCCGTCCCCATCGTCACCCGCACGGGGTCGCCGTGGGCGAAACGCAGGATCCACCTGATCAGCGGGTCGAAGACGCCCACGTCGATCATCGTGCAGAAGAACAGGATCGCGAAGAACAGGAGGGCGGCGGTCGGGGCGAGCTTGAGGAGGGACTCCTCCACCATGTCCCCGATATCGGTCCGCCCTCCGGCGAAGAGTCCGAAGATCACAGGGACCAGGATGAGCACGGCGATAGGTGTGGCTTTCCGTGCCATGACCAGGTACATGAAGCACGCGATCATGGCGAAGCCGAGGAAGACGAGCATGACGCTCCTTGAGAGCTGGGGGACAGAACGGCGACCGCTGTGACGGCAACCACTAGATTGTGTCACTTAGGTATACAGACGGGTATTCCCAAGTGCAATAGTCTTCGTGGGTTAAAGTGGTCCCCATGGCCGATGACCACCAGCTCAACGATGTCGGAACTTCCCGGGAAACAACCCCGAAACTCCCCCCGGCAGGACGCAAAGCCGATCAGGTGTACCAGCTCGTCCGGCAGGAGATCGAGAACGGGACACTTGCCCCCGGGGAGCGCCTCCCGGAGAACTGGCTGGTCGAACACACCGGAACGTCCCGCACCCCGGTGCGCGACGCGCTGCGCCGTCTGGCCTCCGATGAACTCGTCGTCCTTGAGCCACGTCAGGCGCCGATGGTCTCCCCGCTCTCCCTGAGCCTGGTCCGGGATCTCTTCGCTTTCCGACGGGTGGTCGAGGTCGCCGCGCTCGAGGAGATCGCCCTGCGGTCACAGACCACGGAAGCGGTCCGGACCGCATTCACGGAGCTCGCCGACACCTTCCGCTCGCTGGGGGAGCAGAGCGACAGCACCGGTCAGGATGAATTCTCCGCTTCATTCCGCGCCGCCGCCGCCCGCTTCGACACACTCATCGTCTCGTGGTGCGGGAACAGGTTCCTCCGCAGCAGCATCGAAGGCCTGAGGCCACACACCGCGCGACTCCGGGTCATCGCCCACGCCGATACCGCGAGACTGCGTCAGTCCGTCGAGGAGCACATCGACATGTGCACGGCCACCGCGTCCGGTGATCCCCGACCGGCCGGTGCGGCCTGCAGCCAGCACCTCATCCACGTCGAGCGCAGCATCCTCACCTCTCTGGTCACCGACAACTCCCCCTTCAGTCGGGAGATCGACATCCGGGGCTGAGCCGGGCGGGCACGCGTGCGAGCCCCGGACCCGCCCTCCACCCCGACACAGACCAACCGGCGGGACCGTCATTGCCAACAGGTATACCTGTGGGTACACTCACGAACACGGAGAGGATTCCGCCGAGGATCTTCCCGGACCCTGAACCCCGGAAGGACCTACGATGCCCACCACCATAAACCCCGCCACCGGCGACGTACTCGCCCGGTACACGGACCACACCGCCGCGGAGACGGACACCCGTCTCACCGCCGCCCACGATGCCTTCCTGCAGTGGCGGACCGTCCCGGTCACCGACCGCACCGCCCTGCTCACCGCCATGGCCTCCGCCCTGCGCGCTGACGAGGAGCGCTTCGCACAGCTGATCACCGCCGAGATGGGCAAGCCGGTCACCGAGGCTCGCGCAGAGGTCGCCAAGTCCGCACTCACGCTGGACTACTACGCGGAGAACGCCGCCGACTTCCTCGCTTTCGAGGAGATCGCCTCTGATGCCGCGGTCAGTGGCCTGCAGTACGACCCGCTCGGCGTCGTCCTGGCGATCATGCCCTGGAACTACCCGTTCTGGCAGTTCTTCCGCTTCGCCGCCCCCGCCTTCGCCGCCGGCAACGGTGCCGTCCTCAAGCACGCCTCCAATGTCACCGGATGCGCCCTGGCCATCCAGGAGATCGTGGACACCGCCCTCGCCGAGGTCTCCGCACCCGCCGGCCTGTTCCAGACCCTGGTCATCCCGTCCTCCGAGGTCCACACCGTCATCGAGGACGACCGGATCGCCGCGGTCACCCTCACCGGTTCCACCGAGGTCGGCGCCCTCGTCGCGTCCCAGGCCGGCAAGGCGCTCAAGAAGCAGGTCCTGGAACTCGGCGGCTCCGACCCCTTCGTCGTCCTGGCCGACGCCGACCTGGAGGCCGCCGCGTCCACCGCCGTCGCCTCGCGGTTCAACTCCAACGGCCAGTCCTGCGTCAACGCCAAGCGGTTCATCGTCGACGAGTCCGTGGCCGATGCCTTCACCGAGCTCGTCGTGGCGAAGGCCGGGGCACTCACCGTCGGCGACCCGACCGATGACTCCACCCAGATCGGCCCGATGGCCCGCGCCGATCTCCGGGCCGCCCTCCACGACCAGGTGGAACGCAGCATCGCCCAGGGCTCCACCCTGCTGCTCGGCGGTGAAGTCCCCGACGGCCCCGGCGCCTACTACCCGCCGACCATCCTCGGCGACGTCCGCCCCGGACACGCCGCCTTCGACGAGGAGACCTTCGGCCCGGTGGCCACCATCACCCGTGCCGCCGGCGAGGACGAGGCCGTGGCGCTGGCCAACACCACCGAGTACGGCCTCGGCGCCACGGTGTTCTCCGGGGACCCCGCCACCGCACGCCGCGTCGCCGGGGAGATCGAGGCCGGCGCCGTATTCATCAACGGCAAGGTCGCGTCCGACCCCCGCCTGCCGTTCGGCGGAATCAAGCGGTCCGGTTACGGCCGGGAGCTGTCCCACCTGGGCATCCGCGAGTTCACCAACACCAAGACCATCTGGATCGGAAAGTAGAGCACAACCATGACCACCACGCCTTCAGAGTCCCCCGTCTCCTCGTTCCCCAGCCTGGTCCTCCGCCCGGACGAGCTGCCCTCCAAGAACCGTGGTGGCGGAGCCCGCACGGTCCCGCTGGTCACCTACGCCCGGGGTGCCACGACCTTCCTCAACGGCACCACGATCTTCGGCCCCGGTGCACAGATCGGCCACCACAGCCACAATGTCGTCGAATCCGTCATGGTCATCGCCGGTAACGCGGTCGTGGACATCGACGGAGAGCGGACCGAACTCACCACCTTCGACACGACCTTCGTCCCCGCCAATGTCCCGCACCACTTCGAGAACGCCTCCGACACCGAGGAGATGCGGATCCTGTGGACCTATGCGTCAGTCGACGCGACCCGTACCCTGACCGGGTCCGGCGAGTACGGCCGCATCGACGGGGAGGCGGCGGACGCTGCGGACGGAACGGTGCCCGCAGGGGCGCGGACCTCCGTCACCGAGGTCGTCGACCTGCACGTCACACCGGGATCCGAGGAAGCCTTCGAACAGGCGGTGTCGGATGCCGCGGCGCTGTTCCAGCGTGCCACCGGCGCCCGGACCTTCGCGCTGGTCCGCCAGCTCGAGGATGCCTCCCACTACCGGCTGCACATCCGGTGGAGCACTCTCGAGGACCACACGGAGGGGTTCCGGAACTCCCCGGAGTTCGCGGGCTGGCGCGAACTCGTCATGCCTCACCTCGCGACTCCGCCGGAAGCAACGCATTTCACCCACGTCCACACCGCCTTCTGAGCCGGAGCGGCGCTCACGGGCCCTGGCGTCCTGCATCCGACAGGGCGCCGCCCTACTCGGCACGTCGCTTCGCCAGGTTCCGCTTCACCAGCGGCCACAGCACGACCACGACAGCGGTGGCCACGAGACTGGTCCACACCTGGGTCCGGCTGGAATCCTCCATGACCATGACCACGAATATTCCGATGACACCGAGGATGAGCAGAATGTTCATCCACGGGTACAGAGGGGCCTTCATCTCCAGGGAGTTGACCTCCTCCGGAGTCATCTTCCGGCGCATGTTCCAGTGGGTCGCCGCGATGATGACGTACACGAAGAGGGCGACCAGGCCCGAGGAGTTCATGATGAAGTCGAAGATGCCGGTGTTCGGGAACGCGAAGTTCACGATGGTCGCAGCCACGCCGCCGACGGTGGAGGCGATGAGAGCCAGCACCGGGACACCGTGACGGGTCCGCACCGTGACGGCCTTCGGGGCGAATCCCTGGTCACCCATCGCCGCGAGCATGCGGGACGCCGAGTACAGGCCCGAGTTCAGCACCGACAGTACGGCGGTGAAGATGATGAGCTGCATGACCGTCGCCGCGCCGGGCAGGCCGAAGAGCTCGAAGACGTAGGTGAACGGCGCCGAGGCGACGTCAGTCGGCTCAGGCAGTTCGTCCCAGGGGACGATCATGACGATCAGTGCGACTGATCCGACGAAGAACAGCAGGATGCGCCACACCACGGTGTTCGTCGCCCGCTTGACCGACTGGCCCGGGTCCTCGGACTCGGCGGCGGCCATGACCGCGATCTCGGTACCGAAGTAGGCGAAGATCACGATGGCGACACCGGTGAAGGCCTTGCCGATACCGTTGGGGGCGAACCCGCCCTCGTCCCAGAGGTTCTGGACGGAGAAATCGGAGTTCGGCCACAGGCCCAGTGCGAACAGGGTGCCCGCGACGAGGAAGACGACCACGGCGATGACCTTGATCCCGGCCAGCCAGAACTCGATCTCACCGAAACTGCGCGTCGACACCGCGTTGGAGGCGACGAACACGGCCAGCAGTATCAGCGACCACGCCCAGGTCGGCACGGCACCGAACCACCCGTGCATTGTCTCGCCGCCGATGACCGCCTCATAGGCCAGCACGCCGACCCAGAAGTACCAGTACAGCCAGCCGACGAGGTAGGACGCCCCGTCGCCGAGACCTTCGCGGGCGTAGTCCATGAAGGACCCCACCGCGGGACGGTGTGCGGCCATCTCGCCGAGCATCTTCATCGCCAGGTAGACCAGGAGACCACCGAGCAGGTACGAGACGATCGCAGCGGGGCCGGTCGATCGGATGATGTTGCCCGAGCCGATGAAGAGGCTCGAACCGATGATGCCGCCGAGCGCGATGAGGGTGACGTGCCTGTTGCGCAGTTTCGTGGCGTTCTGCGTTCGGGCGAGGCTTTTCTCCGGGTCGCTGCCCGGGTGTGCCCCGGGTTGCTCTCCGGGAACGGTGGAGCTTCCGGCTGAAGAGGCCATGGTGGTTCCTTTGTCTGTTCTGGTGTTGTGGGTGGATCAGTTGAGTGCGATGTACCGGGTCTCGAGGTATTCCCCGATTCCTTCGGCACCTCCCTCACGTCCGAAGCCGGACTGTCCGACGCCGCCGAACGGGGCCGCGGCGTCAGAGATGGCGGCCCGGTTGATCCCGACCATTCCGGCGTCGAGGTTCTCAGCGAAGTACCGGGCCGTCTCCTCGGACGCGGTGAACCCGTAGGCCGCCAGTCCGAACTCGGTGTCGTTCGCTGCGGCGACCCCCTCCTCGAGAGTGGGGAAGGTCGTGACTGTGGCGACGGGACCGAAGATCTCCTCGTGGAGGATCCGGGCGTCAGCGGGGACGTCGGTGAGCACGGTCGCCGGGTAGAAGTTGCCCGGGCCCTCCGGGACGACGCCACCGGTGGTGACCGTCGCACCCCGGGAGACAGCGTCGTCGACGAGGGCGGCGATGCGGTCACGCTGCTTCGCGGTGATGACCGGTCCCAGCGTGGTTCCCTCGTCGAGTCCGTGACCGGTGACGACGGCGTCCATCGCGGCGGTGAGTCGCCCGGTGAACTCCGCGGCCACGGGAGCGGCGACGAGGAAACGGTTCGCGGCGATGCACGCCTCTCCCCCGTTACGCATCTTCGCCTGCATGGCGGCGGTGAGGACGAGATCGAGGTCGGCGTCCTCAGCCACGACGAAGGGGGCGTTGCCGCCGAGCTCCATCGAGGTGCGCAGCAGCCTGTCAGCGGACTGCCGGACAAGCAGGCGCCCCACCGGGGAGGACCCGGTGAAGGTCACCTTCCGCAGCCGCTCGTCGGCCATGAGGGTCTTCGAGATGTCGGCGTCCCTGGTGGACGGGAGGATCGACACGAGTCCGTCAGGGGCCCCGGCCTCGGTGAACGCCTGCGCGAGAACCTCGCCGAGCAGGAGCATGGTCAGCGGGGTTTCGGCGGCGGGTTTGACGATCACCGGGCATCCGGCGGCGAGCGCCGGGGCGATCTTGCGGGTCGCCATCGCCAGGGGGAAGTTCCACGGGGTGATCGCCAGCACCGGGCCGACCGGGCCGCGGGTCACGAGGATGTGACCGTTGCCGTTCGGGGAGGTGGCGAAACGGCCCGGGATGCGGACCGCTTCCCCGGCGAACCAGCGGAAGTAGCTGTTGCCGTAGGTGACCTCCCCGTACGCCTCCGCCAGGGGCTTGCCCATCTCCAGGGTCATGGTGACGGCGAAGTCGTCCGCGCGTTCCCCGATGAGCCCGAAGATTCGGGTCAGCACGTCCGAGCGCGCCTGGGGCGAGAATCCCGCCCACGCCTTCTGCGCCTCGACTGCCCTGGTCAGGGCGGTCAGGGCGTCATCGACGGTGGCGTCGGCGACGGTCGCGATGACCTCACCGGTGGCAGGGTCGCTGACATCGAAGGTGGCGCCGTCAGAGGCGTCGACGGGGGTCAGCCCGGACCAGATCTGGGTGGGAAGGTCGGCGGGCAGCCGGGTGCCGATGACTGTCATGGGTCAGATGTTCTTCCGGATCGCCTCGGCGAGCACCGTCAGGCCGTCACGCAGCAGTGCCTCGCCGATGACCAGCGGGGGCAGCAGGCGGATGACATTGCCGTTGAGACCGCAGGTCAGGGTCAGCAGGCCGGCGGCCTGGCAGTCGGCGACGATCTTCTTCACGGTCGCACCGTCGGCGTGGCCGTCGGCGTCGACGAACTCCAGGGCGAGCATGGCGCCACGGCCACGGACCTCGGCGACCCGGCCGCCGGTCTCGGTGACGAGCGGCTCGAGGATCTCGCGGACGACCGTCTCAATTCCGCGGGCCCGGCCGGCGAGGTCGAGCTCCTCCATCTGGCCGAGGGCGGCGAGGGCTGCGGCGCAGGCCACCGGGGAGCCGGCGTAGGTGCCGCCGAGGGAACCGGGGCCGGGGGCGTCCATGATCTCTGCGCGGCCGGTGACCGCGGACAGCGGCATACCGCCGGCGATGCCCTTTGCGGTGGTCATGACGTCCGGGATGACGTTCTCGTGGTTGACCGCGAACCAGTCACCGGTGCGGCACATGCCCGCCTGGATCTCGTCGGCGATGAAGACGACACCGTTGGCACGGCACCATTCGGCGATCGCGGGGAGGAAGCCCTCGGCCGGGACGACGAATCCACCCTCGCCCTGGATCGGCTCGATGACGACGCAGGCGAGGTTGTCGGCGCCGATCTCCTTCTCCATCTGCCAGATGGTCTTCTCCGCGGCCTCCGGGCCGGTGAGACCGTCGTGCAGCGGGTAGCTCATCGGTGCACGGTAGACCTCGGAGGCGAAGGGGCCGAAGCCGTCCTTGTAGGGGACGTTCTTGGCGGTCATGGCCATCGTGAGGTTCGTACGGCCGTGGTATGCCCGGTCCATCACGACGACCGCGTTGCGGCCGGTGTAGTTCCTGGCGATCTTCACCGCGTTCTCGACTGCCTCGGCGCCGGAGTTCAGCAGCACGGTCCGCTTCTCGTGGTCACCCGGGGTGATCTCGTTGAGCTTCTCGGCGACAGCGGTGTAGGCCTCGTACGGGGAGGTGGTGAAGTTGGTGTGGGTGAAGTGTCCCACCGCCTCACGGACCGCTTCGACAACTGCGGGGTTGGACGCGCCGACGCTGGTCACGGCGATACCGGACGCGAAGTCGATGAAGGAGTTGCCGTCGGCGTCGACGAGGACGCCACCGTCGGCGTCGACGATGTACGCCTTGAGTGCCGGGGCGATGCCACGGGCCACGGAGGCGGAGGTACGGGCGGCCAGGGCGGCGGACGCCGGTCCGGGCAGCTGGTCGGTGACGATCTTCCGTTCCTGCGGGAGGCGGGTGGTCAGATCGGTGAGGTCGGTCATGGAATGCTCCTCATGTTCAGCGGTGTTCAGCGGTGTTGATCGATGGTGATCGATGTGCTGCCGCGGTTTCAGCCGGTGCCCCGGACCGGATTCACCAGGGGGACCGCCGGCGTTCACCGGACGGTCACCGGGATGGATACACCGGTGCGGTACCGCAGATCATGATGGTTGACAGGATGTGTTCCTGCTCATGGCCCGACTGTCGAAGATGTCCTCTGATTTTGTACAGTCAGTCCATGCCCGATGATCTGCCCACCCTCCGGCTGCCCTGGTTGTACGCACAGCACAATCTCGATCTGCGCCCCCTCGTGCCGGCCACCCCCGACCGGGGATTTACCGTGGTCCAGCCCACGGAACTCACCGATCCGGGGGAGTTTCTCGCCCCGCAGGCCGTCGTCCTGACCGTCGGGGTGGCACTGTCCCGGGAGCACGGTCCCTTCCCCGCATACATCGACCGGCTGGCCGACGCGGAGGTCACCGCAGTCGGCTTCGGAACCGGACTGTTCTACCCCCGCGTCCCCCCCGAACTGGTCGACGCCGCCCGCCACCGGGGTGTCGCCCTGTTCGAGGTCCCCCGCAGCACCGCCTTCATCTCCATCCTCAACACCGTCCAGGCAGAGAGGACCCGCCGTGCCCGACTGGACCAGGAACACCTGATCAGCACCCAGGAGCAGCTCTCCACCGCCGCCGTACGGGGAGGCGTCACCGCCCTGATCACCGACACCGCCTCCCACCTCGCGGCGGCCGTGGCAGTCACCGACAACGACGGCCGCGTCCAGGGACGGTGCGACCGGACGACCGCCGACGGTGTGCGACTGTGCGCGGTGGACGCCGCGAAGAACGCCGCGCTGAACAACCACAGCAGCGCCGACCACCGGGTGTCCCGCGGCCCGGGGCGTCCTGACCTGTGGCGGATCACCCAGCGCATGACCCTCCAGGGTGAACGGGTGCACTTCATCACCGTGCTCGCCGACCACCCGTTCACCACCCACGACCGTTCCGTGCTCAAACACGCCGCCGGACTGGCTGACATCCTGCTGCAACGGCCCGCCTACCTGCGACGGGAGCGTACCGAACTGAACTCCCTGGCCCTGCGGCTCCACCTGGGTCTCGGAGGGTCCGGAACCTCAGGGGGACAGATCCTCGACCAGGCCGCCGACGGCGACGGACTGGTGCGCCCCACCGTCGTCGCCGCAGACAGGGTCGCCGACCTGGACAAGGCCCGGGCGGAGGCGGACCGCACCACCGCCCGGGGAGGACGCCACCTCGTCACCACCAGGCTGGAGACATCCACCGCAGTTTTCCTCTTCCGCGGCTCACGGGCGGTGGAGGACATCGCCGGCACCTTCGGAACCGCACGCCCACGGGTGCGCATCGCGGTGGGGGAACCGGTGGAATGGGAGAAACTGACACTGGAACGGGTGAGGCGTCTGGAAACCGCCGCCAGGACGCTGACCCCCGGGTCGGTCGTCGGCCCCTACGGTGCGGGCACCGACTGGCTGGACCGGCCGGCGGTGCGCGAGGCCCTGGACCTGCGCGCCTCGGAGACGGTGGACAGGATCACCGCCGCCGGACGCAGCCCGGAGGAGGGGAGGGAGCTGATGCAGACACTGGAGACCTGGCTGCGGTCCGGCGGAAAGGCGGCGGCGACGGCGGAGACCCTGGGAGTGCACCGGCACACGGTGAGGACCAGGCTGAACCGGATCGCCGAAGCCTGCGAGGTCGACCTGGACGATCCTGTGGTGCGGGCGGAGCTGCTGCTGGTGACGGTGACGCGGCGCTGAGGCCGGGCCTGTCCGGTCAGCCCAGAAGCGTGAGGGTACGGGCGACCAGGGCGTCCAACCCCCACTCGAACGGCAGGTCAGCGTAGGGGTTGGGGACGCCGGAGCGCGGCGGAACCGCATCATCCCCTCCGCCCGCGCCGGCGGTGAACGCCTCCGTTTCCCCGCCGGCGGTGAACGCCTCCGTTTCCCCGCCGGCGGTGAACGCCTCCGTTTCCCCGCCGGCGGTGAACGCCTCCGTTTCCCCGCCGGCGGTGAACGCCTCCACCACCGCGCGGAAGGTCGGGGCGTCGGACTCCTCCGGTGCGGAACTGAAGATCCCGGCCGGGGCGTGCGCGTCCATCGCCGAACCGTAGAGGAAGGACTCGAAGGCGACGATCACCGGAACCACCCGGGCAGAGGGGACGCCTGCGGCGAGCAGTCCGGCCGCCACGGTGTCGTACATCCTGCGGGTCTCCGGCGCACCGGTCACCGGCATCGTGGCTATCAGGGGGACGAGCGAGGGGTAGTCGGCGAACACCTGCCGGTACGACCGGGACCAGTGGCGCAGGGCCTCGGCGAGCCGGACGGCCCTCTCCTCCGGCGCGGCCGCCCCGACGTCCGTGAAACCCTGCGCGTCCACCCGGGACATGACGGCGTCCTGCACCGAGGCGAGCAGTTCAGCCTTGTTGGCGATGTGGTTGTAGAGGGAGGACACCGACACCCCCAGACGGCCTGCGAGTGTCTTCATCGTCAGCCCGTCGATACCGTCCGCCGTGACGATGTCCAGGGCCGCGTCTGCGATGAGTCCCCCGCTGAGAAGAGGTTTCGCCGGACGACCGGCGCGGCGGCGGACACCGGGGTCGGAGGACGGGGAGCGGGGGCGTCGGTTCATGTCACAAGGATTTTACAGAGGAACCCTCCCCATGCGCCTGTCGGAACTGTACAGTCCTCCAACAAACGAATGCCGTTCTTTTTAGAGAGGAAAGTCGTACATGGCCACCACCGCAGCACCAGCCGCAGAAACGGCGACCGACGTCACCGAGATCACCGACGTCGTCGTCATCGGAGCCGGCCCCGCAGGACTCACCGCCGCATACACGCTGGCGAAAGCAGGAAGAAGAGTCACCGTCATCGAAGCCCGGAACCGTGTCGGCGGACGCACCTGGAACGGGACAGTCCTCGACGACCGTGGCCGGGAACACTTCATCGAGATCGGCGGACAGTGGATCTCCCCCGACCAGACCCGCCTCAGCGCACTCGTCGACGAACTGGGACTGGAGACCTTCCCCCGGTACCGCGACGGACAGTCCGTCTACATCTCACCCGACGGCACCCGCCACACCTACACCGGCGACCGGCTCCCCGTCTCCGACCACACCCGGGAGGAGACGGAGAAGCTCATCGCCCTCATGGACGACCTCGCCGAAGAGGTCGGTGCCGAAACCCCGTGGGCGGCGGCCCGCGCCGAGGAACTCGACACAGTCGCCTTCCGCACCTGGCTGCACCGGCACTCCGACGACCGGGAAGCCATCGACAACGTGTCCATCTACGTCGCCTCCGGGATGCTCACCAAACCCTCCTACGCCTTCTCCACCCTGCAGGCGGTGCTCATGGCAGCCTCCGCCGGTTCCTTCTCCAACCTCGTCGACGAGAACTTCATCCTCGACCGACGCGTCATCGGCGGAATGCAGACAGTTTCCGTCCGGCTCGCGGAGAAGATCCGCGAACTGGGAGGGCGCATCCTCCTGGAGACCCCGGCACACCAGATCGACTGGCATGACGTCGACCCGGACACCGCCGACCCTCTCAACGGCATCCCCGCGGACGTACGCGACGGCGTCAGCGGCAACGGCAGCAGCGGTTCAGTCACCGTCCACGCCACCGGGCCCGACGGCGAGGTCACCGTCCACGCCACCGACGCGGTGCTCGCGGTACCCCCGAACCTCTACAACCGGATCCGCTTCGTGCCCCCGCTGCCACGCGAACAGCACATCGCCCACCAGCACATCTCCATGGGACTCGTCATCAAGGTCCACGCCGTCTACGACACCCCCTTCTGGCGGGAGGCGGGCCTGTCCGGCACAGCTTTCGGCGGAGGACGCCTGGTGCAGGAGGTCTACGACAACACGAACTACGGTCCCTACGGTCCGGACGGGACCACCGCCGAGGACCCCTTCGGCACCCTCGTCGGATTCGTCTCCGACGTGAACGCAGAACAGATGTGGGCACTCCCGGAAGAGGAGCGACGTCACCGGATCCTGTCCGCCATGGCCGAGTACCTGGGACCGCAGACCATGGAACCGGTGGCTTTCTACCTGTCCGACATGGCGGCCGAGGAATGGACCCGCGGCGCCTACGCCACCAGCTACGATCTCGGCGGCCTTCACCGGTGGGGCCACCTCCAGAACCGGCCCACCGGACCGGTGCACTACGCCTGCTCCGACATCGCCGCCGAGGGTTACCAGCACGTCGACGGCGCCGTGCGCCAGGGTGAGGCAGCGGCCCTGGCCGTCCTCGCCGCGCAGGATGCCGTACAGCACACCGGGCAGCATGCCGGGCTGCATGCCGGGCAGGGCGACAGGCAGTACTCATGACCGGTCCGTCACAGACCCGCCACCGTGCCCCCGTCGTCGTCGGGTACTCTGCCACCGCCACCGGCAGGGACGCCCTGTCACTGGGAATCGCCGTCGCCCGCCGGCAGAACCTCAACCTCCACCTCGTGCTCGTCGCCCCCGAGGACACCGGCTACTCCCCCGCCCACGGGTACGACCGCAGCTATGACGACATCCTCACCAGCCAGCTCGAACAGTGGCTCACCGACGCCCTGGGCACGGTGCCCGCCGACGTCACCGCCTCCGGACACCTCGTCCGCGCCGTGGACGCCGCCGAAGGCCTGCTCGCCGCCGCCCGGACCCTCGACGCCGGACTGCTGGTCATCGGGGCCCGCTCCGGCGGCCTGCTGCGCCGCCATCGCCTCGGACCCATGGCGTCGACCCTTCTGCACGCCTCCCCCGTCCCCGTCGCCCTGGCACCCACCGGCTACAGCTTCACCGGCCCGTTGGGCCGGGTCACCACCATGTTCGGAGGACGCCCCGGAGGAACCGACGTCATCGCCGTCGGACTGGAGACCGCCCGCGACCGCGACATCCCGCTGCGCCTGGTCTCCCTCGTCATGGTCGACGAACCCGACGGAGACACCGACCCGACCGTCGACACCGCCGCGATCAACATGCAGGTCATCAACGAGGTGTACAGCGAAGCCACCGGACGCCTCGCAGCCGAAGCCGCCGACATGGTCTCGGCAGGCACGGCCACCACCGTCATCGCCACCGGACGCTCGGTCACCGACGCCCTGCACGAACTCGACTGGAGGGACGACGAGATCGTGCTCGTGGCGTCCTCCCGCCTGGCCGCCCACGGACACCTCTTCCTCGGCAAGACCGCCACGAAAATGATGCGCACCACCCCGGTACCGGTCGTGGTCATCCCCGCCGACTACACACACCCTGCGAACAGGAGTGACAGTGAGTGACAACGGAAAAGGTCTCGCCGCCGGCAAGATCGGCGTCCTCGGTGCCGTCGTCGTCGGCATCTCCTGTATCGCCCCCGCCTACACCCTGACCTCCGGGCTCGGCCCCACCATCTCCGAAGTCGGCACCCAGGTGCCCGGCATCCTGCTGCTCGGCTTCCTGCCCATGCTGCTCATCGCCTTCGGCTACCGGGAACTCAACAACCGCGTCCCGGACTCCGGCACCTCCTTCACCTGGGCGACGAAAGCCTTCAACCCGTGGGTCGGCTGGATGGGAGGATGGGGACTCGTCACAGCGACCGTCATCGTCCTGTCCAACCTCGCCGCCGTGGCCGTCGACTTCTTCTACCTGCTGCTGTCCCAGGTGTTCGACAACCCGGACATCGCCGACCTCACGACGAACCTGTGGATCAACATCCCCACCACCCTCGTCTTCATCACCGTGGCGGCGTGGGTGGCCTACCGGGGAGTCGAATCCACGAAGAACCTGCAGTACTGGCTCGTCGGCTTCCAGCTCGTCGTACTCACGGGCTTCGCCGTCGTCGCCCTCGCCCAGGCGGACAAGGGCACCAGCTTCGACCCCACCGACGTTGAGCTCTCCTGGTTCAACCCCTTCGACATGGACGCCACGGGCTCCTTCTCCACCGTCGCCGCCGGAGTCTCACTGTCGATCTTCATGTTCTGGGGCTGGGACGCCACCCTCACGATGAACGAGGAGACGAAGGACCCCCGACGCACCGCAGGCAGGGCCTCCACCATCGTCGTCCTCGTCATCATGGCGGTCTACGCACTCTGCGCGGTCGGCGTCATCGCCTGGGCCGGAACCGGAACCGGGGGCCTCGGCGCCGGAAACCCCGACAACCAGGAGTCCATCTTCGCCGCACTGGCCGACCCGGTGCTCGGCAAGTGGGGCATCCTCATGTCCCTGGCGATACTCAGCTCCTCCTTCGCCTCCCTGCAGTCGACCATGATCTCCCCGTCCCGGACGCTGCTGGCGATGGGCTACTACAAGGCCCTGCCACCGTCCTTCGCGAAGATCAGCCCCAGGTTCCGTACCCCGTCCACCGCCACAGTGATCTCCGCGGCCGCCGCCGGAACCTTCTACACCGTCACCCGTCTCGTCAGTGAGAACGCCCTGTGGGACACGATCAGCGCACTGGGTCTGATGATCTGCTTCTACTACGGGATCACCGCCGTCGCCTGCGTCTGGTACTTCCGCCACGAGATGTTCGACTCCCTGCGCAACATGCTCTTCATGTTCCTGTTCCCGCTGGCCGGAGGCCTGGTACTGCTGGTGATGTTCTTCTACACCGCCGTCGACTCCCTCGACCCGTCCTACGGTTCGGGGTCGTCCATCGGCGGTGTGGGGATGGTCTTCATCCTCGGTGCGGGCGTCCTCATCCTCGGTGTCGTGGTGATGCTCTGGGTGAGGCTCCGTGACCCGTCATTCTTCCGGGGAGAGACACTCCTGCACTGTCACTCGCGGTCGGAGGCGGATTCCGCCACCGGGGACGCCGGGGGCGCCGGGTCCTCCCGTGAAGAGGTTCCCGACCGCCCGGTCACCGAACTGGTGGTGTCCCCGGTATCCGCACCGCCCACCGGTGCCGGCCCTGCCAGCCCTGCCAGTCCTGCCGATACCGGCAACCACGTCAGCCACGTCAACCACGTCACATCCACCGATTCTGAGGAGTAACCATGACCACCCATTCCCCTTCCACCGCCTCCACCACCTCCGCTGCCTCTGCGTCGTCTGGGCCGTCTGCGTCGTCTGGGCCGGTGTACCGGGCCGTCAACCCCGCCACCGGCACCACCACCGCCACCTACCCCCACCTCACCGACACCGAACTGGCCGGCATCCTCGACACCGCCGCGGCAGCCGCAGCAACCTGGCGGGCCACCCCCGTCACCCACCGCGCCGCCGTGGCCGCCCGCATCGCCGACCTGCTGCGCCGACACGCCCGGGAACTCGCCGCCACCGCCACCGCCGAAATGGGCAATCCCCTCGGCGAAGCCGTCGGCGAAGCGGAATTCTCCGCCGACATCTTCACCTACTACGCCGACAACGGCCCCTCCCTCTGCGCCGACCGGGTCCTCGACGACTCCGACACCTCCCGCACCGTCATCCAGCACCGCCCCGTCGGCGTCCTGCTGGGCATCATGCCGTGGAACTACCCCTACTACCAGATCGCCCGGTTCGTCGCCCCCAACCTCGTCGCCGGCAACACCATCGTGCTCAAACACGCCGAATCCGTCCCCGGCTGCGCCCTGGCCATCGAGAAGATCATCCACCAGGCCCTACGCGACACCGGCCACCCCGAAGCGGTGTACACCAACATCTTCGCCACCCACGACCAGATCAGCACCGTCATCAACGACCCCCGGGTCCAGGGGGTGTCACTGACCGGGTCGGAACGCGCCGGCGCCGCGATCGCCGCCCAGGCCGGCGCCGCGCTGACCAAAGCCGTCCTCGAACTCGGCGGATCCGACCCCTACGTCATCCTGTCGACCACGGACGTGCACGCCGCCGCCGCCGACGCGGTGGCCGTACGCCTGGAGAACACCGGACAGGCCTGCAACTCCAACAAGCGCATCATCGTCGCCGACGACATCTACGACCGGTTCGTCGACGCCGCCGTCGACATCGTCTCCGGGCTCAGCCCCCGCGATCCCGCGCAGATCAGTGACTACACCGCCGGGCGCGCCTACGGTCCGCTGCCGTCGCAGCGGGCGGCGCAGGGCCTGCTCGACCAGCTTGACCGGGCCGTCGCCGCCAGGGCGACGGTGCATGTCGGCGGCACCCGGGTCGGCGGCGCGTTCGCCGACGGGTTCTACGTCTCCCCGGCGGTGGTCACCGGGATTCCGGTGGGTTCGCAGATCTACTACGAGGAGTTCTTCGGCCCGGTCGTCACCGTGTACCGGGCAGGTTCGGACGCCGAGGCCCTGGCCCTGGCCAACAACACCCAGTACGGGCTGGGGTCGACGGTGTTCGCGGTGGAACCGGGCCGGGCCGAGGCGTTCGCCGAGGGACTCGACGCCGGGATGACCGGGGTCAACCAGTCCGCCCCGGAGACTGAGGGGATGCCGTTCGGCGGGGTGAAACGCTCCGGGTACGGTCGTGAACTCGGCCCGTTGGGTATCGACGAGTTCGTCAACAAACGCCTCTACTCCGTAAAAAAATAACCCACAGGGGCACGGGGAGCGGGGTCAGGAAACCAGGTCAGAAGATGCCGTGGTCGTGCAGGGCCTCAGCATCGGCGGGTACCTCGGTGACGGCGTCCCACATCTCGGTGAGCACACCGTCACTGAGATGCCAGAGCTCCGCATAGGAATGACGCACCCCGGCCACTGACCCTTCCGAGTGCGTGAGGACGAACTGCCCGTCCGCGACAGTGCGGTGGATCCTGTCGTAGACCAGACCCTGCCCCTCCGCCTCACACCGGCCAGAATCCTGTCTCTCGGCCAGGGCTCCGAGCTTCTCACCAAAAAGGTAGGCGCCGAAATACAGCAGGCCGGTAAAAATGACGCCGATGACCGCACACACGCCGACCGCGCCGGCAGCCCAACACCCACCACGACCGTCAGTTCGGCGCTGTACCGGGGACAGGGGTCAGTGACTGCGGCGGGAGTCGGCCCCACCCGCAAAAAAACTCGTGGAAAATACGCGAAGAATATGGCGGCTGTGACGGGGGAAAAGTGACACCGGCGTGGCGGAACCTCTCCTGCTCTGATCTTCTTAGTGAGCGTCAGAAGTGGTCGACGTACCGTGCGGGGACAGGATACGCCGAGGATGAGCGTGTGTTCGAGAAGTCGAGAAGGAAGGCCCATCAGAAAGTCTTGGGGAGGGGTCATTCAGCACGAATAGCAGCACCGAGCACGACGGACACCGAGTCACGGATCATCATCGACATTTGCTCTCCACGAAGCTGCTCATATGACATGGTATTCACGAACCCCCAGGGGACTTACCACGGATCCTGGTGTTATCCGAGACCACCATGGGGAGGTCCATCTACCCTACAGCCGAATGAGACTCCTCTGCTGATGTAATTGCAGAATTGACGCTACCACTGTAGACCACCAGTACAGAAAGATCGCCGCCATCTCGTCTGAATCAGAAACTTCAAGCCTCACGCAGACAAATCCGTTCATCGCCAGGAGCACTGTCGTTGACGTACCGCACACTTGGAAACAGTCCGAGTACTTCGCTGTCCGCGAGATACGGGCGTCAACCTCACTGTAATTCATCGAGACCGGCCGACAGTACTGCACCTGCCGGGCACGTCACCGCTACCCGGTCGACGAACAGCTGGGCGAAGCTCGTGCGTCGGCAGATCTCACGGTTAGTCAGGATGGCAAGTGCAGTCACGCTCTCGCTCTTCTGCCTATATTGGCAGTGGCCCTACCCTCGTTGAGTGGACACCCGATTTAGCGGGATCCGTCCCGCACGAGAGGATGTCACCATGACCGACAACACCGCTGGCCGGCGACCACGGCGAAACTTCAGCCCGGAATACAAACACGAAGCCGCCCGACTGGTGATCGACACCGGACGCACCATCGCCGAAGTCGCCCGCGAACTCGGCGTCGGTGCCCAGACCTTGGGCAAGTGGGTCGCCACCGAACGCGCTAAAGACGCCGGTGAACCCACCGGTGAGCTGGACCTGGATGAACGCGCCGAACTCAAACGACTGCGCCGCCAGGTCGCTGATCTGCACAAGGACAATGAGTTTCTGGGAAAAGCAGCAGCCTTCTTCGCTGCCAAGCAGCCACCGACGAACGGTTCGAACTGATGGCGCAGGAGAAGGCGAATTACGAGGTCACCCGTATGGCCCGCCTGCTGGGAGTGTCCCGGTCTGGGTTCTATGCCTGGGCGGCCAGGCAAGCGAGAGAACCATCGCCCAGACGCCGTGAGCGCGACGACCTCGACGCGAAGGTCCGGACGGTGTTCACCGAGTCCGACGAGGTCTACGGCGCTCCCCGGGTGCATGCCCAGCTGGCTCGTGAGGGGACGGTCGTTGACCGCAAGACCGTGGCGAAGTCGATGCTGCGCCAGGGCTTGGAGGGGATCAGTCCCAAGAAGTTCTCCCCGGTGACCACGCTGCCTGGTGTCAACACCCACGCGATCCCCGACCGGGCACGACGTTGCTGGGACAAAGGCGGGCTCGACCGGTGCTGGATTTCCGATATCACCTATCTGCGCACCGGTGAAGGCTGGGTGTATCTGGCGGCGGTCACCGACGCGCATTCCCGGCGGATCATCGGCTGGGCGATGGACACCCACATGCACACTGACCTGGTGGAACGAGCCCTGCGTATGGCCCACACGATACGCGGTGAGCTGCCCGTTGATGTGGTGTTCCACGCTGATCGTGGGTGCCAGTTCACCAGCGAACAGATGCACCGGGTGTGCCAGGACCTGCAGGTACTGCAGTCAATGGGCCGGACCGGGGTGTGTTGGGACAATGCGATGGCCGAGAGTGTGTGGGCGACGCTGAAGACCGAGTTCTACGACCGGTACACCTGGCACACGCGGGCCGAGGCTCGGCAGGCTGTGGCCCGCTGGATTGAAGTGGTCTACAACCGACGACGGCTGCACTCGTCGCTGGGGTATGTGCCGCCGGTGGAGTTCGAAATGAATCTGTTCAACAAACCTGCTGCTGAGGAACCTGAGGCAGCTTAGTTACCTGTCCACGATTTGCGGGCAAGGCCACAGCTATCGCGGCGGTGAAAGCATAGACGTAGGTCACGCTGATGTGGATCGCAACTCGGTGAACATAAGACCCCTGCGGGTTAATCGGCTCTTCGCGGTTTGGAGTGCGTAGATAGCTGAAGGGTGGGACCCGGTGTGGCACAACATGTAGAGGCCCTGGCCGGTACAAGATGAGAGTTGCGAAGCCTTCATCTGACCGAACCAGGACCCTACAATGCACACTACTGGCAACCTCGTCGCCGATACCATCTGCCGCACCGCAGAACTCGGCCTGACAATTACCGATGCTGCCGACGCCGGCACCTTCACCATCATCGACGCCGACCCGGTAGCGGTGGTCGACTCCTGCCCGGACTGCAGGGAGCCTGGGGTGAAGCGGGATCATGTTCAGCGTCGACTCGTCGACCTGCCGGTCGTAGGTTTCCCCACCCGACTCCACGTCCGGGTACCACGATTCACCTGTCCCAACACGCGGTGCACCAGGAGAATCTTCCAGCCCTCACTGGCCTGTGCTGACGACAGGGCAAAACTCACCCACCGGGTGACCCGCTGGATCCTCCAATGCCTCGCGGTCGATCGGATGAGCGTGTCCGCCACCGCCAAAGCCCTGGGCGTGGGTTGGGAGCTGGTCAACAGGATTGCTGTCGATGCCGTCCGTGATCTGGTCTACGCTGACTCGGCGCATCTAGACGGGGGGCGGATTCTCGGGGTCGACGAGCACGTGTGGAAACACACCCGCCGGCCCGGCGAGCCCTCCTCGATGGTCACGGTGCTGGTGGACCTGACTCCACTGGTCGATGGGCACGGGCCGGCACGGCTGATCGACATGCGGCCTTCGGCGCAGCGCAGATGTCCTGAGAACCTGGCTGCAGCAACGCGGCCAACAGTTCCGTGACCAGGTGTCGGTGGTGACGATGGATGGGTTCGCTGGCTATGCCACGGCCGTGGACCACGCCCTTCCGGCGGCGCGGAAGGTCATGGATCCGTTCCACATCGTGCACTTGGCCGCCGACAAGCTCACCGGGTGTCGGCAACGCCTGCAGAGGGAAACCACCGGGCGACGCGGAAGGAAGGATGATCCGCTGTACAAGCACCGCCGGAGTCTGCTGACCAGGACGAATTATCTCACCGACCGGCAGAAACAACACCTGGAGCTGCTGTGGGACACCGACGACGACTACGTCGCCCTGCAGGTCACCTGGGATTTCTACCAGGACGTCATTGCCGCGTACTCGCATCCGCGCAGGACCGAGGAAAAGAAGTTGATGAAACGCCTGATCAACACTCTGCGCAAGGGACTGCCGAGCGGACTGGAGGAGCTTGCACAGTTCGGCCGGACACTGTGGAGCCGCCGTGATGACATCCTGGCGTACTTCGACATCGGAGCGTCCAACGGTCCGGTCGAAGCCATCAACGGCCGGTTGGAGCATCTGCGTGGCATCGCCCTGGGCTTCAGGAACCTGGACCACTACATCTTGAGGTCACTGATCCACTCCGGACAGCTTCAGGACCGAATCAACGCACTGTGAATCGTGAAGAGCCACTTATCTGATACTAGATTATTTACCGGCGCGAACGTCATGGCTCCAATTGGTTGATTCAGCGTTGTGAAACCGTGAGGTGTATCCATCCATCCCTCTCGGGATCCACCGGCGCCAATCATAGATCGGAGGACCCCATGGTAGCGAATATCCAGAGTAAAGGTACCAGACAGGTGTGTTTTCGGTGTAATTACCAGCTTGCTTGCATTATATCGATCTTTTGAAGTCCTGTAGAAGGCCGATTCCTCGCCATCTACAACCACCGAATCTACCGTTAATCCAAGCAAGTCCAGCTCTATTTTGTCGACTTTACTCTTAGTAAGTCTTCCCTGAAGTAGTGCTCGGGCAACAATTGATCTGTCGTTTTCACGGTACTTTAGGTTTAATGCATAGCTATCAATGTCTATATTCTCGTCCCCCATGCTCGGAAATAAATCATCTGTTCCACTGTAATTAGTTTGAGGAGCAGAACACGACGCAATAAGGAGAGAACATACAAGAGAAGCGGCGGCCGCTGCCCTGCCCACCGTCGGAAGACACATAAACTTGGAGTTGTTTGTCCTGTTCACCCACACATTATCCCGCTAACGGCGTGATAGGGAGTCGTACTCAGAGATGATATAGCCTCATGCCTAGGGATGATTACCGCGGTCGCCACAGAGTATGGGACATTTCACGACCCTGGTATAGAATTGTCAAATACTTTCCCGGCTCTTCGCAGTTCACAGTGCGTTGATCCGGTCCTGCAACTGTCCTGAGTGGATCATCGACCGCAACATGTAGTGACCCAAGTTCGAAGAACCCCAGGCCGATACCCCGCAGGTGCTCCAACCCTCCGTTGATTCAGGCCTCGACCAGCCCGTCGGATACCCCGACGTCGAATCACGCGACGATGTCCAGCCGCCGGCACCACAAAGCTCTGCGCACCACAAAGCTCTGCCTAGCTGCACCAACCCCTCCAACCCCGCAGACAGCCCCTTACCCAGCATGGTGACCACCTGACCCATCAGCTTCCTGCCCCGGGACCTGTCCGGCTGACCGTACGCGCCGATCAGATCCTGCTAGAAACTGCCAGGTGACCTGCAACGCGACCTAGACATCATCGGTGTCCCACAGCAGCTCCCGCCGTTGTCTCTCCCACGCAGTAAGGAAGCCCGACCCGGCCAACAACGCCCGACGGTACTTGCACAACAGATCATCCTTCCTCCCGCGCCGGCCACGTGGTTTCACACCGCAACCGTTGCCGACACCCAGTGTGTTTCGCTACGGTCAGGTGGACGACATGGAACCTAGCCCATGACCTTCCGCGCGGTCGGCAAGACGTGGTCGACGGCGGAGGCCGTCTCCGGTGACCCGGTGCCACTCGTCACGAGCTCGACGGTGTCCCGGAAGTCCGACTCACGGTCCTGCACCCGGGTGTCCAAGACGTCCGCACTGCGCCGAAGACCGCATGTCGACCAGGCGTGCCGGGCCTGACCCGTCGCCCAGTGGGATCAGATCCACCAGCACGGTGACCATCGACAACGGCACACCGGGCCGGCGGGTACGCTTCCCGCACGTGCACGGCAACCCCGAGCATCCGCACCCCGGCCAGGTGCGACGGACCGGCGGAGACAACATCGCGGGCGGCGGTGACCGCGATGTTGGTGACCAGTGCCCAACCCACCCCGAGGGCCTTGACGGTCGCCGCGACACTCATCCTGTCGACGACGAGGCGTCGCAGGATCCAGCCGGTCACCCGGCGGGTCAGTTTCGCTCCGTCGTCGGCGCACGGCAGGGAGGTCTCGAAGATCTTCCTGCCGCAGGCGGGGTCGGTGCAGGTTAAGCGGGAACCTCGGACGTCCAGGCAGGTGGGCAAACCCACGACCGGCAGATCAACGAGTCGACGTCGGATGCGGAACCACTTCACCCCAGGCATCGCACAGCCCGGGCAGGCGTCGACCACATCCACCGGGCAGGCGTTGATGACGGTGAGGGTGCCCGCGTCGGCGGCGTCGGTGATCGTCGGGCCGAGTTCTGCGGTGCGGCGTGAAAAGTGTCGGCGACGAGGTTGCCGGTAGGGTGCACGGCAGGGTCCTGGTTCCCCTCAGATGAAGGTGTGGTGACTCTCATCCTGTACCGACCAGGGCCTCTTCATGTCGGCACACCGAGCCCCACCCCGGATCCCCATCACGGCTCAGCTACGCACTCCCAAACACGAAGAGCCACTTTTCCACGCAGCATACACTCAACAGTTCGTTTTTACTCTACGGCCGGAGAGTACAGAATAGCGATCGAATTCTGACGGAAAGAATGTGGGGTGAGATGTCCAGGTCAAAGGTAGCCTGGACGGTGGTCTACTGCCGTTCGGGTTGTCTATCACGAGGGCTGGTGGCAGCGAAATGCCACGGCCACCAGATACGATCTCCGAGGATCTGCGTGACTGCTGGCACCAAGAATGAACGGACAAGGAATGTGTCGATCAGCACCCCCACGGAAATAATAATCGCGAGTTGCACCAGGAACTGGATCGGGACGACCAACAGTGCTGCGAAAGTAGCCGCCAGGACAATCCCCGCGCTGGTGATCACCCCGCCTGTACTGACCAGACCGCGACGGACACCGGCGGGAGTACCATGCACCATAGATTCTTCTCTGACCCGGGTCATCAGGAAGATATTGTAGTCTATCGCCAGTGCTACTAGAAACACGAAAGCGTACAGGGGCACCGAAGGATCTGAGCCGTTGAAACCTACAAGCACAAAGACTGCCGCACCGATACCCAGAGCTGTTCCGAAGCTCAGCACTGTAGATACCAACAGCACCAGTGGTGCCACGACTGCTCGGAGCAATAGGGCCAGCATGGCCGTGATCACGAGGAGTACCACCGGTATGATGACGTTCAGATCGGAGACTGCAGTCTCCTTCGTATCCAGCTCCGTGGCGGTTGTACCCCCAACCTTGGCACCATAGTCACCCACTGCGTCCCGAATCTCCCGGACAGTGTCTTCTGCAGCGTCAGAGTACGGAGAGTCAACTAGGGTGACCTCAAGAAGTACCTGTCCGTCCACCACCGGATGGTCTGACTCGTCCCCACTACCCAGAGACTGGACGCCATCCAGGCGGGCGACCGCGTCACCGACGGTTTCACTGTACTTCTGGGGAACGAGAATGTAGGTCGGGGCACCTGTTCCTGCAGGGAAGTGAGTGTCGAGTGTGGTTTGCCCGTCTCGGGCATCGCTGTCCCCGATCACGTAGTCACTGGTCGGGACGCCATTCGCGTCGAGAGCTACCAGGCCCGCGCAGCCAGCGACGAGCAGCAGACCCACCCCGGCAGCGATGCGGCGGGGAGCGCGTTCCACAACATCAGCGATTCTCCACCATATGTTTCTTGACTCAGTAGAGATTTCTATTTTTGTGTCCAAATCTTGTTCGGTGCATCTGGGTACCTTCGGCCAGAAAGCTTTTCTTCCTGCCAGCCCGAGGACGGCAGGAATGAACGTCAGCGAGGTGAAGAAAGCTGCAGCTATCCCCACGGCTGCCACGGGACCAAGGCCGGCGTTTGATGCCAGATCCGAAAAGAGAAGGCATAGCAGACCCGCAATCACTGTGGCTGCTGAAGCCAGTACTGGTCGCCAGGTTCCTCGTATGGCTGCTGCAGTTGCGGTCCAGGAGTCGGCGTGTCGGCCCAGTTCCTCCCGAAAACGCGCTGTATAGAGCAGACCGTAGTCAGTGGCCGCACCGATCACAAGTATGAAGAGGATTCCCTGTATCTGTCCGTTGATCATCACCGCTCCGGATCTGGCCAACGCGACGTTGACCAGAACTGCAGCGCACAGGGCGACCATTGAACTTAGCAGGACTATAAGTGGGAGAAAAGGAGACCTGTAGACAAATACGAGAATCACAAGAACAGAAGCTACGGCCACTAGAAGGAGTACCCCATCGATCCCGGAGAAGGCCTCCGCGAGATCTGCACTGAACCCCGCAGGTCCGGTCACCTGTGCCTGCAGCCCCTCGGGCAGAAGTGATCCCATTTGGGCACGAAGCACTTCAACGGCGTCTGCCGACGCCGCAGACTCAGGGGGAACGACAACGATCTGCGCCGCCTGACCGTCCTCTGACGGTATCGCGGGACTCACCTCTGTACCGGACGTGTCGGTACCCCTGTCCACTGCGGCCGCAATCTGGGCGGGGATGTCGCCCAGTGAATCGGCGTTGACCCTGCCCCCGTCGGTGTCCGAAGTGACCACAACTATCGCAGGTGCCGATCTGGAGTCTTGAAAGTCCCCCAGCCTCTCGCTGACCACGGTTGATTCAGCCGACTCAGGAAGGAAGGAGGACTGGTCATTAGTGGCGACATCGCCTATGTCACCGAACCTTGGCCCTCCTAGAGCGGCCACACTCAGCCACAGCAGGATGATTAGTCCGGCAAGAACACGGTTCCTGTAGGAGCTGACTGGCGGAGCTTCTGACATCGTGCACTCTCCTACGCTGACGATGCTGTTCCACAAGAATGCCAGAAACAGCTTCTACGGGGGCAGAACCACACCAGGTCGGAGCGCGATGAATGCTGCGACTGCGAGCGGACCACCGAGGTTACCGGCAGCGCTCGGGCGGGTCCCCGGCGGTCCCTGAGCCTGCTCCGACGGTCGTCGACCCCCGGCGACTTCAGACTCATCCGAAGCCGTGTCCGAACGGATCCGTAGCCGCCCGGAGCGATCGCCCGGATGCCCGCCACGTACGAGGTTCCCTGTACCTGCCCCCTGCAGGCTCCACGCTCCACCGCGGTGATGACGGGCCGCCCGTCCCCCGCAATCCTGCCAGCACACGTCCGTGAGAGTCAGACAGAGGATTGTGCTCCCATAGTGTTTGTTCGATTGCCCACCGCAGGTGGACCCTGACTCCGTTCTGCGTCGGGGTGTCGGCCATTCCCTTTCACGAACACCACTGACGCAGTGACGCCGAGTGCGAAGTCCAATCTGAACAGACTCCTGCCGAGGGTCACGCCGGCCACCACCTCGCTGATCGACCCGAGCAACGGTGGTCTACTCGCAGAGACTTCAGAGCGGGTACAGCGACGGTGAACGAGCTTGGAGGACACCATCCGGACAGCTGTACCGTGGCAATCGGGTCCACTACCCCAGGTCAGCGGTGCCTGATCTCTGCGTTCTACACCCTCCGGGACGCACCACCGGTGCCTCACCCACGAAGATCACTGTCACCCAACGGTGGCGGAGTGTGCGCGGTCGTACGATGCCGACATTAAGAGCTCCACGTCGGTCACCGGATCCGCCCGGCCCCGACGCACTCGGTCCCGTCCCTGCCCCCGGCTGCCCGTTGCCCCACGCAGTTGGCCACGGAGGGTGTGATACTCCCGCTGACAGCGTAAGGTCCGAGGTAACGATCTTGTCTACGCATAGGGGTTCTCCATGGGCGCACTCTCTCCATATCACCTGCTCATAGTGGTTATCGTTCTCATCTTGTTATTCGGCTCCTCGCGCCTGCCGGACACGGCACGGTCCCTGGGCAGGTCGATGCGCATCTTCAAGTCAGAGATGTCCGAGATGAAAAAAGATTCTCTGCCGACGTCGGTCGGCGAATCACCCGACCAGAAGAACCGCACCACTGACCAGAACACGACCTAGACAGGTGGTACCAAAAAATCGCATGAACCCTCAATGGTCGCGGTTATGAATGCAGCTCTTTCGTGGATTTTTCAACAACATCGCCAATAGTATTTTTCTTCTATCGTTTCCCGCTGCGGCAGAAAAAATGAGGCACCATGTGGTTTTTACATTAAGAAAGTTGCGTCCGATGAATTAGGTCATTTCGAGAACCTGCACCAGTCGAACCAAACGATATCCACAAGAAGTGCGTGATCATGACTTCCGAGAATTCACCCGACCGTTCGTGGTTGCCCATGTCTGATCACAGTTCACCGGACCGTCCACCGTTCCCCGTGGTCGGCACCATGGTCGCACTCGCTGGTGCAGTTATCCTCACTCTGGGGGTGGCAGGGTGGGGCTCTTGGAGGGAAGAGCTCGCCAGTCAGCACATCATCGTATCCCAGGAGGGGAGATTCTTCCCCGGCCAACCAGTGGACGGCCCCTTAAGCGCATTCTCCCAGGCCGAGGTGGTCCAGACACATTTGCTGGAGGAAACTGACGGGACCCCGTTCGCGCATGTGTCAGAGAATGACCCACACAAGATACTTAGCATCGAGAGCACCCTCACAAGGACTTATCTCCTCTCAGCAGTGATGGGTTTTGTTATGAGCGGAGTGGCAGTTTTAGGCGGGGCGACGTTGACCGCGATCGGCGTGACTTCTGCGACTCGGCGTTCACCGAACCGGGACCGCTGAGTGAAACCAGAATTCTGACCGTGGAAGGCTCGTGAGGACCATCCTCGAGAATCCTGTGTTCTGGTTGTGCAGGTCGCCTGAGAGACCGCCCTCGTCTACACCACTGTGGTAGCCCTGAACCTGGACAGCAGGCAGTCGTTGCTCCAGATGGCCCGGAGGAAGCCCCAGCTGAAGCTACGGTGCTTTCCGCATCCTTCACTGTCATGTGCCCCGCCGATGGTCGCATCCAGGCTGCGCGCAACGGCGCCACCCCTCCGATACGCCGCTGTTCGAACAGGTTGCGCCGTAACACTCGAACACGGGATTTCCGTGTCCGGTGCCTGCGCCATGATGCTCACCGTGTCCTACGGAGAGACCAGACCTCCGACCGCCACCAAGCACCACGGACACTCCGGGCAGGCCGGTGTTCATGTCGCCGGCTGCCCGGGTCACCTGACTTCATGACCTTCCGACCGGACCGGACGTCTGTGACGACGGTCACCCACACGAAATGAGACGTTTCATGACCTCCACTCCCCCCTTCCCACAGGACCCCCCTGCCTCCTATACACACCTGACGCTGCCGACCAAGAACATAGTGTAGATCTCGGCGGCCGCCGCACCA